>CALXKM010000026.1 GCA_944388865.1 uncultured Duodenibacillus sp. | reverse complement strand
ATTAAAAAGTCAGTTCAGAAACTTGTAGCCAAACTCAATTTCCACATCGACGAATTTGATTTGAATGCAATGACTCGCTGAGATGGCACGCGACCGAAGTCGCGTACCTAATTCCTAGCGTTACGGATTAACCGCTCACCGGACGACGAAAAGCCCTTTGTGTGTCTCTTCGTTCTCAGGGTTACCCCCCCCCATCGACTATTGACTTCCACTTTTTTCTTGAGTATGCGATTTTGAGGTGCCACAATGGAATCGTCTCAAAAACAAAAGAGACCCGCCGGGGGTTGTGTTTGATCAGCAAGAGTCTTCACAACGAATCCAACCCGGCGGTTTTTGATCAAAGACGTTCTTGCATCTTTTGTCTCTTTTTGGAGAACTAAAAAATGAAAAAGACTTTAGCTGCAGTTGCTGTTCTCGGCGCTTTTGCCGGCTCCGCCATCGCTGCTGATGTGACGCTTTACGGTATTGTTGATGCCGGTTTGCAGTACAACCACATTGATATGGACGGCCAGGGTGACGACATTGACACCTTCTCCATGGAATCCGGCCAGCAGTCCGGCTCCCGCTGGGGCTTGAAGGGCACGGAAGACCTCGGCAATGGCCTGACGGTCGGCTTCGTTCTCGAAAACGGCTTCACGTTTGATGACGGTCAGGACGGCGGCGACGCTATGTTCGATCGTGAATCGATGCTCTTCGTTGAAGGCGGCTTCGGTAAGCTCGCTTTCGGCCGCATCGGTTCCTTCAACCAGGGCCAGGGCTCCTTCTCTCTGATCGGCGGTCTGACCCCGTTCGGCACCTCCTGGGGTTATGCTGCTCAGGCCGGTACGGTTTTCGCAACCTCGACCCGCTACAACAACTCCATCGTCTATCGTACGCCGAGCTTTGCCGGCTTCCAGGTGACGGCCATGTACTCCATGGGCGGCAACGATGACGAAAACGAATCGTCGACCGATCGTTACTATGGCATCGCCGCCACCTACAACAATGGCCCGATCTTCGGCCTTTTGTCTGTGGACTCCATCAACTACAAGACCTGGTACTCGGATAATCCCGAAGCGGTTCTGAAGGACGATGGAACGATTGTGGCAGCTACGCCGGAATATGCTCACGATCTTGATGACAGCCTGACTGTCACCTTGGGCGGTAGCTACGACTTTGAAGTTGCCAAGGTCTACTTCGGCGCTCAGTACTTCGACAACGTCAAGAGCTCCAGCATTGGTGCTATCACCAAGGACTACGGCTCTGAATACTCGTTCGGCACCACCAAGGTAAGCAGCCTCTTCCTTGAAGGTTATGCTGTGACTCTCGGTGTTGATGCTCCGGTTGCTGGCGGCAAGGTGATGGCTGCTGCTGGTTACATGGACGCTGAAACTGCCAGCAACTCTGACGATGTTGTTGATGCCGATTTCACCCGTTGGAGCTTCTCTGTCGGTTACGACTATCCGCTCAGCAAGCGCACCAATGTCTACGCTGTTGGCGCCTATGTTAACGACAAGTTTGAAGGCAATGGCGACTACAGCAACGACGAGTGGAATCCCCAGTCCTACACCCTCATGCTCGGCATGCGCCACAAGTTCTAATCTAGTTTCCTAAGAGACTGATTTGATCTTGAGCCCCTCTGGACTATTTGTTCGGAGGGGCGTTTTTCATTCGCCCACGAGCACGCGCAATCCTACGGAGTATTGCCAAGCAGCCAATCAACAAGATTCAAAATCTTGATTCCCCACACTGTCTCGTTTGTGCCAAATCGATCAAGCGTCAACAGATACTGAGGGTAGGGACCTCTTACCTTTTCAAAAGCACTGACTTTCCGATCAAAAATACCCTCATCCATCACTGTTGTTGCAACTTGATAGTAGGCGACATCATTGTCCGTCTGCGCAATGAAATCTATTTCTCTGTCGCCTATTCGGCCAGTGCACACTTTGGCGTAGCGTCGCCGGAGTTCGAGGTATACAACATTTTCTATCAGTCTGCCCAACGCTCGATCTCTCCCTGAAACCAAGTGTCTATGAAATCCGGGATCGCACAGATAAAACTTTTCCAATGATGCCAGCATCTTTCTGCCGACCATGTCGTACCGGGGAACTCGGAAGAAAAAATACGAATCAGAAAGCGCCTTGAGATAAGCAGTGATGGTTGTGGGCGACGCTGCAACTTTGTTTGAGGACAAAGTATCTGCAATCTTTCTCGCCGACACCGAGCTGCCTGCCATTGAGGCAAGCATAGCCGTGATTCTGGTCAAAAGAGATGTGTCTCTTATCTGCAAGCGAGAAGCTACATCCTTGATCAGCATTGAGTCCCGCAGCATGTCATAAAACGCAGCGACCAATTGTGAATCGGCTCGTGCTTGAACAGCAAGCGGAAACGATCCAATGTCTAGGTACCGCCTAAAGTCTTCGTCAGGTCCCTTACCATCTTCTCGGACAGCTGTTCTAAATTCAGAGAATGAAAAAGGAAGCACTTCTATCGGCAAACAGCGGCCTGTCAGCAACGTTGCCAATTCGCCGGATAAAAGAAAAGCGTTTGAAGCAGTGATGTAAATGTCAAGATTTTTTCTGAGGTACAGGCTGTCGACAACCTTTTCGAATCCTTTGCACCACTGGATTTCGTCGATGAAAACGAAATACTGAGAGTTGTCTTTTACGCGGCTCAGAACAGCTTGATGCAGTTTTTGGGGATCCTGCAAATCGGAACACCCAAAGTCTTCCAAATTGAAGGCGATCAGGTGTTCATCGTCCACGCCTTCCTTGCGCAACTCATTTTGAAAGAGTTCCAACAGAACAGATTTTCCGCTTCGCCGAGGTCCCATCAAGACTTTGATTAAGTCCTTTTCCCTGAATTGGCGAAGTTTCTCGAGATAGGAAGGGCGAGCTACGTACAGCATAGAGAAAACTTCTGAATCTCACCTCCGTTCATCATAATGGACAAATTACTCAGAAATATAAATTTTGTCCAGTATGCTGATCGCAGATCCTTCTCCTTAATTTACGACTGAAATTTTGTGCTTGCCCGAAGCGCTTGACAGTTTTTCACTGCTGGACTGATTGGGTTGCCAAACCTTTACTCTCACGTCTTATTCACTCAACAGACTTAAAGCAGGCCGGTTTTAGTTCACCCGGAGAACACTGTGATCCTACATATAAAACGCCCCTCCAAGCCAAAAGACTCAGAGGGGCCCATGATCAAATCAGTTTCTTAAGAAACTAGATTAGAACAGGTGACGCAGACCAACGTACAGGCCGTAAGCGGAGGGTTCCACTTCGGTCGTGCCCTGCTCGTACTTGTCTTGCATGTAGGAAGCAGCGGCGTAAACGTCCGTGCGCTTGCTGAACGGATAGGAATAGCCAACACTCACGACATAGCGGGTGAGGTCAAAGTCAGTGTTTTCGCTATCAGCAGCCTCGGCATCCATGTAGCCGATACCGAACATGGCCTTACCGCCAGCAACAGGAGCATCAGCAGTCAAGCTCACGCCGTAGCCCTTAATCATGCCAACAGTAGGAGCACCATCAACATCATTGATCACGCCGCTGAAATCATCGCCGTCGACTTCATCGAAGTACTGAACGCCAAGATAAACCTTGGCAACGTCAAAGTCGTAGCTGCCACCCAGGGTCACCGTCAGGCTGTCATCAACATCTTGCGGGCCATTTTTCCAGGACTGGTAATTCGTGGAATCAACGGCGAAGTAGGCAGCAATCGGGCCATTCTCATACGTAGCACCGATGACATAGTAACGATCTGCATCAGATTCATTTTCATGACCGTCCACACCGTCGGCAATTGCATCGGTCGTATCACCCATAGAATACTGGGCATAAACCGTGAAGCCAGCGAAGTTCGGGGTCTGGTAAGCAACCATGTTGTCCCACACACCAGCGGTAGCCATGACGCTACCGACCTGGAGGGAATGACCACCCCAAGAAGACGTACCGAAGGCATTGATCATGCCGATCTGAGCCCAGGACGAGGTGCCGTTGTTGATGGAACCGATGCGGCCGAAAGCGAGCTTACCGAAGCCGCCTTCGAGGAACAGGCTCGATTCACGATCAAACATCACGCCCTTTTCGGCGCCGTCGTCAGAGGTAAAGCCATCTTCCAGAACAAAGCCAACCGTCAGGCCATTGCCGAGGTCTTCGGTGCCCTTCAGGCCCCAGCGGGAGCCGGACTGCTGACCGGATTCCATGCTGAAGTTATCAACGTCTTCAACACCAGCCGTATCAGCATCAATGTGGCTATAGCCAACACCCGTATCAATACGGCCATAGAGCGTCACATCAGCAGCGATAGCGGAACCGGCAAAAGCGCCGAGAACAGCAACTGCAGCAAGAGTCTTTTTCATTTAAATTTCTCCTAGAAAGAATCACCTGAAAAGATGCTGAGAAATGAGCGGACCCGCTCAAATCCCGGAGCGCGGGGAATCCAATCCCGCTACACCTCTTCGAGGACAGGTTCCATTATGGTCTTATCTTTTCGGATAGCCCATTTTTTCTGAACCAATCTTTAAAAGTAGGTATTATCCCCGAGAACATCAGGCAACACAGCTAAAGAAGCCGTTGTTTTCAGTGCTTTGCGATGCCCCGACAATTTCGCATCAGCATTTTCGATAGATCAAGCTTTGCTGTTTTTCCTTCCTCCCGCCGCCTGTGCGGACATCTTGGAATTTGCTACAGTACCGACCTCTATATATAGATACTCCACCAAAAGGAACAAAAATGACCGTGCGTGTCTTAACGGGCATCAACACCACCGGCACCCTTCATCTAGGGAACTATTGCGGTGCGATTCGCCCTTGCATTCGTGCTTCCAAGAGAAGCGACGTGGAAAGCTTCTTTTTCATGGCCGATCTGCACGCGCTCATCAAATGTCAGGATCCTTCCCGCATTGAGCTGAGCCGCATGCAGATTGCGGCAAGCTGGCTTGCCGCGGGGCTTGATCCCGACAAAGTGACTTTCTATCGCCAAAGCGACATCACTGAAATTCCTCTTTTAAATTGGATGTTCAACTGCGTCTGCGCAAAGGGCCTGATGAACCGCGCGCATGCCTACAAGGCCATGGTTGAAGCCAATGAGGCAAAAAATGAAGATCCCGACAACGGGGTCTCGATGGGGCTTTTCTGCTATCCGGTGCTGATGGCTGCGGACATCTTGATGTTCAATGCCAATCTTGTTCCCGTCGGGCGAGACCAGACGCAGCACCTTGAAATGGCCCGCGACATTGCCACGCGCTTTAACAACCTTTACGGCGTGCAGGAAAACTTCTTCGTCATGCCCTTTGAGCAGATTGACGAACACGTGCAGATTCTTCCGGGCCTTGACGGCCGCAAGATGAGCAAAAGCTACAACAACGTCATTCCGCTCTTTGAAGGCGGCAAAAAGGCGCTTGAGCAGGCGATCGGCCGCATTGTGACCGACAGCAAATTGCCCGGAGAGCCCAAAGATCCCGAGAGTACGTCGCTTACCCAAATCTTTGATGCCTTTGCAACTGAAGAAGAAAGCAAAGCCTTCCGCGAAGAGCTCAAAGCGGGCTTAGGCTGGGGCGAAGCCAAAAAGCGCCTGATTGAGCAGATTGAATCCGAGATTGGCCCTATGCGTGAAAAGTACGCCTACTACACCACGCACACCGAAGAACTCGAAGATATTCTGCTGGCGGGCGCCGTCAAGGCGCGCAAGATTTCCGCTCCCTTCATGGAGCGCCTGCGCGAAGCCGTGGGACTGCGCCGCTTTCATGCAATTTCGACAGGCAAAGCAAAGTCAGCTCCCGAAGTTAAAAAGAGCGCTCAGCTTGCCTCTTTTAAGCAATACCGCGAGTCTGACGGACTTTTCTACTTCAAGCTTGCGCTGCCCTCGGGCGAGGTTTTGCTCACATCCGTTGGCTTTGCCAGCGGACGCGAAGCAGGGCAAACGGTGGGGATGCTTAAAAACTCCTGTTCGCTTGAAGGACTTTCTGAAAAAGTCGTGCTTGCTGAGAACGTGAGCGCCTCTGACGTAGAAGCTGCACTGCGCGACATGAAGGCCGAGCAGGAACGCAAGGCTGCACAAAAAGCCGCGCAAAAATCAGCTTCCTGATTTCTGATCAGGTACCCAAGAATCCTTCACACGCCCGCCGTGGTTGCGCAAGCCTCCACGGCGGGCGTTTCTTTTCTCAGCCTACCTTATCTTTCTTTTTGCTCTCACCCGGACTTTTTTAGCGGCTTGCGTCTTTGTCGGACTGGACGTGGAACTTCTTTCAGCGATCCTTCTTTTTCAAAACACGCAAAGAGAGGCTTTCTTTTGCGTTTTTCAGGCACTCTTTTGACGCTCGCGGATGCTGCGGCTTTCCTTGCGCTTGCTACCATAACCACACGCAGCGCTCTCTGTTTTTAACCTGCATTCTTTAGAAAGTCCCATGCCCAAAATCATCTGCCACATGATCGCTTCCGTCGACGGCCGTCTTTATCCCGATCGCTGGACGCCGGGTCCGGAAAACGCCAACATCTCGGCAAGCTATGAGTCTGCCGCAGATTCATTCAAGGCTGCCGGCTGGATCGTCGGACGCACGACAATGGCCGAACATGCCGCAAACATCAGCCAAAAGGCACCTGCCTTGCTTCGCAACGACGGCAAAGTGCCTGAAGTCTTTGTCGGCGACCGTCAGGATCGGCCGCTTGCCGTCGTTTTTGATCCCCAGGGAAAACTTCACTACGAAGAATCTGGGCTTCCTACTGGAGAGCATCTTGTTGCCGTCCTCTCGCCCAAGGTGTGCGAAGCGTATCTTGAAGAGCTGCGCCAAGTCGGCGTCTCCTACGTCTTTGAAGACGAACAGCATCCCATTGCCGGCGCCTTGCAGCAGATCGAAAAAACCTTCAACGCACCCGTTTTGCTTTTGGAAGGAGGCGGCATCATCAACGGCGCATTTCTCAAGGCGGGACTTATTGACGAATTGAGCTTTTTGATTTACCCAGCCATCGACGGGCTCGCCGGCGTCTCTTCCATCGTCAGCTGGCCCGGCAAAGAAGGAGAAAAGCCCGCTGACGGTCAAAAGCTTGAATTCATCTCGTCAACGACGTTGGCGGGCGGCATCGTATGGCTTCGCTACGCGGTTACAAAGGCTTAAACCGATCTTTTGCCTCATCCTGTTTTTTCCGGCGCCTCGAAAGACTTCTGCTTTCGAGGCATTTTTGACCAAAATTTCCAACACTTGCAGCCAACCGAAAGCTTTTTTATGGCATGCTTTGCTTTCGATTTTCTTCAACGCCATCTTTCTTTTTTGACTTCTTATGACGAATCTTTCCGGCAACAGCGATTCGCGCACGCAAGCACCGACCGGGCAGGCTGCAGACGAAAACTCAAACATGCTGATCACGCTTTTCAATCGAATCATCACCGTCGGTCAAGCGGTTGCGCTCATTGCCATCGCCGCCGCGGCGCTCTATGGCGTGGGCGACTCGATTCTGAAGCTCTTTTCGCACAATTCGATCGAAATCGGCATGCTCTTGTTGATTTTTCTTTATCTTGAAATTCTCTCCATGGTTAAAGGCTCGCGCCTAGGCACAAGAGAAATTCCGATTCATACGCCGATTGCGCTGGCTATTGTGGCCGTGGCGCGCTACCTGATGGTGGACGTCGAACACATCGACGCGCTCTACATCGCTTATCTTTCGGGCGCCATTTTGATTCTTGTTTTAAGCCTTTGGATCGTGCGCAAAAGCGAAAAGCATTAAGGCATCCAAGCGAGCAAAGTACAAACCATTAAAGAGGCCGCCAAAGGATCGAAGTCTTTTGAGCGGCCTTTTGCTTGCATGAAAAATTTTTTGTCTTTATTGCGCCTTCTGCCGATTGATGATGGGCGCCGCATCGCGCAGGCGCAGCACGCAGTGATAGACCACCAAGAGCGCAAGCACGATCAGGGCAGCTGCCACCACAAACTGCAGGCCGTGGACCATCATCACGAAGGTTCCGTCCATTGCCGCCTTGACGATCTTGATGATCTGGCTTACCAAAGCCGTCATGGTCACAATGAACATGATCGTCATCGGCGCGTAAAGCATCCACCCCTTGCGGCCGGTGGACTTAAGAAACACCGCCATGCCGGTGAGCACGAGAGCCGACAGAAGCTGATTGGCTGAACCAAAAAGCGGCCAGACGCTCATGTAGCCCGCAATGCAAAGCGCGTATCCACCCAAAAGGGTGAGCACCGTTGCAAAGGCCGTGTTGGTAAAGAGCTTTTGCACAGCACTCTTTTCCTGCCCCGCAGGCGGCATGAAAAGTTCCTGCAGCGACATGCGCCCGATGCGAGCCACGGCATCAACCGAGGTAAGAGCCAAGGCCGAGACGCACATCGTGAGAATGCAGGCGGAAATCTGCTGCGGCACACCGAAAATCTCCGTTAAGAAAGAGGCAACCGAGCCAGAGAAAATCTGAAACGGCGTTCCTGCCGGAAGCTTGCCGTTGGAGGCCGCGGCGCACACCACCACAAGCGACACGACGCCCAGCACCACTTCCACGCACATTGAGCCGTAGCCCACTAAGCGCATGTCCTTTTCGCTTGAAATCATCTTCGAACTTGTGCCCGAGCTCACCAGTGAATGAAAGCCCGAAACCGCGCCGCAGGCAATCGTCACGAAAAGAATCGGGAAAAGGTCAAGATTATTGACCGTAAAGCCCACATAAGCAGGCATATTCATCGTCGGGTTCTGAATGCAGACGCCCACCACCGCGCACAAAATCATGCCGATCAGCAAAAACATCGACAAATAGTCGCGCGGCTGCTTTAAAAGCCACATCGGCATCACCGATGCTGCAAAAAGATAGGCAAAGACCACATAGCGCCAGGTGACGGCATCAGCATAAATCGGAAAGGAAATGCCCACGGCAAGCATCACCACCATCAGCACGATGCCCACTGCAAGCTGCACGCCGGCCGAGGGGCGAACGTACTTCAGATAGATGCCGAACAAAACGGCCACAAACATGTACAGAAGCGAAATCGAGGCCGCCGCGGCGTTGGGCATGAGCTCAGCGCCCGTCTTGGAAAAGCCGTTGAAGGTGTTGGCCACCATGTCGCAGAAAGCGGCAATCACCAAGAGCGTAAAGAGCCAGCAAAAAAGCAAGAAAAGCTGACGCCCCGTGCGCCCCACATAGTCTTCAATGATCATGCCCACCGAGCGTCCGCCGTTTTTCACGGATGCATAAAGCGCGGTGAAGTCCTGTACGGCGCCAAAAAAGATGCCGCCCACGATCATCCACAACAATGCCGGCAGCCAGCCGAACATGGCGGCGATAATCGGCCCCGTCACGGGACCTGCGCCCGTAATCGATGTGAATTGATGCGCAAAAACCGTCCACCGAGAGGCGGGCGAAAAATCCTTGCCGTCGTTGATGCGAACGGCGGGCGTGGGCTCATCCGGGTTGATCCCCCAGGTTTTTTCAAGCCATTTTGCATAGCCGAAGTAGCCCGCCAAAAGAGCCGCAACGGCAATCAGCATGATCCCAAGACCGGACATGATGATGGTCTCCCTATTGAACAAATTGTTTTTTGTTTGTCTGCGCCTTTTGCCGGCGCTTTTGCGCCCCAGACCTCTTTTGGCGAGCGCTTTTTATTAAATTGCCTGTGTATGCGCGCGCCGAGAAGCCTCTTTTTTTAGGGCGAGCGGATATGCTACTCCCAGCAGTTGGCCTGCGGCAAGACCTGTTTGCGCGTCGCGTCAAATTTCGTGCGCTTTACGATGTCTGGATCAAAAAGAAAGCAGCTTCTGACAAAAACCTTTAAGCTTTCGGCCGCACAGCCCTCGGTTTGTCTTGGCTGCACCGCACGTTTCCAAAGAGTATTTTTTCGTCATGTTTACCGCCCTAGCCGATCCCAAAAAGCCCGCACGCATCGGACCCGTCCTGCTCGGTCCTCAGCCCGTCAAAATTTTGACAAGCATCATGGCTTCGGCGATTTCTGATTTGATTGAGACGGCGCTCGACTATCAAAAGCAGCCGGCAGACATCTTGGAGTGGCGCGCTGACTTCTTCGGCGCTCCCGAAATCAACAGCTTCATCGCCGCAGCGCTCGAACTCAAGCAGCGCATTGAAAAGCCCGTGCTTTTTACCCTCAGAACGAAAGCCGAGGGCGGCCTTTTCCCCGAAGAAGGAAACTATCTGGAGCTCGTGCGCTGCGTTGCCCAATCCGGGCTTGTCGACGCCATTGATCTGGAGCTCAAGCGGGGCGCAACGAAAGACGATGCCGCGCTGGCGCACGCAGCCAACACGACCGTGGTCATGAGCTATCACAACTTCAGCCAAACGCCCCCGATCAAAGAGCTGGTGGACATTTGCCTTGAAATGGACGCTTTGCACGCAGATATTCTCAAGATTGCCGTGATGCCGCAAAAGCCCGAAGACGTGCTCGCGCTGCTGGAGGCAACCTGCATCGTTCGCCGGTGCACGCAAAAGCCCGTCATCAGCATGAGCATGGGCAGATGGGGAGCGCTTTCGCGCGTCGCAGGCACCCTGTTCGGCTCCTGCGCGACTTTTGCAAGCATCGACAAGGTTTCCGCTCCGGGGCAGTTTTCCATCACATCAGCCAAAAAGCTCATGCAGGAGCTTTTTTAGCTTTGCCCGACGCAGCAGATCTTTTTTCGACGCATCAGCGCTCAATGCGCAGGCAGCGGAACTTTTTTGCAGCTTTGCAAAAAAGCGCATAATGGTTGGATTGATTCTCTTTTTTCTGCTGCAGCCGCACTCCCAGACTCATGCCCGCACAACAGATTCGGCAGCCCGGATTTCGCGACCTTTTCTCGCTTACCTTCATCGGCATCTCGCTCATCAACTTTCTGGGCATGGTGTCCTACTACGCCACCTTCGTCGTAAGCACCAGCTTTCTCACGCAGACCTATCAATCGAGCACAAGCACGGCGGGGCTTGCGACCGGCATCGTCGTGATCGGCTGCCTGGTGGGGCGCTTCTTCATCGGCCGCATCGTCAATCAAGCAGGCTACAAGCGCATTCTCGTGCTTGGCGTCATTCTCTACATGCTCACCAACTTCGGCTATCTTGTTGATGAGGGTGTTGCTTTGTTTTTTGCCGTGCGCTTTATTTCGGGCGTAGCTGTAGGCGTCATCGGCACGGTGACGGGAACCGTCGTGGCGGTCATTACGCCCAAGCCCCTGCTGGGGCGCGGCATTGCCTACTTTTCGATGAGCACGGCGCTGGCGCTTTGCTTCGGCCCGTTTCTCGGCATCGCCTTTTTGGACATTTTGGGCTACGCAGGCATTTTCATGATCTGCGCGGGCATCTCCGTGGTCTCCGTTGTCATCGCACTTTTGCTGCACATTGACCATGAGGCCGTCAAAAGCCGTCCGCACCCGATTTCGCTGTCAGACTTCATTGACGTGCGGCTCATCCCGTTTTGCCTTTTGATCGGACTATTTTGCCTTGCCTGGGGCTGTACGCAGGCTTTTCTGGCCTCCTACGGCAAGCAGTTTGACGTCACGGCAGCCGCCTCGCTTTTCTTTTTGTTTTATGCTGCGGCCATTTTGATTTCGCGCCCCTTTACGGGAAAGATCTACGACATGCACGGACCTGCCGTCGTTTTTTATCCAGCCATCGTCTCGCTTGCCGCCGGCCTTGGGCTTTTGTGGGGCGCATGGGGCGGCTGGTGCGTGCTTGCCGCAGGCGTTCTGATGGGGTTTGGCTTCGGCAACATTCAGTCCCTTGGTCAGGCAACAGCCGTTTCCATGGTTCCCCGCGAGCGCTACACGCAGGCCACGAGCACCTTTTACATCTTCTTTGACCTCGGCATCGGCATTGCTCCCTACCTTTTCGGCCTTTTTGCCGATGTGCTCGATTACGCCGACATCTACGGCATCAACGGACTCATTGTGCTTGCGGGCATTCCGCTCTACTGGCTGCTGCGCCAATCAAGAAGAGCTCGCCCGTCGCAAGGCGAAGAACTCAAAGCCTAGTCTTGAGCGAGTTCTGATCGCTGTAAGTTTTGCTCAGTTTCTTGACGCAGGTCGCCCGCCTTTCACTTGTCGCGTTTGTGTCGCACGCGGCAAGAAAATTCAAGAACATTCCTCTTTTTATAATAATCGGTTGAACGTGCGAAGAAATTCCTGCTTTTTTGCGCTAAGCAGCGCCTTTGCCTTCTAACCAAAACAAAGAAATGCAGAATTTCGTTTCGCCATGCAGCCGCAATCTCAAGAAATTGAATTTAACGAGGGTAAGAGCATGAAAACCTATGAGTTTGCCTACGGGCGCTCGAGCAAGAAGTTTAAGATCGACGAAGAGCTCGTCATCAAGGAAGTCCGCACCAAGCCCTTCCCGGTAATGGAAGACATCAAGTCGGGCGTTCTTGAAGCCATCTACAACCCGATCGGCTCAGAGCCCATCGACAAGATCATCCGCCCGGGCGACACTGTTGCCTTCATCTGCAACGATCCCACGCGCGTGGCCAACAGCTTTGACTTCATGCCCATTCTCGTCAACGAAATGAACCGTCTCGGCGTCAAGGACGAAGACATGCGCATCGTGTTTTCGCTGGGCACCCACCGCGACATGCCCCATGAAGAAATGGTTGAATCCGTGGGCGAAGAAGTGGCCTCGCGCATCAAGATGTACAACAGCACGGCCACCAAGGCCGAAGACTTCCAGTACTTCGGCACCACGAGCCGCGGCACGCCCGTGTGGATCAACAAGCTTTTGTGCGACGTCGACCACATCATCATGACCGGCACGATCGTGCACCACTACTTCTCGGGCTACGGCGGCGGCCGCAAGGCCATTTTGCCCGGCTGCGCGGCCATGGAAACGGTTCGCGTCAACCATAGCTTCATGCTCGATGAAAACGCAGGTCTTGGCCGCACCACGGGCAACCCCGTCTATGAAGATCAGATGGAAGGCGTGGCTCTCTTTGCCAAGGGCCGCTCGCTTTTCCTCTTCAACGCCATTCTCAACGCTCAGCACCAGTTCCTTCGCATGTTTGCGGGCGACTACATCGCCGCACACAAGGAAGCCTGCAAGTTCGTCGATGAAGTCTACGGCTGCGTCATCCCTGAAGAAGCCGATCTCGTGATCGCCTCCTGCGGCGGTTATCCCAAGGACATCAACGTCTATCAAATGCAAAAGACGATGGACAATGCCGCCTGCGCCGTGAAAAAGGGCGGCGTGGTGATTCTGCTTGCCGACTGCGAGGAGGGCTCCGGCTCCAAGCTCCTGGAAGAAAGCTTCAAGCGTCTCAAGACTCCTGAGGCCATCAAGGCTGAGCTCGAAAAGAACTTCCAGATCGGCGCCAACAAGGCCTTTGCCGTCTCGCGTCCCATTTCCCGCGCCCGCTTCATTCTCGTCACAAGCCTTGACCGCGAAATGGCCCGCACGATGCTCTTTACGGGAGCCGTCGACACGGTTGAAGAGGCGCTTGAAGTCGCCAAGCCCTATCTGCCCGAAAAGCCCACGATCATTCTCATGCCCGAAGGCAGTCTGACCGTGCCGCGCGTTGAGAACTAAGTTCTCAAGCTGCAGGCTCTGAGAGCTGCACATCGACTTCGGCTTCGCTTCAGAATAATCTCGAGCGAAGCCGAATTCTTTTTAAGTATCTGTTCGCTCATTTGTTCTTGCGTGAAGCCGTGCCTGTTTGTCTCAAAGTTGAGGGCATTCTGCCGGCATTGCGCATGAGCCGTGCTAGCCTTCGCTCAACTTCGTTTTATTGCCTTATTGCCGCCATGCCTGTTCCGACGCCAGCCTCTTCGCCCTGCATTCGCTTTGATACTGAACGCGACGTGCGCATCGGTCTTCCCGAGGCCGTCTTCTGCGAGGGAAAGCCCCGCCGGGCGCTCGAAACGCTTCTCGAGCGTTTTGCCGACCCTAAGGAAAAACCTATTCTCTTTACTCGATTGTCGCCTGAAGTCTTTAACTCTCTGCCGCAGCACCTGCAGCAAGCGTACGACTATGAAAGCTTAAGCCGCACGGCCTGGCGCACAACGCTTGCGCCGCACGCCAAAGGCAAGGCCGCCGTCGTAAGTGCCGGCACAGCCGACGGCAGCGTCGCGCGCGAGGTTTCGCGCACGCTTCAATACCTCGGCTGGAGCGCCGAGCGTTTTGAAGACTGCGGCGTGGCGGGCCTGTGGCGCATACAGTCGGCCATTGCCGAAATCAACAAGGCCGACGTCGTGATTGTCGTCGCGGGTTTGGACGCTGCGCTGGCAAGCGTCGTAGGAGGCCTCACCGACAAGCCGCTTTTTGCCGTTCCGACCTCTGTAGGGTACGGCATTGCCGAACACGGCAAAACCGCGCTTTCGAGCATGCTCGCTTCATGCGCCCCGGGCATCGGCGTCTTCAACATCGACAACGGCTACGGTGCGGCCTGCGCTGCGGCGCGCGTGCTGCGCGCGATGTATCCTGACGTCTAAATCAAAAAATTTTTGCTCCTACATCTTTACTGCCATGGTGAACGTTTTTTCCCGTCCCATTCTCACGGTCCGCATCCATTCAGGGCTTAATGCCGAAAGCTTCCTGGCCGGACTTTTGAGCGTTGCAGGCCCGGCTGAGCTTTTCAACCTCGAGGATCTTTTAAAGTCAGCTTTTCCCCGCAGCAAGGCGCACGCTTTGCTCTATCCCTTGTCGGTGAACCACATTGCGGGATTTTCCTGCCGCTTGGACTGTCCGCACGAGCACGTGCACCGCACGCCCGCAGACATCGAGGCCATCTACGAAAATGAAAGTGCATTGACTCCTGCAGCTCGAGATATCACGCGCCGCATCTGGTCGGTGATTGCGCATGCCGAAGCGCGCGTGCACGATGCTTGCGTTGAAGACGTGCACTTTCACGAAGTAGGCCGCATGAGCAACATTCTGGCCATAGGGCTGATTGCTGAAGTATTCGCCGCGGTCAACCCAATTGATTTTGTCTGCTCGCCAGTGCCGCTCGGAGACGGCGAAGTCGTCTGCGCCCACGGCGTTGTCACCAACCCTGCCCCGGCTCTGCTTTCGATGATTGACGGCGTGGCCGTGAAGCCTTTTGCAGGCGAAGGAGAAGCCGTGACGCCCACGGGCCTTGCGATTCTTCTTGGTCTTGGCGCGCGATTTGACTGCTGGCCGCAGATGCGCGTGCGGCGTCACGCAACGGCCTTTCACAATAAAAAAGTTTTCAACGGCTGCGCCAATGGTCTTCTTTTTGCCTTGGGAGACGCTCTGCAGTCGTAGCCAAACAAACGGAAGCCGATCGAAACGCTGCAAAATGCCTGCCGCACTGCGGCAATTTGCAAAGGACTGGTCAGCACTCTGAGCGCCTGATGCATGAAATAAGCCGGCACTGCCAGCAGAAAGTCTTGCCTTCTGCCGACACCTGCCGGCTTTTTGCTCTCAGGCTCGATTTTTTCAGCCGCCTGCCAAACAGCCCTCAAAAGAGATCAAAAGGGCAGCGTGATCGAACCATCGACGCTCTTTAAAAACTCGCCGAAACGCACCTTGATGCGCTCCAAGGCCTCAGGCGTGTCGCCCTCGATGCGAAGCACGACCACGGGCGTTGTATTGGAAGCGCGCGCCAGAGCAAAGCCGTCTTTAAATTCCACGCGAAGTCCGTCGATCAAAATCACGTCCTCAGCATCATCAAACTTTGCCGCCGCACGGATTTTTTCGATAAAGCGCTTGTTTTCTCCTTCGGCCATCGGAATCTGCAGCTCGGGCGTGTTGACTGCCGTCGGCAGCGCATCGAGCATCTCTGAGGGATTTTCTGAGCGGCTCACGATTTCCAAAAGGCGCGCTGCGGCGTAGGCACCATCGTCAAAGCCCGGCCAGCGTCCGTCATTGAAAAAGAGATGTCCGCTCATTTCTCCGGCAAAAGGCGCTCCAGTCTCGCGCAGGCGCGCCTTCACCAACGAGTGGCCTGTTGCGCTGATCGTCGGCACGCCGCCGTGCTCGCGAATCCAGGGCACGAGAGCACGGGTGCACTTGACGTCGTAAATGATCTGAGCACCGGGGTGCTTTTGCAAAATGTCCGCAGCAAAAAGCATCATCTGACGGTCAGGGTAGATGATCGAACCCGACTTCGTCACCACGCCCAGGCGATCGCCGTCGCCGTCAAAGGCTAGTCCAAGCTCGACGTCCGTGTTCTTTACGACGTCGATGAGTTCGGCAAGATTGGCCGGCTTGCTCGGATCTGGATGGTGATTCGGGAAATGGCCGTCCACATCAAAATAAAGCTCGGTCACGTCTGCCCCGAGAGCCTTGAACATGCGCCGCACGGTGGGGCCGGTGACGCCGTTGCCGCAGTCGACCGCCACCTTGATCGGACGGGCGAGCTTGACGTCGCCGGCAACCTTTTCAAGATAAGGACCGATGACGTCTGCTTCACGCACCGTGCCGGGCTTCTCGGCCGTCACGAGATCGCCTGCGTCGATCATGTCGGCCAAATGCGCAATGCCTTCGCCAAAAAGCGTCAGACCGCCCAGCATCATCTTAAAGCCGTTGTAGTCGGCAGGATTGTGCGAGCCCGTCACAGCCACGCCCGTGCCGTTTTTAAAGTAGGTCGTTGCAAAATAAAGCACGGGGGTGGGCGTCATGCCGATATCGATGACGTTGACCCCTGCGGCGGCAATGCCTTCAATCAATGCTGCGGCAAGTTCGGGCCCTGAGAGGCGTCCGTCTCGGCCCACGCAAAATTCGCTGATGCCAGCGCGAACGGCCAGCGTGCCCAAGGCCTGTCCAACGGCGCGGGCCACTTCGACTGTGAGTGTTTTGCCGACGATGCCGCGAATGTCATAGGCTTTGAAAATTGAACGGTCTGCTTTCATGTCTACCTCTGTGTGAGCTGAGGGCTCTGGTCGGAAACGGGGGCGAAGATTCAATCCCGAATCCGTGTTTGCACAATGTTTGGTGCGCCATTTTAGCCTTTGCTTTGCGGGCGATTCTTGATGATTTGCAAAAACACACATTCTCTCAATGACCCCAAAAACAGTAGGCTAAGTCCTTTGCTTGCGCTTTTTTTCATAAAAGGATGCACCGGCTTTAGGGACTGCGCGCCGTCAAATGATTTCCAAAGAGCAGGGCAAAGCGTTAAACTAATGATTTCGTCAGATTCATTCAGCGCGGAAATCAGGTGTTCCGAAGCAGGTTCCGGTTTCCGCGCCCCGCTGTTATAGAAAACCACAAACACCGGAGCACCTATGCGTACCGTTTATTGTGGTCTGGTTGATGAAAAGTACATCGGCCAGACTGTCACCCTCTATGGGTGGGCTCATCGCCGTCGCGACCATGGCGGCGTCATCTTCATTGATCTGCGCGACCGCGAAGGTCTCGTGCAGGTTGTCTGCGACCCGGATCGTCCGGACGTTTTCAAAACCGCCGACAAAGTGCGCAACGAGTTCTGCCTGAAGGTGGTCGGCCTGGTGCGCGCCCGCCCCGAAGGCACTAAGAATCCCGCGCTCATCTCGGGCGGCGTTGAAGTGCTCTGCCACGATTTGGAAATCATCAATCCTTCGCTGCCGCCGCCCTTCCAGCTCGACGACGACACGGTGAGCGAATCGGCTCGCCTGACCTACCGCGTGCTCGATCTGCGCCGTCCGCAGATGCAGAAAAACCTCAAGCTGCGCTTTAAGGCAACGCAGGCCTTCCGGCACTTCCTTGACGACAACGGCTTTATCGACATCGAAACGCCGTTCTTGACGAAGTCCACGCCCGAAGGCGCCCGCGACTACCTCGTGCCGTCGCGCACGATGGACGGTCACTTCTTTGCTCTGCCGCAGTCCCCGCAGCTCTTCAAGCAGCTTTTGATGGTCGCCGGCTTTGACCGCTACTATCAGATCGTCAAGTGCTTCCGCGATGAAGACTTGCGCGCTGACCGTCAGCCTGAATTCACGCAGGTCGATATTGAAACCTCGTTCCTCAACGAAGTCGAAATCCGCGAGATCATGGAAAAGCTCATCCGTCACGTCTTCAAGCAGTGCCTTGACGTGGATCTCGTTGCGCCCGATGCCCGCTTCCCGGTCATGCAGTACCGCGACGCCATGGCGCTTTACGGCTCGGACAAACCCGATCTGCGCGTGAAGCTCCAGCTTGTTGAAGTCACCGACATCGTCGTTGACAGCGACTTCAAGGTCTTTAGCTCCGTCAAGAACCTGCACAACGGCAAGGTTGTTGCCCTGCGCGTTCCCGGCGCCTGCGTCATGCCGCGCTCGGAAATCGACGGCTACACGGAATTCGTCAAGATCTACGGCGCCAAGGGTCTGGCCTACATCAAGGTCAATGACAAGGCTGCCGGCCGTGAAGGTCTGCAGAGCCCCATCGTCAAGAATCTCTCGGACGAGGTTCTCGCCAAGCTGCTCGAAGCCACGGGCGCAGAAACGGGCGACATCATCTTCTTTGGCGCCGACAAGGCCAAGATCGTCTGGGACAGCCTCGGCGCACTGCGTCTTCGCATCGGCCACAGCGACTTCGGCAAGAAGAACGGCCTCTTTGAAGAAGGCTGGCGTCCGCTGTGGGTGGTTGACTTCCCGATGTTTGAGTTCTCCGAGGAAGAAAACCGCTGGATGGCCTGCCACCATCCGTTCACGGCTCCGCACGACGACTGCGTCGACAAGCTTGTCTCCGATCCGGAAAACTGCTACGCCAAGGCCTACGACATGGTCTTGAACGGCTGGGAAATCGGCGGCGGCTCCGTGCGTATTCACCGTGCCGACGTGCAGAGCAAGGTCTTTGAAGCTCTCAAGATCGGTCCGGAAGAGGCTCGTGTGAAGTTCGGCTTCCTGCTCGACGCTCTGCAGTACGGTGCTCCGCCCCATGGCGGCATCGCCTTCGGCCTTGACCGCATCGTTACGATGATGTCGGGCGCTGCTTCGATTCGCGACGTGATCGCCTTCCCGAAGACCCAGAGAGCACAGTGCCTGCTCACCGGCGCTCCCACGATGGTCGACGAAAAGCAGCTGCGCGAACTGCACATTCGTCTGCGCAACGAACCCAAGGCTTAATACTTCGATACAAATCGAAGCTGCAACTGCGCAAAGCACAACATCATGTGCTTTGCGCCTTCAAGGCCTTCAAAATGCCGTCTTTGCCCGCTGGCAACGACGGCATTTTCGTCCCTTCGAAATCATCATCCGTACGGCTGAGGCAGGCATTGATTGAGGGGTGCTGCCGCTATACTGTCGGCGTTCATAGGAAAAACCCTACAAATTCAAGCCTCAATCGCAATGTCCTTAACAACGACGAAATTACGCAGGGAGATCGGCGGGCGTCTTGCCCATGAACGTGAAAGACTCGGGTTTACGCAGCTGCAGATTGCTCAGCTGCTGGGAGTGCCTGAGGCGCTTTACGCCGAACAGGAAGCTGGAGATGCCGACACGAGCACCTTTGCCATGTCGCGGCTGCACTCCTGCGGCTTTGACGTGCTGTTCATCATCACCGGCGAGCGCTACAAGCCCGTGCAGGAAGAAAGCGAACTCTTGCGGCGCTTTCGCGAACTGTCTCTCAAGGGCCGCACCTCGGTTTTCATGACGCTCGACGCCCTTGAGCGTCTGGCGCCCAATATTAAAAGCCGAATCCGAGCCACGCTCGCGCACGAGTAGCGCTGCTCGCCCTTCGGATGTCTGTTTCGGCCGCTGCAGCGCTTTTGCTGCCTTTTGCAAAAAGCGAAAAGCGGCTTCTCTTTGCCTAAAAGCCGCCAACAGGTGCAGCAAAGACGCTTTGCACCGGCTGGCGGCTCTCTTTTTTGCTGGTCAGGACAGTCCGTTTTCAGCTGTCAGCAGCTTGAGGCCTTATTCGAGCTTTTGCTTTTGCGGGTTCGGCGAGGCAGCGTCTTTTCCTTGCACGGCGTCCCTGCCTTGAGCGCCGGCTGCGCTTGAAGTCCCCGCCGCAGCCTGAGCGGCCTCAGAAAGGCTGCTCAAAACATCCTTCATCGACTGAGCAAACTTCTCAAGCACCTGCATCCAATCGTCAATCTTTCCCGCCGCCTGGCGCATCAGGGCCCGCACGCCCGCCGGGTTAAGAATCAGCGCGGCCAGCAGCAGCACGATCACCAAAGCCAAAGCCAAGAGCGCCAAGCCCAAAGCGAGCGCTGCAGCCGCTGCCGCAGCGCAAGCCAAAATGAACAACACAACGCCCTTGGCGCATTTCGCGCAAAAGCTCTCCATACGGCCCAGCAAGCTCCCGGCAAAGAAAGGTCAAAAATTTCAGATCACGCGTCTGTGCTGATAAGAGTGCACAAGCGCCAATGCCGTAAAAGCATACCCCAAAACGCCGTGCAGGCGCTTATTCATCGCCAGCGCCGCCACGCATGCCGCACCCAACCCCAGCATCACTCGATTTTGCGCCATGCGACGGGCGCGCTTGATGTTCTTGACGTCAGGCACCAGCGTGCGCACCAAAACGTCGGCCGTCTCCTGAAGACGGCTGGCAGCGTCTTTTTTGCCCCAAGCAGGCACGGCGCTTGTCTGCGCACCGGCTTGCGGCGTCGACGCTGTGCCGTTGCCGACGTCAAGCCCCAGAGCCGTCGCCAGAAATTCGAGCGCTTCGCACAGTTCCTGCTGCGAGAGAACATCCTCGTCCCAGACAATCAAAAGGCTTCCCACGGCCGGATTGACGCGCACCGCCAAAATGCCTTCAACGGACTTTGCCGTCTGCACCAGCAGCTTTTCATCTTCGCTCGTCAGCCCCTTGAGCGCCGGATGCCGAATGCGCACGCGTCCGGGAACAAGGCTGCGGACGCATTCTTGAATCTGCATCATGATTTTTTCTCCATCACCAAGCCGTCGTTGACGCAGTCTTGCGCCGCACTGCCGGCAATTGCCTTCACGGCGCCTTCCATCGGTTCTGCGCCCTGCATCAGCAACAGCTTTCGAAATTCATCCAGCGCCCGCTTGATGTTGAGTTCTCTTTGCAGAGGAGAGCGCATGGCATTCAAGCAAACGCCGATCGTCGTGAGATTGTGCAGCACGGCTCCAAGCGCCGGCTGAAGCAGCCCGACCAGGCCGCCAGCCATGAAGGCGGTATTAAGGCCGACGGACACGCCGAAGTTTTCCTTCACGCGAGCCATCGAAGCCCGCCCCAGGTCGATCGCACGCGGCAGATCCTGCAACGTGTTGCGCGTGAGCACAAGATCGGCGACTTCCTGAGCGATCGCACTGCCTTCTCTGAGCGTGGCGCCGACATCGGCCGAAGAAAGCGCAGGACTGTCGTTGATTCCATCCCCCACCATCAGCACGCGGCAGCCTTGCGCGCGAAGCTTTTGCACGTAGCTGGCCTTGTCGACAGGCAGCACCTGCGCCTCGAACTCATCGATGCCAAGACGCTCGGCGACGGCTCGCGCGGTTTTCCTATCGTCTCCCGTGAGCATGACCACACGCTTGATGCCGCGTCTGCGCAGCGCACAGATCACCTCGCGCGACTCGGCACGAACCGGATCAATGATGCCCAGCAGTCCTATCAAGACGCCGGCTTGAGCCATGTACAAAATCGACTTTCCCTGCAGCGCCAGCCGTTCAACGTGAGGCTGCGCCGCGCTGCAGTCGACACCCTCGTCGTCTTCAACAAAGTGGCGCGAGCCAATGATGACCTTTTGGCCCTGCACGCTCGAGCAGATGCCGTGCGCGACGATGTAGCGCACCTGCGCATCGTGCGGCTCGTCTGCGTGGTAGAGCCCCTTGGCGGCTGCAGCCTGCACCACGGCGCGCGAAACCGGATGCGGAAAATGCTCTTCGAGACAGGCCGCCAGACTCAATACCTGATCTTCGCTTGCCGCAGCATCAAGACTGATCACGTCGGTGAGTTCGGGCGCAGCCGCCGTAAGCGTTCCCGTCTTGTCAAACACGACCGTATCGACTTCGGAGAGCGCCTCAAGATAGCGGCCGCCTTTAATCAGCATGCCTTCGCGCGTTCCCTCCTTCATTGCCGTCAGAATGGCCAGCGGCGTTGCGAGCCTCAGCGCGCAGGAATAGTCGACAAGCAGTACGGCAGCCGTACGCGTAAGGCTGCGCGTGAGCAAAAAGACCAGTCCGGCAAGCGCGAAGTTGTAGGGGACGATCGCATCGGCCAGACGCTCGGCCTTGCCCTGGATGCCGGCCTTGCTCTGCTCGCTGTTTTCAATGAAGTGGATGATTTGATTAAGACGCGTATTCTTGCCGATCTGCGTAGGCAGCACGTCAATTTCGCCGTCTTCGACAACGGTTCCGGCAAAGACGACGCTTCCAGCCGATCGAGCCACAGCAAGCGGCTCGCCCGTCATGGTCGCCTGATTGACTGCCGCCGTACCGGCAACGACCTTTCCGTCAACAGGAATCGTGCTGCCGGCGCGCACGACGACGACATCGCCCTCGCCAACATCCTTGAGCGGCACCTCGACGACGGCCTCATCACGCCGAATCCAGACCTTGTCGACCTTAAGCGCAAGCTGATCGGCCAGACTTTCGAGCGACTTTTTGCGCGTATAGCGCTCGAGCATTTCGCCAAGCCCAAGCAAAAGCACTACAAGACTTGCCGTCTTGAAATCTCGCCGCAGCAGCGACACCGCAATTGCCGAGGCATCGAGCACTTCGACATTGAGCTTGCCGTGCCTGAGCTCCGCCAGTCCTTTGAGCAAAATCGGGATGGAGCCGATCACGGCATTGGCCATCTGCACCAGCAGCGGCATGAGCGGCCGCACAACCACCCAGCTTACCAACGGCGCCAGGTCGATTCCGCGGGCACCTGCTACAGCAGCAACAGACACGCGCGGCAGCAGCTTTTTAAAAGGCTGCACCGCAGCCTTGACGACGGGCATGGCGCCGAATCCCTTGGCAAAGAGCCTGGAAACATCAACCCCTGCTCCTGTCTTCTCAAGCTTTGCCGCTTGCTGGCAGCGCACCTTGTGCACAAGCTCCTGACGGCCGTCGCGCAGCATGGGTGGCTTGGCTTGCAGACTGTCGAAATAGCTGCAGACAGCGGCTCGCGCAGCAGCCGTCTCATAAAACACAACGACCGACCCAGTGCGCGGGTTTATCTTGACGCCGGCAACGCCCTTGACGGTCGAAAGCTCATCGGCAACGAGCTCTGCACTGGCTCGCGTCAAGACTGAGGCCGTCTTCCAGCGCTGCCGATTGCCGACTTCATGAATAAGATGAAAACGCATGCTGCGTTCCTTGAAACCGAAAGCTTAAAAAAGCAAACGAACCATTTTCCATTGCTGCGGCATGCGGCTTAGCCGGCAGCCGCGGCCACGGTTTTTTCCTGCGGCGCAACTTCGGCTTCGCTGTCAGCGGGATGTGCGGCCTGCACGCTTTGCGCAGCCTGCTTGGCTTCCTGCGACTGACGGCGTTCCTCAGCCTTGACCTGCGCCTCGGCCACGACGTCTTCAATATCTTCCTTGACGCTTTCAACGCCCGCCATCACCTTGTCGCGCAGCTCCATGCCTCCGCTGATCAAATCGGCAGCCAGAGGCTTGATCTCAAGCTTGCCTCGCGTAACGGCCATGGCGCCCAACGCTCCCACTACCAAACCGCCTAAAAAGAAAAGTCCGTATTTCGTCGTGTTGTCCATTTTTAGTCTCCTGAAGCTTTGCTCTATGCTCAAAAAGCGGACGACTGCGTCCGCTGACGGGCGTATTTTGTCACATCTAAATGAGAATCTCTATGAGAATCATTTGCACAAACCTCAGTCATTTGATTTGCATTAACGCATGAAGCCAAACGCAACAACCTGAGCATGCGTCTTTTTTGCCGCATCCGGCGCTCATCTTTGCCTTCGCCGAGTGCGCGAAGAAACGCAAAGTGCTTTACCATTAAGAGTCCGCTTTGCATCTGACTCCCAAACGAGCTCTTTGATGGATGCAAAACGGCTGAAACTTCTGTTCGTTGAGTTGTGGTCATGATTGATTCCCGCGTCAAGCGCTTTGTTGTCGGCCTGATTTTGTTCATTGCTCTCGCCTGTCTGGGCGCTGTTGCCGCTTTGTTTGTCTGGGTCAATGAGAAAGCCGTACAGAAAACGGTGGAAGAATTTGCCGACACTGCGCTGGGAGCCTACGCCCGCTTTGACGGTCCCATCGGTCTTAAAAGGCTCTCCACGCTTGAAATTGAGCTGCCGGCCATCAAATTCATCGACAAGTCGACAGACGTGGAAATCGGACGCATTGCCGGCGCCCGCGCCGATGTCTCGCTCTGGTCCCTGGCGCTGGGTGCTGTGCATGTCAAATCTCTTTCCATTGACGGTCTTGAGGGAGCCCTGTCGGTGCCGAACCTCTCGGGAAATGCGCTTTTTGACTCTACATTTGGCGCTGTTCACTTCCCTGCCGATCTGCGCCTCTCAACATTTAAGCTTTCGCGGGCATGCCTCACGGTTGACGTCACGACCCATGAAAAGCCGCACCGTTTTCTTCTGACGGATCTGGAGCTCTCTCTCGGGCGCTTTTCGCCTGAAATGACTTCGCCCTTTGAGCTCAGCACGCGTTTTGAAGCGATTGATGCCGAAGGCAACGTTGTCAGTCTCCCGCAGGATGAGCCGCTGCCGGTTGCCGCGCCAGCCGAGTTGCCTTCCGCAAACTCCGCCGACGTCTCTGTCGACCTCTCAAACGATGCCGCCTCTTCTGAGACTGCTGCCGACGCAAATGCCGCTCCGGCAGTCGACGAACCCAAAGAAGCTCTGCCGACGGATCCTGCCCAAAATGCCCCAGCCGTTGACGCTGCCGGCAGCGCGCCTGCAGATTCTCCTACTCAGGAAGCGCCGGCTGAGGTCAAGCCTGTCGAAGAAACGAGCGCCGGCACGCCGCCCGCTGATGAAGGCGTTTCTGAAAACAATGCCGCAGCCCCCCAGTCGACTCAGACTTCGCCTGCGGATGCTGCTCAGCAAAGTGCTGCTCCAACGGCAGAAGCCCCCGGAGAGGCTGCCGCTGAAACTCACAATGAAGAGGCCGCAGCTGCGCCTTCCTCGAATGATCAGCGGGCAATCGAGCGCCGCGAAGAAGCGCCCCTTGAGGCGCCGGCCGAACCCCCTGCGCAGTCGTCGGCTCTTTCCGGGCTTATCTTTTCTGAAGCTCACGCAGAACCAGCGGGCACACAAAACGCCTCCAACGCAGCCGACTCGATTTTCACGACTTTTGATCCTTCCAAGAGCGCTGGGCTTTTGTCTTCTACCGGCACCATCACGATCTCTACCGCCAATCGGTACGTGATGTTTGAAAATCTGAACTTCTCGGGAGAATTCTTCTACAACAAGACGCACTACACGGCGGTCGCCAAGGCCGACGTAATTCGCTTTAAGGGTGAAGAGCTCTCCGGCATGAACGCCACTGCATCGCTCTCGCGCCCGCAGGAAGTCTCGGGAGATCTTCACTTCGGGGCCGTTGATTTTCGGCTGCGCCCCGGGATATTCGAAAGTCCGGAAATGCGCGTAGCGCACAGCTTCATGGAAGACGGCCGCGCGACAAGCTTTGAGATTTCCAGCACCGTTCGTGCCGACCTTGTCGAGAAAAAGACCAATCTTGAGAGCTTCTCGGCGCGGGTGACGGTCACGGGCGACAAAACATTGCCGTCAGACTTTGCAGCATCGCTTTCAGGCTTTGTGCATGCCGATCTTGGCAGCCGCGCTGCCGAAGTGGGGCTCTCCGGATCCTTTGCCGGCGCCCCCATTTCCTACAACGGCACCATTGATGTTTCCGAGGGCATGCCGCGGCTCAGGGGCGACCTGATGGTGGGAGAAATCAACACGGCAGCGCTGCCGGCCGTCAAGAATCTCGACTGGCTGCAGCTCATAGACTTTGCCGGCACCCTGCGCATCGGAAGCATCGTCTCGGGACCTTTTTCCGCCACGCAGCTGCACGCACAGCTGTCTGCCGGCGAAGGACTCATGCACCTTGACGACCTGATTGTCAACACGGCTGACGGCCGCATCATCGGCAAGGCAAAGATTGATGCTGCAGGCGCTTGGAATTTCGAAGGCCGACTTGACGGCATCAGCACCGACAAGCTTCTGGCGGGCTTCGGCACAGCGCCGCTCGTTTCGGGCGCAGCCAGCGGCGAACTCTTTGTATCGGGCAACAGGCTTGACAAAGCAGCGCTTAAAGCCTCCAGCCGTCTGCGCGTTTTGCGCGGAGCCTATCACGGCATCGACGCAGATGCCGCGCGCCGCGTTGTCATGGGCACAGGAGAGCAGACCGGCATCACGCGCAAAGGCGCAAAATCTCCCTTCGACGAAGCCTCAGCGCTGGTGCATATTGAAAAAGAGCAGCTCAAGATCAGCAATATCGTCGCGCGCTCCGTCTACTTGAAGAGCACGGGAGCCTGGCAGGTCAATCTTGCATCCGGCGAAGTTTCGGCCGCCGTGAAAAACGTCTTTTCTCCCATGCACGGCGTGCCTTCCATTTATCTGACGGCAACCGTCAGCGGAGCCGCTTCTGCACCGGTCTGGACATTTGATTGGGCGCAGGCCTCGGGAGCATTGTCGCGCGCACAGGGCCGTCCGATGCTGGGCGCCCCCAAGAGCGAAGCCAAGGACGCTCCTCATGAGGAAAGCCGCAGCATTTGGCAGAGCGTACGGGACTTCTTTAAGTTTTGATCTCTTGCGTGCGGCATTTTTAGCCAAACCGCTTGATTCTCTGCGGCAGAAAGCACGAACAAGCGCATTCAAGCACATGCCGGCGCTGCCCTCCGCGGCAGTGCGCCGGCAGCGCGCCGGCTTCTTTTTGATGCAGCGCTCCTACTTGCGCACCGCGTACTTCTGTGCAAGCGCTTCAATGTAAGCGGGCACCTTGTCGTCGGACCAATCCACGAAGCCGCGCACGAACCCAACAAGATTGCCCTTGCCGTCAAGGATAAAAACGCTCGGAACCACATCGAGCGGCGCATCATCGCCCACAGACTGCTTCGGATCGAGAAGCGTTGTAAACCCCTTCAAATCATGATCTTCAATGAAGTCGACCACGTCGCTTTTTTTCTTGTCGATTGAAATGGAAACAACCCGCACGCTGCTCTTGTCGTTGTTGAAGCGCTCCTGAAGCTTTTTGATCGCAGGAAGCGAACGGATGCAGGGCTCGCACCACGTCGCCCAGATATCGATCATCACAAGCTTGTCCTTAAAACCGTTGAGCGCGTATTTTTTGCCGCCGAGGTCTTCGAGCGTTGCCTTGGAAAAGCCGCGCGCACTGCGCAGTTCAATAAAGTCGCGCAGCACCAAGGGCTTGGCCTTGATCGGCTCGCCGTTTGCATAGAGCTTTTGCTGGAAAGCAGGCAGGTTTGCAACATCAACGGCCTGCGCCGCCTGCACCAGTCCAAGCTGCAGACCGGCGGCAATTGCCAGAACGCTCAAAAACTTCTTCATCATCAACACCTCTTGAGTTTTATTGTTCAAACTTTGCTCTGCTCTCGCTGCGGACGGCGCTTCAGGCGCCTCCACAGAAAAACGATGCCTGCGGCCACGGCAAGCCAGGGAGCAGCCCACAAAAGCGCCGTCCCCGCATTGAAGTCGGGCTCGTAGCGAATCATCTCGCCGTAGCGCGCAACCATAAAGTCAAAAATTTCTTCGCGCGTTTTTCCCTCGCGCAGCTGCTCGTAGATGCGCGCCTTGAGTTCCCCTGCAATGGCGCTTTCCGAGTCGTAAAGCGTGTAGTTTGCCGAAGACGGGTCGCGCAAAAGCTTTGAGATGGCGATGGCCTCGTCGTAAAGCTCTTGGCCGCGCAGTCCCTTTGCCTGAGCGCCGCCTTTTTGATCTTCTTTGCCGGCAGCATGGGCAGCATCCATCATTTGCGTAGCTGCCGCCATCTTCTGCGCAGAACTTGTCTGGTCATATGCCGTCGGCACGGCATACCAGCTGATGAAGCCTCCAAGAAGAAGCGCCATCACAAGCACGCCGCCTGAACCAATTCGAAACCGCATCTTTGCTGTCGTCCTGTTTTAGTTATGCCTTGCTGCGAACGCGGCGTCTGAGCAAAATCACGACGCCGGCGGCCATCATAATGACGGCGCCCGCCCAAATCCAGGAGGCAAGCGGCTTGACGCTTAATCGAACAAGCCA
The DNA here is from genome assembly GCA_944388865.1 of uncultured Duodenibacillus sp. Classification (GTDB taxonomy): domain Bacteria; phylum Pseudomonadota; class Gammaproteobacteria; order Burkholderiales; family Burkholderiaceae_F; genus Duodenibacillus. The sequence continues at coordinate 12,189 of CALXKM010000026.1, read as the reverse complement.
CTCTGTGGGCGAAAGCTTGTTGCCCATTGAGACATAATAATCGCGAAAAAGTCCGTGTTCGATGCCTGCCGCCGACATCTGCATGCCGCTCGAAATAAACGTCTGCCGCATCGGATAGAGTTCCGTCAACACCGACTCGTCTGCGGCATCCAGAACCTCAATGCGGGCCGCGTCGCCAAAATACGTGCGAGCATTGACCTTGTAGATTCCGCGGTTGACGAAGATGACGTCTGCAACGGGCTTGCCCGAGCCCGGATCCATGCGCACGAGGGCCTCGGACTCATACTGAGAGACGCCTGTTGCGCCCAGCATGCTCACCGCAATGCCCGCATGCGCTATCGTCGCGGCAAGTCCCAGGCGCTTAAAGCCCGGCAGCAGCCCCGCCGCAGCCGTCAGCAGCAGCCAGAGCGCGGCGGCAATTCCAGCAAAGGCCATCAGCGCCTCGCGCGGGTCCGTGAGCGCCACGATCGCCCCTGCCAGCCCGACGGAGACGAGTCCTGCGGCCGCAGCAAGCACGATCGAGCCCGCGCGCAGCGCCTGAATCAAGCCGATCAATATCGCTGCAATGATGGCCATCGGCGCAAAAAATTGATTGAAGTACGGCGCCCCTACGGTCAAGCTTGCGCCGGCAAAAAGTTCGTAAAAAAGCGGATACACCGTGCCGATGAGCACGGCAGCGCAGGCCGCCGAAAGCAGAAAGACCCCGGCAGTCATCAAAATGTCTTCGCGCGTGAGCTCTGTTTCCGTGTCCCTGCAGCATGCTTCAACCCGAAAACCGTAGAGAATGAACGCCGGCACCAGCACCACGGCCGAGATGACCAGCAGCGCAATGCCGCGATTTGGATCGGAAGCAAAGGCGTGCACCGACTGCATCATGCCCGAGCGCACAATGAAGGTGCCCAGCAGACAAAACGCAAAGCACGTCAAGGCAAGCGCCACGCACAGACGCTTGAGCTGCCCCTTGTACTGCGCCAAAATCAGCGCATGCAAAAGAGCGCTCACGCCCAGCCATGGAATAAACGAAGCGTTTTCCACCGGATCCCAGAACCACCAGCCGCCCCAGCCAAGCTCCGTATACGCCCACCAGGAACCAAGCGCATTTCCTGCTGTCAGAAAAATCCAGGTGACCACGGCCGATGCCGTCATGAATCGCACCGGCGTCTTTTCCCAGCGGCCGGAAAGCAGCAGCGCCACGGCTGCGGCAAAGCACAGCGCCAACCCCGCGTATCCCATAAAAAGAACTGGCGGATGCAAAATCATGCCGACGTCCTGCAGAATCGGGTTCAAGTCGCGTCCTTCGACGGGAACCAGCGGAAGATTTCGTGCAAACGGATTGGAGGTGGCAAGCAAAAATGCGCCGAAAAGCCCCGCCAGAGCAAGCATCACTGCCTCTAGGCGCGCCATAAAGAGTTTGTCTGTGACGCGAGAGCACCCGGCTGCAGCCGCCCACAGCGCAATCATCACGACCCAGAGCATCATCGAGCCCTCGTGGCTGCCCCAGAAGGCGGCAAATTTGTAGATGCTCTCAAGCCCCGTATTGGAGTTGTCGGCAACGTAGGCAACGGAAAAATCGTCGCTTAAAAACGCGCTCCAAAGACACGCCGCGCTTGCCAGAAAAGCCGCAGCGGCAAAAAGCCCCGTCGGCCGCCACAGTCCGGTCAAATAAGCATCAGCGCGCCGCAGTCCCCAGGCTACGACGGCCGCTCCGAGCAAAGCCGTCATCGAGGCCAGAACCAGCAGAAAAAGACCAAGTTCGGGAATCAAAACATGAATCCTTTCATCAATGTTTGATGCGCACGCCGGCTTGCAGCGTGCACGAATCGTCCCAGCACATTACATGCGCCGTCTTAAGAGAACCCAACGGCAAATGAAAAAAAGCACCAGCACCCAGCCGATGAGAATGCCTGCGAGCACCGCCGCCTCAGGCCGCACAAGCGCCGCATCGGCAGCTCCCATCTGATTGATCAAACGAAATACGCTTGCAGGATTGGCAAGCATCATGCCGGAAAGAACGCTTCGGCCAAACACGTCGGCTCCCGCTACGCTCACCACCAAAAGAGCCAGATCGTAGACAAGCACAAGCACAAACCAAAGCACCAGCAAAGCGGCAAGCGCCTGCGCCTTATGCCGCACAATCAAACTCACCCAGTAGGCCAACAGCATGAAGACAAGCGCCAGCAGCCAGCCGCTTGCGGCAAGCTTTCCAAGCGCAGTCAAAAGCTCTCCCATGGGATAAGGCACTTCTAAAAAAGCCTGCAGCACAGGCAGCGCGGCAAAGCCAAGCACAAGGACGACAGCCAGCGCCGAGCCTTGCCCAAGCGCCTTGCCCAGAAGCCACTGCGTTCTAGAAAGCGGATACGTGAGCATCAGCAGCAGCGTCCCAGACTCGGCCTCGCCCACAAAGGCGTCGTAGCACAGCATCAGCGACAAAAGCGGCAGCAGAAATACCGTCAGGCTCAAAAGAGAATTGACGACCGTGGCCAAAGGCTGAAACTGCAGCGAGCCGCCAATGGCCGCCGTGCCGAAAAAAACCGCAATCGAGAGAATGGCAAAGAGCAGACTGCCCGAGATGAGCCAGCGGCTTCTTAAACAATCCATAAATTCCTTGCGGGCAACAATGAGCGTTTCTCGCATGTCAATGGGTCTCCGCCCTGAGGTCTTTTTCGTTTAGTACAAAGTAGCGGAAGATTTCACTTAAATCAGCCTTTTTGACCTCAAAATCAAAAATTCCGCACTCGCGCGTAAGCTTTTCAATCACGGCTTCGAGCTCTTCGGCGCGCACCAGCAGATCATCGCCGCGCAGCAGCGCTGAAAGTTCGGCATGCGCCTTGATTTTTGCCGTGTCGATGTGCGTGATTCTCACCGCAAGCCCTGCCTGCGCCCGCAGCTCGTCGAGCGTCCCGGCGCCGGCCAGAAGCCCGCGCGAAATCACAAGCGCATTGTCAAGATAATGTTCAACAAGCGCCAGCTCATGCGTGCAGACCACCACGCTGCAGCCCTCATCCCGAAGCCTTGAAAGCTCGCGGTACATCAAAAGAGAGGCTGCAGGATCCAGTCCCACGGTGGGCTCATCGAGAATCAGCAGCTCGGGGTTCGTCAGAAGCGCCTGCGCAAGTCCGAGCCTCTGGCGCTGCCCTTTTGAGCACTGGCCGAGCTTTTGTCCGATGACCTCCGTCAGGCCCAGCTGCTCGACAAGCTCTTGAACGCGGCGCTCGCTCACGCATTTGAGCGCAGAAAAGTAGCGAAGATGGTCTCTGACCGTCATTTGATCGTAAAAACTCACGTTTTCCGGCAGATAGCCCACCTTGAGGGGATTGCTGCCTGGGGCCGCGCCCAGCACCGTCAATGAGCCGGAAAAGGGCTCCAGCAGCCCCAGGACGAGCTTCAGAAGCGTCGATTTTCCCGCGCCGTTGTGCCCGATCAGCGCCGTCAATGCTCCCTTTTTCAAATCAAAGGAAATGTCGTTGAGAATCGTTCGGGCGCCGCGCTTAAATACCAGATGACTGCAGCTGATCGAAGTCGATGAATGGGTCATTTTTGTTCCTTCTACCGCTGCGCCGCACCCGGCACGTCAATGGGAGCCATCAGCGGGAAGCTGTCCGTGACGCCCTTGCCGCGGTCAATTTCAAACTGCTGCGCAAGCCAGCGCAAAAGCGCCACAACGGGACTATCCATCAAAAACCGCGCCTCAGGATAAATCCAGAAAATGCGGTCCAGACTGTCGTTGGGCTGATAGGGCTTGTCGGCAATGCCGTTGCCGTCAAAATCCCAGGCCATGAATGTGCTCCAGAAATTCCCTCGGCCCTCATAACTCCACTCAAGCGGAGCGCGGCCGACGTAGCGCACCTGAATTTTGTTGTTGATGAAGGTGTTTTCCGTCAGGACGTTTCCTTCGCCGCCCAAAGCAACGCCCACGCCGATGTCGCCGCCCTCAAACCAATTGCGCACGACCGTGTTTTCGCCGGGGCCGTAGATGAAAAGCCCCTTGCCTTCGTTGTCGAGCGCCGCGCGTCCCCTGGGATTGTGCACGCCTTCGACGCGGTTGCCCTTGACCGTGCAGCGATCGCACACATTGAGCAGGATGCCGAACTCGACACTTTGCTTGGAAGTGTTGTTTTCAAAGTGAATGCGCTTGGAGCTCATCAGCGCAAAGCCTCCGATGACGCCTGCGGCCACATTGTCAAACGCACTGTCGTCTCGCGTGTACATCCAGTGAATGCCGTACTGCGCGCCGGTAAAAAAATTCCCGCGGCTCACGCTGCCGTCTACATTTTCAAAATAAAAGCCGTCTCTAACATTGCGCACGCTGTTGCCGGTGAGCTTGGGATAGCGCACGTAGTTGAGGTACACGCCGTCGCCGCGATCGAGCACGTGCATATGACGCCTGCCCTCGATTGTGTTGTTTTCGATGACGATGCGCATCAGACGATCAGCGCGAATGCCGAATCCGGGGCCTTTGAGAGTCATGCCTCGAATCGTGACCTGATCGGCCCCGTCGGTTACCCGCACGCCGGCGTCGCGCTCATACAGGTTGGCGCCGTAGTTTTGCACCGTGAGATTTTCGACCACCGCTTCGGGCATGCGCACGGTAATGCCGCTTCCTTTTCCTCCAGCGTCTATCACGGCGCCAGGCTGACCTCTGAGCGTAATGGCCGCGCGGACAATCAAATGCGTGTGATAGACCCCGGGAGAAAGCTCGATCACGTCTCCGGCCTTTGCCGCCTCCACAATGCCCGCCACGTCGTCAGCCGGCGTCAGCACCCGGCATTCGGAAGCGCATGCCGCCGCTGCCCAGACAAAAAACGCAAGCAGCCCGATAGCCATGCGGCGCACAGTCACCCTACTTCTCCAGCAGTTCAAGCGTGACGTCGCTGTAGCCGTAAAGCGCTCCGCCCTCTTTGGCCATAAAAGCTTCAGCCGCCTTTTTGTCGGAAAATGCCGCCGGTTCATTGCCCATCACACCGGCAATCTTGTGCCCGTAGACAAAATGCATGGCTCTGGCATCGGCAAAAGCTGCGTCGTCAGGCTTTTTCCAGTTGGTTTTGGCCAAATCGTGTATGAAAAAGCCCTCAAGCCTGCGGGCATTCTCAGGCTGCAGCGCAAACGTAAACGCATCGCGCCCTGAGCAGAACTTCAAGGGCTCTTCAACATCCTTGATGAAAATTTGCGCTTTGGGACCTTCATAGTGCACGATCACCATGCCGCACAAATGGCAGCGGTCATGTGCTCCGATCGCAGCCGGCTGATGCGTCTTCGGCGCTTGCTGGCCGCTGCAGCCCGCAAGTAGCGCCGCGGCCAAAAAAGCCGCAAAAAACGTTTTTTTCAGCATGGACTCCCCCTCTTTCTCGTTTTTTTGCGGCAAATCCTTTAATACTTGGCTCCGCAGCCGAGCACTTCGGCCGTCAGCTCATTGAGGCGATAGATCTTGCCGCCGTGCTCTTTTTGAAATGCTTCGGCCTTGGCCTTGTCTGCAAATGGCGCAAGCGAAGGTCCCATCACGGCCTTCATCTTGGAGCCGTAGACAAACCACGCATCTTTGACGTCAACCATGGCATCATCGGCCGGTTTTTTCCAATCATTGGCTGAAGCGTCATGCATCCACAAGGATTTTGCCTTGCCGGCTTTGAGCGCTTTCGTCCATCCGCAGGCTGCGCCTCTGGCCGAACAGTACTTCAGCACCGTCCCGTCGGTTAATTGCACCGCGCCCTTAGGTCCCGGATACTTGGTGATCCACATCTCACAAGAGGCGCACTGATCCTTTTGCGTGAGCACGGGCGCCGCAGCGCTGGCTGCCGGGATGAGAAATGCGGCGGCAAGACAAGCCGCCCAAACGCGCTTGAGCATAGAGAACTCCTGAAGCAAAAGGAGGCAAAAGCCTAAAAAAACGAAAAGACCTCAGCTGCGCACCCTCAAAGGGAGTTAGAGGGATGCGCAGACTGAAGTCTATCTTTTGCACGGTCAGATGCTGTAGAGCTGACCAGCGTAGAGGATGAACAAACGCAGGCACATCATGCCGGTCACGGATGCGAGGCCGGACAGATAGAACGCTGCGGAGCTCTTGGCGCACGACAGCAGGATCGGCACGATAAAGCCGATGCCCACGACGCCGATCCAGAACTCGGTCGCCCAGGCGCCCGTCGTAAAGGCGGCGGCAGCGGCCTGAGCCGCGGCATTGCCGCTGATCAAAGCGACGGCGATCATGAAGATGCACAAGGCTTCAGCGGCCATGATCGGCCACTCGGCGCCGTGCAGCAGCTTCAGATCCGCACCATGCTGATTCTCGCCGAACATGCCCGCGGCCACCATCTTGGAGGCGGCAGCGCCGGCCGACAAGCCCGACGCCACAAACAGCGCCGGCAGCACAGCCTGGTTGATCAGCGGGAAGCGGATCAGTGCAGAGATCAGGAAGCCCGTGTACGCGCAGATGGTGAGCGCGAGCACAAGCACGATCCACTGCAGACCGCAGCGATGCGAGTCAAACCACCCGACGAGCCCGTCAAGGAATCCCAGAGGGCTGTCCTTTAATTCGTCGCGCAGGGCAACGAGCATCAGGATGCACACGAGCGGGATGTAAAAGAGCAGAGCCATCACGCCCAAGCTCATGACGGAAGTTGGGTTGTAGAAGACCAAAATGCGCCAGAAATAAAGCGGATTGGTCAGGTCAAGGACCAGACAGACCATGCCGAGCAGAATGGTCACGGCGCCGATGAGCGTCGCGGCCTTCAAGAGCGGCGTATTGGTCCCGGTCTGCTTGCGATAGAGGTTCATCATGATGGCCACTGCCACCGCACCGCCCGAGATGCCTGCCAAAAACAGGTAGACGGCGATCGGCCACGGCCAGCTGATTCCCTCAGTCAGACCCAGTGTAAAGTTCATGGCGATATCCATCTTTACACTCCTTTCTTCACAATGGGGATGTAGCGCAGCGAGGGCTCAGTGCCGAGTTCCGGGCGAATGCGCACGGAATCCTTCACGGCGAGCAAACGGCTCACGTACGACTTCGGATCATTAATGTCGCCAAAGACAAGGGCGTCGTACTTGCAGCTCTCCACACAAGCCGGCTGCTGGTTCTTTTCCAGGCGGCTGTGCAGGCAGAAGTCGCAATTGTCGGCAACCTTGGTTTCCTCATTGATAAAGCGTGCGTTGTAGGGACAGGCAACGATGCAGTACTTGCAGCCGACGCACTTGGAGGCGTCCATAGTCACGATGCCGGTCTTCGGATCGCGATGAGCGGCGCCCGTCGGGCAGACAGTCACGCACGGCGCGTTCTTGCACTGCTGGCAGGAAACGCGAACGTACTTGCGATTTGCAGCGTAGCCGCGCTCGCCTTCGACCTTGTCGCCCTGAAGTTCCAAAATGAGGCGCGAGCGGCCCTTGGGCAGCTTGTTGGTCTCATTGCAGGCCTCTCTGCAGTCGCGGCAGCCAACGCACTTGTTCTGGTCAAAGACCATCACATAGTGAGGCTGCTTGCCGTCGCCAGTTTTTCCACCTGTTCCACACCCGGCTAAGGGCAGAACGAGCAGCGAGCTGGCACCGGCACCTGCGAGAAATTTTCTCCTGTCGATTCTTTCGCTCACAATTTTCTCCACGGACAGATTTCGTCGCTTTCGCAGCGAAACCCGCCAATTAGTCTTTTTTCCGAGCTCTCGACTCGGCGTTGGCAATAGCATTTCGAAGCGCTCTTTCCTGAGCGGGGGCCGCTCCGGAGTCCAGCAGCATCCGCCACTGTCGGATCGCCTCGTCATAGCGCCCGTTTAAGAACGCATCTTGTCCGAGGAGCATTCGCGTCTGAACATCGAGCTTGTTCAGCGCCAATGCCTGATCAGCAGCGGCACGGGCTTGGGCAGACATCTTTCGACCGTCTCTGTAGTAGAGCGCAAAAGCCTTTTTCGCGAAGATTTCCGCTTTGGGGCCGCCCAACGTCAGACACACGTCAAAGACGTCTGCGGCATCCTGGTAGCGTCCCACTTCGAGATAGGCTTCGGCCAGTTCGATCTGGGCGGCAATGTTGTCGGGCGCGTTCTTGACGCGCCGCTGCGCCTCGGTGATTTTGGCCGCAAGCAGATAGCTGACATCTCGGTCAACCCTTTGCTCCTGCCAGTCGGACCACCGCCCGAGCGCCGCATAAGAGGCTGCGCTCAGCACCAGAACCGCTGCCGCCAATCCCGCCATGAAGGGCAGCTTGGAGCGAACATCGCCTCTTTGCGAGCGGTGGTGCATCACCAGCGCCGCAACAAAGACCATCCCGCAGGCGGCCATTGCCGCCGTCAACCCAATCATGGTGCCAACCTTGTTGTTAAAGAGCCTTCGAAGTCCTCATCACTGATGAGGATTGGTCATGCCTTTTAAGTTTGCTTCGCCGAAGTTCTTATGAGCTCCGACCTTCTCAACCTTCACCAACTCAAGCTCGAAGATGAGCACAGATTCGGGAGGAATCTGTCCGGCGCCATCCGCACCGTAGGCAAGATTCGCAGGGATCGTGAAGCGATAGCGCGATCCTTGATCCATCAAGCGGATGCCTTCTTCGAGGCCAGGAATCACCGTCATGAGAACAAACCGCGCCGGCTCCTTCGTTTCGTACGTGCTTTCAAACACGGTACCGTCAATGAGGGTGCCGACATAGTCGACCGTGACGACGTCCTCGGTCTTGGGCTTTTGACCGTTGCCCTTCTTCAGAACTTCATACTGCAGACCGCTCTTGGTTACCGTCACGCCCTTTTTCTTGGCGTTTTTGGCAAGGAAGTCCTTCGCCTTGGCGGAATTTTCCGCAGCGATCTTCTTCTTTTGAGCGTCATAGAGCTTGTTGAGCTCCTCAGCACGACTGTTGAGGAACTTCAGCACGTCATCGTCAGAGAGCTGACTCTTGTTGCGCAACGCTTCTTCAAAACCCTGCACGACGAGATCCATATTGATCGATGCGCCGAGCTCAGACTGCTTGAAAATCTGATCGGACAGGTAGTTGCCCACTGAGGCTCCCATGCTGTAGGACTCCTTGTCCTGCTGGGATTGAAGCGGAGCGGCAAAAGCCATAGACCCCGCACAGAGCGCAGCGGAGGCAAACAGCACGATTTTCTTCATGGCAAACATAAATTTGTATCTCAATTTTTTTGTAGGAACCGTCTGCGTGAGACGGTCAAACGTTCTCTTAGGGGCGTTCAAACTTGCGTCCGGCAAGCTTCCAGCCATAGATGCCGTCAGGCATCTGCATGACGTTGGTGTAGCCGAGCTTCATCACTTCGTAGGCTGCGATTTCGCTTGAGCTGCACAACCGGTTGGCGCAGTAAAACACCAAAGGCGCGTTCTTGTCTTCGGGAAGAAGCTTGTGCCAGTTGCCCACATTGAAGAAAATGGCGCCCGGGATATACCCATCGGCCCAGATCTCCAGCGTGTTGACATCGTAGAACGTCACCTCGGGCTGCCCGAGCAGTTCCTCGGCCTCATAAATCGAGATCTTGTGGATCGCGCGTTCATAAGCCGGAGCTGCTTCAATGGGAGCATCGCCGCCGGCCAAAACCGATAACGGAAGCGCAAGCGCGGCGCATGCCGCCAGCCCTGTCAAAAACGTTTTCATGATTCCTTTGACTTGGTTGGTCTGCTCTTTCCTTTGGGATCCGGGAGCCCTGGAAATTTTCTTTTCCGGGCTCCCTTCACACAGGAAAGTGAGCTGACTGGTTTAGAAGTTACCGATTACTTGGCTTCTTTCTTAGCCTCAACGAGGGGGAAATCACCCTTGTCGAGGATCGCCTGAGCCTGCGTCAGATATGCGTTGGCCGTTTCTGCGCGGGTCTTGAGATAAGAGGGAGCGTGAACGCCATAGGAGCCGTCCTTCTCGATCTGAGTCGTGATGTCCTTGGACTTATCGACGAGCATCAGAATCTGAGTCTTGGCCTCGGTCGGAACCTTGGTCACTTCGAGAAGCTTCTCGATGCGTTCCTGAGCAGCGACAGCAGCCTTGTAGGCATCCTTAACGGGATTCTGCCACTTCATGACTTCATCATAGATCTGCTTCTGATCGGTGTACTGCAGGCCCTTTTCGAGCTCAGACAGGAAGGCGCTGTGGCAGCCCTTGTTGTTCATGACGCCCTGTTCGGCATTGGCCGTACGAGCGCAAGACCACATCAGGTCGAGGTAGCCGTGACCTTCGTCGTCACGAGCAATGTGCCAACCCTTGGAGTTGGAAGCACGAGACTGACCTTCGCCCGGGTTCATCATCTTGGCGGTCGGATCAACCTTGATCTGCCAGAGGTGAGAACGACGAACGGCGTCAAAGCCTGCCATGTCAGGACGCTGGATGGCCGTGAAGTTTTCGCAGCTCATCGTAAACGGCATGTGGCAGTCGATGCAGTCCATGTCGACGTGGGTCTTGGTCTGGGCCATCACATCAGCCTGAGTTTCGTGGCAGTCCTGGCAGGTCTGACGAATAGCGGGCTTGGTGTAGTAGTCCTTCCAGTCGTTGGAGGTCACTTCATGCGGATCGTGGCAGGTGACGCAGCGCATGCCCTTTTCATAGTGCTTGGACATCATGAGCTGCGAGCCTTCGGTACCGCACGACGGGCACGAAGACTTCGTCTTGACGTTGAATCCCTTTTCAAGCTTGCCGTCGGCAGCCGGGTTCTTCAGGTCGGATTCGACGAAATTCGAGCGCTGGTGGCAGCGTTCGCAGTTGGTCTGGAAGCCGTTGCTTTCAGCACCGATCAAGTGACCGCCCGCACCATGGCATTCCTCGCAGGCGATGCCGCGGGAAATGGTGTGCTTTTGCAGTTCCTTCGGATTGCCCAAAGCAGCAAAGAATTCCTTCTTGTCCTTAAAGTCAAACTTGAAGGCATGGCAGACTTCGCAGTACGAGCTTGCGGGCTGGAAGAGGAATTCCTTCTCGAAGGAGGAACCGTAGGAGGTCATGCCCCACTGGTGCGAAGCAGAGCCGCCCATGGCCTTCATATCGGTCGGGAAGTCAGGGATCACCTTCTGGATTTCCTTGGCGCGCTCGGGCGTGAGCCACTGAGCCCAGCCGCGGGAGAACTGGTTGCCGCCAGCAACGAGCGTACCCGTGCCGTCGCGCAGCAGACCATCACGGATGTGATAGGCGCCGCGAACCAGCCAGGCGTCGATGTAGCCGTACTTCGTACGCGGCGTACCGACCGTGGCGTAGATCACGTCGGGCGTGATGCCGTCAGGAAGGATGGAAGCCTGAGAGCCGTAGAGCTTCTTTTTCAGATCGTTGTCGACTTCGGGATGTTCGCCCGGGAAGCGAATCGTCTGTGCATGACGGCTTCTCTTCCACTTTTCATACTGAATAGCATGGCATTCGCCGCAGCGTTCCGGACCGACAAAGCGATTCGGATAGTCGAGAATCGACTTGGCGGCAAGACGGTACTGCGAGGCCTTCGGACGGCCACCGGCAAGCTTGGAGTAGCCCTGGGCGTTGCCTTCGCCGAGGAATTCAGAACCGCGGGTGGAAATCTTGTAAACACCCTTGATGCGACCGGCTTCCGCATACTTGAAAACAGGATGGTTTTCAAAGAGGAAGTCGAAAAGTTCCTTTTCCTGGACGATGTAGTCCTGCAGGGTGCGAACACCCATTTCCTTTTCGGTCGTCGACGGGTTGGCCAAAACCTTCTGCGTCAAAGCGTTGAGGTTCTTGTTGCCAACACCAGGGGCATCAGCGGCCTGGGCACCAACGGCAACCAAAGCAGCGGAGCAAAACAGGGCGCTTGCCACCGTTTTGATAGTTGTTGTTGTCATCTCAATCTCCTAGTATTTGTGCTCTTTTTTCCCGGGATAAGAAAAAAAAAGAGTCTCGAGGGCGCAAAGCATCCTTCGCACTCTGCGAGCACTGTAAGGTTACGTTAAGATTGTCTGAAAGCCCACTAATTTTTTCTTTATTCTTAAGTACCTTGACTAGGCGCACGATTAAGCCAAAGGGAGTAGAAATTTGATAAATATCAAATAAACCTTTCCAAATACAGGGTTTACCCTTCATTTCATCCTTCTCTTTCCCTCATGTTTGCGTTGCTCAACTCTGTCGCGCTTAAGACACACGGGTTTTGTCTATCCTCGCATTGTCTAGCCTGCATCTTGCAAGTTCCCAACCAAACGTCACCAATTCGGCAGCCCAAGGCTGCCGATTGACGTTTTGAAGGTGTGAGAGGCTCGCACACTGGCAAAATTAGCCTCGCAACTGCTTTTGCG
>CALXKM010000025.1 GCA_944388865.1 uncultured Duodenibacillus sp. | reverse complement strand
GGCGATCGGTGTAAAGAACTGTGAGGGGCTTGGCGGAGAGTGGGCCAACGTTGACTGACCCCTCAAAATAGAACAGCCCGGATTTACCGGGCTGTTACATTTTGAAACAGGCTGCGTTCGCCGTGTCTGTTGAGGTCTGCAATGACAGCTCTGATCAGTTCGCGCTGAACCGCAGGATCTGGATCTTTTTCGAAACGCTCAGCCCATTTGCCGCCGTCTGGACGTTTGAGAATCTCCTCCATGAACTCCACAAAGCGTTCGGGATCATCACTAAGAAAAATCTCGAGCTCTTGAGCATCCAAACCCAAAGGCATCTCGTAGAGCTGACGACGCACAGACGCGCTGCCGTCTACTGCCAACATTCTGGCTGCCTTGCTCTCGGCCCGAGCACTCTGAGCCGCTGCCATGCGCACAACCACTCTTGGATCCTCGGCAAGAAGCCCGCAAATGTAGTCGCTGCGTTCATCCCGATCCAAGCTCGCCGAATGAACATCTCCATGAACGCCTTTTTTATCCTGATATTTATCAATCAGCCAAAAGGCAGCATCTGTCAGCGCTCTATTCGTTGTCAGAGCGACAACAGTCCGATCTTCGTCAACGCCAAAGGCAATTTCAACGACCGGTGCCGCTTCAGAGACATCATCTGCGGCTCGGAATGCGATTGACGAGAGCACTCGGGCAGCTTCTTCACTCAATGAATCAGCCGTTCTGAGCGCTTCATTTCTCAATTCGTAGTCGGCCACGGCCTTTGAGAGCGCTGCTCGGCCTTTTTTGCTTCGCACAAGCGATTCCAAAGCACAAGTATTGCCGAGGATGGTTTTTCTGACCTTATAAGAGCGATCTGCGAGCAGTCGGCGAAAAGTTGATGCCGAAATCGCGTGCTGTGCGGCAATAGCACGCATGCCATGATGAGGATGTTTTGCAAATTTTTCCCAAAGCTCTCGTCTGGGTTCACGCGCGCAGCTTGATTTGCTCAGAAAATTTACGATGTCATAGTCGAGAACCTGCACCGGATCAAGCCCGTCATCATCCTCGCGGGAAAACTTAAACTCATCGTCGAGAAGAGACTCGAGCAAATCAGCGTCAATGTCAACAGACACAGAACCGTAGCGAAGAACGGCATCCGGCTCAATTTCTCTAAACAGATTGACTACGCAAAGCGGCGGAAAGTCCCCAACAAGATTTTCTTCGTCCCATTCGTCGCGTTCGCGCCTTAAACCATCTTCGAGCAACATCAGAAACTCCTATCAGACCGTAGCTTTTCGGTATAGGAATTTTCGCGCCGCTTACGTCATTTTTTGACGCAAAAAAACAAATATCCGCCGCATATCCAAAGCGAGCAAACGCCTAGCTTCGTCAGCACTTCCAAGGCTCAAAACAACGAGAAAAACAGTTCTTCGAAACAAGCAAAATCAGACCTAGGCCAGATGCAAAATCACTGCGGCCGCTGCAAAACCGATGCCGATCAAGGCCATCGCCCAGCCGAGAGTCTTTCGGTTTCTGAAATTAGAAAATCCTCTGCACCAGAGTCCTGCCGAAAAGAGAAACACACCAATGGCGATGAGCATGCGCAGACTCTGGCCATGAAGGCCAAAATAAAGACAGATGCGAAAAGAAGCCCACATTGCGCCTGCGGCAGCAAGCAGAAGACCGGGAGCGGCGCAGATAGCGGAAATCAGCAGATTTTCGCCTTGCCCGCGAATAGTGCGTTTGGAAGCCATTGTTGTGTTCAGTGTGATAGTCTGCACAAGCTTGTGACGTGCGGCAATTAGTTTACAGAGCAAACCGCGGTTGTTTCTTCACCGCCCTGTCTTTTGAATCTTTTCGCCCTGCAGTTTCTGATTTCGGCGTTTAACGTCTGACGAAACCTCAACTGTGCGTCAATTCGCAGACAAATGTCATCGCATGCGCACCTATCCTTGATTCGATGGAATTTTGTCGATATCCTGCACCTCACTGTCTTTCGATCTCTGCTCTTAGTTGTATGCGCGCGTCTTTGTCCAATCTGACTGCCTGGAAAGTGCTCGATGCCGTAGCCAGAACGGGCAGCTTGTCGCGCGCGGCTATTGAAAGCGACCTACCGGTGAGCAAAGCCAGCCGCCTTTTGTCTCAACTCGAATCAGATATCGGCACTGCGCTCATTGACCGATCTGTTCGGCCTTTGCGGCCAACTCATGAAGGAGTGCGGATACTGGAAAAACTCCAAACGATTCTGCCGCCGTGGATTGAGTTCGAAGATTTTCTGCTCACCGAAGAATCTTTGCGCCATGTCGTGCGACTCTCCACTCCTGTTGGCATTGGCCGCTTCTATCTCAACAAACAGCTCGCCGAATACCACGAAATCGAACCGCATGTCGTCATCGAAGCCTCCATTGAGCAAGGCGTAGATGCGCTTTTGAAACGAGAAATTGACGTAGCTTTTCTACCTTTTTTGCCTAAAGTTCCGGGACTAAAAATATATCCGGCGATGCATGCCTTCACAATTCCTCTGGCCTCGCCGTCCTACCTTCGTCTTCACGGTGCGCCGCTAAACCCTTCGGAGTTATGCAGGCATACTTTGATTTTGAAGACTGGCGAAAATTTTCCAACCGCGCGGTATCTTGTGCTCAGACACAAGAAGCATCCTGTGCGCTGGAAACACAGCGTGTTTCACCACGACATGCTCAACATCAAGGACGCAGCCCTGCGAGGCTTTGGCATCGCGCTTGACGTACCGCTTGGCATGGTGCTTGACGAACTGCGCAACAAAACGCTTGTGCCCGTGCTCAACGGCTGGCACCGCGACTACTGGGATTATTCGATCGCAACGCGCATTGAAGACGGGCCTCAGACGCCGGTCGGACGATTTGCTGCTTGGTACGCCAGACGTGCTACCCAAGAAATCGACAGCCGACGAGAAGAGGGCTTTCGCATTCTTGGTATAGATCCTGAGAGCCTCTAGCGGACTTTTTTTCTCTTTTGCAGATTCTGCAAAACGTTTGCTTATTTTCGCGCAGTCGCAAAAAAGCGATTTTTTTAGAATCTCGCTGTATTTGACCATCACCGCAAAGGAGAAAAACAATGCTGATCAAAAAACTAAGCCGCAGAGGCTTCGTGCAGATTCTGACAGCTGCCGCTGCAGCTTCTACGATTCCGAGCTGGGCAGCAGCCTCCAGCAAAATTCCTGCCAAATGGGACGAAGCTGTTGACGTCGTTGTTGTCGGTTCCGGCTTTGCTGGTTTGGCCGCAGCCTACGAAGCCAAAAAAGCCGGAGCAACGGTTGCCATTCTGGAAAAAATGCGCGTTGCCGGCGGCAACTCTGCAATCAACGGCGGCATTCTGGCCGTCCCCGGTTCACCGCTGCAGAAAAAGCTCGGCATCAAGGACTCGCCCGAACTGATGATGCAGGACATGCTCAAGGCCGGAGACGCCATGAACCATCCCGACAAGGTAAAGGCGCTGTGCGAGGCCGCCGTTGCCACCTACGAATGGACCGTCAAAGAGCTCGGTGTCCAATACCAGGATAAAAACATCAAGCAGGAAGGCGGGCATACGGTTCCGCGCAGCCTCTTTACGATCAACGGCTCAGGCTCAGAGATTGTCAACAAAGAACTCGCGGCGCTTGCCAAGATCGGCGTCAAGCCTCGCCTTCGCACCTTAATGGAAGAAATTATCGTCAATGACGAAGGACGTGTTGTCGGCGTCAAGATCCGCGAAGGCTACCGCTTCCCCGACAAAAATTCTGGCAAGGTCAAATATCTGGCTGCCAAGCGCGGTGTAGTTCTTTGCTACGGAGGCTTTTCGGCCGACGCCCAGTTCCGTCAGATCTATGACCCGAAGCTCACCTCGAAGTTCGACACCACCAACCAGCCCGGTGCAACTTCTGAAGGCTGGCGTGCGGCCATGGCAATCGGCGCTCACGTCATTCAGGCCGACCAAATTCAAATCCTGCCGCAAACTTCTCCTGACGAGAAAGGCTTTGGCATCGGCTTTGCCTGGTCAGGACATGTTTCGATGTTTGGCGTCTGGGTAGACGGCACAACAGGCAAACGCTTTGTCAACGAACTTGCCAATCGCAAAGTTCGCTCGCTTGCTATTCTTGACCGCCTCAACAAAGGGCACGAATGTCTGGCCATCGGCGACGCCGGCACGGCCGCTTCGTTTGAAGAAATCCGCCCCGGCATGCTCAAGCGTCAGCTCGAACGCGGCGTCGTATTCGAATTCAAGACTTTGGACGATCTTGCCAAGAAGTTCAATGTTCCGGCCGATGTCTTAAAGCAGACGATTGCCGAAATGAACAAGTCGGTTGACACCAAAAAGGATCCGATTGGCCGTCCGGTCAATGCCAAGGCTAAGAAGCTCGAAAAAGGCCCCTGGTATGTCGCACGCATGTCGCCCAAGATCCATCACTGCATGGGCGGGCTCTACACCAACGACAAAGCTCAGGTTTACCATGTTGAAGGGCGTCTGATTCCGAGCCTGTATGCTGCCGGCGAAGCTACTGGCGGCGTACACGGCGCCGTCCGTTTGGGTTCCTGCGGAACGGCCGATGCTTTGATCAACGGACGCATTGCCGGCCAGCAGGCAGCGGCCCAAAAACCATGGATGTAAAGCAAAAAGGACTTGAACGGCTGATCTAAACAGCCTTTCAGACTTGATGATTTTGCCCGCAAGCAAAGACATGCCTGCGGGCAATTTTTATGATCGGCAGCTAAGAAGCTGATGCTGGCTTTCTGCCGCCATAAGTTCTTTTAGAGCAACTTTTGGAAATCTCGATCAAGCTTCTTGAGAGAGTTTTCGATATGCTCTCGCTTATCTTGCACCCACTCACGCTGGCCGGCAATTGACTTATCCATGGCCTTCACCGCTTTTGCAAGCTCTTTAGGCTGCGGACCGCCTTCGGTCTTTCGGTTTGCAACAATGGCTCGAGGATCAAGAGTCTTCTTGAAGAGCTCTTCGCTCATCGGGCACTGTGCCGGTCCCTGAGGATATTCCTTGGCGATCACTTCGGCGTAAATGCGCTGCATTTGAGCGTACGGGAAATCCAGAGGCTTGATGTTGTTGGCTCGAGCATAGGAAACCATGCCGCTGGCTACGTGATGTCCAACGCGAAACGGCAGTTTGTATTCTCGCATCAGCACATCGGCCACTTCCTGACTTGCCGTCCAGTCGTTGTTGAGTTCTTCAAGCGCACGCTCTGGATTGATTTTGAGCGCCTTGAGAACGCGCTCGAATTTGTCGAGCATCTCAATGGCCGCCTTGGCCATCTTGTTGTTGTCTGCAACGCTCTTGTTGTCAGACATTCCTGGCGGAATATTGTGCGCAAGCCACACCGTTGACTGAGCTTGAGCAATCGCCTTGCTTGCGGCCTTGCGCGTGTTGACCATAATGCCGGGATTGCGCTTTTGAGGCATGGCTGACGAAACATAAGTGTTTTCGCCGCCTTCTATGAGAAGAATCCAAGGACGAGGCTGAGCGTACTGTACGAACACGTCTTCGATAAATGTACCCACACGAACAGCCATGCCGGTGATGATGCCCGCAAATTCAATAGGTTCGTCGACGGACTTCATTTGACTTGCGTCGTAGGCATTGGGCACCGGTCCATTAAAGCCCAGATACTTGGCCATGCGTTCGCGATTAAGAGGCCAGCTCGTGCCATTGAGAACCGTTGTCCCCATAGAGCACCAATTTAGCCTTTCGTAAAAATCTCTAAGCTGCTGCTGCGTGCGCTCAAACGATGCCTGATAACCCATGAGGTAGTGCGCATAGCTGTTGGGCTGAGCCGCAACGCCATTGGTGTAGTTGGGCACAATCGTGGACTGATTTTTGCGAGCAATGTCGTTGATGACCGCCATCACCTCAGCCAGCTTTTCAGAAAGAGCGAGCACGTTGTCGCGCATGATTGCCGAACGGTACGTTGCATGCATGTCTTGGCTTGAGCGACCAATATGAAGCATTGTGACATCCATGCCTGCTTCCTTAATCAGATACGGCTCAAACTTAATGACTTCCGATGGACGGGCGCCTCCCTTTTTATTGCCGTTTGCAATCACGGTCTGCAAACCATGAGCAACTTTTTTCACGACAGCTTTGTCAAGCAGCTTCTCATCCGTATTGATGACGGTCGTGGCTTTGTTCATTTCTCCGAGCCAGAAAAACTCATCGCGAACCGTATCCGAAGCCCACAGAGCGGACGCACATGCGGCGGCCAAAAGACCAAGGGCAAATTTCTGCATAATTCGTACTCTCTCCAAAATGGTGGTCTCTGTCTGCACGGCAATCCAGACAAGAAAATCGCGCAGACACCATGCAGCAATTTGCGCTCAGCAAGGAATTTTTTCAATGCCCATGGCGCAAAGCGAATTTGCACCTAACGCAAAATACGGCACACGCAAAGAATCCATCAGGCATGCACCGATCAACAAATTAGCGCAAGGTTTCCTCAAAACGAGCGCTGCGCGCAAGAGCTCCATGCCGCGAAAAATCTTTTCCTAACGGCGACTACAAAGTTGTTCATCATCTTGCGAAAGATGAACCGCTCATTGCGGACAATCAATGCGTCAAAAATAGAAGTCTGCCGGCATAAGCTTGTTCGTCTCAACATCTTGCAATAAGAGAAACTTTGTTGCCATGTATTCGAAAAAACAATGGGGCCTCACCATGAGCCGCTACGTTGCTACATACTATGCGGCTAACAATTACGCCATTGTGCGCGAATGCACAGTTCCGGATTTGAAGACCTATAAAACCGGCATTTGCTATCCCGATCCCAACAAAAAGCTTCGTCTTGATCTTGTAGCCGTCAACCACAAATTCGAGGTCGTCATCATTGAAACCAAATCATGTGTGAACGATTTCTCATCAGACCAAAAATGGAGAAAGTATCTGCCGCATTGCCACAAGTTTTACTTTGCAGCCGACCCAAAGACTGCTCAATATATAGAAAACGCTCTTTGCACAGATGCCGACAAAGGCATCGGCATTATTGAAGTCAGGGAAACGGGCAGTCCAATGCTGCTTGACAATATTGTCTTTCGGCGTCCCGCGAGATCCCACGAATGCAAGGCAAGCATTTTGGAAATTTTGTGGCACATGGCGCTTCGTGGATCCGGCTTCGTTTGGCCAGGCAAGCTTCAAACCGGAAACACGTTTACCGAAAACAAAGATTTTTGGCCTTCGGCTTATCCATATCGTTCAAGTTTTCGCAGCGTTTAGTTAAATAACTCTTTTTCTCGCACAACGGATACCGGCAATTGATCTCCACGCCGCAATCCAGCCATCCAACAGACAGCTGTCGCGGACAACGGCCTGAACACGCCAAAACCCATCTCCGAGATTCGTCAATTTCTGCTGCCTGCTCAAAGGAGTTTCCTTGAGATTCTCGACAGTATCAGAGTTTGATAGTTCGAATTCAACTTCAATAAGTCGGCCTCCATCAGGATCGAACGTGTAATTGAAGGCAGTGTGTTCTAGATAATGCTTGAGATCGAACCCGGGTGGTTCCTTTGCAGGCGCATTCAAAGTGCAGGCATCCATCATGCGATGCAATGCAAAATGGCGAATCTCGCAGATTTCTTCAGACGCGGCAACAAGATAGATTCGCACGCCCTGCTGCACGAGCCCCAAAGGACTGATGATCCTTTTGCTAAAGCCTTTATGCGGACTGTTATACAAGATTTCAAGCTTGACAGAGTTATAGAGCGCCTCACTTGTCGTTTTAAAAATCCGAGGCTTTATCACGGGCGGCAAAAAATTGAGGCCTGCTGGCAAAACTGCCGTTTTTCTCAGCCATTCAGCCGTTTTTCGGTATTGCTTCGAGTCTTGAAGCTTCTCTTGTGCTCGAGAAAAAAGAGGCTCCATTGCTCCAAGCAAATTTCCGGGCAGCAGATATCGGAGGTGCCTTTGGATAAGTTTGAGCAAAAGACACTCACCAAGCGTCAGATTCAGACTCTGAAAATCGTTGATTAATCCTAGTCTGTAAGCAAACGGACGAGAGCTCTTGTTGCATTCGACGGCAAATGCATCGTTTTCGCGCAGAGCCTTCAGCATGCGCTGCAGCTTGAGTTCTGAGATCTCATAGCCGCGCAAGGCAAGAACTTGCCGCAACTGTGTTTGAGTCATCCAGCGGCGGTGCGAGAGAACCTTCAAAATTTCTAGAAACAACAGAAGCTGATCAATGGCTTTTTTGGTCGACATTGTCGTTAGTCCTCTTGATTGAGCTGGACAACTCATCCCACTTCGTCCGCATTTTGCGATCCATTTCAGGATTACAAAATGCAAAAGCCTTTTTGGACAAATTTCGTATCTCTGTCAAAAGCGAAACCTGAAAACTCGGGCTGAGCATTGCTGTTTTCTCAAAAGATCAAGCAAATCCCATAGGTGCAGCTACGCTTGCGCCCTTTGCCTTAATCTCCGCGGCAAGCCGATCAAGCAAATCCAGTGACGAAGCGATCGGCTTGAAGCGGCCCTGCCTGTTGACGGCTGCGAAGTCGCCGGGCGTAAGCCCTTTTAACGAGGCAATCCTTTGAGCCGTTACTTCATCAAAGTCCAAACCATGAGCATCTAGTACTTTTTTCGTCAACCGAAGCGCCTGCTTAGAGTTAAGAAAATCAAACTTTGCCTTCAAATCAAACCGACGAAGCGATGCCGGGTCAAGCATGTCCAAAAGATTCGTCGTTGCCACGAAGTAACCTTCAAAACTCTCGATCTGTGAGAGCATTTCATTGACCTGCGTCGTCTCCCACGATGCTCTCGAGAGCGTGCGGTCACGCAAAAAGGAATCTGCCTCATCGATCAAGAGCAAAGCATGACTTCGCTGCGCCTCCCGGAATGCTTCTGCGATAAGTTTTTCGGTCTCCCCCACCCAACAGCTCAGCAATTCGGCAGCAGTCTTGCGAATCAGCGAACGATTTAACTTTTTTGCCAGCCAATGCACATACGCCGTTTTTCCTGTTCCAGGAGGTCCGTAAAGACACAAGCGACCGCTTCCCGCTTGTGCAAGGCCTTTTGCAAGCTTTTCGAGATCCACATCCGCATTGATGAAATTTGGATCGTAATAGTTCGGCAAAACAGATTCGATTCCAGGCACACGACCGAAGCGCTGAGCCCGAAGAGTCTCATTAACAAGCTCAATCACATCTGCCTCAGACACAAGGCCTTGCTCAAAGCCAGCCATTGAGGCAACCTTAGCTGTACGGCTTAGAACAGCCGGGGCGAGTCTTTCGGGTTGACCGAGCCGCTCTACGGCCGACTCAGAGAGCTTTCCCTCAAACGCATTTCGAGCTATCTTGCAGCGGCTGGCGATATCAGGCACAGGAACTTCGACAACCAGATCAAAGCGCCTAATCATTGAAGGATCTATTGCGCGAATTGTATTGGTAATCCAAAACGTGGGAACTGGATTCTCTTCAAGGAGCTTATTGATTTCGCCTTTGTTGGTCCGATTCAAATTCAATCCGAACAAACTGATGAAAGCCATAGTCCCACCATCGTTGAACACATCCTCAGCCTCATCAATGGCAATCAGCGAGCTCTCAGCATTGGCCAGAAATGCACCTGTCATTTTCCAGCACTGCAGCCTTGAGATGCTATCGTCCCTGCGAAGACTTGAGGACTGCTTTGCCTTTGCCGCAACTTCATAAAGCCTTGCACCAACCTCATTGGCCAGCACGCGCGTCAGCTGCGTCTTGCCGGTGCCGGGGAGCCCATACAAAAGAACATTGACCCCTTTGCTGCGCTTTTGAAGCGCCGTACGCAGATAAGGCAGCAACACCCGTTGAACAACTGCAAGATAACTGAAATCCTCAAGCTTCAGTTCCGAGACAGGGACCTTGGAAAACGTGGTCTCCATGAGCTTGTCGATTGGAACGCGTTTGGTGAGCAAACTATGGTACAGATCTTCGTCTGGAAACTGAAAAGAACAACGGATATCGTCAGAACTGTCATTACTCAAACTCAGCAGTCCAGACCGCTGCAAAACGGCATCGGATTCGAAGCATTTTGAAACATCATCCTGTCGAGCTTTGAGCGCCTTGGCTGTTATCTCGACAATGAGCTGCATGGCGCAATTGGAAAAGTCCAGACAACGCAAGATTTCAGCAAAACCGTTGCTTCGCATTGTCACAGCTAGAATAAAAGCAAATATACGGACCTCCAGCTCACTCAGACCAAACGTAGCTTGAATCTCTGCAAAATTCTGAGCGCAGGAACTTCCCAGAGAGTTAATCTCGTCGCGAATGCTGCCTTCGAGCTCTTTTTTGACACTGACAAGCGTTGACGGCTCCTTGAGGCCAAGCCAGCGCCGAACGATGCCATTTCTTGTAATGGCCCGCCAAAAATTGCCGACAGTGCTCCAACTTGAGTCACCGACGGACAGAAGCGAATCCGCACCTTTGAGATGGTGCTCGGCAGACTTGATCAAATAAGAAGCTCTATCGGAATAGGCAACGACTTCATCTTCGCCGGCCTTATCTTCATTGTCCCCAGCTTCTTTTCTGCGGCACCTTCTTACTCCAGGCAAATCCTCATAATTGATGTCTGCCGGCCGACCGCTTTCGAGAAACTTCGAATTGACGCTCAGAAACGCTGAACAATTAAGTTCAAACCGAAACTCAGAAAACCAAAATTGCCTGGCGATATCGTCTAAATCTGACATATCGTTTGCTCTGAGGTCCTTCCATAGCTCAGCGTCGCACAAGAGCCTCAGCATCCAGAGATCTACGGCTGAATGGGTTGGCAATGCAGTCTTATTAAGCGTCCCTCTGCGTGCTTTTTCACGATTTCTTAAAAGATGCGGAAACATCGTTCGTCTTCCCTCGCGATCTGGTTCTACCGGAGGAAATCTTATGACCCATTACGTCATTTTTTGTCGCATCATCAATTTTTAAAACGTCAAATTTTGACGCTTCCTACAAAAAATAATGACAATAGAATTCGACCAAATGCTCAGGAAAATTTCGACGCAGGCGTACGTACTTGTAGACTTGCCGCATCGCTTTGTGATGGACGGCAATTACAGCAAGCAAGTGCGCAATATGCTGAGCAAATGAGTGCGCGGGACGATCAAGGAGCGGCTACTCTTTAAGACGGCCTGCGCGGGCGTGCAGGTAGTGTTCGTGCCGGCGGCGTACTCCTCGCAGCACTGTCCGGAGTGCGGGTATACGTCAAGAGACAACCGCAAGGGCGATCAATTTCAGTGTCAGCATTGCGGCTACACGGCGCATGCCGATCAGAACGGAGCAAGCAATCTGTTGATGAGGGCAAAGGATCCCGGGCAAAGAATCTTTTCTCATTGCCCGGGAAGGAAATATGGGCAGTAGTAAGCCCTCAAATGCACTGTTGGCTTATTTTCTCTTCAGATCAGAACAATCAGCGCATTTACTCTGCCATTTCGCCTTTTGTTCTGTTGAAAAGCACGCCTAGAACTCCTCAGGAACCGGATCCGTCTGAGCCAATCTGGTGCAATACTCAACCACAGCATCAACATCCTCCGTGGCGCTTCCTAAATACTTGCTGTAGTCAAAAATCGCATCAATTTCCTCATGCGTCAAAACATCGGTGACCTGCTTGCAGTCATGGAGCCGTTCAATAAAAGTTTTGTCGTCGCTTTGGTCTAGCGCAAGTTCGTGCAACAAATGGTGCGCTGTGTTTTTGCCTATTCTTTTCCCTAGAACGAGCATAACAGCCTCAGACAATAGCAATCCACCGAGCAAATTGAGATTGCGTTCAATATTCCTTTCATCAATTTCGAGACCTTCAACAACGTCCGCAGTCGCCGTTACGGCCCGAGCTGCAAGCATGCTGGCATTAGGAATATCCACCAAGTCAATGCGCCACATGCGCGGGTCCCTTTCGTGCTCGCTAATCTGTGTCTGCATACCGAGGTAAGCATATGACTGAACAATGCGGCACTGGGCAACTATGGTTTCGCAACTTGCAGGATTGCGTTTATGAGGCATCGTGGAGGAACCGACCGTTGTACTACTCATAGGCTCCCGAAGCTCGCCCACTTCGCTCGTCGAACAGGCAATGACCTCGTTAGCAATGCGGCCAATTGTTCCCGCCAAAATACCCAAAGTTGTTAGGTACTCAGCTAGGACATCTCGAGACGTTGCCCAACAAATTGGAAGCTGCTTGAGACCGAGCTCCCTTGCAACGCCTTCGACGGTTTCAGCCGCTCGGGAACCATAGCCCGCTTTTGTACCTACAGCACCAAAGAGCATCAGAACAAAAACGCGATCTGGGAAGGCCTTTATTCGTTCGATATCACGACGCAGTTCAGCAGCCCAAGTCGCGAATTTGAATCCCATCGTGATGGGAAGACCTTGTTGCCCGTGCGTGCGACCAGCCATCACGGTGTATTGAAACTTCTTTGCCTTGTCAAGAATTGCCTTTTCCAGCCTTAACGTTTCTTTGAGGATATATCGAGAAGCCTGACGTATCTGCAGAATCTCACCTGTATCCATGATGTCCTGTGTAGTCGCACCAAAATGGACGAACTCACCCAACTTGCCAGGACAAGCAGCTTGTACACACTTGAGAACCGGCATAATCATATGACCAGTCTTGGCCAAAGTTTCCTTGAACAATTGAAGATCAATCTTCTCAACCTTGCAGTGTGCATCTATTTCTTGAGCAGCATCAGCAGGAATTACGCCAAGCCGGCCCTGCACTCTCGCAAGAGCAGCCTCCACATCAAGCCAGGACTGGATGCGGCCTTCATCTGAGAAAACTTTTTCAAGTGCTGGTACTGACCAGTTTTTGCGAAAAAAGCCTGAATCGATAATAGTCGTCATACGAACCTCCTGTCGCAAAAGGTCATCACAGCAAGTCCTGCATTCAGTCTTTTCACCGGACGTCAATTTCCTGCTTGATGACCAATAAATATGGTCCGACAAAGATTCAGTCTTAAGATCATTGTGCTCCACAAAATCCTCAAATAGGTCGAAGAAAGTCAACAGATGGGAAAACGATCATCAAACCAAATTCGCCCGCTCCCTAAAAATTTCTTTCATCCAATGACGAATGACTCCTTATTTGCTGGTTACGACAGCTTTTGACGCATCCTCTCCTATCATGCTCAAAACGTTAAACAAAAACTCCAAAAACACTCAGCAATCAAGCTCAAGGCTTAACTAGCCCATAAGGTGATGCGCTCTGCCGAAAATCCTGTTCCCGAATCAGAGGAACGATTTAGGCATTGGACGAAGAAAATCGCCGTTGAACAACAATATTGTTTCTAAAACCCTGGAGTTTTTGTTCTCAAACTTACCTATAGGAGCGGGCAATTTCATGCATAAATGCTGAAACTTTGCGCCGAAAAAAAGTATGAAATTAGCTGAAGCACTTGTTTTGAGAAAGGATTTACAGACTCGCATTTCTCGTCTGCGTGACCGCCTTTTTGCCAACGTCCTAGTCCAGGAAGGCGATAAGCCCAGCGAAGATCCCATTGAGCTTGTTGAACGGCTCAACAAAAGCTTTTCCGAGCTTGGCGCACTCATTAATCGAATCAACAAAACCAATGCGCACACCTTTTTGGATGACAGGCCTCTCTCTGATGCTGTCACTGAGCGCGACTTAATCCTTCGGCGAATCGGCATCATGAGAGAAATTCTCAAAAAAGCAGCAGATCGTCCGAACCGCTATTCTCGAAAAGAGATCCTGCTGCTGACACCATTGAACGTTCAAGAAGAGGAGAAAGTGCTTGATCGGCTGTGCTACGAAGCACGTCTACTTGACGCCAAAATTCAAGCCAAAAACTGGGAAGCAGATTTGCTGTAGCAAACAAAGTTCGGGCGAGATCACACATAACGTAGCTTATGGCACTAGATAATGCTCTAGGGTCAACAGCGGACCACCGCAATGACGCTTAATGCTGCGACGGATACGCTATACGCTTACGCCTGTACGCTGACTACCTGTGTTCTGACGAATTTTGCTTGCAAGGGAGGGATGGCGGGATTTACAGAAATCTGTGAGGAATGCGCTGCAAACGTCGGCTAACAGAGTTCAAAATTTGCAAACAGCAGCGTTTCTATCATTGATGCTCAACTCAAGAGCGGCAAAAATAGGAGGCCGATCGAATCATTGAGGAACACATAATTCGACCGGCTCGAAAAGAAAGCGGCGCAAGGAAAACAAGCGCCGCTTTCTGAGTGCTGGCAAATTACTTGCCGTTGGCAACAGCAATGCCGGTCAGTCTGCCAAACGTGAAGATATCGCAGATTGCATTGCCGCCGAGGCGGTTTGTTCCGTGGATGCCGCCCGTGAGTTCACCCACAGCATGCAGGCCGGGAATTACCTTGCCATAGCGGTCGATGACCTGCGTATCTTTGTTGATGACGATGCCGCCCATGGTGTGGTGAACGCTCATGCCGGAGTAGCCAGCCCAGAACGGAGCGCGCTCGATCTTGGTCAGATTGCGCGGATTCTTGCCGATCTTGTCTTTCTTGGCATCAACGCCGGCATTGAACTCATCAATTGTCTTCTTCAAGGCTGCCGGATCAACTCCCATCTTCTTGGCGAGTTCCTCGATTGTGTTGGCCGTCCAAGCATCGCCCGTCTCCAACCCCTTTTTCGCCGCCTCTTGATGGCCAGGGTTAAGAGCTTCGAAACCGCGCTGATCAACGATGGCAAAGGCGGTCTGGTCAGGAAGGCTGAGCACGGCGTCGCGAATCACATCGCGACGTTCGTCTTCAGGCACAAAACGCTGACCCTTGCGATCGACCATGATGAAGTTGGCTGCATACAAGTGCAAAATGATGCGCTGTTTGCGTCCCGGAGGGCAGCCGGGGTTGCACTGAATGAAGTCCATGCCGACCGTATCGGCGCCAATATCCTGCAGAATCCGAATCAAATCGCCAGTCGAGCAAGGCAGATTGGTCGTCGTCAGATTGCGCATGCGCGGATCGTACTTGGCGCGCATTTCAGGATTGGCGCCAAAGCCGCCTGTTGCGCAAACCACAGCCTTAGTCGCACGGATAAGATGCGACTTGCCGTCGGCATCAGTGTATTCGACGCCGAGCACACGCCCCGAAAGCGGCTGTTCGCGAATAACGCGCACCACGCGAGACTGAGTGCGGATTTCAATGCCAAGCTTCTTGCACTGGGGTTCGAGTACCTTGATGTAGTCGCTGCCCAAAGAGCCGTACGGAGCATGGCAGCGAGGATACAAGCCGCCATAAATCTGATAGACCTCGGGCTTGAACTTCATGCCCATTTTTTCCAGCCATGAGAGTGCGTCGTAGCTGTTTGCCGTCATGGTTCGCACAAGCTCAGGATTCGCACGACCATCGCCGCCCTTGAGCGTGTTTTCGGCATGATTTTCAGGGCTGTCTTTGATCTTTTGCGCCTTCTGACGTACAGGGTCGTAAGAGTTGAAGCCGCCGCCGGAAATCATCGTGTTTCCGCCAATGAAGGGCATCTTCTCGAGAACGATGATTTTCTTGACGCCGTTCTGGCCAGCAGAAACAGCACTTGCCAGTCCTGCGCCGCCGGACCCGACGACAACCATATCATACGTCTCATCCCACTTGGCAGGCAGCTTGCAGGGATTGGCAGCAGCCATAGAGGCCGATGCTGCAGTTGTCAGTGCACCTGCAGCAGCGGCGCCCAGAAAATGACGTCTATTCATTGAAGTCATATCTCTCTCCAGTTTCAAATTTCATTCTGAGAAAAGGCTTTCGAGCCATGCTCTCTGAACTTGATTTTGGAGAGCTCAAGCAAGTTTCGCATTACACCAAGGTGCAATTGATTTTTGCCGTCGTCAACGATGATAATTCACGTGTTTTGACCTGCAGCCTCTCGTCCTGCGATGCGGCCAAATGAAACGGCATCAGCCAACCCATTTGCCCCCAAGCGATTGGCGCCATGAACGCCTCCGGTCACCTCCCCCGCAGCCCACAGTCCTGCTATCGGCTGATTTTCGGTGTTCAGACATTGAGCCTTCTCGTTGATCGTCAAACCACCCATCGTGTAGTGAACAGACATTCCTGCGTAACAGGCCCAAAAAGGAGGCGTTTGTATTTTGAACCTCAACTCCCGCGGACTTTTGCCAAGAACATCATTTTTGTCCTCAACTGCCTGGTTGTAAGTCTTTACAGACGCAATCAAAGCCTCTGCTGGAACCTCGATCTTGCTTGCAAGCTCTTCGAGCGTATCAGCCTTCCAGGCATCACCTGTTTCAATGCCCTGCCAGGCCTCTTTCTGAACCAAAATGTTGTAGCTATCCAATCCATCGCTGTCGACAATGGAATAAGCATACTTTCTCGGCAGCGCCAAAACCTTCCTGCAAAGCACATCGCGCCTTTCGTCTTCTCGGACGAATCTGTTTCCGTGTTCGTCAACAAGAATGAATCTGGCGACATCGTTGTGCAGTCTGACACGATGCCTCCTTCCTGCCGGACACCCGGGCATGCACTGGATGTATTGCATATCTCTCAAGACGACGCCTGCCTGAGCCGCAGCCAGCATGACCTCGCCGGTTGCCCCGGGTGCGCTCGTGCTCGTCAAGCCTCGCAGCAAAGGATCAGATGCTTCAACAAGCTCTCGATTCTGCCCAAAACCGCCGGTTGCAATCACAACGCCTTTTCGAGCTCGGTAAAAGCACGTTTTACCCTCGATCTCTGCAGCAACGCCAACCACTCTGTCACGTTCCAGTTCGAGGTTTGCAACCTTAACCGATGTCCTGATGTCGACGCCTTTTTGAATGGCCTCAGCCGACAGAGTTTGGATGTAGCCAGAGCCAGCCGGCAAAATCGGTTTATGACACCGCGGCCAATGAGCACCGTAAATCTCGATCACAGTCGGCTGAAACCTCATGCCCATGGATTCGAGCCAGGCCAATGATCGCCCAGCTTCTTTTACCAAAACCTGAACCAAACGAGGATCTGCTTTTTCATCGCCGTTTCTAAACGTTTGTTCAAAGAAAAGCTCTTCGCTGTCATCGATGCCTTGAGCTTTTTGCCTCTTTGGATCGACTGCGCCGAAAAAGCCGCCGGAAATGAGCGTATCGCCTCCAATGTCGGGCATTTTTTCAAGAAGCAAAACCTGAGCGCCGTGCTGAGCGGCCGAAACGGCCGCCGCAAGCCCTGCGGCTCCTGCTCCGACGACAATCACATCGGTCGTCACAGCCCACTTGCCAAAAAGTCCGCCAAAAGTCTGTGCTGGGCACAACAACCCTGCGGCAGCAAGACCGGAAGCGACAATTAAGCGGCGACGTCCGATGCGGGCTTCACTTTGCGTCATTTTCCATCCTTTATGCCTATGTCTCTAAGAAAGTCACTGATATCGACAGCACTGCGGCACTCAAGCTTGCGGCAAGCGTTGGCTCGATGAATCTTCACTGTGAAAAGCGTGATGCCAAGCTTGTCGGCAATAACCTTATTGAGCTCTCCTTGCGAAACAAGATCGACGACGTCTTTTTCCCTTTGCGTAAGAAGATCATATTTGCGTCTTTTCTGTTCAAGCTCAGCCTTTTTCTTGCGCACGCAGATGTTTTCGTCAACAAGCCTCCTCACGATCGCTTGAAGCCTTTCCGGGTCGGAAGGTTTTTGCAAAAAATCTCCAGCTCCTCGCTTAAGTGCGGTCACAGCCATATCAATGTCGCCGTGTCCTGTCAGAAAGAGCACAGGCAAATCATTGCCATCTTGGAGCAGGCGCTTGTGCAGCTCCATGCCGTTCATGCCCGGCATGCGAATATCCAATACGATGCATCCGGGCCGCTCAGCGTCATCAAACTCCGCTTTCATACAAGCGCACATCCAAGCCGATCAACCTGAGCACAAAGGCAACTGATTTGCGCACCGCCTCTTCATCGTCGACAACTCGAACAACAGCGGAAAACTGACTCGATTCTTTTTCAATCATGACAATTCCTTTGTCGGCATGGCACTGCATCAAGCTCAAGCACAGCCATCAGTCCGTGGCCGTCAGCGCGCCGAAGAAAGCTCAATCTTCCGGAATGTCTCTCAACGATCAGTCTGCATAAGGACAATCCCAAACCAAGGCCTTGCGGCTTGCTGCTCGCCGCAGGATGAAAAAGTCTGGCGAACTGCTCTTCAGTCAAAGCCGGTCCGTTGTCCTTAACAATCACCTGCCAGACTTGTCCCTTGCCTTCGGTTTTCCGGTTCAACTGCATCGCGATTTCTGGGTTTGGAACGTGCTCCACGGCTGCTGCGGCATTTCTTAGCAAATTAACTACAACCAGTTCAATTTCCAGTGCATCAGCCTCGATCCACGATTCCGGAAAAGAGGAAGCCTGCACCTTGCAGACCGTGCTCAGAGAAGAATGCCCAAAGGTTCTCAGCGCACGGACAAGGAGCAAATCAAGCCGCACGATTTCTTTTTTCCTCGTACGCTCCCGAGCATAGGAACGGACCCGCTCGACAATGTCAGAGATCTTTTTTGCATCTTCGACAATATTGCTTCCAGCCTCTTCAATGACCGGATCATTCAGACGCAGCCCCCGCAGGTACTGCAGCAGGCCTCCAGCGTAGTAGACGATTGCCGTCACCGGCTGGCGCACTTCATGAGCGAGCATGGCCGAAAGCTGGGACACAACGCCTGAACGCTCAAGTTGCGAGAGTTTTTCTCTATCTTCTCTTGCCTGGCGCTCCATTCGATCTCGTTCTTCAATAGCCTCTTGCAGCTCTCTCGTGCGAACCTGCACCAACCGGTTGGTCCGCACAATATGCACAAAGGCCACCGCAGCCGCGGCAACAACAAGCCAAAGCACCCAGCTCCATTGATTCCACAACGCCCTGGCACTCCAGGTTCTCAAGTACTCGTACGGTCCCAGTCTCAAGTCCTTGTAGAGATCCTTGACTGCATTGAAATTGCTGGCAAATCCCCAGCCCGAACCATCCGGAAGCTCCTTCATTGTCAAAAGCGCAACCGTAACGTCTTTCACCATCTGTGAGCTTGCAGCGGGCAAACTGGCAAAGACAAAACCCGGATAGCTCGTCGTTGAATGCCGTCAAGTCAGGCCTCCTGTTTTTTCATCGAGCACCCGAACGCTTCCCGCCGGCACGACGCCCGATTCCTCCAATCTTTCGAGCTCGCAGGCCGAAAGCACCGCAGCCTCAGCCTCCCCGGCAAGAACAATCGAGACGGCATGCGGCAGCTGGTGGCCGGTGAAGATTTTCTCTCCCCAAAATTCGTCAGGATCTTCTCCCTTACGATGGATTTCTCCGAGTACTGTAATCCAGCTTTGAAAATTAAGCGGCGAGTCAGAGGCAACGCGCGCGCCTTTGAGATCGGAGAGCTTGCGGAACTTGGAATTTTGTCTCACCACAACGGTGCCGGCAGCAGTATGCGCAGGATCAACAGACTGCGGACGTTCCTGCGTTGCAAGATGGCGCGCCCCATTTTTTTCCTGAGCATCGGCAAAAAAGCCGCTAGGCGCTATAAAAAAATCGAGTTCTCCGGCATCAATGGCCGAGCGCAGATTTTCATAGCCCATTTCCTCAGACACAAAACGATACTGAGGAAGCGTCTTTCGCAAATGCTCGAGCGTCGGACCTATTGTTCCAACATAAAACCAAGGATCTTGAACGTCAATGACGCCAATTTTGGCCTGAGTCGACGCAATGCTGCCGTTGATGGACGCCAAAAAAAGAAAAAGCGCAGCAGCAAGCTTGATCATGAATAAACGACAGCTGGAAAAACAACGCGAAAGGATACAACGACAAGCCAATGTTGGAAAAAGCCTGCCGGCATCATTTTCCCATAATCCGCCTCATTGAGCTGCCCGTACAAAAACCCAAGACTCAGATGATCCTGAACCTGCAGCAAAAGGAAAACCGGTACGCCGACCCACGAAACTCAGTCAACGCACCGGTTGTTTTTGATCAAGAAAAACCGAAGCAGCTTCAGTTTTTCCGAACGCTTTGCCAGGCTACTTGTTCAGACCCAAAGCACTCTTGGCAGCGATGCGTCCAAAAGTGAGCACATCAGCCGTTGCGTTGCCGCCCAAACGATTGCTGCCGTGCACGCCGCCGGTGACTTCGCCAGCAGCATACAAGCCTTTGATCACGTTGCCCTTCTTGTCAAGCACCTGAGCCTTGGGATTGATATAGAGACCTCCCATGGTGTGGTGAATCGACGGAGCACGAGGCGTTGCGTAAAACGGAGCCTTTTCAATCTTGCGATCGAAGAGCTTGCGGCCAAACTTCGGATCGTTCTTGGCTTCGGCCATCTTGTTGAATTCCTCAACAGTCGCCTTCAGATTTTCCGGCGGCATGCCAAGCTGCTTGGCAAGGCCTTCAAGCGTGTCGTCCTTGTAGATGCGGCCAAGCTTGACGAGCGTTTCCACATTTTCAGCAAAGGAGTTGTACTCCTGCACGATGCTCGCATCGTTAATGTCGTAGCACATGCCGTCGGGCTGCTTCTTGATGGCTGCCACGAACTCGTCACGCCGAGCATCTTCCTTGACGAAACGCTGTCCGTTCTTGTTGACGTCAATCACATCGTCAAGACCGGACATCTTGCGCGCACGTCCCTGAAGAGCGCCGGAGCCAGGCGTAGCCAACGGATAGACCTGCACGTAGTTCATGCCGGTGAGATCTGCGCCGATCTTGGTGGCCATGACAATGCCGTCGCCCGTTGCGCCGGGCTGATTGGTTGAAACCATATCAGGAGTGAGCACAGGCGATGACTTCTGACGCATTTCTTTGTTTTGGCTATAGCCGCCGGTAGCAAGGATCACGCCGTGCTTGCTGTTGAACGCATAGGAATTGCCCACCTTGTCAGTAGCCTTGACGCCCACGACTTCTCCATTGCGGTAGATGAGTTCCTGAGCGCGCATGCCTGTGATGATCTTGACGCCTTCCTTGTTGGCCGCCTTCAGAAGCGGTTCAATGAGACCTGTTCCTGCAGGTGCATCAACCTGATGCGTACGCTGCCACAAGGCACCGGCCCCCTGACTCACGCGATCCATGACGGGCGTACCGTGCTTTTGCATCCAGTGCAGCGTATCGAGCACATTTTCCGCATAAGTGCGGATCAAAGGAATATGACCGACCTTGTCGCCGCCATTGTATGTCTGCAAAGCATGCCATTCCGGGCAGTCAAAAAGCGTCTTGCTGCCGCTCTTAAGATAAGCCTCGTACTTAGCCTTCACATCGGCCATAAGCTTTGCATGGTCGGCATTTGCAGGTTTCTCGCTAATCGCCTTGACCACCGCATCTTTGAGCGTATCGGTCATAGGAAGAAGCTTTTGACGTTCAGGATCAGCGGCATTGAATGCGCTCGCGCAGCGAAGCGTGTTGCCGCCGATGACGGGCATCTTTTCGAGCACCACGACCTTGTAGTCGCCTGCTTCAGCGGCCGTGACGGCAGCAGAAAGACCCGCACCGCCTGAACCAACAATGACGAGATCATAGGTCTCGGACTTGGTCCCGTTGAACTTCTTGATTTTGACGGGAACAGGCGTCTGCAAAGCAGCAAGATCAACGCCGCTCTTTTGCAAAGCTTCAATCACAGCCTGCTTGAATGCGCCGCTTGTGACCGTTGCGCCGGAAACGGCATCAACATTGACCGTCTGGTAATCAATCATGTCCTTGGTCATGGTGCGAATAGCCATGCCGCCCATCAAAGCCGTTTCGGTGTTTCCTGGAACCTTGATGTCGGTGATTTTATCGGCCGACACCGTCACTTCAACATTGAGATAACCGTTGTTGCCATAAACCTGAGCCTTGTAGGTGCCCGGCTTGAATTTGGGAGCGGAAACTTTCTTTCCTTTGCTGGCATCAAGCGCCTGATTAACGGCCATGATGATGCCTTTGCTCGTCACGCTTGCACCTGTCACAACGTCCACTTTGGTCGAATTGGACTTGACGATCTGAGCAGGCAAAGCTTCAATAGCCTTGGTGCCGACTCCCTGAGTTTCGCTGTGCTTGACAATTTCGACAGCCGTAATCTTGCCGTTTTCAATATCAACCTTGACCGTCATCGGACCATTGTGTCCAGGCACAGTTTGCGTAAAAGTTGCCGCTGAAGCACTCATGGCGCAAAAGGCCATGGCCAGCGGCAGTGCGATCTTTTTGAACGTCTGCATAACTATTTCTCCTCATGCGTGTCGCATGCCATAACCGGCATTCGGCGCAAAGAAAAAAGTAGCTCTGTCTACGGATCAAAACAACAGGGTTTTCCCGCCCGCAGTATTAAGACAGTGCCAACAAAGTACTAATCAAAGCACTCCTGCTGATTGGAAAGAAGCTGCGGATGACCTGCTGCGGCGTCAAGCAGGCGACCTGAGTAATTTTTCTGAATATAAGCCAAGGCAAAGTCAATACAACGCTCGAGCTCTTTGTCAATGTCTTCTTGCTTAAACGCCGTATCAGGCAAACAGAGCGCTTTTTGAAACAGGGGCCCCCTCAAAGCTTCAAGGAATATTGCTGCCGTTGCTCGGAGCTCGTTGAGCGGAGCATCGATGTGATTTTCCAACACTTTGGCAAAACCTAAATAGCTCGCTTCAATGCCCGATTGATAAAACCACTGCCCGACCTGTTCCAGACGTGCAGACTGTGCATATACAAGTCGCATGACCGCCACCGATCTCGGATCAAGAATGCCTCGCAGAAAGATGCCGCCAAATGAGCGCAGATCTTCGGCGAGCGTACGGCCAGGCACGTAATCAGCAACGCATGCCTCATACAGGTCATCGGCCATGAGTTCAAGCGCTGCAATGAATAGCCCCTGCTTGCTGCCGAAATTTTGATACAGCGTTGCTTTAGAGCCTCCCGACTTTTGAATGATCTTGTCAAGGGATGCGCCTTCATAGCCGCACTCAATGAAAACATCCATGGCGTGAACAAGAAGTCCCCTCACGCGCTCCTGCCCTTTTTGCGTCTTTGCCGCCTTGCGCAGCATGTGCTCCCTGATCTGCACGTTGCTTCCTTTTTCCAACTGCCAAAGACGAATAAATCTTCAGCAAAGAAATTTCGCGATCCAAGTCTCAAACGATTTTACTTTTTTGTACGGCATAGTACAATTTCGCATCTGTACCGTACGTTACAGTACAGTGTTTGATTACAACTATTTCTTAAAAAAATCTTCATGCAGCGCAGAGAATTCATGACCGCACTAATGAGTGCCGCACTTGTCGGCGCTTTTGGGCTGTCGGGCTGTCAGGAAAAGAAAAATCTGACTGTGGTCGTCCCCTTTGCTCCAGGCGGCGGAGGTGATGTGCTCGCACGCATTGTGCTCCAGCCATTGAGCGAAGAAATCTCTCGCGCCATCGTCATTCTCAACCGTGCGGGAGCGGGCGGCAATGTCGGTACGCGCAGCGTCATACGCGCAGCTAAAGGCGAAGGACTTTTCGGCTATGTCACCAACGGCATTTTGTGCGTCAACAAGCATCTCTACAAAAGCCAGAATTTTGACCCGGCAAAGGATCTTCTGCCTGTAGCCTCTTTCACAAAGATGCCTCTTGTGCTCGCTCTTAATCCCAAAGCCAACCCAGCGATAACCGACTTCAAAAGTCTGACGGATTTTGCTCGAGCAAACCCAAAAAAGCTTGCTTTTGCCTCTTCCGGAGTTGGAACGACAAGCCACATCGCCGGAGAACTTTTTGCACAAACTCTGGGCTTGGAAATCAACCATATCCCGCACGCAGGCGGAGCGGCTGCAGCCAACGAAGTTTTGGCCGGACGCATTCCTTTTTTCATTGACGTGATGCCCAACGTCTTGCCGCATGCAGCAAGCGGAAAACTGATTGCCCTTGCAGTCACATCAGCCGAGCGTTCGGCGCAGCTGCCCGAAGTGCCCAGCTTGAAGGAATTGGGCCTTAAGGACTACGACCTTTATGCCTGGGATGGACTGGCTGCCTCTAAAAACATTGATTCCAGCTTCATTGACGCCGTGCATGCAGCCATCGGCCGCATTCTCACCCGAGACGACGTCCGTGCTCGGCTGGCTCGTCTGGGCGCAGAACCGATGCCGATGAGCAAAGAAGAATTTGCTAAGTTCATCAAAACCGAAAGTCCTCGCTGGGAAAGCTACGTAGAGAGCTTTGCTGTGCCGAGCACATCCGAATCAACTCGTTAAATAAAGGAATTTTTCAACATGCAGCCTCAGCTTGATACCTCTCACCTGCCAGCTGTTCCTGAATGGAAATCCGCAGGAAACTTCACCGACATCATTTACGAAAAGTGCGATGAAGGCATTGCCAAGATCACGATCAATCGCCCGGAAGTAAGAAATGCCTTCCGACCACTGACGGTGCATGAAATGAGTCTTGCGCTTGCCGATGCGCGACAAGACGACGGCATCGGCGTCGTCATTCTGACCGGCATGGGGGAAAAGGCCTTTTGCTCAGGGGGCGATCAAAAAGTTCGCGGCAACGGCGGCTATGTCGGCGGCGACGGCGTGCCGCGTCTAAATGTTCTCGACTTTCAGCGTCAGATCCGCACCTGCCCCAAGCCCGTGGTAGCCATGGTTGCCGGCTGGTGCGTTGGCGGGGGCCACGTGCTGCACATGATGTGCGACCTCACGATTGCCGCTGACAACGCCATGTTCGGCCAGACGGGGCCGCGCGTGGGTTCGTTTGACGGAGGTTGGGGAGCTTCCTACATGGCACGCATCGTTGGTCAGAAGAAGGCGCGAGAAATTTGGTTCCTTTGCCGCTTCTACAACGCCAAGGAAGCCCTTGAGATGGGCTTGGTCAATACGGTGGTGCCTTACGAGAAGCTTGAGGCCGAAACGGTGCAGTGGTGCCGAGAGATGCTGGCCAACTCGCCGCTGGCCATTCGCTGCCTGAAAGCAGCGCTCAACGCCGACTGCGATGGTCAGGCCGGTCTTCAGGAACTTGCCGGCAACGCAACGCTGCTTTACTACATGACCGAAGAAGGTCGTGAAGGCAAGGAAGCCTTCCTTGAAAAGCGCCGCCCGGACTTCAGCAAATTCAAGCGCCTTCCCTAAGCCCAATCGTGCGAACACCTCGAGACAGCCATGTCTTTGTCAATCGATATTTCTCACCCCGACGCCGCGCTTTCAATCTATGAAGCGGCTCGCGAATGTCCTCAGAAGCTTTGCCTGAGAACCCCTGAAGGCGACATTACATTTGCTCAAGCCGCTCAAAGAGCACGCGATATTTTCGACACGCTCGAACTGCCCTCCCCTGGGCGGCCCTATGTGCTTAGAGCAGATACCGACGTACACTCCATGCTCGTCTTTTATGCTCTGCTGGCGGCGCATGTTCCTATGCTTCTGCTCTCGCCCAAACTCACCGAAGCAGAAGTGCAAAGCTACATTCGCGCAGCGCAGGCCATCGACGAGCCATTGCCTGACGATGCTGCCGTCGTCATCTTCACATCCGGCACCACTGGTCCGAGCAAGCCCGCAGTGCTGTCGCGGCGCGCGCTTGCAGCCAATGCGCTGGCCGTCGGCCGGCATATCGAAATGACATCCGAGGACATCTGGCTGTTGTCATTGTCTGCTGCCCGCGTCGGAGGCCTTGGCATTTTGACTCGATCGCTTTGCATCCGTTCAGCAGTTTGCATTGGCCCCAAGTACACGGCAAAAAATTTCGTCGAACAGCTCGAGCGCGACCGCATCACGATTGCCTCGCTCGTGCCTACGATGCTCACCGATGTGCTCGAGCACTATCCGGACTGGACGCCGCCCGAGAGCTTCAGGCTTCTTTTGGTTGGAGGCGCTGCCTGTCCCGTCAACCTTAGACGCAAGGCGCTTGCAGCTCATATTCCGATTGTCACCACCTATGCAATGACTGAAACCGCAAGCAGCGTTGCCATGTCGCCTTATGAAGAGCGGCTCACTGAAAACTTTCTTGCCGATAGAGCGCTTGAAGGCGCTGAAATTCGGCTTGAAAACAATCAGATAGAAGTACGCGGCGAGATGCTGATGTCCGGCTACTGGGGCCGAAGCAAGCTTGAAAAAGGCCAATGGCTTCGCTCCGGAGACATTGCCGATATGGACGCTCATGGAGGCTTTCGCATTCGAGCTCGACAATCTGAAGTGCTCATCACGGGCGGCGAAAAAGTCTACCCAGCCGAAGTCGAGCTTGCGCTTGAGGAAATCGAGGGCATTCGTTCGGCGCTCGTTGCAGGAATTCCTGACGAGAAATGGGGA
This sequence comes from uncultured Duodenibacillus sp., assembly GCA_944388865.1. Lineage (GTDB taxonomy): Bacteria > Pseudomonadota > Gammaproteobacteria > Burkholderiales > Burkholderiaceae_F > Duodenibacillus. The sequence goes on along the minus strand of CALXKM010000025.1, from coordinate 20,563 downwards.
GTAATCGTCGCTGCGCTTTTGGTTGCCGATTCCGATCGCGATCCTCTTGAAGACAAAGCAATCGTCGAGGGTCTTTTGCCGCGTCTAGCTCGCTACAAGTGTCCGCGGCGGATTGCTTGGGTCAAGGAGCTGCCAAAAACTCGTGAAGGAAAATACAGCCGCACGCCGGCTGCGTTTGATGGCTTGAAGCTGCAGACGCTGCACTACGTCAACGCCGCTCGGCAATAGGCTCTTCAGTGCAGAGTCGAGGAACCTGATTCGGAACAAACTGCGACAATGTCTTCACGTTGGCGCAGTTTGTTGGCAAACACCTGCGCAGCCTCTTGCAGCATCGCGTCCTCCTTGTCTGCTCTACGTTTCAGCCAATCTTTCAGAGCGCCGCGACAAGCAAACGCTGCTGATCCATAGAGCTCAAGCAAAACCAATGCGGCCATCTTGCGCTCTTGAGCTGGATTGCGAAGATTAGAGCGCAATTCCTCGACCAAATCCAAATCCACTCCGCTTGATCTCAGGAAATTGAGAGTCACCGGCAGACAAATGCGACTGTAAGTTCTGAAGCATTGTCGGATGCGCTCAGCCGGAGAAGGCATCAGCTGCCGGAAATCCCAGGTCGTCAACATTTTCTTCCTCACATATATGGATCAACACATGATCCCATTATATGAAGAGCAACTCTTTGTTTTTAGATGCCTTTTGCAGATTTCAACATCAACTGATAAGAGTCAATTTCAGGATATTTTATTGATCCACTATGCAAAAATCCGCTGAAATTTGAGCCATCAAAAAAACTCTTAACCGCTGGGCTATCGTTTGAATCCAATGACTAGAACAGAGGACTTGACGATCGGTAGAAACAAAGGTCCACCTCAGGAATAGCTTTGATTTTATTGAAGATTTTTGCCTGCACAGGATCAATATTTTCAAAAATTAAGATCTCGCCAGCGTCCTTCTGCAGGATCAATGCCTTTGCCGAACACTTGGCCTATAGAAAATCATCTTATTTTTTTCAACTCGACAAGCCTATGGGCGCGGGTTCTCAAAATAAGGCCTGGCGGCGTTTTCTTTCACTTGAAACTTCTAAACTCGGGTATGGCCTATGACGCTGCAAAGCACCGTTAGCCTTGAGATAAGAGCTTATTTATAGCTCTTTATTCGATGAAGCTAAAAGACCTTTTTGCTTGAAGATCTATCAGCAGCGGTCTTGGGAAGACCCGACGCCGGGCCGGAAGATCCGTTCATTGCTACATAAGCAAATCGTCAAGCAAATTAAATAAAAACCTTTTAAGACTCACATATAAACCATTACATCAAAACACAAAACCCCGGAAGCGTTTGCACAGATTCGAAGTCTTTCGGCGCAAACGACCGGGGCAATATTTTTTTGAGGTCTTTTTGACGAACTTTAATTCGTCTTCACCAGCACCGCTGCGAAAAAGCCGTCAGTGTCATGCCGGTTGGGGAGCATGACGAAATAATCTCCGGCCTTTTGTTTTTGTTCAACCGAAAATTCAACGCCTTGCTTGGAGAGGATCTCTGAGGCGTTGAGAAGCTCAAAATCAGGATGTCTCTTTAAGAAATCTTCCACCACTTCCTGATTTTCGACTCTGAGCATCGAACATGTTGCATAAACGATGCGTCCTCCCTTTTTCAAGAGCTTGCTTGCCTCTTCAAGCACTGACTTCTGAACAGAATTGATGCGATGAAGCTCTTCGACAGACAAACGCCATTTCAAATCAGGATTACGGCGCAGCGTGCCGGTGCCGGTGCAGGGAGTGTCGACAAGAACGCGGTCGAATTTGCCGCGCAAGCGCTTGATGTGATTGTCATGCTCGTCGCGAATGGCAATCGGATGTACATTGGTCAACCCTGCACGACGAATGCGCGGCTTGATGCCGGCAAGGCGCTTTTCATTGATGTCAAACGCATAAAGCCGCCCCGTTGAGCGCATCAGAGCGCCGAGCGCTAGCGTTTTGCCGCCTGCTCCTGCGCAAAAATCGCAAACCATTTCGCCGCGGCGAGGAGCCACGAGCCGTGCAATCAGCTGACTGCCTTCATCCTGCACGTCAATGCGCCCTTCCTGATACATCGGCCAGCGGATGAGTCCCGGCTTATCAAGCAAGCGAACGCCGTCAGGAGAAAATCGCATGGGCTGCGCCTCAACGCGATGTTCCTTTAATTCCTCGAGCACATCCTCGCGCTTGGCCTTAAGCGTATTGACGCGAAGATCCAAAGGAGCCCCTTTGAGGCTTGCATCAAAAATCTCCTGCGCTTCTTCTGCATACTGCGCCAGAATGCGGTCATAGAGCCACTGCGGCATCTCAGCCTGAATATGCGCAGGCGCTTTCTTCATATCGCAGGCAAGCATGTTCTTCACAGGCCCTTTTTCTTGACCGAGAACAGCATCAATGATGGCATCAGGGCCATATTGAAGTGAAAGCGTCAGGAGAGCAGCTGCGCGGGGTGCTCGCTCGGGCCGCACAGGGTGCATGCGGTGCTTGATGCCTGCAAGGTGCCGCAGGCCGTAAAAGATTGCCTCGGCCAAAATTGTTCTATCCCTGCTTCCAAGCTTGGGGTTGGACTTGAAAAAGGCCTTCATCAGGCGATCGGCCGGACCGTCGAGCTTCAAAATGACGGCAAATGCGCGAGCCAATTCGTCGACAATGAGATTGGTGATGCGCACCTTTCCGGGATGCAGCTTGGCCATGCGCTGACCGCCCGAAGATCCTTTGGAGGCCGTTTGCTTGCGGTTTTCTTCAAGCTGTCGGCGGCGCGCAGCAATCTGACGTTCGGTCATGTGCTTTTCGCGTTCATCCTTGACGCGCTTTGTGCGCACTGGACGAAACGGCATTGTATGTTTTTTTGGGGCTTCTGACATGGCAACAAGCAATCTCTTAAAAGATGTTAAAGATGCCGGGCACAGCGGGCTGGAACGCCGCGGAAGCTGACGGCACAACAGACAATGCTTTTAGGCTGCGGCATCAAAAAGGGTCAAAGACAAAGCCGTTTCATCGTCCATTTCCGTGCGGCCGTCGACGAGCTTCACGCTTCCCGTTGCAACAGCATGAACAGCTCGGGGATAGAGCACATGCTCAAGTTTAAGCCCGCGATGTGCGAGCTTATCGGGATCGTCGGACGGAAGCACAGGCACAACGGCCTGTCCGATGATGGCGCCGGCATCAAGTTCAGGACTGACGAAATGCACCGTGCATCCATGCACGCGCACTCCGGCAGCGATTGCACGAGCATGCGTATCGAGCCCCTTGAAAAGCGGCAGCAGCGCCGGGTGAATATTGAGAATCTTGCCAGGATAGCGCTCAACGAAATGGTTTGTGAGCACACGCATGAAGCCCGCCAGAACGATCACAGCAGGATCATAGCGGTCGATTATCTGCATCATGGCATCTTCAAACGCCTCTCGCGTATCGAAAAGCTTATGGTCGACAACTTCTGCATGAATGCCCATTTCGCGCGCACGGTCAAGCCCTGCTGCCCCTGGCCGATTGCTGATGACGCAGGAGATTTGAATACCTTCATCCAACCAGTTTTCGCGCTTGGCGCTCTCGGCAATAGAAACAAAATTCGAGCCGCGCCCGGAAATTAAAACAACGATGTTCTTCATAGAAATTCAGCACGCTAACCCCTGCATTCGCGCTGGGGAGAAAGCGCCGCCTCCTTAAAAACGTCTGGTAAGCATTTCCCATAGTCTCAGCAGACAACAAGAGGCCGGTCAAGACAAAAATCCGTGACCAGCCCTCCGGCTATGCTTTTGGGGCTCTAATTGTAACGGCTTTGCGGGTATTTCTGCCCAAAACATCAGACAAGCAGGCTACTGACCAAATCCCTATAATCAAGAACCTCGTCTGAACGATTCACTCCGTCGCAAAACCAACTTGCATCGTTTGAAAAGGCTTTGCGCATGAGTTTTTCAGACCAAAACCACAATAAGAATTGATTGTCTATAAGCATGAGGCATATTTTTCGCGGACTTCCCGCAAAATCGCATAAAGTTGACTGCGCACTGGCCATCGGCAATTTCGACGGCGTGCATCTTGGCCACCAAAAGCTTTTAAAAACTGTGGTCGAGACCGCGCACGCCCGAGAGCTTGCCAGCGGCGTACTCACTTTTGAGCCTCACCCAAAAGAGTTTTTTGGCTCTGAGGGAGTCATCCGCATCAGCACTCTCAGAGACAAAATCAACGCAATCCTCAACTGCGGCATTGACCGGATCTACATCCTGCCCTTCAATGCACGCTTGTGCGAACTCTCCCCTGAGGAGTTTGCACAGGAAATTCTCGTCGAAGGTCTGGGGTGCCGTTGGCTTACAGTTGGTTCAAATTTTCGATTCGGTGCACGCCGAGCGGGCGATTTTGCTTGTCTTGAAAAACTAGGCATTCATCTGGGATTTGAAGCGCATGCCACACCACTTGTTCTTCGCGACAACGAACGCGTCTCAAGTACGCGCATCAGACAGGCCATGCAAGCCGGCGACCTTGACGAAGTTGCCGCCATGCTCGGACGCCCATATGCCGTAACAGGCCGCGTCATCCACGGCGCAGCGCTTGGCCGGCAGCTAGGATTTCCTACGCTCAATATGGCCTTTACTCCCGCTGGTTCCAAATCGCAATGCGGACTGCACGGCTCCTTTGCCGTGCGCATCAGAGGATTGAGTTCCGACGGCTCGATCTGCGGCGGAGTTGCCAGCATGGGATTTAAGCCTACGGTGACCGAGCTCAAACGCTGGCTTTTGGAAACGCACGTCTTTGACTGGACGGGCTATGCTTATGGGAAGCTCGTGCAGGTTGAGTTTGTTCAAAAGCTTCGCGACGAGCAGAAGTTTTCTTCGATCGAAGAACTCAAAGACGCCATTGAGCGCGATGCGCAAAACGCCAGAGACATTCTCGGCCTGCCGAAAGCTTAAGAATAAAGAGAACGCGCGTCCTTCTTTTTCTAGGCCAAACACCTTAGAAATCGAAGCAGTTCTGCTTTGCGGCGTGACATCGCGCCTTAAGCCGTTGTAAACTCCAAAAGTTTTCGCGTCTTCGCCTTGCCGAAGCACGCACAAAAATTTGTCCATTCATTGAACTTCAGAAGAGCCCGAGGGGGCCTGGAGCGCATTCTATGTCGAAAAAAGACGGAGCCGCACAGCCGGCAAAGTATCCTTTAAACCTTCCTGAAACACCCTTTCCCATGCGCGGAGATTTGCCGCGTCGCGAACCCGAGTGGGTCAAGCAATGGGAAGAAAAGGACATCTATCACGTCATCCGCAAGGCCCGCAAGGGGCAGCGCCGCTTCGTGCTGCACGACGGCCCGCCGTATGCCAACGGCGACATCCACATGGGCCACGCTTTAAACAAAATCCTCAAGGACATCATCAACAAGACGAAACTTCTTGCGGGTTATGACGTCCCCTACATTCCGGGCTGGGACTGCCACGGCATGCCCATTGAAATACAAATTGAAAAGAAGTACGGCAAAGGGCTGCCTAAGGAAGAAGTGATTGCCAAGGCTCGTGCATACGCCGACGAACAAGTGGCCAGACAAAAAGAAGGCTTCAAGCGTCTGGGAGTTCTTGCCGACTGGGACAATCCTTATCTCACGAAGAACTTTGCCAACGAGGCCGCAGAAATCCGTGCGCTCGCAAAAATCGTTGAAAAGGGCTACGTCTACAGAGGCCTCAAGCCCGTCAACTGGTGCTTTGACTGCTGCTCGGCGCTGGCCGAAGCCGAGGTCGAATACAAGGATGCGCAAAGCTACGCCATTGACGTAGCATTCAAGCTCTCGGACGAAGACCGTTCGAAAGTGGAAAACTTCACGGCCATCAATATCAACAAGCCTTGCTTTGTCGTCATTTGGACGACGACTCCGTGGACGATTCCCGCCAACCAGGCGCTCAACATGCACCCGGAAATCGATTATGCGCTCGTCGATTGCGGCGACCGCTTTTTGATTCTTGCTGAAAATTTGGTTGAAGATTGCCTCAAGCGCTACAACTTCGAAGGCAAAATCGTCGCCACGAGCAAGGGTGCGAATTTTGATCACATCCGCTTCTGGCATCCTCTTGCAGAGCTCGATCCCGGCTACAAGCGCTTCTCGCCGGTCTTTCTTGCCGACTACGTTGACGTCTCGGCCGGCACTGGCATCGTGCACTCGGCACCTGCCTATGGCGTAGACGACTACAACAGCTGCAAGGCCAACGGGATGACCAATGACGACATCCTCAATCCTGTGCAGGGCAACGGTGTTTATGCCGATTGGCTGCCTCTTTTCGGCGGCATGATGATCTGGAAGGCGCAGCCTAAGATCTGCGACGCCATGCGTGTAGCCGGCAGCCTCTACACCTGCGACAAAATGACCCACAGCTACATGCACTGCTGGCGTCATAAGACTCCGCTCATTTATCGCGCCACTGCTCAGTGGTTTGTCCGCATGGACGAGCCCAATGAAGACACCAAGAGCGTGCTTGGTCTTGAAGCGCAGCCCGAAAGCCTGCGTTCGGCAGCTTTGCGCGGCGTCGACAACACGAAGTTCTTCCCGGAATGGGGCTACAACCGTCTGCACGCCATGATCGAAAACCGCCCCGATTGGTGCATTTCGCGTCAGAGAAACTGGGGCGTGCCGCTGCCCTTCTTCATTCACAAAGATACGCAGCAGCTGCATCCGCGCACGCTTGAGATCATGGAAGAAGTGGCCAAGCGTGTGGAAAAAGAAGGCATTGAAGCCTGGGTTCGCGCCAAGCCCGAAGAGTTCCTCGCCTCTGAAGAGCTCAACCAGTATGAGAAATCAAGCGACATTCTTGACGTTTGGTTTGACTCGGGCGTCACGCACTACACCGTCATGCGCGTGAGCCACGCTGATGATCAGCGCTGGCCTGCAGACCTTTATCTGGAAGGCAGCGACCAGCACCGCGGATGGTTTCACTCCTCACTGCTGACAGGAACGATGCTCGACGGCCGTCCTCCCTACGATTCTCTGCTCACGCACGGCTTTCTTGTCGACGAAAACGGCGAGAAAATGAGCAAATCCAAGGGCAACACCGTCAGCCCGCAGGAAATCTGCCAGAAATACGGCGCTGAGATCTGCCGTCTGTGGGTGGCTTCGACCGACTATACCAGCGAGCTGCGCATCGGACCGACGATCGTCAAGCGCGTCGTCGACAGCTACCGCCGCATCCGCAACACCCTGCGCTTTTTGCTTGCCAACACGAGCGACTTCGACATCACCAAGGACGCCGTACCAGTCGAAGACATGCTCGAACTTGACCGCTGGGCGCTAGCCCGCGTCGATCAGCTGCAGGATCAGGTTCTGGAGTTTGAACAAAGCTGCCAGTTCCACATGGTCACCAGCTTGCTGATGACTTTTGCCAGCGAAGATCTTGGAAGCTTCTACCTCGACATTCTCAAAGATCGTCTCTACACGACAAAGACCGATGGCCTGCCGCGCCGTAGCGCTCAGACCGCGCTCTGGCACATCACGGCAGCCTACCTGCGCCTGATGGCGCCGATCCTTTCGTTTACTGCCGAAGAGGCTTTTGCCATCTTCAGTCCCAACGAATCGGGCACGATCTTTACCGAAATCAATCACATCGTCCCTGAAGTTGAGAACGCAGAAGCGCTGCTGCAGAAGTGGGCTGACATCCGTCAAGCCCGCGCACAAGTGCTCAAGTCCATTGAAGAGCTGCGCTCTCAGGGGCTTGTGGGCTCGAGCCTTCAGGCTGAGTGCAGCATTAAGGCCAGCGGAAAGCTCTATGCCGAGCTCGAAAGCCTGGGCGAAGAGCTGCGATTTGTGATGATGACCTCCTCGGCCGCTCTCTCGATGGGCTCGGCTGGAGAGGATCTGGTCGTTGAAACCCGTCCGAGCACGCAGAAAAAATGCGAGCGCTGCTGGCACTATGTCTGCTCGGTGGGCGAAGATCCTCAGCATCCGGGACTTTGCTCGCGCTGCCGCACCAACCTCTTCGGTTTGGGCGAAGTGCGAAAGTTTGCCTAAGGCGGCCTCAGGCTCATGGCAGACAACTGTTTGACAGACAGCAGCTCGCCCCGGGGATCAACCCCGGGGCGATTTGTGCTCTTTATTCTGTTTGCATTGGTACTGATTGCGCTCGATCAGGCAACGAAGCTCTGGATAACGCAAGCCCTGGCCTACGGGACGGCAATTTACGTCACATCCTTTTTCAACATCTGCCACGTCGTCAACACTGGCGCAGCCTTCTCTTTTCTGGGCGAAGCCGGCGGCTGGCAGGTTGTTCTTTTTGCGGGCTTTGCATTGGTGGTCAGCGCAGTCGTCGTCTGGATGCTCTTCAAGCACAACGACAAAACACTGCTCTCGCTGTGTCTGGCCTGCATTTTGGCCGGCGCCCTCGGCAATCTCATTGACCGCGTGCTTCTCGGCCACGTCATTGATTTTCTGGACTTTCATCTTGCCGGCTGGCATTGGCCGGCCTTCAACGTTGCCGACATCGCCATCTGCATCGGAGCCTTCGGAGCAGTCTTTCTTGAGTTTTTCAAAGGAAAACACCACTAGCCGCTTGTCCGTGCAGCGATATACTCAAGTCAAATGCCTCCGGACAGTCCTCTGCCGCAGGGAAAGGCCAACGCATCTCTGCGACAGGGCTGCGTGCTTGAAACTTCTTATTTTTTGATTTTTGCCTGAGTTCTCATGACTGCAAATCCCCTTGCCAACAAACACATCACGCTTGCAGTAACCGGCGGCATTGCCGCCTACAAATCCTGCGAGCTTGTTCGGCTTCTCGTCAAAGCAGGAGCCTCAGTGCAGGTGGTCATGTCCGAAGCGGCTGCGCGGTTTGTCGGACCTCTTACGTTTGAAACGCTCTCGGGGCGTCCCGTGGCAATCGACCAGTTTTCCGGCACAATGCCGCACTTGACGCTAACCCGCGAAAACACAGATCTTCTGCTGGTAGCCCCTGCCACTGCCAACATTCTTGCCAAAGCTGCAAACGGCATTGCAGACGATCTAGCAAGCACGCTCATTGCCGGCCGCAAGTGTCCTCTTGCAGTTGCTCCTGCCATGAACGACATGATGTGGACCAATGCTCCGAACCAGCGCAACATCGCGCTTTTAAAGCAAGACGGCGTGCACGTTTTTGGTCCGGCTTGCGGTGAGCTTGCCTGCGGCGTTTCTGGATCAGGCCGCATGCTTGAGCCCGAACAAATCGTCGCCTGCGTGAGAAAAGTTCTCACGCCTCAGGTTCTTGCCGGCAAAAAGGTTCTCGTCACAGCAGGACCTACGTACGAACCGATCGACCCTGTGCGCGGCATTACCAATCTAAGTTCCGGCAAGCAAGGTTATGCCGTTGCACAAGCCGCATTTGAAGCCGGCGCCGAGGTTTTGCTCATCTCGGGCCCCACGGGGATCAAAGCCCCCTACGGGGTCAAGCTCATCAAAACGGATACGGCCCTCAACATGAAGGCAGCTGTTGATGAGGCTGCCTCGACTGCCGACATCTTCATTTCAGTAGCGGCGGTTGCCGACTGGCACGTACTTGCTCCCAGCACTCAAAAGATCAAGAAATCCTCTTACGGCGAAGCCCAGCCGATGATCATGCTTGAGGAAAATCCAGACATCCTCGCGGAAACCGCCAGGTGCAATCCCCATCTTTATTGCGTGGGCTTTGCAGCTGAAACGCAAAACATCGAAAGCTATGCCCGAGAAAAACTCGAACGCAAGGGTGTATCTTTAGTTGTGGGCAACAACGCTGGCCTCGCTCTCGGAGCCGACCTAAATTCCGTTGTTTTTGTCTCAAAAAGCGCCGCCATCGCTTTTGAAGGCATCAGCAAGCTTGAGGTTGCGCAGCGTCTGATGAACGCCATTGCCTGCAATCTGGGACTGTGCAAAGGAGAAATTTCGTGAAAAATATGGATCCCGCACAAGAACTTGAACCTGCAAACGGCGACTTCGTTGCATATCTTAAAAAACTTGAGGAAGGCAAGATCGATCGCCTCGGCGGATTGCATGTGAGCCTTCCTGAAGGCGCTCAAGAGGGCATGGTTGTCGTTCAGACAACAAGAGAAATTGCCGACAGCAAGCTTCGTGAAAAAGAAAAAAGACAAGCAGCCGTCAAAGCTTCTGCAGCAACGGCAATGATGCTTTCAGGCCCTGCGCTTGCCTTGATCGGCGTCGGTCTCATCATTTTTGCCATTGCCATGCCTGGCAATTTTGATTTTCTTATCCCCATTGGGATGGCATCAATTTTCTTTAGCGTCGTTCTCACGGCCGAAGGCAAGAAACGCCGCAAAAAGATGCGCTGACTCTCTTCAATACAACCTGATAAAAAATATGAACGTTGATCTTAAGATTCTTGACGAGCGCATGCGCGCCTATCTTCCGCAATACGCCACTGCAGGCAGCGCAGGTCTCGACCTGCGGGCTCTTCTTGACGAGCCGCTTGTCATTGAACCGGGGCAGACCGTATTGGTCAAAACCGGACTGGCAATTCATCTGGCCGACCCTGGATATGCCGCACTCATTCTTCCGCGAAGCGGCCTAGGCCACAAAAAAGGCATCGTGCTCGGCAATCTGGTAGGTCTCATTGACTCGGACTACCAGGGCGAACTCATGATCTCTACCTGGAACCGCAGCAGCGAACCTTTTACTCTCGAGCCCTTCGAGCGCCTCGCGCAGCTTTTGATCGTTCCCGTCGTGCAGGCAAAATTCAGCATCGTCGACTCTTTTGAAGAAAGTTCGCGCGGCGCAGGAGGCTTTGGCTCCACCGGAACCAAATAGTTTCATTGCGAAGTTTTTCCTGACTGAGCCGGCGCACTGCGCCGGTTTCTTTTTGCTTATCTCAAAGCAAAATTGACCGCAAACGCAAGCGCAATGACGACCATGGCAGGCTTGACTTCCTTGCGGCGGCCATCGACAAAGGAAAGCAGCACATAGGCAATAAAACCAAACCCAAAGCCCGTTGCAATATTGAAGGTCACGGGCATTCCAAGAATCATCAAAAATGCGCTGACAGCAATTCTCAAGTCTGCAAAACGGATATTAACGACTTCCTGCATCATCAAGACGCCGACCATGACAAGCGCAGGAGCCGTTGCAGCGACGGGAACGGAACTGACAAGCGGAATCACGAAAACCGATGCTGCAAAAAGCAGCGCCGTCACAACTGTGCTGAGTCCAGTTCTGGCACCGGCGGCAATGCCGGTAGCGCTCTCGAGATACTGAACCGCCGTCGTCGTACCGACAATGCCTGAAAACATCGTTCCAAAAGAGTCTGTGACAAACGCCTTGTCAAGGTTTTTAATGCTGCCGTCCGGACGCACGAGATTAGCCTTGCGCGACAATCCGATCAAAGAGCCGATGTTGTCAAACAGATCAACCACAGTGAGGGTAAAAACAATCGTCACCAATCCGTGCTCAAGAGCCTGTCCAAAGTCAAGCACCAGAAAGGTCTGAGAAAAATCAGGAATTGTCGCCGAAAAGAATCCTTCCTCAGGCAAACTGCCCAGCCCGCAGACAAAGCCTGCTGCCGCCGTCAGCGCGATGCCCAAAATGATGCTCGCAGCGATCTTTCTAATCATCATTGCGGCCGTGGCAAAAAAGCCCAACACGGCCAGCACGACCGATGGCTGACAAACGTCGCCCAAAGACAGTCCGGACGCATCGCTGACGATAAGCCCGCAATTTTTCATGCCGATCAAAGCAATAAAGCATCCGATGCCTGCCGAGGTAGCGATTTTCAAATCGGGCGGAATAGCGTCAATGATAAGCTGACGAATCCTCGTCACAGTCAAAATAAAAAAGACAACGCCCGAAATAAATACGGCGGCAAGCCCCGCCTGCCAGGAAAAGCCAGCCGGCCCGCAAATGTAGTACGCAAAATACGCACTAATGCCCAACCCGGGGCCGACTGCAATCGGCAAATTTGCATACACTCCCATCAGAGCGCTTGCCACGACCGTCACAAGAATCGTGGCAGCCGTTGCTGCTTCACGGTTCATGCCGGCATCGGCAAGCATAGCCGGCACAACAAAGATGAGGTAGCTCATGGCGACAAAAGTCGTCAGACCACCAAGAATTTCCTGCTTGACCGTGGTGCCTGAAGCCTTTAGCTCAAAAAAACCATCAAGCGAAAATCGTGACATGCCTCTAGTCTTCCGCTCAGCAAGAACTGCTCCGCACGCTCTGCTGTTGATTGTCGAAGAGACAACTCAACGATTTGGGGTGCAGCAAAAACCAATAGCCGCCTCTCACGTTGTCTCTTTTGCAAAGTTTAGACGCATTGGCTCGACTTCAGTTTTTAGTACTCAAAGCTTTGAACTTTATAAGCCTCAAACAAGCTCGTAGGATGCCGACTGAATCGGCATATTCAGAATGGGAAGCACGCGTTCGAGCAAAATTCCATCGCGACTGTCCATTTGATAGCCGAATGTTGAACGGATGCCCTGCAAGATGAACTGCGTGGCGCGATCAAGCGCAATCGGCAGGCTGTCGCCTTGCAGCAGACTTCCGGTAATCACGCTTGTAAACGTATCGCCCGTACCCGGATAATGGGCCGGCAGATAGGGGCAGGTCACTTTCCAAGTGCGCATGTCCGATTTGCTGCGAGCAAGCACTGACGTAAGCCCTGACTGGCCTGGCACGGGCACGCCTGTAATGATGACTGTATCGGGCCCGAGCTCTGAGAGTTCGGCAATCAGCTCTTTGAGCTCCTCGGTGCTGCACTCCGGGTGATAGTCGCGATCAAGAAGCGCAAAAGCCTCTGTGAGGTTTGGAGTAAGAACATCTGCACGCTTGGCTAAAAGCCGCATGTTGCAAACCATTTCTTCGGACATTTTGCTGTAGAGGTGCCCATTGTCTCCGAGCACCGGATCCACAACGATGAGTGTTTCAGAACCTCTGAAATCGTCAACAAACCCTCCCACAATTTCAATTTGCCGAGGCGAACCCATATAGCCCGTGTAGATGGCGTCAAAATGAACGCCGAGCTTAGCCCACTGCCCGATGATCTTAGGCATCTCATCGGTGAGATCAAGAAACGAAAAATCAGGATACTGGGAGTGATTCGAGAGAATCGCTGTAGGCAACGGACAAACATTGAACCCCATTGTGGAAAGAATTGGGATCACCGCCATCAGCGAAGTGCGGCCAACCCCAGAGAGATCATGAATGGCCGCAATGCGGCGCAGATTTGGACTAAATCTCATTTTTTTCTGAATATTTTCCAAAAAAGGACTCATGGCGGCAAGCATATGACCACGCCGCCTCGCAAAGACCCAAACGAAAGAGCTCATGGTACCAGCTTCCGCCAGCTGCGGCAGGCAAAGCAAGCTGTCTTTTTTTGGCAGAGCACTTCGCTGCGGCCGCAAAAAAAGCACCAGTCGCCCGAGAAATGAAGCGCTGGTGCCTATTTTGTTTTCCGAAATGTACTTCTTTCGGAGTGCTCGACTAAAGCTTGGAGGTCAGCTCCTTGATCACCTCAACCGCATCGGCCTCAAGATAGTAGTCGGCATAGTCAAACATGGCGGCTTCGTTGTCCTTGTTAACAGCAACGATCACCTTAGAGTCCTTCATGCCGGCCACATGCTGAATCGCGCCCGAAATACCGAACGCAAAGTACAGCTCAGGAGCAACGATCTTGCCCGTCTGTCCAACCTGAGATTCGTTCGGAGCAAGCCCCATGTCAACAACAGCACGCGTAGAGCCGACGGCTGCGCCGATTTTGTCGGCAAAAGCCTCTAGTGCGGCAAAGCCTGCTTCATCAATGAGACCACGGCCGCCAGCGACCACGCGGCGAGCGGTGAGAAGGTCGGGCTTGTCCGAGAGCTGCGCCTCTTCGCTCACAAAAGCAAAGCCGCGGCTCTTAAATTGAACGGCAAGCGGCTCAACAACAGCACTGCCTCCTTGGGCAGCCGCCGCCTCAAAAGCGGTCGGACGGATGGTGGCGATGACGGGGTTAGCCGTAGTTCTTACCGTAGCCAACACGCCGCCCGCGTAGATATAGCGCTTGAAAGTGTCGGCAGACTCGACGCCGCAAACGTCGGTGAGAGCCGAGACTCCGAGAAGACCGGCAAGACGCGGCATCGCAGCCTTGCCCGCGGTGCTTGATGTAAAAAAGACATGCGTGTAGGCATCTTTTTGCAAGGCGGCGCGAACGGCCTCGGCCATTGCTTCCGGCAGCCGGTGCGCGAGTTCTTCGCAATCGGCGCAGTAGACCTTGCGCACGCCGGCAGCAGCGGCAGCAGCCTTGGCAGGCGTCTCGCATCCCTTGCCGCAGACGAGCACGTCAATGTCCGACGAAATTGCCTTGGCGGCAGTGATCGTATTTAAGGTCGACGCCTTAAGAGAGGCGTTGTCATTTTCTGCAATTACAAGAATCGGCATTTCTAAATCATCTCCCGCCTTAAAGAACCTTGGCCTTGTTTTTGAGCACATCAATCAACTCGTCAACGTTTGCAAGCTTGACGCCGGCTGTGCGTGCAGGCGGATCAACCACGTTGACAAGCTGCAGAGACTGCGCAAGATTGGGTTCAAGTTCAGAAGCCGCAATAGCTTCAACAGGCTTCTTTTTAGCCTTCATCATGTTGGGAAGGGTAACGTAGCGGGGTTCAGCAAGACGAAGGTCGGCCGAAACAACTGCAGGCAGGTCGGCCGAAACGCGAAGCAGTCCGGCATCAGTTTCTCGCAGCACCGTAAGGCGCGATCCTTCCAGATCAAGACCGCTGGCGTTGATTGCCACCGGCATGTCGAGCATGGCCGAGAGCATCTGCGGAACCTGGCCAGCGTCGTTATCGATGGCCTGCTTGCCCATCAGAACCAAATCCGGATTTTCTCGACGGCTGACGGCAGCAAGAAGTCGCGCCACGGCAATGGGCTCGAGCCGCTCGTCAGTCGTAATGTGAAGAGCGCGGTCTGCCCCCATGGCCATCGCCACGCGCAGCGTATCAACGGTCTTGGCCGGACCGATGCTCACGACCACCACCTCGTCGGCCTTGCCGGCCTCCTTAAGGCGCTGAGCCTGCTCAACGGCAATTTCATCAAAAGGATTCATCGACATCTTGGCCGATGCAATATCCACGTCGGAATGATCAGGCAGCGCATGAACCTTGACGTTGTAGTCGACGACGCGCTTGACCGCTACAAGAATCTTCATGATTTTTTTGCTCCGAAAGCTTGTGCGCACTTGCCGGCGATGGAAAATAAGCGCCATGGGCGCGTGGTGCCTAAAGCCGGCTCGCTTTGACAATGGTCGAGATTATACGGGGCATCCCGAGGTTTTTGAGCGAGGTATTTTTGCGACTTAAGCAAGTGCTCGAGGATTCTTGGCAAGATCATCAACAGGCATTAAAACTGACGCTTTTACCGCACAGATTCATCTGTTTCATTTTGTTTCTCGCCCTGAATAATCGTTCAGAAAAATTGAACCGGCATTCAGTCTTATTGAACAAGAATTCACTGACAAATCAATGCTTTAACAATCTTGCAGATGTCTACACATTGGACACAAAGAAAAGAAACATTTTGAAAAATTTCGTTTGCATGCACCTCAAAATGCGATAATTGAATTGCCAGAAAAAGATGCATTGGCTTATCCCCGGCACCAGTTCTGGAGTTGCTGATTGATTCGAGAGTTCATGGGTTCGGCGTTATATGCTTGAGCACGCCGGACGGCAGTCTCAAAGGAGGTTGCTATGTTGACGCGTCTTACTCCTCACGGGAAAACCATTCTGATTTGGGTGCTCCTTGCGCTTGCCATCATCGTCGGTCTGCGTCTGCTCGGCTGGGGCATTGGAGAGGTTTGCGAAGGCACGGTCTGCACGTTGATCTGAGTTTGACAAGGCTTGTTGCATCTTTGTTTTACTATTGAGGCCGACTTTGTGGCATATTTACGCAACCAGTTGTTGTTGTCGGCTTCAGAACCATCGGACTGTGCTGCAGTTCGTCATCAGGCCGCCTGAGTTGTTCTTAAGAGATTAGGATGGGCGGCCTTTCCATTAGAGCTTGTTCCCTCTTTTTTTGTTGCATGCAGCTTTGCTTGAACTTTCTCTTATCTATCCAAGACCGACCAAGCCGCAAGCGTTTTGTGCCTTTGATGCTCCCCAGTCTTCTCAATCGTCTTTGCGCCGACAAGGTTGAGCCGAGGCTTGCGTTGCCGCCATGCACATGAGCAAAAGAGCTTTTCGCAAGCACTGCGATTCGTACGGATTTTCAAGGTTTTTTGTTATTTCAACCATTTTCAAGGAGCACTTGACATGCTTTCTGATATCGAAATTGCTCAACAAGTCAAACTCAAGCGCATTGACGACCTCGCCCACGAATGGGGACTCGATGACAGCGAATTTGAACCTTACGGCTGGGACAAGGCCAAGGTCTCGCTCAAAGCCGACCGTCCTCAGAACGGCAAGCTGATTCTGGTCACTGCCACCTCGGGCATGCCCGCGGGCTCGGGCAAAACCACCACTTCAATTGCGCTGGCGCAGGCCATGAACCGTCTTGGAAAAAAGGCTGTGCTCGCGCTGCGCGAACCCTCGCTTGGCCCCGTTTTCGGCATGAAAGGGGGCGCGGCCGGCGGCGGCTACTCTCAGGTACTGCCGATGGAGTCGATCAACCTCCACTTCACGGGAGACTTCCACGCCATCACTGCCGCCAACAACCTGATTGCCGCACTCATTGACAATGCACGCCACAAGCGCCAGATCGACTTGAAGGAAGTTACCTGGAAGCGAGTACTTGACGTCAACGACCGTCAGCTGCGCTTCATCGTCGACGGCTTGGGCGGCACCGCCAACGGCATTCCCACGGAAACCGGCTTTGACATCACAGCCGCCAGCGAGCTGATGGCCGTTTTGTGCCTGGCCGACGGCGAAGATGACCTGCGATGCCGTCTTGACCGACTGGTGCTCGGCATCAAGTACGACGGCACTCCCTTTACCTGCAAGGAACTCGGCGCTACGGGCGCGGTCATGGCTCTGCTTCTTGACGCCATGAAGCCCAATCTCGTGCAGACCATTGAAGGCACGCCCGCATTCATCCACGGCGGCCCCTTTGCCAACATCGCCCACGGCTGCAATTCGGTTGCCGCCACCCGTGCGGCAATGACTTTGGGCGAATACGCCATCACCGAGGCAGGCTTCGGCTCTGATCTCGGCGCTGAGAAGTTCTTTGACATCAAGTGCCGCGAATGCGGCCTGCAGCCCCGTGCCGTTGTGCTCGTCACAAGCCTCAAGGCCCTGAAGTGGCACGGCGGAGTGGCTTTGCCGGAAATCGGCAAGCCCAACATGCAGGCTCTCAAGGCCGGCATGTGCAACCTTGATGCCCATGTGGCAAGCCTCAAGGCGTTCGGCGTCGAAATCGTCGTAAGCATGAACCACTTTGCCAACGATCCTGAAGATGAAATCGAAGTGCTTCGCAACCGCTGCCAGGAGCTCGGCGTTCGCTTTGCCATCAGCGACGGCTTTGCAGAAGGCGGCAAGGGTGCCGAGAGCGTAGCCCGCGAAGTTTTTGCGGCCTGCGAAGCTCCTGCCGCAGGGCTCAATTACGCCTGCGAAGAGAGCGACCCGGTCATGGTCAAGGTCGAAAAGATTGCTCGCCGCGTCTATGGCGCCGGTTCTGTGAGCATGTCGGCTGCAGCCGTCAAGGATCTCAAGCAGCTTGAATCCATGGGCTTTGACAAGCTGCCCGTATGCATTGCAAAGACGCCCTTCTCGCTGACGGCTGATCCCAAGGCCCTTGGCGCACCCAAGGGATTCGATCTCCCGGTGCAGCGTCTGATCCTCAATGCCGGCGCCGGCTTTGTGGTCGTCACCACGGGCGCAATCATGCGCATGCCCGGACTGCCCAAGCAGCCTGCCGCCTACAACATCGACGTCAAGGACGGAAAGATCACGGGACTTGCCTAAGCCTCAATTGATTCTTCATCTCTCTGAACGTCTCTCCTTTTAAAGGAGCCCCGGCGGCCCGTCAGCACTCACTGCTTGTGTCTGGCGGGCCGCAGGTATTTTCGGCTCCTTGTCTATAGTCCCCGCTGCTCTTTCTGACGACGCTCGTCTTGCAGAGACTGCTCGAATCGGTGCCTATTCATTATTTGGAAACACTTTCGACACGCTCAATTCATAAATTGGGCCTATGATGCGCACCGAAAATCAATAGTCTCAACAAAATCCACAAAAAGAACAAAAAAATGATCAATCTGAAAACTCACGAATTTCTGACCACATGGTCTCAAGACGAACAATCTGCGCATGCGCTTGCCATCGGCCGCATGCGTCTGAGCGACGGACGCTTTGAATTCAGCCCTTTCTGGACGGGCACATCACAATCCAAACGCTTCAATCCTATTGAGTCTCTTCCTGAAACGCCCGCTGCAATCAAGCTCGTCACTGATTCTTTGCCCGACAGCTGGGGACGCAGCATTCTTGATCGCTACGAAGAAGCATGCGCACGACGCGATGAAAGAATGCCGCACGAACTCACTGAGACTGAAGTACTCACCGCCATTGCCGACAGCGAGCGCATGGGAGCCATGCGCTTTAGTCCAGAGTCGGAGCCCAAAGCGTTTGTCGGCACCTCGCCCGACATGCTGCCGCGCAGAAGCGAATTGGCCGCCTACGCGGAGCTATGCAAAGCGTTCGAAGAAAAAAGACTGCTTTCGGCCGCTACGCTTGAGCCGCTTGTGCGGGCAGCCTCAGCCCTTGGCGGGTCTCGCCCCAAAATCGGCTTTCAAAACACCGACGGCTCTCAGTGGATAGCCAAATTCCCTTCAATTTACGATACGCGCAATATGGGAGCCTGGGAATACGTCATGACAAAGCTCGCTCAGCAGGCAGGCATTGAAGTCGCTCCCTTTGAGCTCATCAACGGCACCATCTTCGCGACCAAACGGTTTGATCGTACAAAGGCTGGACGGCGCCACTATTTCTCGACTCGGTCGCTTCTGGGCGCAGATAAAAATCATGAACCAAGAAGCTACCTTGAAATTCTCATGATCATCGAGAAGGTCTGCCGCGACAAAGCCGCTCAAGCCGAACAACTCTTCAGACGCGTTGCCTTCAAAATGGCTATCGGAGACGGCGATGATCACTTGCGCAATCACGGCTTTCTGCTGACCGAATCAGGCTGGCATCTTGCCCCTGCCTTCGACATCAATCCCTCGAGTTCAATCGAGCACCTATATTTGACCTGGGATGAACAGTGCCGAAACTTCGACATCAACGCATTTGTCGGTGCAGCCCCCTTCTGGGGCATAGGCGTTGAACGTGCCCGTGAGATTGTCTTGGAAATCAAATCAGTCTTGCGCGGCTGGCGCAAAACGTCTCAAGAAGCTGGGCTGAGCGAATTTGAAATCGCGTCCATGGCGCCCGCCGTACGCCTATAGCGATGCTTTTGCTTGAGCAACTACAAAATTTTGTAATTAATCTCAAGCTCATCCCACATCTTGAGCAAAGGCAGGCATAATGCGTGCTTCATTTTTAACAAACCGCTTTATCTGGCGTTCGTGCGTACGACTTCGGCGTGCTCTCTTTTTCATGCACGCTCAACTCGGTCACATTTGCTGACGAGTTCACACACTTACGCACCATCTGCAAAGAGAACCCCTGATATCCTAGAGCGGTCAAAAGCATGCGGCCGGCTGTCGGCCGCAGCTGAAAGGAAAGAATAACAAAAATGCCTCAAGTACTCCTGATTCACTCTAGCGCACAAACTGGTGAAGTCCGCAAGGAAAATCAGGGCTCCTACACCCGCAAGATGGCCAGACTCCTCAAAGACCGTCTCAAGGGGCGCGGCGTCCGCTTCGTAGAGCGCGACGTTGCCTCTAAACCGCCGGGACTCATCGACTCCTCCTTCATTTCTGCTTCCATGACCAAGGAGTCTGAGCGCACGCCTGCCCAAGTCGAGCGTCTGCGTGAAAGCGATGAGCTTGTCGCCGAGGTTTTGCTCTCGGACGTCATCGTCGTGGGCTGTCCTCTCTACAACTTCGGCGTTCCTGCTCCTTTGAAGGCGTGGATCGACAACATTGTCCGCTTAGGCAAGACCTTTACGATGGACGATCAGAGAAAGCCGCGCGTGATCTATGGGCTGCTGCACAACAAGCTGGTCGTCATTTTGGAGAGCACCGGCAGCTCAGGCTATCAGCCCGGCGGCAGCAAAGAAGCGCTCAACCATGCCGACAAGGCCGTTCGCGCCATCTTCGAGCAGCTCGGCGTAAGAAATTTTGAATGTCTCGCGGTTGAAGGCGTATGCGAGGACTCGCCCGAAGAAATTGAGCGCAGCTGGAACAATTGCGAAGAGCGCATTGGCGAAGTAGCCGAGCGCATCAAAATCCGCTGGCGAGACAAGCACCTGGATGGTTAATCCGTATCGCTAGGGATTAAGTACGCAAGTTAAGGTTGCGGATTTCTTTTAAGTGATTGTTTTTTCATCAAAAACGAGGTTGCACTTGACCTCGTTTTCTTTTAAAATTACCTACCTAATAGGTCTGCTACATCTAGACGAAAAATATGACAGAAAAACCTGAATATGTCTTGAACTTTCCAAGACAGAAAAACACAGAGATCAAAAAGATCGGCAATTGCTGGTACGTCTACGAACGATTCAGCAAATACGA
>CALXKM010000024.1 GCA_944388865.1 uncultured Duodenibacillus sp. | reverse complement strand
CGCTTTTTCTCGGCATCCCAGCGATTGCGATAGGCGCGAATATAGACGCGACCGGCCGAGTCCTTACAGGACATCAAGGACCAAGATTTGCCGGAATTATCGGTGATTTGAGGCATAATAGATGCGCAGTAGAAAATATGCATCTATTTTAGCAAAAATAAAAATTCCTGTACTTCTCCGCCAGAAAAAATGCAGGAATATCAAAGGTTCAAAAATTTATTTGCGAGCAATTTGATCCGAATCAATGCGCTTGTGATCTAGCGACCCGGGAGGTTGGGATGCATCCTTTGCGGGCTCAAGTTCTTTTTGCGAGCAAACCGTCCGACAGACATCAGGCATTCTGTCGAGTGCTTTTTCTGACTTTTTCCAAAAGAGCTGTCGTTGAGCGTTCGTGTTCAAAGGCAATGGTGACGGTTTTCGCGCCCCAGGTCGCTGCCAGCTTTGCTTCTGGAAGGTCTTCTACGCGATAGTCTCCGCCTTTGACGTAGATGTCGGGACGAGCGGCTTCAATGACCGCAAGCGGCACTTTGTCGGTAAAAACAACAACCAGATCTACGGCCTGCAAAGCAGCCAAAACTGCAGCGCGATCATCTTGCGTGTTGATGGGACGATCTTCGCCTTTGCCCAGCATTCTGACAGAGGAGTCGGAATTGACGGCAACGATGAGGCTGCCGCCGAGAGCTCGCGCCTGAGCCAGATAGGTGACGTGTCCGCGGTGCAGAATGTCGAAAACGCCATTGGTCATGACAACAGGGCTGGGAAGTTCAGCGCGGCGCCGCGCCAGATCAGAGGCATCGACGATTTTGTCTTCAAAGGTCGGCCGGGGTAAATGCGTGTTCATAAAAAGAAAAAGCCGAAAACGATGGGTGTTGAGAGAAGCAAGATATCAGCAAAGAGCAAATTTGAAAAGGATGAGCGCCGTCAATATGGTCACGAAAGCGCTGCATGAAGCTGGGAAAAAAGTTTTTATTTAAAATCAATGAGTTGCGTTCAAAAGCGATAGTAAATAAGAAAAAAGGAAAGTTTTTTACTGAAAAAACTTGCAAAGTGAGAAAAAGCCGTATATAGTTACGTCTCCTTCGGGGGTATAGCTCAGCTGGGAGAGCGCTTGCATGGCATGCAAGAGGTCAGCGGTTCGATCCCGCTTACCTCCACCAAGATTCAAGGTCCCTATCGTCTAGAGGCCTAGGACACAACCCTTTCACGGTTGGTACAGCGGTTCGAATCCGCTTAGGGACGCCATCAGAATTAGCCCGCGCGAGTCAGAGAGGACCGGCGGGCTTTTTCGTATCTGGCGAAATAAAAAAACGGAGACACAAAAAACCGCCGAAAGACATCGGCGGTTCGGCTTTAGCGGGCGCTGAAGGCTAAATCAACGCTGATGACGCTTGTCGTTTTCATCCTTGACCATGCGACGTACGGTATCGAACACTTTGTTGATGGCGCACATGGCATCGGGATCGTTTTCGGAGGCTACAACGGTGCGGCCCCCACCAACGACGATGTCGAGCTTGACGCTGAATTCGCCCAAACCCTGATGCCCGACCTTAGTAATGGTTGCCTTGCAGTCGGTCATGGAGTTGTCAAAACGTTTGAGGGCTTCAAAGCGGTCCGTGATATCGGCCTCAGCGGCCGGGGAGCGATCGACGCCATGAAAGATGACCTGCAGCATATAGAAACCTCTCTTTTTTGTTGTTGGCAGGAATAAGGAAAACTTGTTTTCCATGAACAAAGTTTAGCCTCTGTGCGCTGAAAAGTCGCAGAGAATTTCCGGTAAAGCAGTCAAATCACTGTTTTAACGGGAAAAAATTAGAAATTTTTGCAGGGATTGACTTGTACGGAAAGTCCCTGACCAAAATGAGCTAACAGCGTCCTTTGCACAAAGCAAAGGGCACTGTAAGAAAAAAGACAGACTTTGCGGCCGCTGGTTCTGAGCTGCAATTTTTTTAATAAGGATAGGAAATGGCTTTTGATCGCTTCAACGAGAAACCGCCGCGCCGTGAACGCCGCTTCGGAGACCGTCAGAATTTTGGAGAACGCTTCGGCGATAGAGGCGT
Source organism: uncultured Duodenibacillus sp. (assembly GCA_944388865.1). Classification (GTDB taxonomy): domain Bacteria; phylum Pseudomonadota; class Gammaproteobacteria; order Burkholderiales; family Burkholderiaceae_F; genus Duodenibacillus. The sequence goes on along the minus strand of CALXKM010000024.1, from coordinate 94,774 downwards.
AGAGCGTTCGCTTGATCGCTTTCCCGATCGCGCTGAGCGCCAGCATTTTGAGCGCCGCGGGCGTCGCGATTACGATGCTCGGCCTGCCTTCGAAGATCGCCCCCGCTTTTCCGGCAAGACTGCATTTAAGCGTTTTGAGGGGAAGGGGCCGTCGCGATTTGACTCTGCAACCCGTTCTGGACCTCGCGCCAAGGCCGTGGAAACGCGCCGTTTTGCAGAACGCAACGCTTTTGTGCAGACGGCGACCGTGCGGCTTGATGCAGATGTGGCTAAGTACTTCAAAACAGCCGAAGATGTCAATCAGGCACTGCGTCAGGTGATTGCTCTTGCTGCGCTTGTAAAGGTTCAGGCGCAGGCCGAGTCTGATGCCGGTGGCGCGCTGGCTGCGCTTGATGATGCTCAGCAGCTGGCTCAGGTGAACGATCAGATCGAACAGGCTGCCTCTGAAGAGATTGAGCACAACGCTCAAAAGGACGAATAGGACTTCTCTCGCGGCGAGTCTTAAGCAAGAAAGACGGGACCATCAGTAAACTAGCGGGTGCTTGAGGCACAACAGCAAGTCAATGCAGGTGTTTTGATCATGATTACGAAACAGCAGTTTTGGCGTCGTGTAGATATGCGCGCGCGATTGAGATCCGGCCGGATTTTCGACGTTGTCGTCATTGGGGCTGGCGCGACAGGCCTTGGCATTGCCGCCGACGCAGCAAGCCGCGGGCTTTCGGTAGCGGTGCTTGATTCACAGGACTTCGGTGCCGGTACGTCTTCGCGTTCAACCAAGCTCATCCACGGCGGCGTGCGCTATCTGTCTAATCCCCGGAACTGGTCGCTTATCAAGGAAGCTCTTTTTGAAAGACGCCTTTTGCTGCAAAACGCTCCGCAGCTCGTGCGTCCTCAAAGCTTTATTGTTCCCTGCTACAGCTATTTGCAATTGCTTTGGTACGGAGCGGGACTAGGGCTTTACAACCTGTTGTCGTCCGGAGGCAAAGGAATGCACGGCGTGACGTTTGCTGGGCGCATGGGGGCGCTCGGACAGCTTCCCGGCATTGCCCGCAAGGGGCTCAAGGGCGCGCTTGCTTATTCTGATGCGCAGTTCGATGATGCAGGTCTTGCCATGGCGCTTTTGCGCACGGCTGTCAGTGCAGGAGCCACAGTGCTCAACTATGCCGCCGTCTGCGGCATGGAGCACGACGGCAGGCGCATCACCGCTGTCACTGTGCACGACAAGATCATGGATCTGAAGTTCAACATCTTCGGCAAGGTGATCATGAACTGCGCGGGCGTGTGGGTTGACCCCGTGCGAAGGCTGGTCGATGTTGAAGTCTCGCCCTTGGTGCGCATTTCGCGCGGCACGCATATTGTGGTCGATCGCTCCTTTATGCCGACGGGCAACGCGATGGTGGTTCCCAAGACGAGCGACGGGCGCGTGCTCTTTTGCATCCCCTGGCAGGGGCGTCTGCTGATTGGCACTACGGATATTGAACAAGGACAGGCTCCTTTTGACCCGCAGCCGACGTCCGACGAGATTGATTTTCTGATAGAAAACGCCAACAAGTATCTCACCAGGCAGATCCGGCGTGAGGATGTCAAAGCAAGTTTTGCAGGGCTCAGACCGCTTTTTAGCTCCAAGCGCACAGGGCTCAACGAAGGAACGGCCAATATGACGCGCTCATATGCTGTTGTGCCCGAATTTGGAAATATGCTCACCGTCGTCGGCGGCAAGTGGACAAGCTATCGCGCCATGGCCGAGCTTGCCTTAAGAACAGCCCAGCAAATGCGGCTGGTGCCCAGGTGCGGCTGCATGACGCGCTCTTTGCCGCTTGTCGTGCAGAACAGGCTCGAGCTTGAGGCTCTGCAAAAAGATCTTTTGCAAAACGGCGTGCCGCGTACTTCTGCCGAAAAGGAACGGCTGCGCAGTCTCGTTGGCGTGGAGGTTTTTACGTCAGGCGTTTGTACGGCTCAGGATTTTCTTTTCAGGCGCCTTCGCATCGGTGAGCTTGATGCGGCGCTTGCCAAGGAGCTCGAACCCCTCGTCGAGGGTATGGTCAAGGATTGCCTGAAGGGACGCGAGGCACGGCGCTTTAAGAGCCGCTACGGATTCTGATGTGTATCGCGGAACTACTGCCGCGGCTGTGGAAAACAAGCTTTGAGTATTGTTTTTTCAGGAAAATTTTGATTTTCTGTCATTGACAGCAAGGCTGGGGCGTGACATAATCACGCTCTTTCCTACGCAAGGAAAGAGCGTGTGTGCGTGTCTTTTTGTTGAAAAACAAAGCATTGCACGCATTCGGTTAATACAAAAAGGTTTCGTCAACCGGTTGAATCCGGGAGCGAAACGGCGAGGTTATCTATCCATGTACGCAATTATCAAGACCGGCGGCAAGCAGTATCGTGTTGCCGAAGGTGAATTCCTCAAGGTTGAAACGATCGACGCCGAAGAATGTGCAGAGGTCGTTCTCAACGAAGTGCTGCTCGTGAGCACCGAAGAAGGTCTCAAGGTCGGCGCTCCTTTTGTTGAAGGCGCCAGCGTGACGGCTACCGTCACCCATCATGGTCGCCATGACAAGGTTCGTATTTTCAAGTTCCGCCGCCGTAAGCACTCCATGAAGAGTGCTGGCCATCGCCAGAACTACACCGAGCTCAAGATCACCAAGATCCAGGCTTAATTGAGAAACGTCAGCTATTAGGAAGAAAAACAAATGGCACACAAGAAAGGTGGCGGTTCCACCCGCAACGGTCGCGATTCTCAGGCAAAGCGTCTGGGCGTCAAGGTTTTTGGCAATGCAATGATCAACGCCGGCGGCATCATCGTGCGTCAGCGCGGCACTCAGTTCCATCCTGGCGATAACGTCGGCATGGGCCGCGATCACACTCTCTTTGCTAAGGTCGACGGCATCGTGACTTTCGAAGTGAAGGGTCCGAAGAACAACCAATACGTCAAGGTTGTTCCGGTTGCCGGCTAATTCAGGCCGAGTCAGCTGCTGAGACGGCTGAGCCGAGCTATCCTAAGCCCTGGACGGGAATCCTCTCGTGCAGGGCTTTTCGCGTCAATATGGCAGAATGATTTTTGCAGCGGTTTTGTTAGGAGGATCACGACGTGAAATTCGTTGATGAGGCCCGCATTGAGGTCCAAGGCGGCAAGGGCGGCAACGGAGCGGCGAGTTTTCGCCGTGAAAAGTTTATTCCCAAGGGCGGTCCCGATGGCGGCGATGGTGGTCGCGGCGGGAGTGTCTATGCGGTTGCTGACCGCAACATCAATACGCTTGTCGACTATCGCTACACACGCAAGTTTTTTGCGCCAAACGGAGAAAATGGCCGCGGCGCTGACTGCTTCGGCGCAGGAGGCGAGGATATTGTGCTGCGCATGCCGGTAGGAACGCTCATTGTCGATGAGACGACAGGCGAGACCGTAGCCGATTTGACGCACCATGGCGACAAGAAGCTCCTTGCCGCCGGCGGCAAGGGCGGTCTAGGAAATTTGCATTTCAAGACGAGCGTCAATCGTGCGCCGCGGCAGTTTACGCCCGGAGAGCCCGGTCAGTATCGACAGCTTAAGCTTGAGCTCAAGGTGCTTGCAGATGTGGGACTTTTGGGATTGCCTAACGCCGGGAAGTCTACCTTTATTACAGCAGTATCCAATGCGCGCCCCAAGATTGCCGACTATCCTTTTACGACGTTGCATCCGCATCTGGGCGTGGTGCGCGTCGGCCCCGAGCAGAGCTTTGTCGTGGCCGATATCCCGGGGTTGATCGAAGGAGCCAGCGAAGGAGCAGGGCTTGGACATCTCTTTTTGAGGCATTTGTCGCGCACGAGTCTGCTGCTGCATATCATTGACTGTGCGCCGATGGATGAGGCTAGCGATCCGATTGCTCAGGCCAAGGCGTTGGTTGAGGAGCTTGGGAAGTTTGACAATGAGCTCGAAGAAAAGCCGCGATGGATTGTGCTCAACAAAATTGATCTTGTGCCCGAGCAGGACAGAGCGGCGCTCATTGAGAGCTATCGTCAGGAATTTGGGGCGGATCGTCCTGTGTTTGTCATGAGTGCCGCTACGCGTGAAGGCACGAGCGAACTGGTTAAGGCCATTGCTCACGAGCTTGAGCAGGGGCGAGAGCGTCTCAATGCGCAGGATGATGCTCTGCAAGACGTGCGATTTAGTGCAGATCGCGAAAATACGCAAGAAAATCAGTAAAAATAAAAGGGACGGCGAAAAAAATTCGTTCGTCCTTTTTTTAGGTGACAAGATGATGCAAAGTGTAGTAGCGACCGCGCGCCGCGTTGTGGTCAAGGTGGGCAGCGCGCTGGTGACAAACGATGGCCGAGGGCTTGATCGCGATGCTATCGAAAGATGGGCAACTCAGATTTCTGCTTTGCAGCACGACGGCAAGCAGGTGATACTGGTCAGCTCCGGAGCAGTTGCCGAAGGCGTGCTGCGTCTCGGGTGGGAGAGGCGTCCTTCGCGTATTTGCGAAGTGCAGGCAGCCGCAGCCGTAGGGCAGATGGGGCTTGTTCAGGCCTACGAAACGAGTTTTGCCAAACACGGCATCAAAACAGCGCAAATTCTTTTGACGCATGCCGACTTATCCAATCGTGAGCGCTATCTCAATGCACGCGATACGGTGGCCGAGCTCTTGTCTTTGGGCGTTGTACCCATCATCAATGAAAACGATACGGTCGTCACCGATGAAATCAAGGTAGGTGACAACGATACTCTCGCTTCGCTTGTGACGAATCTGATCGAAGCCGATGTGCTTGTCATTCTGACCGATCAGAAGGGGCTGTATTCAGCAGATCCGAGAAAGGATCCTCAGGCCAAATTCATTGCTGTTGCTACGGCGGGCGATCCGGCTCTCGAGCAGATGGCAGGAGGTGCGGCGAGTTCTCTCTCAAAAGGCGGCATGATTACCAAAGTGCTTGCAGCCAAGCGGGCGGCGCGAAGCGGGGCTGCGACAGTGATTGCCTCCGGACGGGAAGAAAATGTGCTGGTGCGGCTTTGTGCTGGAGAACTCATCGGTACGCAGCTCAATGCTACTCACGCGCCATTGCATGCGCGCGCGATGTGGCTTGCCGACCAGCTTAGAAGTCAGGGATCGGTGCTGCTCGACGACGGCGCGGCAAAAGCACTTCTAGACCAAAAGACAAGCCTTTTGCCCGTAGGCATTCGAGCTGTCATCGGGGAATTCGTCAGAGGAGACGTGGTGAGCTGCTTGACGGCCGAAGGCACCGAACTTGCCAGAGGACTTGTGAATTATTCTTCCTCGGAGCTGCGCCAGATTCAAGGGCGCCATACCGAGGAGCTCGGAGCGATTTTAGGTTACGCTCCGTTGCCGGAAGCTATTCATCGGGACAATCTGGTCATGCTCGTCAAAAAGCAGCTCGTCGGCGTCTAGATGCCGCCTTGGTAGCCGTTTTGCCGCCATGCCTCAAAAACCGTCACGGCAACGGCGTTGCTTAAGTTCAAAGATCTGTTTTTCGGCATCATCGGAAGTCGGATGCGTTGCGACTGAGGAAACTGTTCGCGGACGGCATCAGGCAGCCCTTTGGTTTCACAGCCGAATACGAGCCAGTCGCCGGGCTCAAAGCGCATGTTTGAAAAGATTGAAGAACCCTTCGTCGTCATCGCAAACATGCGCTCACGCTTAGGCGATTCCTGCGCTAAAAAAGTCTCCCAATCGGGATACGTCTTGAGCGTAGTGAACTCGTGATAATCAAGTCCGGCACGAATTAGGTGCTTGTCGTCGATGGAAAATCCCAGCGGTTCAATCAAGTGCAGCGTGCAGCCGGTGTTGGCGCACAGACGAATGGCGTTGCCTGTATTGGGCGGAATTTCGGGATGAACAAGTACAACGTGAAACATGACTAATTAAAAAATTAGTGCAGCGGATTGCTTTTGCGGCACAGGAAAGTGTTCAAAAGATAATTTTGTGTCAATCAATATCTTCTTTGCTCGCTAGCAAAGCTTCGCGCATTTTGATCAGAGCCTTTTTCTCAATTTGTCGTACGCGCTCGGCTGAAACGCCGAGCTCATCGGCGAGCTCCTGCAGAGTTTTTGGCGCATTGTTGCCTTGAGCGTCTTCATTGAGCCAACGCGAGCGAATGACATGCTGGCTGCGGGCATCGAGTGAATTGATGGCCTTTTTGAGATGTTCACGAGCCGTCTCTTCACGGCTTTTTTCTTCAAGGATGGTTTCAGGCTCGTCCTCTTCGCGCGAAAGCCAATCAATAGGAGCCATGGCAGGAGTGCCTGAAGAATCCTCATCTGGATCGCTGCGTCCGTCAATGGAAGTGTCGCCGCCAGACATGCGGGCTTCCATTTCCCTGACCTCTTCGGGTTTGACGTCCAGTGTTTGGGCAATGCGCTCGGTTTCTTCCGTGGTGAGCGTCTTGTCGCTGTCCTTCATTTGGCGCAGGTTGAAAAAGAGCTTGCGTTGGTTTTTTGTGGTAGCAAGCTTCACCAAGCGCCAGTTGCGCACGACGTATTCCTGAATTTCGGAGCGAATCCAGTGTACGGAAAAGGTCATCAGCCTGACGCCGCGATCAGGATCGAAGTGCTTGATGGCCTTCATGAGACCGATGTTGCCCTCTTGAATAAGATCGGCGTAGGGCAGGCCATATCCCAGATAGCCGCGGGCAACTGAAACGACCAGACGCAGGTGGCTGAGAACGAGTTGTTGAGCGGCACTGAGGTCTCCCGTATCACGCAAGCGGACAGCTAGGTCGTGTTCTTGTTCAGCAGAGAGGATGGGCGCTAGATTGGCGGCTCGGATATAGGCTTCGAGATCGCCAAGTTGCGGAATTACGGCAGGCAGCTGCGCTGGCTGATAAGGGACAACGGCGCCGGCTGAGGCCGGGCGTGTTTTAAGCGCGCGGCAGGATGCAGCGGGCGCATCTTGAGGATCAATGATTTCGATGTCCTCAAGAGCGTCTTCATCGGCATCAATTGCATCAACGATGTCCTGATCTTCGTGCATGCGGTTGGTCAAAGCGAAAGAAAATGCAAAAGAAGTGAAAGTTGTTGCTCATCAGCCGCCTGACAGATGCGGACGGCTCCTATTGTATCGCCAACATGTCCGAAATTAAGACTGAGGCAACGGCTTTTCTTAAGGCTGCGCGTGCACTCTGGCAATAGCGTCTGAGGCAGCAAAAGAGCCCACTAGTCCTCCAAGGATGGAGGCGGCAGCCACGTAGAGAATGCACCAGTCGGCTGCCGGCATTTTCAGCACGATCGTAACGCCGTACAGGGAAGCAAAGTCCGCAATAGGCTGCGCGAGAAGGTGAATTCCCAGTGCCGTAATTCCCAGCGAAACGACTGCCGCCAACATCAGCGTGAGCACGCCTCTCCAGCAATACGGGCGTCGAATGAAGGATTGCGTGGCGCCAAAAAGGTAAAGTGCACGGATTTCATCGCGCTGCGCATTCGTTGTGAGCCGCACGGAGGCGAAAATCACCAGCAGCACAAGCAAAAAAACAACAGTGCCCAGAATCATGAGCATGACGCTCAACGCCTGGTAAAGGGATGCCAGATGCTTAGTCCAGCGGTCATCGTAGGCAACGGTGTCGACATTGTCCATTTTCCGAATGGTTTCGGCGCACGCCGCCAATTCTTCGCTGGTTGCGCCGTTGACGGCCGTGGCGATCACAATGTCCGGAAGCGGGTTGTTCTGAGAAACTTCACCCTTGAGACCGAGCGTTTTATTGACTAGTTCAAGAGCCTCTTTTCTATCCATGATGCGCACGTCATCAATGATGGCAAGCTCATGGATGCTTTGGGCAAGCTTTTCTACGGAAGCCTTTCCTGCGCTTCGATCAGTGAAGATCGTCATTTCGGTGCGGGTAGGCACATCGAAAATTGGATTGGAAAGCGACAGAGCAAGCGTGCCGAGAAAAAAAGGAATCGTCAGCGCAAGCCCGGCAAGGCTCAGCGCCATTCCAAAGAGTCCCTTGTACTGAAATATCGCTCTGGCTGTTTGACGGCACGCCCAGATGCGGCTGCTTACAAAGCTCATGGATGCCCCTTATTTTCTAGCCGTTGAGCATAATCGGACGGCAGGCCGCAGTGTTTGGATAAAGCTCAATGTGCGAGGCGACGATGACCGATACGCCGGTAAGCGATACATTGCCGAGCAGATCCATTAAGTGCTGCGCGTTGTCAATGTCGAGGTGTGCGCAAGGCTCATCGGCCAGAACCACAACAGGTCGGTTGACAATGGCGCGGGCCAGGCAGGCAATTTGTTTTTGCCCGGCAGAAAGCGCAGCAGGATATTTGGCGGCAAGATCTTCAATGCCGCACTCTTTCATAGCGCGATCGGCTCTGGTACGGGCCTCTCCGTAGGATTCTTCGGCAGCCAGAGCCGGGAGCATGATGTTTTCGGCAATCGTTCGGTCTTCAAGAAGCAGGCATTCCTGAATCATGATGCCCATTGAACGGCGCACAAAAAGCATTTGACGCTCAGTGAAATCATTGATGCAGTCGCCCGCTACAAAGATTTGACCAAAGCTCGGGCGTTTGATGCCGGCGATCATGTTGAGCGCCAGAGACTTGCCCGAGCCCGTGGGCCCCTGAAGACAGACGAACTCCCCTCGGGTCACGTTGAAGGTGATCCCGTTGATCTGACGAACGCCGTTGCGATCTTCAATGCCGGCATTGATGAGTTCAATGAGAGGGACGTTGACGCCTGAAGTCATAGCCAATGTTCAAAACTCCTGTTTTTCGGGTGCGCCTGAACTAAATCAGTTCAAAATAAAAACCGACTCGAGACCAGATGATTGATTCCTGTTCGAGCAGATAACCAGTCAGCGGATGCCGCTGCAGCCACTGAGGATCGACCCCGAGCGAAAAGACGGTAATGTCGCGGTCTTTGCTTTCGGTGAGCTTAAATCGCGGCAGATGTACGGTACGGCGGGCATGCGCGAAAATCACGGCAAGTCGCAAAGCAAGGATCATGCGCACCAAAGTAGGGTTGGCAAGCGAAGCTTCGACTTTTCTGAGGTTGCCTCTCTGAGCCAGCACGAGAGTACCCATTACAGTCTGATCGTATTTTGAAAAACCGGGAAGATCCGAATTCATCAAGATGTATTGACTGTGGCGGTGGTAGCCGCTAGGGCTGATGAGCCGCCCGGTTTCATGCAGCATAGCTGCCCATTGAAGAAGCTTGCGAGCAGGATGCGAGCTTTCGGAAGAGTCCAGTTCCGTGAAGAACTTGTCAGCCAGGGCCGCTACGCGGGCAGCCTGCTGCTTGTCGACGCCCGAGCGCTTTGTGAGTGAGGCAACTGTTCCGTCGCGTGCATCGCGTTGCTCCTGTCGTCCAAGCATGTCGTAGAGCAGACCGACGCGCAGCGCTCCTGAAGCTGGCCGCATTTCCTTGATCTTGAAAGAATCAAAGACGGCGCTCAAAACGGCCAGGCCGCCGGCAATCACCTCGCGTCGGTCCTCTTTGAGACCGGGAAAGCGCAGCTTTTTTACATCGCCGGCACTGACAAGCTCTCGACGCAGCTCTTTTAAGAGTGCGGGAGTGACGGTGCCGTTGGTAAGACCTGCAGCTTGACCAATGTCGGCCACAGCGCCGATCGTGCCGGCGCTGCCGTAGGCGGCGTCCCAGTTGCGCTGGCTGAAGATTTGATGGGCTTCTTCGAACTCTGCCTGTGCGGAAAGCTGAGCATTTTTCAGTGCGCGAGCTGTAATTTTCCCGCCAGGGAAGAATTCCAGCGAAGTATTGACGCAGCCGACGTGAAAGGACTCGCATTCCTTGGCGATGAAGCCGCAACCGACGATAAGTTCCGTGGAAGCGCCGCCGATATCGACGACAAGACGTTTTTCGGATGAAGGAGGCAGCGTGTGCGCACATCCGGAAAAGACTAGACGGGCCTCTTCGCGACCGGCGATGATTTCAATAGGGTGTCCCAGAGCTTCTTCGGCCTTGGGGAGAAACTCTGCGGAATTTTTGGCAACGCGCAGCGCCTGCGTGCCGACGGCCCGGATGTTGGTCTCAGGAATGCCTTCGAGTTTTTCACGAAAGCGGCTTAGGGCATCAAGCGCGCGGCGCTGGCACTCAGGTGTAAAAGCTCCGTTCTCATCAAGGCCGCCAGCCAGGCGAACAGTTTCCTTCCAATAACTTTCGGTTACGATGCGTTCGCCGTCCACGCGGCCGACTTCTACGCGAAAGCTGTTGCTGCCAAGGTCGACAGCACCGAGTAACTGGCCGTTGCTGAAAGTATTTTCCGTCGTCATGATTCAACCAGAAAAAAGAAAGCTTTAAACGAATATCAATAATTTAGCAGTATTGTGCGGATAGCTATGCCTCAAGTCCGACAAGAGCGCTCGCAAAAGCATGCGCGTCAAAGGGCTGCAGATCATCAATTTGCTCGCCGACGCCGACAAAGTAAATCGGCAGCGGCTTATCGCCTCTTTCGGCGGTAATAGCCAACAGAACGCCGCCCTTGGCCGTTCCGTCAAGCTTTGTGACGATCAGCCCTGTTAGGGATGCGTATGCATCGAAGGTTTTGACCTGTGCAAGCGCATTTTGGCCGTTGGTTCCGTCAACAACGAGAATAACTTCGTGTGGGGCGCCGGGCATGGCTTTGGCTTGAGATCGGCGGATGCGTCCGAGTTCTTCCATGAGATTGGTCTGCGTGGGCAAGCGACCAGCCGTATCGGCGATCACCACATCCATGCCGCGAGCAATGCCGGCGCTGACGGCGTCGAAAGCAACGGCGGCTGGATCGCCGCCGCTTTGTGAAATCACTTCAATTTTGTTGCGTTCGCCCCATACAGCAAGTTGCTCTCTGGCTGCGGCACGAAAGGTGTCGGCAGCCGCCAGAAGGACCTTTTTGTCGTACGAAGCAAGCCACTTGGCGATCTTTCCGATGGTTGTCGTTTTTCCGGCGCCGTTGACGCCGGCCATCATCATGACGAGGGGCTTGGCCGCATTCAGGTTGAGCTGCTTTTGCGCGGGGGAAAGCATGCGCTCGATTTCGTCGCGCAGAGCCAGTCGGACCTCTTCGCGCTCTTTGAGCCCCTTGAGCTTCACTGTGTCACGCAGACGCTGTAGGATAAGGGTGGTCGGCCGATAGCCGATATCGGCAGCAATGAGGGATTCTTCGAGCTCTTCAAAGAAATCTTCATCTACGACGCCGCCAGAAAACAGGCCAACCAAATTTACGCGCGTGCGCGCAAGGCCTTCTTTTAACCGTGAAAAAAATCCCATGGCCAGACAAAACAAAAACTTAAAAAACGACGCAGACGGACGCTGCAGAACGTTGGAGAAAAAAGGTCATCCCACTAGTTTACCAACCAGATCTCAGTCAAGGGGTGCAGTCCGCATTGTAGGAGGCATTTACAAACGCACGCCTCTTACCGTTGGTAATCGGTCGGGGTTAAGACCGACGCCTGAACGTGTTCGGGAGACGGTATTTGACTGGCTCAATCATCTGTTGGGGGGCTTGGCGGGAATTACCTGCTGCGATATGTTTGCCGGCTCTGGCGCATTGGGATTTGAGGCAGCAAGCCGCGGCGCGCAGCGTGTGGTCAGCATTGAGCTCGATCGCAGGGGATGCATGGGACTCAGAGCAATTGTTGAGAAGTTGGGAGCCCAAGATGTTGTAGAAGTCGTACAGGCTGACGCTTTGTCTTGGCTGAGAACAAGCGAGGAACTTTTTGACGTGATTTTCATCGATCCTCCTTTTGCCGCAGATCTCTTCAAGCCCGCAGCGGCAGTCGCTTTGAAGCGATTAAAGCCGCAAGGGCTTGTGTATTTGGAGTCGGATAGAAATTTTGGCGAAGAAGAGCTCGCGGCCATGAGACTTGTGACGGTCAGAAGCGGCAAGGCAGGGGCTGTGTTTTATCGTTTGACGACAAGAGCAGACGCTGAACAGCAGTAGCGTTCTTGGCATCGCTGCTTAGTGCGGAATGTACCCGTGGTTACTGCTCAAGGCAAAAAAGTTTTCTGAGTTCGTCTTTGGGTAAATCGCCAATCCAGGTTTCTCCCGTTGCCACAGTCATATCGGCAAGATCTTTTTTTGAAGTGAGCATATCGTTGATGCGCTCTTCAAAGGTGCCTGATGTGACAAAGCGATAAACGATGACATCTCGTCGCTGTCCGATGCGATATGCGCGGTCGGTTGCCTGGGCCTCAACGGCCGGATTCCACCAAAGGTCGTAGTGAATGACGGCAGATGCGGCGGTGAGGTTTAGGCCTGTTCCGCCGGCTTTGAGCGATACAATCAGCGAACGTACGGAGCGATCGGTTTGAAAGCGATCGACCATTTCCTGACGTTTTGAAACAGGCACGCCGCCGTGAAGAAAGTCCGTGGATTCGCCTGCTGCATTTTTGAGCCAGGTTTGGATTCGCTCGCCCATCTCACGATATTGCGTGAAAATGAGAACTTTTCGGCCGGTCTCATGGCAGCGCTCAAGTGTATCGAGCAGCGCCGCGCCTTTGCCTGAATCAGGTCTTGGGGCCGCAGTTTTAAGGTATTGCGAAGGCGAATTGCAGATTTGTTTGAGGCTCGTGATGAGCTTGATGACGGTTCCGCGGCGGGCAACGCGGGCAGCGTTGCGCGATGCATCCTCCGACTGCTTGGCTTCGGTTTCTATTTTTTCAATGCGGCGCATGGCGGCCTCAAGCGTTTTCTGGTATAGCCCGGCTTGTTCCGGCGTGAGCGTCGTGAACAAGTCCATGCTGGTGCGCTCGGGCAGGTCTGCAATGATCGACTTGTCGCTTTTAAGGCGACGCAGCATGAAAGGAGCCGTCAGACGACGAAAAGCTTGTGCGGCATGCTGGTCGTGGGCGGATTCTATGGGAGTCGCGAAGGTGCTTTCAAAGTCTCGTGCTGATCCGAGCAGGTGCGGCTGCACGACTCCGAGAATTGACCAGTATTCCATCAGGCGGTTTTCTACGGGAGTGCCGGTCATGGCAATGGTCTGCGCAATTCCGAGCGAGCGCACAGCCATGCTCTGTGCGGAGGAGGCATTTTTGATTGCCTGTGCTTCGTCAAGAATCAACAAGCGCCAGCCGTAAGCGGTCAAAAGCTGCGCGTCGCGGCGCAGGGTGCCGTAGGTTGTCAGCGTGATGTCGGGCGCTTCCTCTTTGGACGGCAGACTGCGGTTCGGACCGTGGTAGAGACCTGTGGTGAGACCTGGGGAGAATTTAGCAACTTCTCTGATCCAGTTGGCAAGAAGCGTTGTTGGCACAACGGCAAGCACTTTGTTTTGGTCAAGCTCACCGGCTTCCTTCAAAGCCGTGACAGCGGCAATGACCTGCAGTGTTTTACCTAATCCCATGTCGTCGGCGATCAAAGCGCCGATGCCAAGCCGCAGGTTCTTCATCAGCCATGAGTAGCCGCGTTGCTGGTAGGGACGAAGAGATGCACGCAGCCCCGCAGGAGGGGCGACATTGGCCACAGTGGTTAATTGCTGCAATCGTTCTAAAACTTTTCCAGAAAGACGTACTTCGCTGCCGTCATATTCCCCCGTGAAGGCCGCGCGCATCTTTTCCAAATAAGAGGGCTGGGGTTGCTCTCTGAGAGTGCGGGCGAGTTTGGCAAGAGCTTCAGGATCAAGATAAACAAAATCGTTGCCAAGGCGCACGACTTCTCCGGCATGCGCCACAAGTTCCTGCATTTCCTGCTCTGACAGCTCTCGGCCGCCGAGAGCTGCTTTCCACTCAAATCTTGAAAGCGTATCTTTGCCAAGAAGCGCGTTGCTTGTTGACTTGCCGGCGCTTACTGAAGCCACAAGCCTTGGCCTTAAAACACGTTTTAATGATTGAGGAAGCATCAGCGTGACACCAAGCACCATCAGCACAGGCGCAGCGTCAAACAGAAAGTCCTTGAGCTGCTTGGCGTCGAGCGTGACTGGGCGTCCTTCGGTGTGCAAGATATGTTCCAGAATCGGACAGGCTTCGGCCAGCGTTTTGAGTACGTTGACGACAGCAAGACGTTGGTTGGAGAATTCTTCGGAAGTCAGAAGCGTCTTGAGCATCACGGGCTTGCGCCGGTCATAGGATAATTCGTCGTTTGCTGATCTTTGAGTGGGCTGGTCATTGGGATTTGTTGGTGGTGCCGCTTCCTGCGGCACAGAGTCAATCTGGTTTTCTCGGCCCAGAATGCCGAAGTTGATTTTGACGCCATCCGGATGGGTGCGTGCAGTGAGAACAGGCTTCCACGGGTAGCCGTCGCTCAAGAGAAAGGCGCGGAAGTAGCGAGTGAAGGCGGCCGTAAAATCTTGCGGCGTGCGGCCATCGAGCTCGGAAACGCTCTGACAGGATGCCAGAAGGTTTTGAGGCTCTGGTTCCACTCTATTCCCTGCGGCGTCTGCAATGAAGCTGTTGATGATGGCAGAAAGCAGAAACAGCACTGTGTGCTGAACAAAACGAGGATCTTCGGCATTGAGTTCGACGGAGTCGTCTACCAAAGATGCTGCCCAGGGGCTGATGCCGCGAGCGAGTTCCTCAATCAGTCTGGCTGTGCGAGGCTCGCGCACCATCGGCGTCCACCAAAGGCGCGGGCACAGATCGGCGTCGTGGCGGGCAATGACAGGAACCGGAGCAAGTGCTTGGGCCGTCAGAAGCGCCACGGCGGCTTTGGCAAGCGCCTGAAAGCATTCGACCTGTACGGGCATCTCTTCGATGGCAAGAGCGGGTGCGCCAAGAAGGCTGCGGGCAAGAGCGCCGCAACGGGTTTCTTTGCGCTTGTCGCAGCTCACTTTGCGAGCACGAGGCTTTTTGTAGACGATTTTTGTAAAGCAAGCCGTTTCTGCGCCGTCAATAAGGCCAACAGCAGGGTGTATGAGGGCGTGACTGTCGAAAGAGTCGTCATCAAAGCCAGCGCTGACAAGCAGTGCCCGGCGAATTTCTTCGGGACGGTAGGTCTCGCTCAGAAAGAAGCTTGTTTTCGCTTCGCGGGCAGCTCGGCGCAGCAAAGAGCGCAGCTGAGTGCGCATGTTTGCTTTGGTGAAAGGACGAAATTTCTCGGGCAGCAGCGACGCAAGCGTTTCGGACATGTCCGGCAGTCCAGTGAAGTCGATGCTTCTCAGAATTTTCAGAGCTTCTTCTTCGTTGAAAGTTTTAGGTTCGGACAACACCTTTGCCGCATCCTTGATGAATTCAAGCGGCAGTTTCGGGCGTTCCTGTTCGATGTTGCAGAGATCGACTCCTGTTTTTTTCATCTCTTCTTGTAAATCAATGCCACGCGTGAGAAAAACAAAGAAAGGGTCGCGGTCAATCAGATCGAGAAGCAAATAGAAAAGAGCGGCGAGGTGTTTGCAAAACGGCGAGAAATCTGGACAGCTGCAGACGGGGTGCAGCTGTCTCCAGGACGAGGGGAAAAGATTGATCTTGAGGGACTTGCAGATGTCAAGAAGTTGTGGCGGCAATTCTCCGTCAATAATTTGAGCTGCCAGAGAAGGGTCGCTTGCAATGGCGGCAATGAGTTTGCTGCGGCTTTCGGCCTCAATGGGGGCAAAGCAAAACTGTACTTCGTAAGGCGTATAGGCGCTGCCGTCGACCAGAGCAGAGAGCGTCAGCGTCGATTTGTCAAATTCAACGTTAAAGACGCGGCCTGACTGATAGTAGGAGCGACCTCTGCCGAGGCGGTTTTCGTTGGGAACGTCTCTGAGGGCCTTAAGCCAGGCTGCTCCCCACCAGGTTTGTCCGTAGCTGCGTCTTTTTGGCATGTGAAAAAAGTAGAAAAAATAAGGCTGAATTTTAAAAGGCTTGAGTCGTTGACATCGGGCATTTCAAAGCAAAAAAGCATGTTTGCTTAGACGATCGAGAATAAGAAATTTTCTTTGCCAACAGTGTGGTTGCTAAAATAAACGCTTCCTTATTTCTCCATTTTTCTTTACGACAATGGTTTTGGCTGTCTATCCGGGCACATTTGATCCGATGACTCTCGGTCACGAGGATGTGCTTGATCGGGCTTTGTCGCTTTTTGGACATGTGATCGTGGCCGTAGCCAAAAGCGAGCGCAAAAGGCCGCTTTTTACGCTTGAGGAAAGGCTTGATCTTGCCCGCGAGCTCGTAGGCGGAAAACCAGGCGTGACGGTGATGGGTTATGAAGGACTCTTGTGTGATTTTGTGCATGAGCATGGCGCTCAGGTAATTGTGCGCGGCGTGCGTGCGGTGAGTGATTTCGAGTACGAATTCCAGCTTGCCGGCATGAACCGCGAACTGGCTCCCGACGTGGAGACGGTATTTTTGATGCCGGCGTTGCCGTATCAGTTTGTGAGCGGCAGCTTTGTGCGCGAAATTGCATCTATGGGAGGCGATGTCTCGAAATTTGTTTCGCCTCTGACCAATCGGCTGCTCGAGAAGAAGTTTTCTGAGAATCGGGTAGGCTGACGGATGAAACAGTCATTTCGGGACAAGGAAAAAATAAACCGTGTCATTGATCATTACCGACGAGTGCATCAACTGCGACGTCTGCGAACCTGAGTGTCCTAATCAGGCAATATTTTTTGGTGCCGAGCACTATCAAATTCGTCCTGGTCGGTGCACTGAGTGTATAGGTTTTTATGACTCGCCGCAGTGTCAAAAGCTCTGTCCGATCGAAGGCTGCATCATTGTTGATTCGTTGCGGCCCGAAACTTCAGAAGAGCTTCAACGCAAGGCGGTGCGCCTGAAAATTGGCGAGGGACTCGATCGGTGGACGCGCAATCAAACCAAATTTGAATCACAAAACTAAGTTCGGACGTTTGCAGTCTCTTTTTTAGAGGACTTCAGACATCTGAAAACGAAGGGAAACACAATGCAACCCTATGCTGCTGAGTGGTGGTCTATTCTGCCGCCGATCGTTGCCATCGGTCTGGCTCTGCTGACCAAGGAAGTTTTCTCCTCGCTGCTGGTGGGCATCTTTACCGGAACGCTCATATACGCCTGCGGCACCGATGCCAACATCCTGATGGGCACCATGGAAACGGCGTTTTCATTGATGGCCAAGAAGGTTGATTTCAATATTCTGATTTTCTGCTCCTTGCTGGGCGCTCTGGTCTATCTGATCAGTCTTTCGGGCGGAACTGTTGCCTACGGAAAGGCTTCGACCAAAGTCATTAAGGGGCGCCGCTCATCGCTTCTTTCGACAAGCGGACTGGGCATTGCAATTTTTATTGATGACTATTTCAACTGCTTGACCGTTGGTACGGTGATGCGTCCGGTCACTGACTTCTACAAGGTCAGCCGCGCAAAGCTCGCCTATATCATTGACAGCACGGCGGCTCCCGTGTGCATCATTGCTCCCATATCCTCTTGGGCCGCAGCGGTCGGCTCAAGCCTAAAGGATACGGGCGCTTTTGACAGCGACATCGGGGCGTTTGTAGCGACGATTCCCTGGAATTTTTATGCGTTGCTGTCGCTCTTTATGGTCTTTTTCATCTGCATCACCAATCTTGACTTCGGTCCGATGCGCCGCTCTGAATTGCGTGCAGCCCAAGGCCTGTCAACGGATGGCCCTGTGGAGCAGAGCGAAGAGCTTAAATACAATCCGAGAGGCACGATTTGGGATATGCTCGTGCCGCTGTTGTCGTTGATGCTTTTCGCTGTTTTGGCGCTGATGTACACGGGCGGCTACTGGGGAGCAGATCCGAAATTTCACGGCTTTCAGGCCGCCATTGGCAATTCTTCGGCATCGATTTCGCTTGTGTTTGCCTCGTTTGGCGCGCTGATCGTGGCGCTGCTTATGTATGTGCCTCGCAAGCTCATGAGTTTTGGGGAATTCTTCTCGGGGTCCGTTGAGGGCATGAAGCTGATGCTGCCGGCCAATATCATTTTGATTCTTGCCTGGACTCTTTCTGGAGTGTGCCGCGATCTTCTCTCCACGCCGCAATTTATGCAGCATCTGGTGACGAGCTCAGGCATGAGCGCCATGTTCCTGCCGGTGATCGTATTTTCAATTGCGGCGTTTTTGTCGTTCTCAATGGGTACGGCCTGGGGAACATTCGGCATTCTGATCCCGATTGTTGTGCCGATTATTCAGGCTCTTGATCCCACACTGACCGTTGTGGTTCTTTCGGCAACACTTGCCGGTTCGGTTTTCGGCGACCATTGTTCGCCCATATCCGATACGACGATTTTGTCTTCGGCGGGGGCTCAGTGCAACCATATGGAGCATGTGTCAACGCAGATTCCCTATGCCTTGTTGGCGGCGATTTGCGCAGGATTGGGCTACTTGGTGGCAGGCATCTCCGGCGGCAGTCTTTTGCTTTCGCTTGGGACAGCATTCGCCGCTTTGGTTGCGGCAACAGTTGTGCTTCATATGATCGGCGACAAGAAGCGAGAGTATCAAGCAGACGGTTGCGCACGCTGAGGCGGGAAAATTGTTCTTTCTTCTATGCGCGTCCGAAGCTGATTTGCCTCGGGCGCGTTTAGAATATCCGAATGCTTTCTATCATCAGTTTTTCTGGTTTCGCATAAAAGCCCTGACGCCATGATTTTCAGACGATTGCTAGTCAATGAGTTAGCCAGCAGCGCCGGGGGCGTCTTTACGGTGCTTTTTTCCATTGTGCTGACGGTGGGGCTGGTGACTATTCTTGGTCAGGCCGCCGGCGGCAGTGTGGATTCGCGTTCTGTGTTCGAACTGATGGTCTACTCTTCGCTCACCAACCTGCCCGCATTGCTGGCGCTGTCGATTTTTATCGCCATTTTGATGGTCATGATCCGTAGCTGGCAGGACAGCGAAATGGTGGTGTGGTTTAGTTCCGGCGGCTTGAGTTTGCTTAGGTGGATTTCACCGGTGTTGCGTTTTGCTCTGCCGATGATCGTGCTCGTAGGGGTGATATCGCTTGTCATCACGCCTTGGGCCAAGGCTCAGATTGAGAGAACCTCGCAGCAGTTTGAGCAGCGCGATGACGTCAACCGCATTTCTCCTGGGCGCTTCATTGAGACCGAGGGAGGAGCGCGAGTTTTTTTCATTGAGGAAGTCAGCGAAGACGGCACCCGAATTAAAAATGTCTTCATGAGTCAAAGAAGCGGTCGCGGCGAGACGATCGTCAAAGCTGACTCGGGCGAAATTCGCGTCAATGAAAACGGCATTCGCTATGTTGTTCTAAAAAACGGCCGTCGCTACGACACCAGCCAAAAAGCGGATGCGGCATGGCGCGTCGTTGATTTCGATACCTATGAGCTCAGACTCGAGAGCAAGGCCGATCAGGCCTACGCCAGTCGTGATGTTGAAGAGCTTCCGCTCGACAGACTTCTTCAGCTTAATACTCCTGTTGCAAAGGCCGAGCTGGTCTGGCGGTTGTGCTGGCCTTTAGCAGCATTGAATCTGGCTCTTTTAGCAATACCGTTGTCATATACCAACCCCAGAGCGGGCAAGAGTCTAAGCCTGTTGCTGGCGGTGCTGATATTCATTCTTTATCTCAACGGCATTTCGATGGCCGAAACTTGGGTAAAAACCGAACGTGTTCCATGGATTGTTGCGCTTGTCGGTCTCAACGGCGCAGTGTTTGTGCTGACAGCGCTTCTTTTTGTGCGGCGCGTTTGGATGCAGCGCTGGCTGCCGTTGGCATTGATTGAATTGCCGTACAAAATCTTCGGAGGCCGCAAATGAGAGTTGTTACGCGGCATCTGACAAAGGAAATTTTGATTTCGACGGGATTCGTGCTTATATCCCTTGTGGCGCTGATTGCGTTTTTTGACCTTGTGGGACAAGCAAAGAACATCGGCAATCGCTATGACTTCAGCATGGCATTGTTTTTGACGGTCTTAAAGCTCCCGTCGCGCCTCTATGAGGTGATGCCAATTGCCGCACTTCTTGGTGCTGTTTATACGATGAGCCGTTGGGCGGCGAATTCGGAATTTACGATTTTGCGCATTTCAGGCCTCTCGCCCATGAGGCTTGCAGTGATGCTTATGGTTCCTGCTTCTGTTCTGATTGCTGCGACGTATGCGCTGGGCGAGTGGGTGACGCCGGCAGCCGACAAGATGAGAGGCGAGATGCGCACGATCTTATTTGATCGAACACTGACGGCGCGCGGTTATGCATCAGGCGTTTGGGTCAAGGATACGGTTGAGTCTGACGCTGCCGGCGATGTTTCGATGCGGTTTGTCAACGTGCACAATTTGATTGCAGGTGAAGACAGTCGTACTGGGGCCTGGCGTGTTTTCGAGTTCAACGACAAGGGTGAGCTTGTGCGTATTCTGCATGCGCCTGAGGCCAACTACATTCCCAACTCGGGCTGGCACCTGAAGGACGCCACAGTGGAGACGCTTCCGCGCGTGACTCGTGATGAAAATCCGATGGTTGAGGCGAGTACATTTAGGCGCGGTGCAGATGTTTTGCTTGTCTCTGACATGCGACCAGATATATTGGGCGTGCTCACAATCAAGCCTGAGCGTATGGGAATATCTGATTTGTGGAGCTACATTTCGCATCTAAAGGAGACGAGGCAGACAACTGAGCGATATGAAGTTGCGCTCTGGTCGAAGATTTTTTATCCGATTGCCATCTTTGTGATGCTTGCCGTTGCCATGCCTTTTGCGTATCTCAACGTCAGAAGCGGCGGCGTATCCATTCGCATCTTCGTAGGGTTGATGATCGGCATTTCCTTTTATGCCCTCAACAACATTTTCTCCTTCATGGGCATTCTCAATACATGGCATCCGATGGTGGTGGCGCTGCTGCCTTCGACAATCATGCTCATCTTTGCTTCAATTGCCATGTGGGTCGTAGAAAAGCGTTAGGCCGAAATTGAGCAAAAAAGAAGCGGAAAGCTCGCAGCTGACGACGAACTTTCCGCTTTTTTTTTGCGGCCTTTGCAGGAAAGCAAAAGCCCGCAGGAAAAAATTAGTGCGAAAGAATCTTCGAGAGGAATTTCTGAGCGCGTTCCGATCGAGGTGAGACGAAGAATTCTTCCTTTTTGGCGTCTTCGAGAATTTCGCCGGCTTCCATGAAGACCACGCGGTCGGCCACCTTGCGGGCAAAGCCCATCTCGTGCGTGACGACCATCATCGTCATGCCCTCGCGTGCGAGCTCTACCATGACATCGAGCACTTCATTGATCATTTCCGGATCAAGGGCCGAGGTCGGCTCATCAAAGAGCATGCAGACAGGATCCATAGCCAGAGCGCGGGCAATGGCGACGCGCTGCTGCTGGCCGCCCGAGAGCTGTCCAGGATATTTAGCGGCATGCTTGAGCAGGCCGACGCGATCCAAAAGAGCAAGACCGCGTTCCGTGGCTTCTTCGCGGCTGCGTCCGAGAACCTTCATTTGAGCAAGCGTCAGATTGTCGGTAATCGACAGGTGAGGGAAGAGCTCAAAATGCTGAAAAACCATGCCTACATGAGAGCGAAGCTTTGGCAGATTCGTCTTGGGGTCTCCAACATTGATGCCATTGATGAGAATTTCCCCTTGCTGAAATGGTTCAAGCGCATTGACCGTCTTGATGAGCGTTGATTTGCCGGAGCCCGAGGGACCGCACACCACAACGACTTCGCCTTTTTCCACGGAAGTGCTGCAGTTTTTCAGAACCTGAAACGAGCCGTACCATTTGCTCACGTTCTTAATTTCAATCATCGGCATCGGAGGCGATCCTTTCTTCAGAAGTCAAAACGGATAAAGAGGTCGGTCTGCCTTAAAGACCACACACAGAATGATGAATTCTAGAGCAACCGACAAGGCGATGAAAATTTTTTTCGCAGCTGAAGCCGTCTTTTTTTGCAAAGCTTCAAGAGCGACCAATCCTGCAGCTCGAGCCGGCAGCCATGACGCAACGCTGCAAAGAAGCTAAACTCAGAAAGGTCTCGTCCCGTAAAAATCTTGCTTGTTCCTATGCTGCGCGCAGTTGTCACGATCTTTCTTTCCCTGTTTTATCTAGCGTCTTATTCCTGGGGATCACAAAACATTCATCAGAAAACACAGACCGATGCTCGGCCGCGACTGGGGCTGGTGCTCTCAGGGGGCGGAGCCCGAGGGTTTGCTCATATAGGGGTGCTCAAAGCTCTGGAGGAAATGCGCATTCCTTTTGACGTTGTCGCCGGCACTAGCATGGGGTCGATGGTTGGGGGCGGATTTGCTGCGGGCTACAGTGCTGACGAGATTCGCGACATTACGCTTTCGGTGAATTGGCCGCGCATGTTTGCGCCGAGTGCGGATCGTGAGAAGCTTTCCTGGCATCGCAAGGAAGAGGACAGACAAGGGGTCGGCGGGCGTGAAATAGGAATTTCTGCACAGGGGTTGAAGTTCCCTGCACAATTTGTTCCTTCTCAGGAGCTGGATATTTTTCTGCAGCGAGTCACGGAACCTGTCAATTCGGTCAATGACCTGTCGGAGCTTTCCATACCTTTTGCTGCACTGGCCACGGATCTGGAAAGCGGAGCAAGGGTCGTGCTGCAAAAAGGCGTGACGCTTTCTCAGGCGATGCGGGCATCGATGTCCGTGCCAGGGGCGTATTCTCCCGTTGAATATGACGGCAGGCTTCTTGTCGACGGAGGGTTGGTAGACAATCTTCCTGTGGAGCAGGCGCGCAGCATGGGGGCCGATGTTGTCGTGGTGATCAATGCAGGCACGCCCCTGAGCAAACGGCAAAATCTCGACAGCGTGTTGGGCATCATGGGACAGGTGGTCAACCTGCTGACAGAACAAAATGTGCAGGCTTCTCTTAAGAAGCTTCGGCAGACGGATGTTTACATTGCTCCTGACTTGTCCGGTTTTAATTCCGGGGATTTCATGCGTTCGAAAGAAATTATCGAGCGAGGATATCAGGCGGCTATTGCCAGAAAAAAGGAACTTGAAGTTTATTCAGTATCAGAAGAGCGGTACCGGGCTTGGCAGCAGACAAGAGCAAAAGAAATGCATCGCGTGCATTCTCATCAGCTCTCGGGGGTGCGCATCGATGGCTTGAAGGTTGTTAATTCCGAACGAGTGCTCTCGGATATCGACATCAACTCTCAGGGCGAGGTTGGCAACGAGGAAGTCGCCGATGCTGCCAGGGAGATTTGGGCGACGGGAGACTTCCAAAGCGTTCCCTTTAAGTTTGAGCCCGGGCCTTACAACACCGAGGTTCTTGTTTTTGAGCCCAAGGAAAAGGATTACGGCTATTCAGTTCTTCGATTCGGGGGAAATCTTCAGAGTAATTTTCAGGAATCAAATACCTTCAACGTCATTCTTTCTCATTCCTGGGGGTGGCTCAACTCCTGGGGCGCAAGCTGGAATAATCTGCTTCAGTTGGGCGAAGTCAAGCGTTTTGCCAGTCAGTGGCATCAGCCGCTAGGGACGACGAGCAAGTTCTTTTTTATGCCGCAGGTACGCTACAAATGGGAACCGTTTGAGCTCTACGATGAGCGCGGGAATTCGCTTGCGCGGTTTAGAAATGAGAGTTTTGATGCCGGCCTTTATCTAGGTTACGACATGGGGCGTTTTGGGCGCATCAAAGCAGGCGGTGGGTGGTTTGATACTCGCACGAAAACGGAAATCAGTCCGATCAACATGCAGGCAAGTGCGCAGGCCTGCTACACCGAAATTTCTTTTGAAGTCGATACGCTTGATCATGCAAGCTTCCCAACAAAGGGGCTGTTGCTTGATGCTTCCGTCTGGCGTGCTGTCTCGCCTGATGCTGAGCGCATGGATGTCATTGATGGCGTTTCCTATGACATCAACGTTTGGAAGCCCTTTAAGCTGGGGCGCAGAACGACGCTGCTTTTGTCCGGCCGCTATGCAAGAGCGCCGCAGGCGGGTAATTTCAATATCGGAGGTGTATTCAATTTGTCAGGATCGCCTTACGGACGGTATGCGGGAAATCGAGTGAATTTGGCTCGAGCCATGCTGTACCATGACGTAAGCCGCCATGTCGACGTTTTCGGCATGCCTGTATATCTGGGGGCGAGTTTTGAATTTGGTCGTGCCCATGATGAAGGAGATCCTTCTCAGGGGTGGCAGCTAGACCGGGAGTGGAAGCGTGCGGGCAGTGTTTATGTTGCTCTTGACAGTTGGCTTGGTCCCTTGTACCTCGTTGCGGGCCGCACCTTCGGAGAAGAGTCGTCCGTTACGCTTTATTGGGGACAGCTTCATTAGTCGTGTGCTTTGCTCGGCAGCTGCAGCAGGCGCAGTCAGGCATTTTGGCAAGCGTAATGCGCTGCATTTCCCAGCTAAGCGTATCAAGAACGAGAAGACTTGAAGCCAAGGTTCTTATGCCGGCAGCCCATTTGAGTGCTTCTTCAGCGGCGATCATGCCGGCAATGCCTGAAGCAGGAGCGAGAACTCCGACGTTTGAGGCCTTGACGTCGCTACCGTCGTCTTCGGGAAAAGCGCATGCGTAGCATGGAGAGTTTTCCTGAGTGAAGTCGAAAAAGGCAACCTGAATGCTGTAGCGTATTGCTGATGCGGTTATCAGAGGTTTGCGGCAGCGCAAAGCGGCCCGATTGGCCGCATGTCTGGTTTTGAAATTGTCCGTGCAATCGACAATGAGGTCGCATGGTTGAGCCAGAGCAGCAATTTCTTCTTCGTTGACTCGATTGGGGATGGCGCGCACGTCAACTGCATCATTGAGGTGCTCGAGTTCAATTTTTGCGCTGATCGCCTTATTGATACCGATGCGCTTGGCGGTATGCAGGATCTGCCGGGCAAGGTTGGATGGTTCGACCGTATCGCAGTCGGCGATCGTTATGTGCGCGATGCCGGCCTCGGCCAGATATAAAGCGGTCGGACAGCCGACGCCTCCTGCGCCAAGAATGAGAACACGCAGGGACGCAATGCGCTGCGTGCCCAGCTCGCCGACCTCGCGCAGCAGGGCATGGCGACTGCTGCGCGCAGTTTTAAGTTCAATGTCGGAAAAGGAGATATTGCCGGGCATTGATTATTTGGCGTCGGAAGAGTTTTTCTTAGTCTTCTGAGCGTTTTTCTCAGCTTCCCGCTCAGCCTTGAGTTTGGCTTGAGTTTCTTCGTGCGTCACGACATCTTTGCCCAAGAGGAAGGCTTGAGCCTGCTGCAGCGGAAAGTCTTTTTCATCTCCAAACATGTAGCGAAGCGAGGGCATCTTTGTTTCTTCTTCCTCAACGGGTTCGCTGCGAGCTTGTTTGGCATCCTTGCCTGACTTGTTGCTCTTTGTTTTGTCCGTGTCTTCGACTTCGATATGGTGCGCAAGGTCGGACTCTCGGATCGTGAAGGAGGGATAGTTTCCTTCGGGCGTGTCATCAACGGCGATGTCGGGCGTAATTCCCTTGGCTTGAATGGTGCGGCCCGAGGGCGTGTAGTAGCGTGCCGTCGTGATTTTGATGCCGGTGGTCTCATCGCGCTTCATGCGAAGCGGCAGAATCGTCTGCACGCTGCCTTTGCCGAAAGAGCGAGTACCCATAATGGTGGCGCGCTTATGATCTTGCAGCGCGCCGGCCACAATTTCAGAGGCAGATGCCGAGGCGGGATTGATGAGCACGACAATGGGGACGCTCTTGGTTGCCGAGGGCAAGTCGGCAATGTAGTCTTTGCCGGAATTAGAGGTGGAGTAGTCCTTGTATGAAGCAGTGAATTTTCTTTCTTCCTGAGGGTTGCGGCCACGCGTGGAAACAACCAGGCTGTCGGCTGGCAAAAAAGCCGCAGAAACGCCGATGGCTGCATTCAGAAGTCCGCCAGGGTTGTTGCGCAGATCAAGCACCAGCCCCTTGAGGTGATTTTTTTGGTTGAGCTTGATTAGAGCTTGTGCGATGTCTTCGCTGGTGTGCTCCTGAAACTGTGAAATGCGGATGTAGCCTAGATCGTTTGCCAATTCCTTGAATTTGACCGATTTGACCTTGATGATGTCGCGCACGAGCTTGACGACAAGCGGCTTGGCTTCCCCCTTGCGGGCAATGGTCAGCACAATAGAAGTCTTGGGCTTGCCGCGCATGAGCTTGACATTTTCATTGAGACTCAGGTCTGCCGTGGCTTTTCCATCGATTTTGATGATGAGGTCGCCAGCCATGACGCCTGCCCTTGCCGCCGGAGTGTCGTCAATGGGGGAGACGACGCGCACGCCCGAGGGGTCTTTCGTGACTTCCAGTCCAAGGCCGCCGAATTCGCCTGACGTGCTCTCCTGCATGTCTTTGAATTCATTGAAGTCCAGAAAAGAACTGTGCGGATCCAGGCCTTCAACCATTCCTTTGATGGCATTTTCCATGAGCTTGGAATCTGCAACCTCATCAACGTAGAAGTTTTTGATGGATCCGTAGACATCGGCAAAGAGCTCAATGTCCTCCAGAGGCAGAGAGGCTTTTTGTTCCTGTGCGGCAAAAGCCTGCAGGCCGGTCGTGAGAATGACGCCGGCGCACACGCCTGCGGCGGCAATGGATAAGGAGCGCGAGAGAATGCTCATGTCAAAAAAATGTGAGAAAGTCCAAAAAGTGCACCTGCGCATGCGCTAAGGCATGCCGCAGCGGCAGCAAGGCTATTTTTTTAGCCAGCGAGCGGGATCAAAAGGTTTGCCTTTATATCGGAGTTCGAAGTATAAGCCAGGGGAGTCTTCGCCACCCGACTGCCCGACGCTTGCAATCGTGTCGCCTTGCTTGACTGAGTCGCCAACAGATTTGAACAGTGATTCGTTGTTGGCGTAAACCGAAAGGTAGTTGGAGCCGTGATCGAGAATCAGCAAGTTTCCAAAACCACGCATCCAGTCGGCAAAGACAACCGTACCCCCGGCTGTTGCAACCACATCCTGCCCCATTTTTGCGCTGATCAGCAGTCCTCGCCAGGCAAGATCGGCGGCGGCGCCTTCGCGTTTTTGGCCGAAGCGAGCGATGATTTTGCCTTTAGTCGGCATAAGCAGTTTGCCGCGCATTTTTCCAAAGTTGCCTGTTGTCGGCGCGACAGTGGTGCGACGAGGATCGCGTTTTGCAATTTGGGTCGGCTTGGTCTTTTGTGTTTTTTTCTGCTTGGCCTGCTGTTTTTCCTTTTCGGCCTTGGCAAGGGCGGCTTTGCGGGCGCGTTCTTTTTCGGCGGCCGCAGCAATTTGCTTGTCGATGTTGGCAATGAGCTGCGTGAGCTGCCGGTCATTTTTCACTAGTTGTTCATATCGCTCGCGCTGCGTGTTGAGTTCCTTTTTGAGCTCATTGATGGCGCTTTCGCGACGAGATTTCTCTTTTTCAAGGTTCTGGCGGTTTTTTTGCTCGTCGGCTTCAATGCGTGAAAGCTCTTTCTGGGTGGCATTGGTTTTTGCTGTCACTACCTCAATGTTTTTGCGGCGGTTGGCGAGACGGTCAATCGTGCGATCCTGCTCGCGAGCCATATAGCGCAAAATGGCAGACATCCGGGAGATGTCATTGGGGTTGCCGCCGGTGAGCGCCGCCTGCCATGGGTGCCGGCGGGTATTGAGAAACTGCGCCTGGGAAATGACTGCGACGAGATCCTCAGCTTCGGAGACGTGCATGCCGACAATGTCGGCTTCACGCTTGAGATCGGCAAGTTGGTTTTCAACCGCGGATTTTTTCTCGCCGAGTTCCTTTAGCGTGCGGTTGCTGTCGGAGATGGCTTTTTCGGATGCGCGCAGCTCTTTGTTGGCGCTGTCGACGCGAGCTTCTTTTTGGGCAATGTCCTTTTTGATGGTCGAAATTTGGCCTTTGATGGAGCGCTGTTCATTTTGCAGATTTGAGCGTTGCTTGGTCGAGCTTGTGCGGGAGGCGGCCCCCTCGGCTGCGGGCGCCTGCGCAAGCACGACCGCAAGTGCGGCACTCATACAGCATAGCTTTGCAAAACGAAGGAACATGGACGCTGAGGCGACGATAAAAAGAGTAAAAGGACTCGACGAACTCCGGAATTTTCGCAAGGTTTAAAGCCTGATGATTTGCCCGGAGAACAAAAATTAGCAATAGTTGAAAAAAGTGCAATCAATCCCAACATTCTATAATGATCAGATTGACTCCACCATGCGCGTGGACAAGTGCTAACCATTCACTAAAGAAACGGATAAAGACGTGACCCAATTTCTGCTTGAGAATATTTTGCTGCTGGCCATTATTTTGGTTTGCATCTGCGTTTTGGCAGCTCCTTATGTCATGAAGGGCCGCTTCGGCGCGCAGGTTGATAATACGGCGGCCACGCAGCTCATCAATCACAAAGGGGCGCAGATCGTTGACTTGCGCGATCCAAAAGATTTCAAAAAAGAGGCGCTTGCCAACTCAATCAATATTCCGGCCGACCGTATTCAGTATGAATTCGAACGCCTCAAGAAGGACAAGCCTGTTTTGCTGGTTGACAACAACGGACGGCATTCGCGTCTGGCCTCGACTTTGCTGCGCGGGCTTGGATTTAAGGAAACCTACATTCTTCAGGGCGGACTTGATGCTTGGCGTCGAGCCGGACTTCCATTCACGCGCTGAGACTGACAAAGGTTTATTCATCATCATTGCCGCAGTCCGGAAGCAATGCCGGCCGGCACATTTTTTCAACGGAAAGAACAATGGCAGAAGAAAATCAGAACGCTCAGAATCCCGAGCAGAACCAGCAGCAGGCAAACAACGAGCCGTCCTTTCAGATGGTGCGCTGTTATCTCAAGGATGCATCGCTGGAAATGCCGCATGCGCCTGAAGTTTTTATGCAGGCCCCCTCTGAGCAGCCCAATGTCGATATTCAATTTGAGGTTTCTCAGCGCGCCTTGAGTGTTCCCAATGCCTACGAAGTTGTCGTGCGCGGCACCATTACGGTGGGGACCAAGGAAAGCACGATGTTTCTTGCCGAGGGCAAGCAGGCGGCAATCTTTGATATCCGCAACATTCCCGAAGACGGCGTGCGTCACATCGTCAATGTGCTTTGCCCGAGCATGATCTATCCCTATTTGCGCGCCAATCTCGCAGACCTGATCAATCGTACCGGTCTTCCGACGGTGCATTTGCCGGAGGTAAATTTTGAGGCGCTGTATCAGCAGCGTTTGGCTCAACAGGCCAAGAAGCAGGCTGAGGCGTCTGCGGCAGCTAACGAAGAAGGCCACGCTTAATGAGTTTCCAGTAAATAGGCGTTAAAACTGCGAATATCGCAAAATAGGCCAAGGAGGCGGATTTGTGCCGGCGATGGATGCCTGGGCAATTCCGCCTTTTTTTTACTTTGTTCCTGAAGTCTGCCGCACTTACGGAAAAATGCGCTAAGCTCGCATCTATTGAAGACAGTAAGAGCCTCCCGGACTCTTAAACAAAATGGGAAAACAAAATGCAGGAAGTCGACAATAACCAGAAAAAAATCCGTATCGTTCTTGTTGACGATCACACGCTCTTTCGCAGCGGCCTGAAGGCGCTTCTGTCTCGTCAGGAGGACTTCGAGGTTGTAGGGGAGGCGGCCGACGGTCTTGAGGGCGTCAAGCTTGTTGAGCAGGTCAAGCCGGATATCGTGCTGTTGGATCTTGATATGCCTACGATGAACGGACGCGAAGCTCTCGCTCAGATCTTGGCGGTTGCACCTCAAATGGCCGTTTTGATGCTGACGGTGAGCGAAGATGGAGATGATCTGGCCGAATGCATGCGGCTCGGTGCTCGAGGGTATTTGCTCAAGAAAATTGATGCTGCGTTTTTGCTTCAGAGCATTCGTCACGCGGTTGCTGGGGATTCTGTCATTTCGCCCGAAATGACCAACAAGCTCGTCATGAAGCTTCGTCGCGACAGCTATCACAGCGCCGCAGTCGCTCCTGACATCGAATCCCTGACTCCGCGTGAGAGACAGACTCTTGCTTGGCTTGCCCGCGGCGTCAGCAACAAAGAAATTGCCCGTGCTTTGGATTTGGCTGAGTCCACCGTCAAGGTGCATGTGCAAAGCGTGTTGAGAAAGCTCAACATCAAGAGCCGTGTGCAGGCTGCTGTTTTTGCGGTTGAACACCATCTCGACAAGCTTTAATGGGCGTAAAGTGTCCTCGTGAGGATTTGTCGCTGTGAATGTTTGGACAGCGTCAGACTTGAGGAGAAAAGCATGACGTTTTTGCAGACATTAAAGACGGCGGTCTTGATCGGCGTCGCTGTCGTTTTGGGCGGGTGCGCTCACCCGCAGCTGGTCGATATGGGCGAGACGGCTCAGGAGGTCGAAACATATTTGGGGGAGCCTAATGCCAAGACGGAAATGCCCGACGGAACACAACGCTGGACTTATTCGATGCAGCCATTCGGGCAACAGGTTTGGTGGCTCTTCTTTGATGATTCCGGAAGGTTGATCGAACGCGAGCAGGGGTTGCAGCGCAAGTATTTCGGTGTGCCGCAGATCGGCAAGTGGACCGAAGCTGATGTCTGGGCTTTCTGGGGAAAATGTGCTGAAAAATACAATTTCCCGCTTGTCAATGAGCATGCCTGGATGTACCGCTTCCTGGACAAGGGCGGCTTCTATATGGCCGTTTGGCCTCAGTTTGACGAAGGCGGCGTGTTGCGTTCGATGGATGTGACGATTGATCCGTGGATTTTGCAAGATGGCGATACCTTTGATTGACCTTTGGTAAGGATTTGCCGCTGCTAAGATTTTCGGAAAAAATAAGAAAAGAAAGGATTACGTTTGAATTTTTCCTACTGGAAGTCGCGCCGCAACGCCGCTCTTGAAAGGGCGAGGGGTCGCTGGCGCGATATTTTTGTCTCTTGCGGCATTCCTGCTCAGTGTGTTGACGGATCTTCTCGGCCCTGTCCTGTATGCGGCGGCAGGGATCGGTTTAGATTTGATGACAGATTTGGCGTGGGCAACTACTATTGCCGCGGCTGCGGGCCTGGCGATGGATTTGATTTGATTGCCAAGTTTTTACAGTGCAGTTTTTTCGAATCGCTTCAGGTGGTTGAGCGGTTTTGCGACATTGAACCGACTGCAAGGCCTGAGCATGAGCAAACGCAGAGTCCGGAGCGCTCTGCCGAACAGGCAGAACGCGAAGAGATGCTCGAAATTTGGGCGCAGGCACATCCTGTCAGAGTTGGAGATCCAGTGTGGCGTTATTTATCTTCAAGAGGTCTGGATCCTTCCGCGGCATATCCTGAAATCCGCACGCATGACGGGCTTGAATACAACGCAAAAGATGAGCATCCGCGCGTGTTGCCCGTCATGCTCTCGAGACTTACCGACATGCACGGTGTCGTCATCAATTTGCATCGCACCTATTTAGAGCCCGAGGGCATCAAGGCTAGAGTGCGCAGTCCGAAAAAATTAATGAGAGGCGCGGCAGCCGGAGGTGTCGTCAGGCTTGGGGGCATTCCGACCAATGGAATCATTGGAATTGCCGAGGGGGTGGAAACGGCGCTTGGTGCTGCCTTGATGTTTTCCTTGCCTGTATGGGCAACTCTTGGTAGCACGAATATGGCAACGCTCGCAAAACTTCCTGCGGGTATTGAACAGGTAACCGTTTTTGGTGACAACGATGAAAAATATGCCGGACAGGCTGCAGCTTATTCATTTGCGCACCGATTCGCTTGTAGTGGATTAAAAGTGCAGGTAATGATTCCTTCCAAGACGGGTCATGATTGGCTCGATGAGTGGAATTCGTGTCGACGGTGTTGCGTCTGAGAAACGAGGAAATGAAATTGCATTAAGTTTTCGACGTGCAAATGCGACAATTTTCTCAAAGAATCAAATCGTCGGTGTACACTTTTCCGAGCGCCTCTGCGCCGTTTTACGCGAAGGTGTTCGTTGTCTTTTCTGCCGGAGTGAACCGATGTTTTTTCAGAAAATCAGGGCTTTTTTTGAGTGGCTTTCGGCCAAGCGCATGAAGCAAAGCCGTAAGGCGCTCGATTATCCGTGGACGACGCATCAGTCGGTTCGTCGTACGGCTGAGAAATCAGTGCAAGAAAAGCCTGCAGTCAGCGAAGAACTGCGAGTGGTGAAGCCTGCAGCGAAAGCTGAGCCAACAACAAAGGCTCCAGTCGTTGCCAAAGAGACTGTAAAAAGAAAATCTAGAAAAACTTCTGCTAAGGCAATACTTGATGCTGCCCCTGCCGAGGTTGCCGACAAGAGAGAGTTGCAGAACAAGGAAGCTTCCGAGGAGCGTGCGCGTAAAAGCTTGGTGGTTCCAAGCCGCGTCAAGAAGCTCAAAATGCCGGAGCCTCCACGCGGGACGCTTGATTGGGGAGAGCCAACGCGTCGTACCAGGCTCACAGCCCGATCTACTCCTGAGAATATTCTCAAGGGGCGCAAACTACGGGATGTTTGCGCGCTGATTGAAGAAGAGTTTCCGGAGGTCAAGCGCTATGCGACGAGAAGGGACAGTCTGTATGTGTACCTTGACCAACATCCGGAGGTAAAGAAAAAGCTTGTGGCTCTACTTGTTCAAGAGGATGCTAAGGCGCATCAGGAGATGCTTGACAAGCCATTGCGTCCGCGCAAGCCCAGAACTGACAAGCTTCCTCCATCGCTCAGAAAGAAGTTGCCGGCAAAGACAACGGTCAAGAAAAATGAATCTGCTAAGAAGAGTTCAGTGCCGGACGGGCAGGTCGACAATGTAATTGCTACCGAAAGTGTTCAGACGCCTTCTCGCGAGCAGCCGGGGGCAATGAAAGAGGCGACTGCGCAAACACTTGACAAGGCTCAGCAGTCCGTTGAGCAAAAAGCAGTGCTGGCATTGGCTCAATCGCAAGGCATTGAGCAGGAAAGTCGGTCTGCTTCTTCTGAGTCCAAGACCAAAGTAGCTCCAAAAAAGGCCATTCGAAAGTCAAAAATCAAGAAGGCTGATGCGGCGGCAAAGCCGGCAGGAACCGTCCGTCGTGGCAGAAAAACAAAGCTTCAGACGAATCAGATTCCCGAAGCTGCTGAAGGGGCAACGGCTGCATCTGTCGAAACGGATGCTCAAAAGCAGCGGCAATAAGTCTGCGCTTTGAGTGCGCGCAAGTTGACTTGTGCCAGTGCCCGTCCGCGGATGTTTCTGCAGGACGGGCGATTTTTCGTTGGTTGGCGGTTAATTTTTAGTCTGCTCGTCGTGAGGAAGTGTAATTTCCAGAGCTTTCAGAGAAATGTTGACTTCAAGTGCAAAGTAAAACGTCGAGACGACGATCAAACCAACCGAGCACAACAAAAAAAGGTGCTTGAGGGTCTCAAGCTGATTGCCGAACATCGCCTCCACGGTGCAGGTCAACACCAAGAGACCGGAGCAGGCAGCAGAGAGGACAACAAGCAAAATGGCCTTTCTCAGGAGAGTGGCACGTTGGAAAAGGAGTTTGATCGAGGCTCCCAGATGTTTGCCGGGATCGGCAGTCATTTCCAGTGCTTTGAGAAGTTGGCGAAGCCGGTCAGTTGTGTGCGCATAGCGAGCAGACATCGTCATCAGCAGCAGGCCGACGCCCGAAATTAAGGTAATTGGTGTAAGCGTAGAGCTCAAAACGTAGGAAAAATCCAAGTGTTCCATGACAAAGTAGAAAAAAGATTAAAGAACAAAGGCAAATTGCGGAGAAAAAATCAGTTTTCTTGTTTTAGGAAATCGATTTCTCGTGGGGCAACGATGCGGTGAAAATCGTCGGTGTTGATGATGATTGAAACGTCTCTTGCGCCGGCGTTAAAGGCAATTTCTTCATAACGAGTAAAGAGTGTGGGGTCGGCTACGTTTAAAAGCCGGTCATCAAAGGCAACCGGAGGAACAGCGCCGAGTACGCAGCCGGTGAGATCCATGACTTCCTGCGGGCTGCAAAGGCCGGCACGGTTGGCTCCTATGGCTTTGGCGAGTTTTTTCAGATCGGCTTGCTGATCAGCGGGAAGTACGGCGAGCACATACTGTTTAACTCCGCCTCCTTTTGCCATGCACACGAGCGCTTTTGCTCCTTGTCCAAGTTCGGTTCCACGTACCTCACATACAGAGGCGCTGGAACGGTCGCCAGCCGGGTGATGAAGGACGCGGTAGCGGGCGCCGCCTGCATCAAATTTGGCGCAAAGCTTTTCTAGAACATTTTCGACCATGACAGATTCCTGAATTGACAGCACAAAAAATCAGAAGCATCGGCGCAGAAATTCTGCGGGGACTCGAGCCGGAAACTGTAGCGCGAATTTTTTTGCGGCGCATTACAAAATTCTCGGTGAGAACACTATGACAACGATACAAATCGAAGCGGCTTGAAAAAATCTTTTGCCGTCCGCACATCTAAAATCAAGGCAAAGCGCATTGCAAAAAGAGTGCATGCGCACTGACACGAACAAGGACTAGGGTATGAAAAACGAACTGACCGGCAAATACACCGGAAAGTTTTTAATTGCATCGCCGACCATGGAAGATCCGCGGTTTAAAAAGACCGTGATTTTCATTCCTAAACATAGCCCGCATGTTGGGGCCATCGGGCTTGTCGTCAATCGCGCGGGCAGTCTGACGATGAGCGATGTCTGCGAACAGCTCAAGCTGCCGACCAGCGAAGCGACGTCGGCTACTCCTATCGGCTGGGGTGGACCGATGAATGGTACGCATGGCTATGTGCTGCATGAGCCGCTGGGAAATCGCAATTGGGATGTTTCAATCTACAGCGATCAGCAGATTGAAGTGTCAATTTCGCAGGATATTGTGCGGGCCATTGCCGAGGGAACGGGGCCGGAGCGCTACTACATGGCAATTGGCTGCGCTACCTGGTCTGCCGGGCAGCTTGAGGAAGAAATCCGCGAAGGGGCTTGGATCGAGAGCGATGCCATGGCGCGGGTGATTTTCAACGAGCCGCTTGAAACTCGCTACAGTACGGCGCTGACGCTGGCCGGGCTCGATGAGTCCAAGCTCTTGTCGACGGACAGTCCTTTTGCCACAAATTTGGCAGGACATGCGTGAGTGGGTCTCAAGTGAAATTTTTCTGCGACCGGTAAGGAAAAACATGACCTCAGGCATTGTTCTCGGATTTGATTTCGGTGTCGTGCGCATCGGCGCAAGCCTTGGAAACGGATGGACAAAATCGGCTCGCCCGTTGGCCATCCTTGATGGGCGCACCAATAAAGCAAAATGGTCAGGTGTTGGGGCTCTCATTGCCGAATGGCAGCCAGAGGTCTGTGTTGTTGGACTGCCGCGACACCCTGATGGCGCGGCGCATGAATTGACAGTCCGTGCCTTGCGCTTTGCTCGGCAGCTCGAAGGACGATTTAACATTCCGGTCCATGTGGTTGACGAACGCTACTCTTCTGTGGTTGTTGAAGATGATGCCGGTGGAAACATTGACGATGCGGCTGCAGCTGTCATCTTGCAGCAGTGGTTTGATGAGGGCGAACCTGTCCGTCTGGCTCAGGACATAAAAATCGAGGCTAATGAAGTCAAAAAAACAACAAAGGAAGGCGACTGATGCACAAGCTTGTGGCCGCAGCGCGATTTAGCTCCATTTTTGTCTATGTGATCTGCTGCCTGATCATCATCACATTTGTTCTGCCTTTTTCCAAGCAGCAGACCCGAGGACGAGTAATTCGCCGCTGGGCAAGGAGGCTCGTTGACTGGCTTGGTGTGAAGCTGGTGATTGAAGGCAAGCTCGAAGACGAGCGGGCGCAGGATTGCGGCTTGACGCCCGATGTTGGGGGCAGGCTTTTGTGCGCAAATCACGTATCGGTGCTCGATATTTTTGTGCTTAATGCGATTGCGCCGTCCTCATTTGTAGCTAAAGCTGAAATTGCTCGCTGGCCTGTGTTCGGTCGCATAGCAAGTGCTGTGGACACGGTTTTTATTGAAAGAGGCAACAAAAGAGCGTTGCTTGGGGTAGGCAGTGAAATGCAGAGAGCGCTCAAAGAGGGACGAAATCTGCTGCTTTTCCCCGAGGGAACGACTTCTGACGGTACGGGACTGTTGCGTTTGCACGGCAATTTAATGGAGGCTGCGGTCAAGATGCACGCTCCGGTCGTGCCGATTGTTTTGCGTTACCGCAGCGGCAGCGAGGTCACGACAAACGCAGCCTATACCGGTAGCATTGGACTTTTTGAGTGCGTTTGGCGCATCCTCAACACGAAGGATTTTTGGGTTCAAGCAACGATTCTTGAGCCTATGTATGGTGAAAATCGTCATGAACTATGTCGACGAGTGAGTGCGACAATGTGTGCCCATATGGGAGTGCCGGATCCTATGGCGGCAGTCGATGCTGTGCACGGGACGCCGGCCGTTCAGCCTGTGACGGAACAAAACCAAATTAACGGAGAAGTATCAAAAAATGGCCTCTGAGATCGTCGTCAAGACATTTGTTGTGCAAGCGCAAGATATCGACGAGCTCGAACACGTCAACAACCGCGTGTACCTGCGCTGGATGGAGCAAAGCGCCCGGGAGGCGTCTGCACAAAGCGGCTGGGCAAGCGAGCGGTATTTTCACGAGGGCGAAGGGGCGTGGGTCGCACGCGAACATTGGGTAGAGTATTTGCGCCCGTGCAAGCTCGGAGAAACTGTAACTGTTTATACCTGGGTGCAGAGTCTGGCCGGACACGCTAGTCTGCGCAGGTATGCCATGAAAAACGGAGCAGGCAAGCTGTGCTGCGTGGCAGCTACAGAGTGGAATTACATTAATCTCAAAACACGGCGAGCCGAAAATTGTCCCGCGGAGCTTGCTGCCTGCTTCAGAATCATTGCGCCGGATGATGAACGGTTGAAGACATTGGGGATTTCTCGCTGCGTACGTTTTGCGCCTGATGCTGGACTCGTCTAATGCGCCAACCGTCTGGGCGTGCCATAATATCCGGTGCTTTTCTTTTCTGAACAATCATTCAGTTTGCTGATTGAACGTTTTGTATGTCGTTGTCCGAAGCTTTTCTTGAAATACAGGCAGTCACGTTTGGCTATGGTGCCCGCGTGATCCTTGACGATGTCACGCTCAAATTCGGGCGCGGTCAGGTTGTTGCCATTATGGGCGGTTCGGGCATGGGCAAGACGACGCTTCTGAAGCTTATCGGCGGGCTCATTACGCCTCAGAAGGGAAGGATTGTTTTTGACGGCGAAGAGATTCACACGACCGACATCAAGAGGCTTTATGCCATTCGTCGACGCATGGGAATGCTGTTTCAGTTCGGTGCTCTCTTTACCGATCTGTCTGTTTTCGATAATGTGGCTTTTCCGTTGCGCGAGCAAACCAATCTTGATGAGGAAACGATTCGCGATTTGGTGCTTATGAAGCTTGATGCTGTCGGCCTCAGAGGGGCTGCGCGGCTTATGCCCTCCGCGATTTCGGGCGGCATGGCCCGTCGTGTGGCTCTTGCCCGAGCCATTGCGCTTGATCCGGATCTCATCATGTATGACGAACCCTTTGCAGGGCTTGATCCCATTTCGATGGGGGTGACGGCTAAGCTGATTCGCAACCTCAATGATGCTCTAGGCGCCACGGCCATCATTGTTACGCATGATGTAGCAGAGACCTTTGCCATTGCAGACTACGTTTATATGGTCAATGCGGGGCGCATTTCAGCGCAGGGGACGCCGGCCGAGCTTTCGGCGTCGACTGATCCGTATGTGCGGCAGTTTCTTGATGCACAGCCCGATGGCCCTGTGCGGTTTCACTATCCTGCCGAGCCGATCGAAAAGGAATTCGGAGTACGCGCAAAATGAGAGGTTTTTTGTTTGGCATTATCTCTGGGATCGGCCGCTACGCAATCCGCCAGATTCGTGCAATCGGACAACTGACGCTGTTTTCTTTGGCTGTCTTCAGACAGTTGCCGGCGTCTTTTGCGCGCTTTTTTCTTATCGTTCAGCAAGTACACTTCATCGGCAACTATTCGCTGGTGATCATTTCCGTTTCCGGCCTCTTTGTGGGGTTTGTGCTGGGGTTGCAGGGTTATTACATTTTGGTTCGCTACGGCAGCGAACAGGCTTTAGGCGTGCTGGTGGCGCTTGCCTTGATGCGCGAGCTGGGTCCGGTGGTGACAGCGCTT
The DNA here is from genome assembly GCA_944388865.1 of uncultured Duodenibacillus sp. Classification (GTDB taxonomy): domain Bacteria; phylum Pseudomonadota; class Gammaproteobacteria; order Burkholderiales; family Burkholderiaceae_F; genus Duodenibacillus. The sequence continues at coordinate 57,097 of CALXKM010000024.1, read as the reverse complement.
TTGTTTGCAGGTCGCGCCGGAACGTCTCTTACAGCCGAAATCGGTTTAATGCGTGCTGGAGAGCAGCTTGCCGCCATGGAAATGATGGGGGTGGATCCCGTGCGTCGCATCATGGCTCCGCGCTTTGCCGGCGTCATGATTTCCATGCCTGTGCTGGCCATGATTTTTTCGACGATGGGCATCCTCGGTGCCTGGGTTGTGGGCGTGGGACTCATCGGAACGGACAACGGAGCGTTCTGGTCTCAGATGCAGGGCGGAGTGGACTTTTATACGGATGTCTTAAACGGCGTCGTGAAGTCGATTGTCTTCGGCGTGGCTGTGGGACTGATTGCTTTGTTTCAGGGTTACAGCGCTCGGCCGACGCCCGACGGCGTCTCGAGGGCGACTACTCGTACCGTTGTGATCAGTTCGCTCATGGTGCTGGGACTTGACTTCATCATGACGGCATTTATGTTTTCAGGAATTTAACGCGAGAAAGAGAAAAACATCATGGAACGCAAGACTTTGGAATTTCTCGTCGGACTGTTTGTACTGATGGGGTTTGTTGCGCTGCTTTTTGTTTCCATGCAGGCGGCTAATCTGGGCAATTTCAGCTTTAATTCGCATACATACGAAGTCTCGGCAAATTTTGACGATATTGGCGGACTCAAGGCTCGTGCCCCCGTTAAAAGTGCGGGCGTTGTCGTGGGCAGAGTCAAATCAATCGGGTTTGATCCGCAAACCTTTCAAGCCAAGGTGGTGATGGATTTGGATGAGCAGTACAAGTTTCCTGTCGACAGCTCGGCGAAAATCCTGACATCCGGTCTGCTGGGCGAGCAGTACATCGGTATTTCTCCGGGAGGAGAGGATGGAAACCTTAAGGCAGGCAGCCGTATTGAAATGACGCAGTCGGCGCTCGTGCTGGAAAATCTCATCAGCCAGTTCCTCTATCAGTTTGCTGAAAAGGGAGCAGGCGAATAGAGTAAGCGGTGGCAGAGTGTGCAGACGGCCAGGGTTTGCCGGTGCACATACACAGAGTGGAGAAGAACAAGATGATCAATATGCGCCGGATATCAACGACGCTTGCAGCAGGTGTTGCCGCTGCACTTTTGCTTGCAGGGTGTGCACAGGTGCCGGAAGGAGCTGGGAGCGACCCCAAGGATCCGTGGGAAAAGTTCAACCGCTCAAGCTTTGCGTTTAATCAGAAGATCGACTCATATGTGCTGCGTCCGATTGCCAAGGGATATCAATGGGCAGTGCCGGAAGCAATGCGCGACAGCATCGGCAACGTTTTTGTCAATCTCAGTGAGCCGGCCAATATTCTCAACAATTCCCTGCAGGGCAAGGGCGAGGGTGCGCTCGTGTCGCTGTTTCGACTGATGATCAACTCCACGCTTGGCGTGGGCGGGCTTTTTGATGTGGCAGGCACGGCAGCCAATCAGCCCGAAAGAGCTGAAGATTTCGGACAGACCTTGGCTGTTTGGGGCGTCGGCAATGGTCCGTATTTTGTGATTCCTTTCGTCGGACCCTCAACGCTCAGGGATTCTGCGGGCCTGGTTGTTGGCTATTTCAGCGAGCCGATGACCTATGCAGACAATGATTGGGTCGAATGGGGCATGTGGGGGCTCAAAGTGCTCGACTACAGGGAGCGGATGCTGCCGGCCACAGATCTCCTGGAAGGGGCGGTCGATCCTTATCTGATGGCGAGAGAAGCCTATTTGTCGGCTAGAAATAATGCCGTTTATGACGGAAATCCGCCATTGGAATTCCTTGAGGACGAGTTTGAGGATGAAGAAGTCGATGCGCCCGTCGGGGAGTCCGTGCCGCAGACTTCTGCGCAATAAACATATGGTTTTGGAGAAAGCAAAATGATTTCTCGCCGTAACTTGATGCAAGCCGCTGTTGCCGGCGTTTTGGTTTTTCAAGGCATGTCTGCAGCTGTTGCTGCGCCTGTGGGGGATGCGACGGGTGATCCCGATCAGTGGGTGCTTGCCATCAGCAACGATATTCTCGATGCAATCCGCGGCGACAGCGAGCTCGCGGCGGCTGATCCTCAGCGCGTTCGCAAGTTTGTTGATGAAAAAGTCATGCCCGTCGTGGACTTTTTGCGCATGACCCGCACTGCCGTGGGTCCGAAATGGCGTCAAGCGACGCCCGAACAGCGTCAGCAGCTGCAGGATCTGTTTCGCGAGCAGCTCATTCGGGTGTACTCCGGAGCGTTGGCTACTGTCAAGGATCAGACCGTCAAGCTTGCTCCTAATCGAGTCAAGCCCACTGCAACGGATGCGGTGGTTCGCACGCTGCTCGTTTCTCCCGGCAAGCCCGATACGAGAATCAACTACCGCTTGAAGAAAGTTGACAGCAGCTGGCGCATCATTGATGTGGACGTTGAAGGCATATGGCTTGTCAACAACTACCGCACCCAGTTTGCAAGCGTTGTCAATCAGTCAGGCATTGAAGGCTTGATCAAGACGATGCGCGAGAAAAACGAGCAGGCGGCAAAAGGCGCTGATAATGCAGGTAAGTGAACAAAAACTGACGCGCAGCAACGCTGCTGCGGTTAAAAAGGAAGTTTTGGCCGCAGCAAAGGGCCATGATGCGGTGCTGGATTTGTCGAACGTAAAAACGCTTGACTCTTCGGCGGTTGCCGTCGTTCTGGCTTGGCTTCGCGTGGTGCAGGAACAAGGAGCAACGCCAGTGTTGGTTGGTGCTCCCGATAAGATGCTGTCGCTTGCCCGATTGTATGGTGTGCACGGATTGCTCAAGCCGTACGTCATGATGGCGAATGTTTGAAACCCGAGAACCTTTGTTGGGAAAAACTTTGTTGGGAAAAACTTGACAGAGCAAAAAATTAGTGAAATAATCCCAAACTCAATTCGGCGCATTAGCTCAGTCGGTTAGAGCAGAGGAATCATAATCCTTGTGTCCGCGGTTCGAGTCCGTGATGCGCCACCAGAATTCAGTGTCCCGTGTCAGGCAGGTCTTGGCGCGGGATTTTTTTTGAGCAAAACGCTAGTGGCCTCAGTTAAAATGCGAAGGCTGAAAAAAGGAGTCTTCGCAAGAGATGTCTGCTGAACATGAAAAAGTTTCTTTGGCAATGCCCGATCACGACGTGAGCCACGTGCTTGGAGATATTGCTGATGTCATCGCCTCGCGCAAAGGAGGCGATCCTGCTTCAAGCTACGTTGCCAAGCTTTTTTCAAAGGCGCCTGACGTCATCCTCAAAAAGGTAGGCGAGGAAGCAGCCGAATGTATCATGGCCGCCAAAGATGCCAGTCCCAAGGACATCATTTACGAAACGGCCGATTTATGGTTTCACACAATGGTGATGCTTGCGCATTTCAATTTGCGCCCTGAGCAGGTGATTGCCGAGCTTGAGCGACGCGAGGGATTGAGCGGCATTGCCGAGAAGCTCTCCAGAAGCAAGCGATCATGAGGAGTTAGAGCTATGCAGTTGGATGATTGTATTTTCTGCAAGATTGCCCGTGGTGAAATTGGCTGCGGCAAAGTCTATGAAGATGAGGATGTGCTGGCGTTTCGCGACATCAATCCCAAGGCTCCGGTTCATTTTTTGATCATTCCCAAAGCGCATATTGAATCTTTAGCGGCTGCAAAACCCGAAGATGCTGCGCTCTTAGGTAAAATGATCAACCTCGTGCCCGTTCTTGCCAAGCAGGAAGGCTGCGAGAACGGTTTTAGGACCGTCATCAATACTGGACGCGACGGCGGTCAGGAGGTTCCGCATTTGCATATCCACGTGCTTGGCGGTCCTCAGCCTTGGAAGTAAAGCGTTCGTTGGATCAAAATTTTTACCTGAAGTCACCTAGGAGTTAGCAATGGGTTCTCTTTCTATTTGGCACTGGCTGATTGTTCTTGCCATCGTTGTTCTCGTTTTTGGTACGGGCAAGCTCAAGAACATGGGCAAGGATCTCGGCGGCGCCATCAAGGGCTTCAAAGAAGGCATGAAGGAAGGCGACGAAGCCGATAAGAAGGCCGTAGAGGCTCCTAAGCAGGTTGCTCAGCAGGCCGCGGCTGATCAGCAGCCTGTTGATGTGAAGGCCAAGGAAAAGACCGAAGCCTAATGCGCTTTTTTGAGAGGCGTTTCGAGTCGTCCTCAAAAAAGTTTTGCGCTGCATGCGCTTGAATTGCCGCAGGCGCGTCCTCTCATATTGAGGGGGCGTCTGCAGGTTTTTGCTGTGTCTTAGAGCGATATGTTTGATTTCGGATTTTCTGAACTGGTCATGATCGGCATCGTGGCGCTGGTGGTGCTCGGTCCCGAGCGTCTGCCTGTTGTTGCACGCACTGCCGGCCAGTGGCTTGGAAAGGCCCAGCGCATGGTTCAGCAGGTCAAAAGCGACATAGAACGCGAAGCCGAACTTTCCGAGCTCAAGAAAATTCAGGAAGAAGCTCAAGGCGTTGCCGACAACCTCACAAAGACCATCAAGGGAGAGGCTGAGGAAATCGAAAAAAGCGTCAAAGATTTGCAGGCCGATGTCGACAATGCTGCCGGCGAAATGACCAAAGAGTTCAATGAGGCGACCAAGTCGCCCATTGCGGCAGATTTGGAGGCGAAGTCAGGAGCTTCCGACGAGCTGGCATCGGCATTTGATTCTGCAAAGGATTCGGCGACAGAAAACGCAAGTGAAACAGCCTCAAGCGTAGACGATTTTTATGGCTGGTACGGCAGTGAGGAAGCTGGCGACGACGAAGATTCAAAGAAGACGACATTTGATCGCCGCTACAAATGCGGACCGTCAATTGATGAGCTTGCCGAACAGCTTGAACGACTGAAGGCGGAAATTGGCGATCGTTCGCCGCAGCTGGGCGGCACCAACCGCAAGTATGCAGTGCGCGCTCGGTCCAATCGCGTGCGCATCTACCGATAACGGTTTCAATTTCTAAGAAGCAAGATGGCAGACAAACCACAAGAGCTGGAAGGGCCGGAGGATCCCGCCAACGAGCAGCCGCTCGTGGCCCATTTGATTGAACTACGCAACCGCACGGTGCGCGCTGCAATTTCCGTGCTGGTCATCTTTGCGTGTCTGTCACCCTTTATGAAGGAGATCTTTGACTTTTTGTCAAAGCCTTTGATGGTGGCGTTGCCGCAGGGCGTCAAGCTGCTGGCAACAGGCGTGGTGGCGCCGTTTATGGTTCCCCTGAAGGTTACGCTTTTCGTCGCCTTCGTCATTGCGCTTCCGTTTGTGCTCTATCAGCTTTGGGCCTATGTGGCGCCTGCGCTCTATCGCCGAGAGAAGAGGCTGGCGCTGCCCGTGATCATTTCGGGCGTGACGATGTTCGGCGTTGGCATGGCCTATTGCTACTTCATCGTGTTTGGCATGGTTTTTAAGTTCATCGCAGGCTTTTCTCCTGAGTCGGTGAATTTTGCTCCGGATATCGACAGCTACTTCAGCTTCGTGCTGACCATGTTTTTTGCTTTCGGCATCACTTTTGAAGTGCCGATTCTCGTCATGGTGCTCAACTACGTCGGATTGGCGACGAAGGAAAAGCTCGTCAAGGCCAGACCTTTCGTGATCGTGGGTGCTTTTGTGCTGGCGGCTATTTTTACGCCGCCTGATGTGCTTTCGCAATTGCTGCTGGCTGTGCCTTTGGTGGTTCTCTATGAGGCGGGCATCATTTGCGTAAAGCTGTTTGGCCGCAAGAATCCTCCTGATTTTGACGATTCAGACGAGGAGTAAGAAAGAGAAATGACTGTTGGCTGAGCCTGCTAACTCCACTCTCACGAACAAATGGGCAAACGGGTTCGAATCTACAGCTAAAGAGATTAGAAGGATTTGAGCAATTTTTATGGAATATTACAAAGATTTTGTAATATTGAATATGACTTGTTCAAAACGGTTTTTCTAGAAAAAGATCCCAAAACGCCTGCTACGGTTTTGATGCCGATGGCAGGCGTTTGTGTTTGCCGTTTGTGTCAGCCTTTTCGATGTTCTCTATGAGTGTTGTGCGCGCTGAGCGCAAATACAAGAAGCGTCAGCGACGCGTACGCAGCGCAATAGTCAAAACAAGCACCCACCCCAGGGCGATGGCAAGCGTCAGGCCAAAGATGTGCAGGGCAGGCGTAGAGGAAAATGCCAGCAGGCCAAACGCAAGCAAAGTACTTGCCGCAGCCAGAAAGACAGAGTTTCCGGCAGAAGTCGTGCTCTTTTCATCGTTTAGGAGAATGGCGTAATCAACCCCAAGTCCCAGAACCAGAATCAGTGGAAGCACAGAAAACAGTGACAAGGGGATGTTCAACCAGCCAAGCGTTCCGAGCGTTAGTGCAATGCCAGCAATGCAAGGGGTCCATAGACGCAGGAATGAACGACGAAAAACGACGACAAGAACAACCCCGACGAGTCCTGTCGCCCAGCAGAGAACTTCCAATACGCGGTCTCTGAAGTAAGCAAGACTCAGGGCGATGCCCGCAGAGGTGTCGACAAAGGAGACGTTTCTCAGACCGTCAGCGGCTTTGGGGAGCTCGGATACATTGTCCTGTGTGACGCCAGTCAAAAGAACCAAGGCCTGACGGGAACTGATCCACGTGCGGGACAGTGCTTCGGGGACGGCCTTTTGCCATATCTGTACGGAAAGAATATCTCCAGAGGGGGCAGAGTAGTCAATCTTTTCATTGGCTGCGGTGCTCAGAAGTTCCAAAGCTCGTACATTTGCTCGGTGCGCAAGTCTCTGGTTGTCCTGCTGCTTTTCGCAAGACTCAAGAAACCGTGAGCTTGAGAGCATTTTGATGCCGGAGACGTCCAACGCATCTAAGCGTGTTTTCAGTGCGGCTATTCTGGAAAGAACATCGCACCCAGAAGAACCTTCAACGACAAAAAATTGCGCAGGGCTTGCCGGATTCAAGATGTTATTGACTTCGGACTGTTTTGCAAGAAGAGCTTTGTCTACGCCGCTGATCAGACGCAATTCATTTGTTGTGGAAAGTTGAATAAGACCGCCGGCGGCAGCAGCAAATACCAGAGTTAAAAGAAAGGCTTTTGATCGTCCCGAATCAAGAGAGGGAATTTTTGCGAAAAAGACAGCAAAGCCATTCGAGAAGCGAGATGCACGCAAAGCGCCAACACGAGGCGCCATCCAAAGCATGACGACGGCAAAGGTGCACATTAGCCCGGCAACGCAAAAGATGCTGATCTGACGCAGACCAGGCATCGGCGTGATCAACATAATCAAATAGCCAGCGATGGTCGACAGCAGCGAAGCCGTAAGCGGCCGCAAAAGACGTTGACTTGCTTCCATGCCGGTGAGGCCATTTGAAGTCGCACACAGCAAATGAAAAACGTAATCGACGCAAACCCCCAGCAGCGTAGCTCCGAAAACAATTGTGACGACGTGAATTTCTCCAAAGATGGCAACAACGCATGAAAAGGCAAAAGCGACGGCTAAAGTGAGAACGACAAGCGTCTGCAGCAAAGGAATCAGTCGGGCAAAAAACACCAAGACAAGTGCGGCAATGCCTAAAGTGGAAATCGTGCCGATGAAGCTTGCCTCAGAAGCGGCCTGATGTGCGACCTCTTCACTAATCAGGGGAATGCCGGCGCTTAGAACTTTGAGTTTGTCGTCGGTTTTCGCTCTGGCTGCAGCTTCGGCCTGTGCGAGAGCCATCGTAATTTTTTGCCCGTCAACAGCGGCTACGACATCCTTGCTTTTTAGCTGCAGCACAAACCAAAGGCGCTTGCTGTCGTCAGTGACTGCAGTGCGGCCATCAATATAGGTGAATCTTTCGGCAGAAGACTGAGAAGAAAGCCAGTTTTCGAAAAGTCCCAGGGGATCGTCAACAGCTCTCCAACTGTTGGGAGCAAGAGGGCGATAGAGAATGCGCATGGCTCGAGACAAAAGAGCTTTGTCGTCGGCGTTTTCAAGCCAGGCGCGATCCTTGTCTGTGAGAAAGTTTTCGCGGAAGGGAAAAAGCGCTTTCTGCAAGGTCGAGGGCTCAAAGTTGCGAGCAGGATCCGCTGGGGTGAGCCCTGCTTTTTTTAGATTGTCGCTGAAGTATTCAAGAGCTTTTTGTGCCTGGATGCGATCAGGGTGAGAAATCAGAATCCAAACATCTTGAGCAGAGCTTTTGACGATGTGGGATAGAACTTCTCCGGCGCGGGTTTCAAGCGTTTGTTCGGGCAGCAAATCCTCAATGTCGGTGCGAATCGTTTCAGGTGTCAAGCGGACAAAGGCTATGGCTGCAACAACGACAAAGATGACAAGCCAGAGAATCGCAAAAATGCGTGTGCGCACATTCGTCATTGCACGCTCTTTAGAAGTTCATCGTCGGCCTTTGAGATGGCCGCCGGCATCTCGTGGCTGGTAAAAGAGATGTGCGAGACACTCCCAGAAGGTTGCATGAAGGACATTCTTGTCAGAACGTGGCTTGCTTCAAGAACGGCTTCGGAAAGAAAGTCAGCGTAGGTTTTGTTTTTGGGAGAAATGACGGCTTTTGCGGTTTTGTTTTGAACAGAGCAGGAGACAAAAAAGCTGCGGTGCGCTGCGGCAAGATCAAAATTTGCGACGGCCTCGATGATCTGGGCAGCATACGGAGAGTCTGCGACTGAGTAGCTACCGGATTCATCGGTATGTCCGATTTTTGTCGGCCCGAAGACGAGCGTTGATGCATACGGAAAAGTTACTTCCCAAATAAGTCCTCGTCCCGGAGCGACGAGAACTCGACCGCGGCTTTCGAGCGGCTTTGTGATGCCGGGCAGTTTTTTATGCATGACAAAGCGCGCCGTGACGGGATCGGGAGATTTGAGCACATCTTCGATTTGTGCCAGACAGGCAGAAGAATCCTGTGCTGCGCACGCAGAGGAAAAAAGCATCAATGGCAGGGCTCGCAGAATCGGATGCATGAAACGTTAAAGGAAATGTCGACAACGCGACATTGTAACTGCTGAAAAGAGAAAACCCGCAGCAAGTTTCCTTGCTGCGGGTTGGAATGTGGTGGGAGCGCAGAGACTCGAACTCTGGACCGACGGATTAAGAGTCCGCTGCTCTACCAACTGAGCTACGCTCCCGTTTCGATTGTGATCGCGCTGGTGGGTCGTGCGAGATTCGAACTCACGACCAACGGATTAAAAGTCCGCTGCTCTACCGACTGAGCTAACGACCCCCTACAGTAAGGCGGTCAGCCCTAGTTCTCAGAGGAACGACGATCAACCGAGATCGGAATTATGTAGGAATCATTTTCGCTTGTCAAGGACTTTGGAACAAATTTTTTGATGCCTTTTTTGCTGAAATGGAGAAAAGAAGCTGTTTCATAGACAAAAAAGAAAAAACGAGAAAGAAAATTGTTTGCGTTGTTAGGGTTACCTCTAACAAATTAAACAAAGAAAAAGTTCGCCTTTTTTCTGATTTTCAGGCATGATGACGATCATTAGATAAATGGCAGTGCTGCGAAATGGCGCAGTAGTATTGGCATGGTGGATCGATTGAGCGTAAAAAGTATAAAAGATTGATCCACTTAGAGGAACGGGAATCTGCTGATTATCGTTTGAATAGATAAAAACTATTGAATTTAAGGAGCCTAGTTATGGCAGCCGAAAAAAAGAAGTCTTCTTCGCAGGATACTCGTGTGGAGCGCATCAATGATGCAGAAGAGCGCAAGAAGGCCCTGGCAGCAGCGCTTACATACATCGAAAAGGAGTTCGGCAAGGGGTCCATCATGCGCATGAGCGATGCAAATCGCGCTGAGGATGTGGAAGTCGTCAGCACCGGTTCGCTGGGCATTGATCTGGCGCTTGGCGTCGGAGGACTGCCGCGAGGACGCGTGGTTGAAATTTTTGGTCCGGAAAGCTCAGGCAAGACAACGCTGACGCTGCACGTTATTGCCGAGATGCAAAAGCTTGGCGGCACCTGCGCATTTATTGATGCTGAGCACGCTCTTGATGTCGGTTATGCCCAAAAGCTCGGCGTCAATCTGGATGAGCTGCTTTTGTCGCAGCCCGATACGGGTGAACAGGCTCTGGAAATTACCGATGCGCTGGTGCGCTCTGGGTCGGTGGACCTCATCGTGATCGACTCGGTAGCGGCTCTGACTCCCAAGAGTGAAATTGAAGGCGAAATGGGTGAGGCGCTTCCTGGTCTTCAGGCTCGATTGATGAGCCAAGCCTTGAGAAAGCTCACGGCCTCAATTACCAAGACCAAGACGCTTGTGATCTTCATCAACCAGATCCGCATGAAGATCGGCATCACTTACGGCAGTCCTGAAGTTACCACGGGCGGCAATGCACTGAAGTTCTACAGTTCTGTGCGCATTGACATTCGACGTAAGGGAAGCCTTAAAAAAGGCGACGAAATTTACGGCGCAGAAACGAAGGTGAAGGTCGTCAAAAACAAAGTTGCTCCTCCTTTTAAGGAAACGCTTTTTGACATACTCTACGGCGAGGGCATTTCTCGCGAGGGCGAGCTGCTTGACATCGGCTCTGAACTGGATGTCGTTGACAAGAGCGGCGCTTGGTACTCTTATGAGGGCACGCGCATCGGACAAGGCAAGGACAACGCGCGCGAATACCTCAAGACGCACCCTGAAATGGCGCTCGAAATCGAAAACAAGATTCGCGCTCTCAAGGGCATGAAGAATCGCCCGACTTCACTTAGCGAGAATTCCAAGCAGCCGACGGAGGCTTCGCCGCAGCCGGCAGAAGCAAAGGAAAAAGCCGCCAAGCCTGCGAAGAAGGCCGCCAAGCCGGCTGCACCGGCGCGCGAGCCCGATATTCTCGACGATGCCGTCATCGAGCCCGACGAGCTTTTCGATTGATAATTTCGGCATATGGTCTATGATCCCAAGCCCCGCACGCTCATCATGCGGGGCGTTGATGCCTTGTCCAGGCGCGAGTACAGCAGAAGCGAGCTGCGCCGAAAGCTGCTTCGCTCCTGCAGCGAAGATGAGTCGCCCGATGATGTTGAAGAGGTGCTCAATACGCTTGAAAGCCGCGGGTATTTAAGCAACGCTCGATATGCGCAAAGCCGCGTCCGAACCAGAGCTTCGCGCTACGGCAACCGCAGGCTTGCAGGAGAATTGGCAATGATGGGCGTGGACTCTGAGACCATTTCAGAAAGTCTTGAGCACGCAGGCGACGAATTCGAGCGCGCCCGCGTCCTGTGGGAGCGCAAGTTCGGCGAGCCGCCCGCTGACCGCAGACAAAGGGATCGTCAGGTGCGTTATCTGGCCTCCCGAGGGTTTGATTTCGACATCATCTCCAAGCTTGTCAACGCCGATGCGGTGCTCGAAGAAGAGGAGTTTGACGAGAGCTAGCCGCCCAGGCAGATCGCTTTGATGCATTGAACTGCAGAGCCGCCTTCGGGCGGCTTTGTTATCATTACCCGGTGCGCTTGTCGCAAAAGACGGAGATATCGTCGGCAGACAGATGCGCAAATATTTAAAAAAATAACCTCTCTGCGGGCGTTTTGCCGCGCGGCGAATCAAAGAAAATAATTCACTCATGGCTTCAAACAATCAGGGCGGCTGGGGATCCCGGCTAGGCTTCATTCTGGCGTCTGCGGGTTCGGCCGTCGGACTCGGCGCAATTTGGAAATTTCCGTACATGGCGGGAAACTACGGGGGAGCAGTATTCATGCTTCCCTATATCTTTTTTACGCTTACCGTGGGCGTAGCACTTTTGCTTGCGGAGTTTTCCATGGGGCGAGCCGGACGGCGAGGAGCTGTGGGCTCGCTCAACAATGTCTGCGGGCGGCCATGGGGTGTCTTTGGCGGCATCGGCGTCTTTACGGTATTTCTAATTCTTTCGTTTTATTCGATCGTCGGCGGCTGGTGCCTGAAGTACATCTTCAATGCCGCAACGGGTGTTGGACTCGTGGCCGATGCCGGGGTGCTCAATGCCAATTTCGGTGCTTTTGTCTCCGACGGCGTGCAGTCCTACGGACTTTTGCTTGCCTTTTTGGCTTTGACGGGAGCAGTCGTGCTGCGCGGCGTGCAGTCCGGAATTGAGCGCGTATCCAAGGTGCTCATGCCGGCGCTGTTCATTTTGATGATTGTTCTCATCATTCGCGGCGTAACGCTGCCGGGCGGTTGGGAAGGCGTGAAGTTTCTTTTTGCGCCGAAATTCGAAAACTTCAATGGCGAAGCTCTTTTCAATGCAATGGGCTTTTGCTTCTTCTCGCTGTCTCTTGGCGCTGGAACGATGATTACATACGGCTCCTACCTTTCAGAAAAAGCCAATCTGACGGGGGCTGTCGGCTGGGTGGCACTGCTGGCAATTTTTTCTTCTATTTTGGGCGGACTGATGGTGATGCCTGCCGTGTTTGCTTTTGGTCTTGATCCCACGGCCGGTCCTGGACTGACGTTTGTCACGATGCCGGCGATTTTCTCTAAGATGCCTCTGGGGCAGCTTTTTGCAGCGTTTTTCTACATTTGCCTGTTAGTGGCTGCGTTGACCTCGTCTGTGTCTATGCTTGAGGCCTGCACGGCGCTTCTGTGTCAGGAAAGCAAACTAACGCGCAGACAGGCTATCGGCACGTCGCTTGTTGGAGCTGCAATTGTTGGATTCCTTGCCAATCTCTCATTTGGTGCTTGGTCGGATGTCAAGCTCTTTGGCAAGACAGTATTCGATCTTCTTGACTACCTTACGTCCAATATCGGCATGCCTTTGTCGACATTTGGCATAGCCATTGCTGCTGCCTGGATTGCCTGGCCGGTTACGAAAAAGCAGTTGATGACGGGCAACAGCCTCACTGGGGGGTATCTCAATGCCATGCGTATTTTGATCGGCGTGGTGTCGCCTCTTTTTGTGCTGATTGTGGCTATGGGAGGAATTTTTGGCTGATCGGTTGCCAAAAAGCTCGCAATAGGATAAAAATTGAAAACTTTTTAATTTAAGCGGGCGCGCAGAGTACAAAACAAAAGATACGTGCCTGAAGATAAACCTAAAAAGCAAAGAAGGGAGCAGGCGTGCCGTCAAAAAACATGTGCTTGGCGGCGCGTTTGATGTGGCATGAAAATTCATGAATATCAGGCCAAGGCGTTGCTCAAGGAAGCCGGCATTGCCGTGCCTCGCGGATTGCCGGCTTTAAGTGTCGAAGAGGCTGTGGAGGCAGCTCGAGAACTTGGCGGCGCAGTTTGGGTTGTTAAGGCTCAGATCCACGCCGGGGGCCGCGGCAAGGCGGGCGGCATTAAAGTCGCACGCAGTCTCGAAGAAGTCCGGCAGGCAGCCACGGAAATTCTGGGCATGGTGATCGTCAACAGACAAACCGGCCCGCAGGGGAAAAAAGTCGAGTGTCTTTACGTTGAGCAAGGTGCTGATATCGTAGCCGAGCTTTACGCTGCCGTGCTCGTTGACCGCATTACGCAAAGCATTTGCGTGATGGCGAGCGCTATGGGCGGTATGGAAATTGAAGAAGTCGCCAAAAACCATCCTGAGGCCATCGTCAAGCTTTTTATTGATCCAGTTAAGGGACTCTCGAGAGAGGCTCTGACGGCCATGGCCAAGACGCTGGGCTTTACAGGGGATTTGGTGGAAAGTGCTGCGGATTTTCTGCAAAAGCTCTACGAGGCTTTTGTTAAGTTTGATGCCAGTCTTCTTGAAACAAATCCCGTGGCTGTTTTGCGCGACGGCGCTATTGTCGCGCTTGATGCCAAGATGAGCTTTGACGACAATGCGCTTTATCGACATCCTGAGTTTGAAGCGCTTAGAGATTTCAGCGAAGAGGATCCGTTTGAAACGAGGGCCAAGTCTGCCGGCTTGAGCTACATCGCCCTTGATGGGGACATTGCCTGCATGGTCAACGGTGCTGGGCTTGCAATGGCCACGATGGATACTATCAAGCTCTACGGAGCCGAGCCTGCCAATTTTCTTGATGTGGGCGGCGGAGCCTCCGTTGAAAAGGTCACGGCAGCCTTTGAGATCATGCTCAGCAATCCCAAAGTGAGAGCTATTTTGATCAATATTTTTGGCGGCATCATGCGTTGCGATACGATTGCCGAGGGCGTCGTTGCAGCCTGTCACGCCGTCAAGCTCTCTGTGCCGCTGGTCGTGCGCATGAACGGCACGAATGAGGAAGCAGGTCGCCGGATTCTGAAGGAAAGCGGTTTGAAGATCATTCCTGCGGCAAGCATGTCTGAGGCTGCGCAGAAAGTCATCGAGGCCAGCCGAGCTGCGGCAGGCAAAGCTTAAGAGGGGCACGCACATGAGCATTCTTGTCAATTCCTCAACCCGTGTGATGACGCAGGGCATGACGGGCAAAACGGGAGCCTTTCATACGCGCGCGTGCCGCGCCTATGCCAATCCCGATCAGTTTGTTGCAGGCGTCAATCCTCGCAAGGCCGGCACCGAGATGGACGGCATCCCGATTTACGCTTCGGTGGCCGAAGCCAAGGAGAAAACGGGTGCCAATGTATCGGTCATTTATGTGCCGCCTGCCGGCGCTGCAGACGCTATTTTGGAGGCGGTGCGTGCTGAGCTTGATCTCGTGGTGTGCATCACTGAGGGCATTCCCGTGCTCGACATGCTGCGCGTAAAAAATACGATGCGCGACATGGACAGCCGCACGTTGCTGCTTGGACCAAACTGTCCGGGGCTCATCACGCCCGAAGAGATGAAGATTGGAATCATGCCCGGGCATATTTGCCGCAAGGGGCGCATCGGCGTTGTGAGCCGCTCAGGGACGCTTACCTATGAGGCGGTCGCGCAGCTCACAGAGCTCGGATTGGGGCAGTCGACTGCCGTGGGCATCGGAGGCGATCCGATCAACGGCTTAAAGCACATTGACATACTTCGAATGTTCAATGATGACCCTGAAACAGACGCCGTGGTGATGATTGGCGAAATTGGCGGCAGTGATGAGGAAGTTGCTGCCCAATGGGCGCGCGACAACATGACCAAGCCCGTGGTCGGATTTATTGCCGGCGTGACGGCTCCGGCAGGGCGCCGCATGGGGCATGCCGGAGCCATCATTGAGGGTGATCGTGGAACTGCAGAGGCAAAGTTGAACGTCCTCGAGTCCTGCGGCATCCGTACGACAAAAAATCCGGCAGAGATCGGTGCGCTGCTGGCATCGGTTTTGTAGTAGTAAGGCGCGCAACACAGCCCTTGTTTTCGTTAAAATCAAACGGAATTGCTTTCGACATGACCCTAGGATGTTGATGACGAGAGCTTCCGTTTTTGGAATCATTGAGGAGAACAACCCGTGGAATGGCTTTGGGACTTGCTGGTCAATCTGCATTGGGGTGCGGTTGGTCAGATCATCATGATTGACATTTTGCTTGGCGGCGACAACGCAGTGGTGATTGCTCTGGCTTGCCGCAATTTGCCGCATGAGCAGCGTAACAAAGGCGTCTTTTGGGGTACGGCGGGTGCCATTATTCTGCGCGTCATCCTGATCACCTTTGCTGTGATGTTGCTTGATCTTCCCTTCCTCAAGGTGGTGGGGGCGGCCTTGCTTATCTGGATCGGCGTCAAGCTTCTGGTTCCGGAAAACGAGGATGAGCACGAAAAAATCGAAGGCTCTGCCAAGCTTCTTGGAGCAATCAAAACCATCATCGTCGCTGACTTTGTGATGAGTCTCGACAATGTGATTGCCATTGCCGGTGCAGCTCAGCAGGCGCATGACGATCACCAGACGCTGCTGGTGATCTTTGGCCTGTTGGTTTCCGTTCCCTTCATTGTGTTCGGCAGCCAGATTGTGCTTCGCCTGATTGATCGCTTCCCGATTATCGTGTGGATCGGCGGCGGTCTGTTGGGGTGGATTGCCGGCGGCCTGGTGACGACTGATGGAGCGGTTGTTTCTCGTTTCCCTGAAGCGGCTAGCTACCACTATCCCGCTGCCGTTGCGGGTGCGATTCTTGTCGTTGTTCTGGGATGGATCTTTACCCAGAGATTCAAGAAAAAGCAGGAGCAAAAGCCTGCAGTCATCGTGAACAAGAACGAGCAATAACGATGTCGCAAATGTAAACGTCAGAAAAGAGCCTGCCAATGTGCAGGCTTTTTTCTTGCGAGGCAGAAGCTCGGGCGAAAAAATTTCGCTGCAGGAGTAGGATTCATTGCAAAAGACACTACCAGAGATTCAGTTTTGGACAGACTCTTTGGTTTTAGCGCGAATCATTTTCTGGAGTTCGGAATGGTTTTTCGCATCATTGCCTTCGTCATGCTCCTAAACTGCACCTTCATGTCCCTGAGAGTGCTTGCCAGTTTGGATGCGCTGGCAAACGGCGCAAGTTCGAGCGATGTTGGAATTCTTTTTGCGCTGCTGTGCTTTTTCCCTGTTTTTCTGGCGATTCCGTGTGGTCGGTGGATAGACCGAACAGGCTATCACAAGCCGATGTTGGCGACGGCCGCGTGCTTTTTTGCTGCTGCCGTCGTTCCTTCATTGGTTCGTCCGGCTGCGTTGGGCTTGTGGCCTTTGTATTTTTGCGCTGTTGCCAACGGGCTGGGTTCCATGGTGCTTGCCATCGGTTCGAACTATTTGGTCGGTGCTGTTTCTACGCCGGAGACCCGAACGAAGTTTTTTGCCTGGCTTACGATGGGAAACTCAGCTGCGGGATTGAGTGCGCCCGTAATTGCAGGGCATGTGATTGACTCTTTCGGATTCGTTCAGGCGTACTGGGTTTCTGCGGGGTTTGCAACTGCTGGTTTTTGCGTTTATATGCTGACCACTCAGCTGCTCAAAAACATTCGTCTTCCGCAACCGCGTCAAAGACCGAAGCATTCTCTGGATTTGCTGAAAAATCCTCTGATGCTGCGCATCCTGGTTGTTTCCGGCGTGGTCTCCATGGCATGGGATTTGGAAACGTTCATGTTTCCCGTCTACGGAAATTTGGTGGGACTGTCGGCTTCAAACATCGGGTGGCTTGTCGGTGTTTTTTATGCCGCCAACTTTGTCGTTCTTTTTGCTCAGTCAAGACTTTCGCGCATTGTGAGCGATTGGCAGTGCCTGACGTTTTGCTTGGTCGTGACGGCTGCAGGCTACTTTCTTTTCCCGAACTTCAACACAATGGGGCCGCTTTTGGCAATTGCCGTTGTTTTGGGTTTTGGTCTGGGCATGGCAAGTCCAAGCATCCTGAGCATTTTGCAAAATCATGCTCCTGTGGGGCGCGTGGCGGAAGCTTTCGGCATTCGAGCTACGCTCACCAATTTCATGCATTTTGCACTGCCGATGGCCTATGGAACGATTCTTGCGGCCATCAGCGCCGTCTCGCTTTTTTATGTTTGCGCAGGCTTGATTGCAGCAACGGCGATGCTGACGATTCGCCGCAAAGAGTCCCGGTAAAAAAAGCAGCGTTATCGGTTGAGCAAAAAAGCCGCAGGCCCCGTGACGGCAGATAGAAGACTTTTTGCATGGTGCGTGGCTTGCTCTACGGGCTGAGGATCTTCCTTGGCATCCGTGCCTAGCAGAACGCGCACGCCGATGCCTGCGGCCAAAGCGGCCTGCATGTCGCTTTGCTTGTCGCCGAACATGACCGAAAATGCAGGATCAATGTCGTGCTCTTTGATGGCTTTGAGAATCATGCCGGGGGCGGGCTTTCGGCAGCTGCACTCGCAGCGCCAGGGCTCGAGCGCCTTGCTGGGGTGATGCGGGCAGAAATAGACGTCGGTAATCGGAGCTCCTGCATCGGCGAAAACTTTCCGTACGCGGGCATCAAGAGCTAAAAAATCGTCCTGCGTGTAATAACCGCGCCCAATGCCTGATTGATTGGTGACGATGATGAGCTCAAAGCCAGCTTCAACGAGCATGCGGGCAGCTTGAAGAACGCCGGGGATAAATTCAAAGTCTTCGAATCGATGCACGTAGGCATGATCAATGTTGATCACGCCGTCGCGGTCTAAAAAGGCGGCTTTTTTCATGAAGAGAATTTGCGCAGGCAGTTCTCGGAAGAAGACTCCCCAAGCGTCTGCGCAAAATGTTCAGTATTAAAGAAGTTCACCAGTCGGATAGGCGTTGCTTAAGTACTGCATGTATTTGGAGGTGCCTTCTTGAACGGTCTTAAAAGACACGTCGCAGCCGGCCTCGCGCAGCTTGGTGAGATCGGCTTGCGTGAAGGACTGATATTTTCCTTTGAGCGCCTCGGGGAAGGTGATGTACTCGATTAACCCTTCGGCGACAGCCTCTTCGAGCGTATGTTTTTTCCCAGATAGGGAGTTGACGACGGTAAGCGCCACATCGTTGAAGGGTTGGGCGCGCCCGGTGCCGCAGTTAAAGATGCCCGAGACGCCGGCCGTCATGAAATGCATGGCTACGTCGACCACATCGTCGACGTAGACGAAGTCGCGCATCTGTGCGCCGTTGGCGTAGCCCTGACAGCCCTCAAAGAGCTTGACGCGGCCTTCTTTTTTAAACTGAAAGTACTGATGAAATGCTACGGAAGCCATGCGGCCTTTGTGCTGTTCGTGCGGACCGTAGACATTGAAGTAGCGCAGACCCACGACAGGAGCTTTTAAGCCAGACATCCGGGAGCGCAGCACCTGATCAAAAAGATACTTCGAGTAGCCGTAAACATTGAGAGGACCTTCGTTTGCAATGGCCTCTACAAAGGTGCTGCTTGCCCCATAGGTGGCCGCAGAACTCGCGTAGATGAAAGGGATGCGCAGCTCCTGAGCCCACTCAAAGAGCTCAAGCGTGTAGCGGTAGTTGTTTTGCATCATGTAGCGGCCGTCGGTCTGCATGGTGTCCGAGCATGCGCCCTGATGGAAAATCGCCTCGGGCACTGGTGCCGTGCCTTTGCGCACGCGCTCGATGAAATCGACCTTGTCGAAATAGTCGCTGATGCGGCATTTGGCAAGGTTCAAGAACTTTTCGGCCTTGGCAAGATTGTCGACGGCAACCACATCGGTGATGCCCTGTCGGTTTAAGGCGAGCACATTGTTGCAGCCGATGAAGCCGGCGGCGCCGGTCACGAGGATGGTCATTTGAGTGGTTCTCCAAAAAGTTCTGCGTAGCTTACGGATGCCGTACCGAGCTTGCCCACAACAATGCCGCCGGCGCGATTGGCGATTTGCACAGCCTCTTGCAGGGAAAGTCCGGCGGCAAGCATGGAGGCCATGACGGCAATCACGGTATCGCCGGCGCCGGAGACGTCAAACACTTCGCGCGCTTGCGCGGGTACCGTGAGCTCTCCGTCGGCGGTATAAAGCGTCATGCCCTCTTCGCTGCGCGTGAGCAAGAGCGCATCAAGCTCAAGGTGCGCTCTGAGGTTTTGGGCCTTGACGCGCAGCTCTTCTTCGCTTTTCCAACTGCCGACGACAAGGGCGAGTTCCGCCCGATTGGGTGTGATGACAGTTGCGCCGCGGTAGCGCTCGTAGTCGTCGCCTTTGGGGTCGATCAGCACGGGTTTGCGGTGGCGGCGTGCTTCGGAAATCATTTGCTTGATATGATCGAGCCCGCCTTTGCCGTAATCCGAGAGAATCACGGCGTCAACATTTGCGATTGTGGTTTCATAGTCGCCTAAAAGAGCGGCGAGCACCTCATTGTTGGGATGGTTTTCAAAATCTGCTCTAAGCACCTGCTGCTGGCGGGCAATGATGCGCAGCTTGACGGTTGTCGACAAAGATGCGTCAACGTGCAGCATGGCTTCGATGCCGGCTTTCTCCAGAAGGTTTGCCAGAATGTGGCCGGGTTCATCGTTTCCGATGACAGTCATGAGGCTGACGTTGATACCAAGACTGCGGATGTTGAGCGCGACATTGGCTGCTCCGCCGAGGCGTTCATCGCAGCGCTGAATGCGTACGATGGGGACCGGTGCCTCGGGAGAAATGCGATGGGCGTCTCCAAACCAGTAGCGGTCGAGCATGGAATCGCCCACGACGAGGATGTGTTTGGACGCCAGTAGTTCTTGATGCATGTATTAGAAATCCTTTGTAGCCGGTCTGCACCTGTTGGTTGCACATAAGCGACGCATGAAACAGTGAACTTTTGTTGTGTCTAAATCAGTACGAGACCTTAGATGAGAAAGCATTGTAAGGGAGCGCTGAAAGCGCCGCAATCAGACAAAAATGCGAAATTGAAAGCATTTGTGCTCGGCCGATGCTCTTTCTCGGAGGATCGCTTGTGTTTTTAGCTGGTGGCTCGAAAAAGCAAAAGCGGCGCTTTTGCAAAAAAGGCCGCTTTCGACGATCACATGGGACAGAAGTAATCGTGCCTATTCGGTTACATAAGTAGCCGTGATTTTGGCGCTGGCAAGCGCCAGGGCGTTGAGATTAAAGCCGATGACGGCAGGCGAGGCGGTGTCTGGCACATCAAGCTTTTCAACCGGCAGTGCCCAAACCGTAAAGATATAGCGATGCATGCCGTGGCCTTTGGGAGGACGGGCGCCGCCGTACTCTCTGATGCCGAAATCGTTGGTGATGCCGCGTGCACCTGCGGGAAGCTTTGCGCCTTCTTCAAGTCGGCGCAGATCTGCCGGCAAATCAATGACGACCCAGTGCCACCAACCGGCGCCGGTAGGAGCATCAGGGTCGTAACAAGTAATGGCAAAGGATTTGGTGCCTTCAGGAACGTCGTCCCAGAGCAATTCAGGGGATCGATTGTCGCCCTCGAGCGTGTGCGTCAGGGGCATGCGCATGCCTTCAACAAGAGTCGGAGCTTTGATAAGCATGGTGGACTTCTCCTTACACGAAAAAAAAGGACGCCGGGAATTTGAGTCCGGCCGAATGCAGATATTGTACTGTGCAGCCCGCGGCGTTCATTGCTTGAGGCGGTTCTCAGGTGCGTCTTTGATTGAGGCCGGGCGCCAGAAGTCGAAAAAATTAAACCAGTCCAAAGGCGAATCCATCAGCGCTTTTTCAAGCGTTTTTACCCAAAGTTCGGCCATTTCTGCAATAGCAGCATTTCGCTCGCGGCGGTTCACGGGACGAGGTTCTGCGATTTTGGCAAATTCCACGCGGTAGCGGGCCTTCGACAAAGGAGAAGTTTCGCGCGTGCAAATCATGCTCCAGGCGGGGCAGCCGAGCACGTGCGCAAGGATGAACGGACCGGCAGCAAAAGGAGCCTTTCGGCCCAAAAAAGAAATGTCGATTGTGCTCGATGAACCGATGGGCGTACGGTCGGCCACAATGACGATCCAATCGCCGCGGTCGATGAAGTCAGACAGCTCCATGGCAGTTTGCGGACCAATGCTGGTCACCTCAATGTGGTTGACAGCAAACTGAGGATTGATCTTTCTGACAAGTTTGTTGAAGCGCACGGCGTGCACCGTATGCACAAGCACATGCAAAGTGCGCCCCGTGCGCTGTCCTTCGGAGATGACCTGACAGAGCTCAATGCATCCCGTATGCGCGGTGATGATGACTCCGCCTCTGGGATCGTCGAGAATATCCTCTGCGTTGACGACATTGAGATCTTGTGCGCCGAATGAACCGGAGACTGCCAGAATCTTGTCAAGAATCGTGTCGGAAAAGCGCATGAGATGCCGCAGACTTCCCAGAAATGGGACGGTGGTGCCGGTAAAGCGCGCCATTTGCCTTAGGTAGGCGCTGCTTGCATTGCGCGAGCGGGCAACTGTCAACCAGAAGAAAACAACCACAGGCCAGAGCGTGAGATGAAAAAGCGCTCGTCCGCCTAGACGAAATATTCCCAAAAGCACGCGAATGCCCAGAGTGCTGGTGGTTTCCTGCTGCTGCGACCAGTGCTTTTGCTCTGTCATGGTTGATCCTTGAGGTCTCTTGGCAGGCGCCAGAGGCGACGCAGTCGCAGCACATCAAGAATCATCAGCGTGCAGTGCTTGGCGTGCGTCAGACTAATGCTGCAGTTGTCTTTGATTCCTTTGAAGTGAGACAGACCTCCTTCGGGATAGGTGACGCCGACGGGAAGGTTGATGGTACGCACGCCGGCCCATGCGAGCCGCACGACAATATCAAGATCAAAATCCATGCGCAGCCCAATGCGGCAATGATCAATGACCGAGATTGTCTCGTCAAGCGGGTAGACGCGAAAGCCGCACAGAGAATCTGCCGGCCCTCGGCCCCAGGTGTTGAGCGCAACCCAGAAGTTGGTCACTTTATGGCCCCAGCGACGGGCTCTCGGAGCCGACGCGTCGTACTCGGGATAGGCGCAGACAAGAGCGTGCGGGTGTTCTTGTGCTGTACGTAGAAAGCCCTCAGCCGCTTCCAGATCGTGCTGCGCGTCGGCGTCGACTTGCAGCGCATGCGTAAAGCCCAGTTCGAGAGCTTTTCGAAATCCCGCGACGCAGGCAGCGCCTTTGCCTCCGTTTTGAGGCAAGTGAATCAAATGCAGTACAGATCCGTACTCTTGGGCTATTGCATCCAGAGTCTTCGCACAGGCTTGAGTGCTGCCGTCGTCGACCATGACGATTTCCAGATTCAGAGCCAAGAGTTTGTCGATGACTTTGCCCACGGCTCGGTCATGGTTGTAGACCGGAATTAGGGCGCAGGGATGAAAAAAGCTCACTTCAGGGCTCCGGCAAAAATGAGCGTACCCTTGGCAAAGGTTTCTCCCGAGACATCCTCATAGGCAAAAGAGATGCCTTTGGGAGCGCAACAGAGCTTGAGAACAAGCGTGCTCTCAGGGGAAATGGGACGCATGAATTTAAGATTTTTTATTTCCTTTAGGCAGCCATCAATGTCAAAGAGGCGGCGCGCTAAGGATTCGGCCCAAGAAACCTGCACGACGCCAGGCAAAAGCTTGAATTCGGGGAAGTGCCCGGTGAAAAAGGGAGAATTTCCCGGCACGGTAACGAGCAATTCGGCGCTCTGTTCTGAGCGCTCGGCGACAACGGCCTGTACGGCGCGGGGATCAAACAGTGCTTCAAGAGCCTGAGTGGTGAGTTTTCCGAGCGAATTTTCCGGCAACTCCCAGACAAAGCGCCAGTGACGGGGAAGACAGATGCGCTCAATGACGCGCAGCAAAGCTTCTCGCAGCTGCCTCGCCAAAGCGGCTTTTCCCTTGCGCCGGATAGTTTCCACAGCTAGATGCGTCGGCACGGCTGCAACGGCAAGCTTGCCCGAGCCAGGCCGAACGAAAGCGCGGCAGTTGGCAATAAGTTCGGTGCCAAGAAGCGCTTTTTCGACGGCCGTAAGCGAGATGCGCTTTTCTTCGATTTTAACGATGCGGTCGGCGCGACCGAGCAAGGTAAAGGAGCCGTCGGAATTGACCGCAATTCGATCCGACGTGCTCTCCCAGCCGTTGGAGGAAAGCTGTTCGCTTTTAATCACCAGCAGCGAGTTTTCCATCTTCCACTCAATGCCCGGAAGCGCTCTGAAGGCTTCATTGATGATGGAACCATCTTGAGCAAGAGCGCGCGTGCGCCAGGCAATGCCGCCCGACTCAGAGCTGCCGAAGATTTCAATCGGCGAAAGTCCGGTGAGGGCAATCGTGCGCCGTAAAGCATCGTCAGACAACGGGCCGCCGCTGGTGTAGATGACGCGCAGGATGTTTTTGAGACAAGCCCAGTCGAGATCTTCGGGCAGGCGCTTTAAGTGCGCCGGACTTGCAATCCACAGACAGTGCTGCGTGCGAGCCATGCGCGCGACAAGCTCTTCCGGATACAAAATGCGCTGGTGCCAGATCGGCCGCAGACTTGCCGCTGGCCACAGAATGGAAAAAAGCAATCCGTAGATGTGCTGCGGGGGAACGGTCGAAAAGATCACAGTGTCCTGAGGCAGCTCAATGTCTTTGGCATCCGGTCTTCTGACTTCAATGGCGGGAACTTCGCAGAAAAGCTGTCGGAGACGCTTGGTAATGAGCGCAGGCTCTCCTGTTGAACCGGAAGTGAAAAGGCTCACAAGACTGCCCGAAGAATCAAGCGCATCACGGCAGGGCTCGGCTTCGCAAAAAGGCTTTATGCGCCTGATCGTCAGGTCGTTTGGAAAGTCTCCTGCGGCAGCTTCGGCAAGGGTGTTGAGCTGCCTGCAGACAGCCTGCGTCGTATCGGCCGGAAGAATGGCACGCACACCTGCGGCCCATGCTCCGAACAAGCATGAAGACAGATCAAAAAGGTCTGTAAAAAACAAGGCGGCGCTGCTCACGCCGGCTGCAGCGAAGGCTTTTTTCCAATTATTGACGGCAATGGCGTATTCGCCCCAGGTGCGCGTGCCGTTTTCAGAAAGGACAAATTCGACATCGTCTGCGTCCGTGCGAGTAAGCGTGATGGCAGGGTCAAGAAAGCGCGAAGAAATCATGGCTTAAGGTGCTTTCGTGCATAAATTCTGCGGACAATATATTCAGCCGCGAACATGAGCGCAATAAGAACGTAGGCAATTGCCCCATTGTATAAAGCCCACCAGGCGTCGCTGCGAAAAAGAGCAGAGTCAAGCGCCGTCAGGCCGTTTAAAACAAAGAAAATACACCAGGCAATAGTTGCTTTTCGGCAGTAAACAACGGCCGCATCCGGCAGATCCTTGTGCTTGATGCGAGCAAAAAGCTCAATGGCGGGAACCGAAGCAAGCGAAAAGCCAAAAAAAGCGAGCCAGCAGGCATTCATCACCACGGGATAGAGCTTGACGGCCGTGGAGTCCTGAGCAAATCCCGAGGCTGCCGCCAGAACCAGCGCAGCGGCAAATGCCGCCAGAGAAATGCGGTTGCGCTTGCCAAGCCAGACTAAGAGTGCGGTCAGCGCAATCACTGCTCCTGCGGCCCAAGCGTGTCCTTGCTCGAGCAAAAAATAAACGGCAAAAGGATAAGCCGCGGCAAGCAGCGCGCCGACAATGCGAACACAGAGCATGCAAAAAGGGATGACGACTAGCTCAAGCGCAGATCGTGGCTTAAGGCTTGGGCTCGTTGAGAAGCTTTGCAAGCACCGCCGTCAGATCGGCAATGGTGCGCACTTGCTTGAAGTCAGCCGGTGAGATCTTCTTGTCGCCGATCATGGGTTGAAGCTTGACGATGAGATCAACGGCGTCGATCGAGTCGATGTCGAGATCTTCGTAAAAACGGGCTTCGGGTTTGATGATGGATTCTTCTATTTCAAAGGCTTCAATGAGGACTGTCTTGAGACGGTCAAAAATCTGCTGTTCGGTCACCATGATTGAGTCGAAAAATGTAAGGCAAAGTTTTCGAGCTGCAAGTTTAGTGTGCCTTGCGGCTCATGACGAAATCGGCCAGAGCGCTCACGCTGGCGAAGTGCTGTTTGTTTTCTTCACTTTCGGCCGACATCGTGATGCCGTATTTTTTCTTGATGGCCAGACCGAGTTCGAGTGCGTCGATGGAATCAAGCCCGAGTCCTTCGACAAAAAGCGCCTGATTGCTGTCAATATCATCAACCGTGATGTCTTCAAGACTTAGACTGCTGATGATGAGCTCTTTGAGCTCATGTTCGAGAGCTTGCTTGTCCATTGGATGCTTCCTGCTTTGTAAAAAGGGTTTCTTTAATTGTTCGGTTCAGGCGCCGTACGGCGGCCGGTCGCCCGATGGAGGCTTCGGCTTCGACATACGGGGCAATACCGATGTCGGGCAGAATCTTTATGGAAAAAAACATTTTACGCGAAGGGATGCGGTACCACGCTATGTCCTTCATTAGCGAAGCCGGCGTGCAGGAAATGACGACGGGGGTGATGTTTTTGAGCGCTGCAATGGCCGTGGCGGCCGCGCCGTGCTTCAGGCGGGGTTCTTCGCCGGGGCGCGATCGGGTGCCTTCGGGAAAAATGATGAGGGTGTCGTTCCTGCCGAGGGCTTGCGCGCAGGCTTCGATAAGCTCTGGGCCGGAGTCGTTGCTGATGTAGCCCGATGTGAGGACGGGCGATTTGAGCGCAAATGAATGCGTGAGCGATGCTTTTACGATGCAGGTTGCATTGGGGATTTTCGACATGAGCAGCACGACGTCGATGAGCGTCGGGTGATTGGCGCAGATTAAAAGCGACTCGGAGCGAAGACGCTTGACGTCGCCCTCAAAGCGGTATTCAAGGCACCCCAGCGACTGCATGAGCCCGACGAAAAAGGAAAAGCTTTTTTGTACTACGCGCCGCGCAGCGAGCTCTCGCTTTCTGCTGTCTCGAAAGACAATATTCAAAAGAGGGCAGGCAGCAAAACGAAAGGCGAGCCCCATGAGCGCAAAGGTTAGAAAGCAAAATCCCGTCGCGGCCAGTCGCCACAGGTAGTTCAGGCGCCAGACTAGGGTTTTGTTTGTTTTGCTCAAGCCTTCCTCCACAGCCACCCCCGTTTGCCGTCAGCATCGACGTAGGTTTGATCATTGCCTAAGAAAAAAGAGATTTCGCTTGCGATGGAGCCTGACTTGTCTTCTTTTGCTGAAAGATCGGATAGAGAAGAGAGGTCAAATGAAAAAATGGTTTCCGACGTCTTTTTTGCAACAAGCCGCATGGCCCAGACAGCGGGCTCATCGCTGCATTCAACAGCATCCGGGCTCTGCCAGACTTCAGGCATGGAAGGTTCGTAGCGCACAAGCAGCACTGAAGGGGCTTGGCGCAGAGCAAGCGAGCATTCGACAAGTCCAGCCGAGGCCGTCGTCTTTGCGCCGCATACGGCCTTGTGCGCACGGCGATTTTTGAGCCAGATTGCCGCCGTGGCGGCAATGGCGTTGTGTACGCTTAGGGCAAATCCGGCCGGGCTCATTTCCGAGGATGAGCAAAGAGACTCAAGCAGTGCAAAGGAGCGCGACAGGTCTCCCCAGCTTGAGGCAAAAATCATCGATTCGTTTTCCTTGGGTCTGAGTTCAGCAATGGCTGAAAGCGCCAGTTTGCCTAGCGGCGTCAGGCGCCTTCGCAGCATGGCGGGCACGACCGCGGCAGAAGTCTCAGGCTGTGCGCCGGCTTTGGCAAAATGCGCTTGGCTTGAGGCGGTGCGCACGACAAAATCTTCGACAAACAAAAGCATGGGAAAATTTCTTAGCGCGGTTTGCAGACAAAAAGCGTGTGGCTTATGCCGATGTTTGACTGCTCTGCTTCGATGACAAGTCCAGCGGCGTCAAAAATTGCTTCCAGATCCGCATGACGATAAAAGCGAGAGTTGCCGTTGGCAAGCGCCGTGAAGTAAAGCGAAGAGGCCGCAAGGCTCAATTGCGCGGCCGGATAAGGCTGTCGATCGGTCAGGCATTCCAATACGGCAAAGCGTCCTGATGGTGCAAGAAGCGCCTTGGCGCGAAGCAAGATGCTCACGGCCTGTTCGGGGGCAAAGCAGTCCAGAAACTGGCTCATCCAAATGACGTCGGCCTGAGTCTGAACGCTGGGCACAGCCTGCGGCTCCAGCCAGTTGACCGAGGCGCAGGAAAAGCGATCGGCGTAAGGGGCAAGCGCTTTGTTTTCTTGTGCCAGACGGCACTGCTGCGGAAGGTCGACGAGCACCACGCGCGCAGTCTCCGAGGCCTTGAGCATGGCAAGGGCAAATTTGCCCGTGTTGCCGCCGATGTCAAAAAGCACCTTTGGGCACAGCGTTTTTTCAATCAGTGCGGCCAGACTGTCGAAGTAGCGGTCCGAGTAGTAGTGGTCGAAACCAAACCAGCTGCGGCGGGCGCGCTCGGGCAGCTCCGAGAGTCCAGGATAAATCGTGCTCCAGCTGCCAAAGCGTTTGAGTCCTTCGGGCCGGGCTGTTTTTAGAGACTCTTCAAGCGCTTCGAGCGCGCCGTAGCAGACGTCGGCGGCAAAATCGAGGTTGACCGCAGTCATTTCGTCAAAAACAAGGCACTCGCCTGTTTTGGTGAGCTGCAAGTTTCCTTTTTCGTCGCGCCGGCAGACGCCTGCGGCAACAAGCGCGTCGACAAGCACGGCTACGGCATAGGCCGAAAGACCAGTGCTGCGCGCAATGCTGTTTTCGGCTGCGGGCTCGGCCATGGCGACGAGAACGCCCAAACGCTTGGCGGCAACGCAGGCCTGAAAAACAAAAGGCGAAAAGGCGATTTTCTGCGCCTCGTAGAGCGCCTCAATAATGCTGTTTTGATTGCGGGGTTTGCGCTTGAGCATCGTTAGGCGTCCTTATAACGACCGAAAATAAGAGAAGTGTTGATGCCGCCGAAGGCAAAGTTGTTGCTCATCACAAAGTCGGCTTCAATCTTTCTGGGCTCGCCCATGATGTAGTCGAGTCGGGCGCAGTCCTGCGCGGGCTCGGTGAGATTGACGTTGGGGGCAAACCAGCCTTCGTTCATCATGCAGATTGACATCCAGGACTCAAGCGATCCGCACGCACCCAGCGTGTGGCCCATGTAGCTTTTGAGCGTTGATACGGGGGTTTGGTTGCCGAAGACGGCAAATGTGGCTGCGGATTCGGCTGCGTCGCCGCGATCGGTTCCGGTGCCATGGGCATTGACGTAGCCGATGTCCGAAGCCTGAAGCCCGGCGTCTTTGAGCGCAAGCTGCATGGCGCGCGCCATTTGCTCGGACTGCGGAGAGGTGACGTGAGCGCCATCGGAGTTTGTTCCAAAGCCTAGAACTTCTGCATAAATGTGCGCTCCGCGATCAAGAGCGTGCCCGAGTTCTTCGAGGATCACCGTGCAGCCGCCTTCGCCGATCACAAGACCGTCGCGCTGGGCATCGAAGGGACGCGGCGTGAGATGCGGCTCGTCGTTGAATTCCGTGCTGGTGGCAAAAAGCGTATCGAAAATGGCAGCATCCGAGGCATCGAGCTCTTCGCTGCCGCCGGCAATCATTGCTTTTGCTTTGCCTGCCAGAATGCTTTCATAGGCGTAGCCGATTGCCTGCGAGGACGAGGTGCACGCCGAGCTTGTCGTGATGACTCGTCCGCGGATGCCGAAGAAAATGCCGATGTTGACGGGGGCCGTGTGCGCCATCATGCGGATGTACGTGTTGGCGTTCATGCCGCGCGTGGTGCGATGCAGCACAAGTTCGGCAATGTCTCCGATGGCGCTGGGCGTCCCGGAGCATGATCCGTAGGCAATGCCGATGTCGCCGGAGGCGAGAAATTCGGGATCAGCCAGACCAGCGTCGCCGAGGGCGATTTCTGTGGCGCGTACGCCAAGCACGCCGACGCGCCCCATGCTGCGCAGGCTTTTGCGGTTGTAGCGGCTCTTGTCAAGTTCAAAGGGCGCAGCCGGGCAGCCCACTTGAGTGCGTAGTCCTTGAATGGTTGTCCAGTCCTGAATTTTCTGTACGGCATTGGTGCACGACAGCAGCTTGGCGCGTACGCTGCTCCAGTCATTTCCAAGCGGGCTGATGGCGCCAAAGCCCGTGATGACGACGCGCGGCTTGCTGTTCATGACAGACCTCCGTTGACCTGAATGACCTGACGAGTGATGTAGCCCGCCTCGGGCTTCATCAAAAAGGCAATCAGTGCGGCCACTTCCTGCGGAGTGCCCGTGCGGCGCATCGGGATGGCGGGCAGCGCGTGCGCCTTGATTTCTTCGGTCACCATGCCCGTGTCAATGAGTCCGGGGGCGACGGCATTGACCGTAATGGCGCGGCTTGCCAATTCAACGGCAAGCGCTTTGGCCGCTCCGATAAGACCAGCTTTGGCCGCCGAATAGTTGACCTGCCCGCGGTTGCCCACGATGCCTGAGACGGAGCTGACGACCACAATTCGTCCAGGTTTGCGGCGGCGCACCATCGGCATCACCATCGGCTGCACGACATTGAAGAATCCATTGAGGTCGGTGTCGATGACGCGCTCCCAGTCCTCAGACGGCATGGCGGCAAAAGTGCCGTCAGCCGTGATGCCTGCGTTGACGACGATGCCATAGTAGGCGCCGTGCGCAGCAATGTCGTTTTCCAGCGTCTGGGCGGCCGTTTGGCGATCACGCACGTCAAAGGCGAGCATGCGGGGTCTGCCCCCAAAGGCGCAAGCCTCCTCAAACGTATTTTGAAGATCTTGAGAAGGGCGCGAGCCGTGTACGACGACGTCATATCCATCGCGGGCCAATGTGAGAGCCGTTGCCCGGCCAATGCCGCGGGATGCTCCGGTGATGAGTACGGATAAACGCTCGGTCATTTTGTAAAGGCTGATAGATCTTTGGGTTGATAAACAGTAAGAGTAGCGCGTGCGGCTTCTTTGCCGTCGATAAGCGAGAGACACTCAAATTGGCTTGGCAAAGCATCGTCTCCCAAATACAGACAGCGACTCCTCAATTCGACGATTTCGCCCTCAAGCAGGGGCTGCGCACGGCAGGTGAAGCTGCGTGTGCCCAAAAGAAAGCCGATGCGCGGCTTGCCGCCGGTGATTGCACGTTCACGCAGCCCAGCCCAGCAGCCGACGCACTGTGCCATCAGTTCAAGCAAAAGAGCGTTGGAGGCTTCTTTTTTATCGTTGAGAAAAAGTTTGTGTTCCTGACCAATTTTGGCGAAAGCGCAAAGCTCTGTCTCGTTGGCTTTGAGAATGCCCGAGATGAGCATCATCGGAGATTGGTGCGGCAGCAGCTGCTGCGGCAGCGGGTAGCCGGGGTTGTGGACAAAGGTTCTCTGCATGTTGATTCTCGTCATAATGCGCCGAAAACGATGCTCGCGTTCGAGCCCCCGAAGGCAAAGGCGTTGGCCAGCACGGTTTTGACGGGACGGCCCAGTTCTCGGGGCTCTTCAAGCACCCATGCGGGCAGCTCTGGGTCGGCCGGATGGTTCGATGCATTGGCAGCCAGGCGACCAGTCGGATTTTCCGTGAGGTGTGCGGCGGCAATGGCTGCCTGCAGGGCGCCAGCACCGGCCAGCGTATGTCCGGTGAGCCTTTTATAGGAGGCCAATGGGACGTTCTTTCCAAAAATGCGTCCCGCAGCGAGCGCTTCCATTTGATCGTTGTGAACGGTGCCTGTGCCGTGCGCGCTGATGAGATCAATCTCTGCAGCGCTTAGCGCCGCATCGGCAAGCGCGCCGAGCATGGCTCTTTGGGCGCCGCTGCCCGTAGGATCAGGGGCGGAAATATGGTGCGCATCGCACGTCTCGAAGCCGCCGGCAACGGCCATGAAGCTTTTTTTTGTTTTTTCTCTGACAAGAACGACGAGAGCTCCGCCTTCGCCGAGATTGATGCCGCGCCGCTCGCGGCTAAACGGAGCGCAAGGGGCGTCGCTTACCGCCTCGAGCGCGGCAAAACCTGAGGTGGTAAAGCGAGACAAGCTGTCAACGCCTCCGGCAATGACCAGATCGCTCAAGCCGCTTTCCAAAAGTTCGATGCCCGACAAAATGGCCATGGCGCCTGAGGCGCAGGCGTTGCTGATCGTGTAGACCGGGCCGCGGATGCCGAATCGGTCGGCGATGAAGCCTGCGGGCTCGTTGAGGTTGAGAGTGCGAATGCAAAAGTCTTCGGGCAGCTTTCCGGTATCTGCGCGCATTTGCATGGCTGCTTCGACTTCGGGCATGCCCGAGGTGGAGGAGCCCAGTACAACGGCGCAGCGGTGCGCGCCAGTTTGTGCAATGCGTCGGGCCAAATCGGGCATCTGCAAAAGGCAGGCATCAATGAGGCGCGCTGTGCGCGGCAGGTGCGCAGCACCGAGCCAGGCATCGTTGACGGCGCCAACGGGTACGGGCCGTTCGCAAAGATTCCGACGAATTTGTAAATAATTTCTGCTCGGAGCAAACAGGCTGCGGCGCAGCTGCTTGAGGCCAACGCCGGCGGCCGAAATGGTGCCGAGACTTTCGATGTAGGCTCTGCAGCGGGGCATCGGGAAAAGAAAAGGAAGTTGTCGCAAATGCGCCATTGTAACAGTTTGCTTTCGGCGGCCCGATTCTTGCAGAAATGAGTGTTAACCACCAGCGAAGCGAACAATGCCCGCCGAAACAGCACCGAAATTGCTCTTGGGCTAGACTAGCCACTAGCACAAGCAGGCACCGGTGCGGGCATTTGCTCGCGGCGGCAAGGGGTTCTGCGTGCATAAAAAGTCAAAAATCCTTTTTTTTTTCAAAGCAGTATCAAAAATGACAGAGTCTACGATGCCCTTTTTACGAGATGACTCCCCAGACACGAAAAGGACGGTTTGCGGTCTGACGATCGACATCGGACGGCAGCGCATGACGGCCGAAGATCTCAAGGGGCTCTATGCGCTTGCCCGTGAAAAAGGCGTTCTTGAACAAAACGCCGCCATGCGTCGAGGAGAAATCGTCAATCCAAGCGAAGGTCGCGCGGCTTTGCATACGGCGCTTCGCGATCCTCGTGTTAGTGCGCCTTTTCATGTCGACGTCGAGCGAGCGCTCGAGCGCATCTGTCTTTTTGCCGACATGGTTCGCAGTGGCCGCTACAGCGGTTGCCGCGGCGACAAAATAACCGATGTGATCAACATCGGCATCGGCGGCTCGGAAATGGGGCCGCGTACGGTGTACCACGCGCTGCGTTCAACGCAGCCCCCGGTGCGGCTGCACTTTCTGAGTGCAGCCGACGGCGTGAGCTTTGACCGCATCGTCGGTCAGCTCAATCCCTTCAAGACGCTTGTCATCGTCTCGTCCAAGAGCTTCAAGACGCGCGAGACGGCCGTCAACGCCGCAGCAGTCGATCAGTGGCTTCTTGAGAGCGGCATTACGGGAGCAGATCGGTCGCGTCATATGATCGTCGTGTCGGCCAATCCGAAAGCAGCCGAGGAAATGAATCTGCCGGCAGAAAATTGGTTCCCGATCTGGGAGTGGGTCGGGGGCCGTTTTTCAGTGTGGTCGGCTATTGGCTTGGCCGATGCGATTGCTCTGGGCTCGGACGCGTTTCTGTCACTGCTCGCCGGGGCGCACGCCATGGACATGCACGTGGAGTCCGCGAGCGAAGAAGAAAATCTCCCGCTTTTGATGGCGCTTGTGAGCTACTGGAATTCTGTCAAGCTCGGCGTTGCGCAGCACTGCATCTTGCCCTACGACGAACGGCTGCGCGTGCTGGTCTCGTGGCTTCAGCAGCTTGAGATGGAAAGCCTTGGCAAGAATACGGCCACGCAGGGCGAGCAGACGTGCGAGCGTACAGGGCAGGGCATCTGGGGCGGACACGGCAACGAGTCTCAGCACTCGTTTTATCAGTGGCTCAGAGAGGGGACGGCAAACAGCTCGATAGATCTTTTGTGGTGCGAAAAACCTGGACACCGCCATGCTGAGCTGCATCGGGTGCTGATTGCCAATGCCAAGGCGCAGGCCGAGGCGCTCGTGACGCGAGATGGCGGCTGTTGGTTTAATGCTGTCACGACGGTGAGCATCGATGAGCTCGATGCGGCGCGCTTGGGCGCATTGATGGCACTCTACGAGCACAAGACTACGATGCTCGGCACGCTCTACGGCATCAACCCCTTTGATCAGCCTGGCGTTGAGTTCGGCAAAAAGCTCTCACGAAAGGCCGAAAGCAGCGTCGAATTCAAATAAAAAAGTTTATGAGCCGCAAAATCCTCATCATCAAGTCCTCGTCCATGGGCGATGTCATTCACGCGCTGCCCGTTGCCTTCGACATCAAGCAAGCGCAGCCCGATGCTGAAGTGCATTGGGTGGTCGAAGAGAGCTTTGCGGACATTCCGGACCTTAGTCCCTTTGTCGACAGAAAGATCCTGACGGCTTTTCGACGCTGGCGCAAGCACCCGCTTGCGCGCCAAACCAGATCGGAATTTTCTGATCTCAAGCGCCTGTTGCGGCACGAAAAATATGATTGCGTCATCGACATCCAGGGACTGATGCGTTCGGCTTTGGTGGCAAGACTCTCGGGTGCAGAGAGTTGGGGCTATTCCAAAGACACGATTCGCGAGCCGCTTGCCAGCCGTTTTTATACGCACACTCTGCCGGTTGCCGAAAGCTTGCGGCCCGTGCGGCGCTATCGCACGATGGTCTCACGCGTGCTGGGATATGACATTGATCCAGAGAATCCCCGTTATGGCTTGAAAGTGAAGCCCACGCCGCCGGCTGGCGTTTCCGGCCCCTACGCGGCGCTTGCCGTCAACACCAGTCGCGCAGAAAAGCTCTGGCCGCAGTCGCGCTGGATTGATGTGGTTCGCGAGCTCAGAAAAGAAGGACTGCAAAGCGTTCTCTTTTGGGGCAATGACGATGAGCGCAGGCGCGTCGAAGAAATAGCCTGCGGCGTTGAGAATGCCGTGATCATGCCGCGCTCAAGTCTCAAGGCGCTTGCGCAGACCATTGCCGGAGCCTGCTGCCTGGCAGGGGTTGATACGGGATTGACCCATCTTGGGGCTGCTCTGGGCGTGCCTTCGGTGGGCATTATCGTGGGCACGAGCGCCGAGCTTTTTTCGCTTGTTTCCGAAAAGGCCTGCGCTACTGTGGGCGACAAGGGAGTGGTGCCCGATGCGGTTGAAGTTCTGGGTGCGCTGCATGCGGTCATGAATTCCCAATGGAGTTCAGAGCAATGACGACTCCTATTTTTTATCGAGCGCTGACGAAAATGGCGCTGCCGCTGGCGCGGATTTATCTCAAAAAGAGAGCCAGAAAGCAGCCCGCTTACCTTGAGCACTGGGATGAGCGCTTCGGCGAGATCGACTATCCGGCTCCTAAACGACCGCGGCTTTGGCTGCACGCAGTGAGTTTGGGCGAGACGAATGCGGCGCGCGCCTTGATTGATGCTTTTTTTGAGGGTTATGACGAGGCCGAACTGCTGCTTACATGCATGACGCCCACAGGAAGAGAAGCAGGAGAAAAGATCGCCGCGGCCTATCCCGGGCGCGTTGTTCAGTGTTATTTGCCCTACGATACGGCTGAGCTCATGGGCAAGTTTTTTGATCAGACTCGCCCTTTGATGGGCGTCGTGATGGAGACTGAAGTTTGGCCCAATATGGTGGCGCAGGCCAGCATCAGAGGCATTCCTCTGGTGCTTGCTAATGCCCGTGAATCGGAAAAAAGCGCCAGACAGGCCAGGCGTTTTGGCTCGGTCATGAAGCCAGCCTTTGGCGGGTTTGAGGCCGTGCTTGCGCAAAGCGAAGCCGATGCCGTGCGTCTCAAAGAACTCGGAGCGCGCACTGTGCACGTATGCGGGTCCGTGAAGTTCGACGTCAAGGCCGATCCACTGCAAAGCAAGGCGGCGCTTGAATTGCGCAAGCTCATCGCCCGGCCGATCATTCTTGTTGCCAGCACTCGTGACGGCGAAGAAGAGATGTTTGTCGAGCCCCTTTCGAAGACGGTCGAAAAGGCGGCCGTGCTTGTGGTGCCGCGGCATCCTCAGCGATTTGAGGAAGTGTTCGGATTGTTAAAAAGTACGGGGTTGCCTGTGCTGTGCCGCAGCAAGGGCGAGGATTTTGCCGACGCGTCCCGAATTGACGGACCGGTCATTCTCTACGGCGACACAATGGGCGAGATGAGTTTTTACTGCGCGCTTGCCGATGTATGCATCATGGGCGGCAGCTTCGGCAATTACGGTTCGCAGAATTTAATTGAGCCCGCTGCGGCAGGTGCCCCCATTTTGGTTGGCCCATCAAGCTTTAACTTTGCTAAGGCCGTGGACGATGCCGTGGAAATGGGAGCAGCCGAAAGGGTGAGAAATGCGGCCGATGCCTGGCGCACGGCCGTCGGCTGGCTGCACGACGGCTGTTTGCCTGAGCGCAGCCGTCGAGCTTTGGAATTTGCGCACAGCTACACGGGAGCAAGCGCGCGGCAGATGCGCTTTATAGGTGAAATATGGGAAAAAGCACGATCAAAAATGTCCTGACGATTGCTGGCGTCGATCCGTCGGGCGGTGCGGGCGTTTTGGCCGACGTCAAGGTGATGTCTGCCTTGGGGACCTATGCCTGCGCCGTCATTGCTGCGTTGACGGCGCAAAATACGCGCACCGTTTCGGGGGTCTTGCCCGTGCCGGCGCAGTTCGTCGCCCAGCAGCTCGAGACGCTTTTTGAAGACGTGCGAATTGACGCCGTCAAAATCGGTATGCTTGGGGCCACGGACATCATGCAGACGGTGGCCGAGAGTCTTTGCCGACACCGGCCCCGCTGGGTGGTGCTCGATACCGTGATGGTAGCCAAAAGCGGCGATAGGCTCATGCCCGATGAATCGGTGGATTTCTTTAGAGAACATCTGTTGCCGTTGGCCGATCTCATTACGCCCAATCTTCCGGAAGCAGCCGTGCTGCTGGGCAAAAAAGACATCGCAGCCGCAGAAATGAAGCAAGCAGCTGCCGAACTTTTCGCGTTATGCGAGGGACGAAGCGCTGTCTATCTCAAAGGCGGGCACCTTGATGGGAAAAACGCTTGCGATGTGCTCTATGACGGAAAGACGTTCGTCGAATTCGATTCGCCTCGCGTGCAGACAAAAAATACGCACGGCACGGGCTGCTCTCTGTCATCGGCCCTCGCAGCATGTCTGGCAAAGACCGACAACCTTGAGCTGGCTGCAAAAATGGCCAAAGAATACATTTCTGAGGCAATCGCTGCGAGTTCTGCGCTTGATGTGGGAAGCGGTCATGGGCCTATTCACCATTTTGTGCGGCTTTGGCAGGCGACGAGAGGGTGCTAGAGCGCGTTTTATGTGATTGCAGATCCGCAAGGCCAAGGCGAGAGGTCTTGTCAATGGGATACAATAAGCCGCTGCCGGCTTGAAAGCCCGCGATGCATTGCGATGATTGTGCTCGTTGAGCACGTGACAACAAAAAGACTGACAGATTCTCCAGACGACAACCACCATGCAGAAACTGAAGATCAACGGCGGCCGCCGTCTTGTGGGTGAAGTGCGCGCTTCAGGCGCTAAGAATGCGGCGCTGCCCATTATTGCCGCCGGTTTGCTGACGACCGACGAGGTCATTCTGCACAACGTTCCTGATCTTGCAGATGTACGAACGATGGGCAAGCTTCTCAGAGGCATGGGGGTAGTTTGCGAAAGACTTGACGCAAGTTCCGTGCGCATCAACGCCAGTGCCGTTACGAGCACAGAAGCTCCTTATGAGTTGGTCAAAACCATGCGCGCCTCTGTGCTCACGCTCGGGCCGCTGGTGGCGCGCTTTGGCGCTGCGCGCGTTTCTCTGCCCGGAGGATGCTCGATCGGAGCGCGTCCCGTCGATCAGCACATTAAAGCGCTCAAGCAGATGGGAGCGGCCGTCGACATTGATCACGGCTATATGAATGCAAAGTCGCGCAGGCTCAAGGGGGCGCGCATCGTGACCGATATGGTGACAGTCACGGGCACAGAAAATATCATGATGGCCGCGGTTCTTGCCGAAGGCACGACTGTGATTGAAAATGCCGCGCGCGAGCCTGAAGTGGTTGATCTTGCCCAATGCCTGACGGCCATGGGAGCAAAAATCAAGGGGGCCGGCACGCCGCAGATCGTCATTGAAGGCGTCGAACGACTCCACGGGTGCGAGCATTCGGTCATTGCCGATCGCATTGAGACGGGTACCTTTTTGTGCGCGGCTTTGGCTACGCGCGGCGATATTCTCGTTACGCATGCCGATCCGGGCTCGCTTGAAGCCGTCATCGGCAAGCTGCGCGAGGCTGGCGGCGTGATCGATACCGGCCGCGACTGGATTCGAGCGCGCATTGATGCGCGGCCCAAGGCCGTTGACGTGCGCACGGTTCCCCATCCGGGGTTTCCTACCGACATGCAGGCGCAGTTTATGGCCCTTGATGCCGTGGCTGAAGGTTCGGGGCGCATCGTGGAAACGATTTTTGAAAACCGCTTCATGCATGTTCCCGAACTTCAGAGAATGGGAGCCGACATTCATGTTGACGGACATACTGCGGTGGTGCGCGGCGTCGAACAGCTCGAAGGCGCAAGCGTTATGGCCACCGACTTGCGCGCTTCCGCTTCGCTAGTCATTGCAGGGCTTGCCGCGCAGGGCGAAACCATCATCGACCGCATCTATCATCTTGATCGCGGCTATGAACACATTGAGACTAAGCTTTCAGCGCTTGGTGCGGACATCACACGAGTCGGCTAGGCAAGAGGCTGGTTTGTTGAGCCAATGATCGCTACAGGGAGCAATGAATGATCACGCTGGCTTTATCCAAAGGGCGAATCTTCACGGAACTGCTGCCGTTTCTGGCTGCGGCGGGCATTGTGCCCGCAGAAGATCCTGAGCATTCCAGAAAGCTCATGATTGCAACAAATCGAGAGGATCTGCGCATTGTGGTGCTGCGTGCAACCGATGTGCCCACTTATGTGCAGTACGGCGCTGCCGACATGGGGGTGTGCGGCTGGGATACGCTCTACGAACACGGCGGAAACGGCCTGTACGTGCCCATCGACCTGCAGATTGCGCGCTGCCGCATGTGCGTGGCCGCTCCCAAGGATTTCGACTGGGAGGCCAATGTTAGAAGAGGTTCTCGCTTGCGCATTGCGACCAAGTATCTTAAGTGGTCGCGCGATTATTTTGGCCGCGCGGGCGTTCACGTTGATCTCATCAAGCTTTACGGCTCAATGGAGCTTGCGCCGATTGCTGGTCTTGCCGATGCAATTGTTGATCTTGTCTCGACAGGGGCGACGCTGCGCGCCAACAATATGGTCGAGATCAAGACGATTGCGCCGATTTCAAGCCGCCTGATCGTCAATCAGGGAGCCATGAAGCTCAAGCGCGCCGAACTGATGCCCATTATCGAAAAAATTCGCGAAGCCGTTGAGGAAAAGGCACGCGCAAGTGCCTAGGAGCGATAATGCAGCAAACAAAATTTTGAAATTGTTTTTTTAGGGATAAGGGAAAAAAACTATGCAGCTTCGTCGTTTGTCGTCTGCAGATGCAGATTTTCAAGAAAAGTTCAGCGCCTTGGTGGCAGTCGACGCCAGCGTGGATCCTGAGATCACGCGTCGTGCCGAAGCCATTGTGGAAGATGTTAGAAAGCGCGGCGATGCTGCTGTGCTTGAGTACACAGAACGCTTTGACAGACTGCCCGCAAAAAATCTCTCGGAGCTGATGATCACGGCCGAGGAAATGAGGGCCGCTCTCGAGGGACTTCCGCAGGAGCAGCGTACGGCGCTCGAAGAGGCGGCCCGCCGCATTCGCGAGTTCCACGAAAAGGAATTGGGCGAGAGCTTCTCGATGACCGATTCGATGGGCAGCGTGCTCGGCCAGCGCGTGACCGCAGTCGATTCCGTGGGACTGTATGTTCCCGGCGGCAAGGCTGCGTATCCCAGCTCGGTTTTGATGAACGCTATGCCTGCGCTCGTGGCCGGCGTCAAGCGCATCGAAATGGTGGTGCCTACGCCGGGCGGTGAACGCAATCAGCTGGTGCTGGCCGCGGCAAGTCTTGCCGGTGTGACGCGTGCCTTTGCTATCGGCGGCGCGCAGGCTGTAGCTGCTCTTGCATACGGAACGCAGACCATAGAGCCTGTTGACAAGATTGTCGGCCCCGGCAACGCCTATGTGGCTGCCGCCAAGCGCTATGTGTTTGGGCGCGTGGGCATTGACATGATTGCTGGTCCCTCTGAAATTCTCGTGATCTGCGACGGCAAGACAAATCCTGACTGGATTGCCATGGATCTTTTCAGTCAGGCCGAGCACGATGAGCTCGCGCAGGCTGTGCTGCTGACGCCGGACGCAGCCTTTGCCGATGCTGTTGAAGCCTCAATGGACAAGCTC
The DNA here is from genome assembly GCA_944388865.1 of uncultured Duodenibacillus sp. Classification (GTDB taxonomy): domain Bacteria; phylum Pseudomonadota; class Gammaproteobacteria; order Burkholderiales; family Burkholderiaceae_F; genus Duodenibacillus. Next base: position 17,872 of record CALXKM010000024.1, on the reverse strand, counting down.
ATTGAAACGATGCCCAGACAGGAAATCATTCGCAAGTCTCTGGCCAACCGCGGTGCGATCATCGTGACGCGCGATCTGCAGGAGGCCTGCCGGATTGCCGATACGATTGCCCCCGAACACTTGGAGATGAGCACCGATGAGCCTGAAAAGTGGGCTGAGCTTATCCACCACGCAGGCGCCATTTTCCTCGGGCGCTTCTCTTCGGAGGCGCTCGGCGACTACTGCGCAGGCCCCAACCACGTGCTGCCGACGAGCCGCACGGCGCGTTTTTCCTCTCCTTTGGGCGTGTACGATTTCCAAAAGCGCACGAGCATGATCCATGTGTCGGAGGCCGGCGTGCAGCACCTCGGCCGCGTGGCCGCTTGTCTGGCTATGGGCGAACATTTGCCTGCTCACGCGCAAAGCGCGCGGTTCCGTCTTAAGGACGAGCAGTAAAGTAGTCTGACCGCACCTGCCTGCGCTGGCTCTTTTGGCTAAATAAAGGCGGGTGCAGAGCAAACACAAATAAGGAATTGCTTTTTATGCGTACCGCTCAGATCAACCGCACCACGGGCGAGACCGACATCAGCGTTGAAGTCAATCTTGATGGAACCGGGCAGAAGAACATTGCCACCGGCATCGGTTTTTTTGATCATATGCTCGAACAGATTGCCCGCCACGGGCTGATTGATCTCAAGATCTGCGCCAAGGGCGATCTGCACGTCGACGGGCACCACACGGTTGAGGACGTGGGCATTGCTTTGGGCGAGGCGATTAAAAAGGCGCTCGGCGACAAGGCAGGCATCGTGCGTTATGGCGAGAGCCATGTGCCGCTCGATGAGGCGCTCTCACGCGTGGTGCTTGATTTGTCAGGACGCTCGGGCCTTGTCTTTGACTGCTGTTTTACTGCTTCCATGATCGGGGAGATGGACTCGCAGCTTGTGCGGGAATTCTTTCAGGCGATTGCCAACCATGCGGCTCTGACGCTGCACATCGACAATATCCGCGGCGAAAACGCTCATCATCAGGCTGAGACAATTTTTAAGGCTTTCGGCCGCGCGCTGCGCATGGCCGTTGAGATTGATTCCCGGCAAGCCGGGCGCATTCCTAGCACGAAGGGGGCCTTATGAGCCGCGTAGCCATCGTTGACTACGGGACGGGCAATTTGCGCAGCGTGAGTCAGGCCGTGCATGCCGTGGCCGGTACGGCTGACGTGCTCGTCACCGGAGACGCCCGGGCAATTGCAGCCGCAGACCGTGTGATCTTTCCGGGGCAAGGAGCCATGGGCGACTGCATGCGGCATTTGGAAAAAAGCGGTTTGCGCACGGTTGTCGAAGAGGCTCTTCGCACTAAGCCGGTTCTTGCCATCTGCATCGGCATGCAGATGCTGTTTGAGAAAAGCGATGAGAACAACTGTCCAGGCCTGGGGCTTTATAGCGGCAAAGTGATTCGTTTTCCTGAAGCCGCGCAGGAAAGTGCTGACGGAACGCGGCTTAAGGTTCCGCAGATGGGCTGGAACACCATTATTCGCAGACAGCAGCATCCTTTGTGGGAAGGCATCAAGGACGGCGCATGGTTTTATTTCGTTCACAGCTACTTTGTTGCGCCCGTTGATGACTCTCTGACAGCGGCGACCACGAGCTACGGGTTGCCCTTTGTCTGCGCCGTGGCCCGAGACAATGTCTTTGCCACGCAATTTCATCCAGAAAAGAGCGCATCTGACGGGCTGCGCCTTTTTGCTAACTTCGTCAATTGGAATCCCGACTGAGCGCTGTCCGAATTCACGGGCATCATCACGGATTTCAGTTGATTTTTTTTCAACACCTAACCTCAGCCAAAGGTTTAAAAAACATCATGCTTTTGATTCCGGCAATCGATCTGCAGCAGGGGCGTTGTGTGCGTCTGCGTCAGGGGGATCTGCAAAACAACGTGACCGTCTACAACGAAGACGCAGTTGATCAGGCTGCGCAGTGGGCCGATATGGGGGCTGAGCGCATCCATATTGTTGATCTTGACGGAGCCAAGACGGGCAAGCCTGTCAATGCCCGGTTGATTGGTGAAATGATTGAAGAAATCGGCGGCGATGCAGAAATAGAACTCGGCGGCGGCATTCGTACGCTCGATCAGATTGAGAAATACATCGACGCCGGGGTCGACTATGTCGTCATCGGCACGGCAGCCGTTAAACAGCCCGGGTTCCTGCGAGAGGCATGTTCGGCCTTCCCCGGGCAGATCATTGCTGCGCTTGATGCCAAAGACGGCATTGTGGCCACTGACGGCTGGGTAAAGAGCACGGGGCACGATGTGGTTGACCTTGCCCGTCGGTTCGAAGACTACGGTGTGGAGGCATTTCTTTATACCGACATTTCTCGCGACGGCATGTTGAGCGGCGTCAACGTGGAGGCGACTGCAGCTTTGGCGCGCGCTGTGAGCGTGCCAGTGATTGCCTCGGGCGGCATGCATACCATTGAGGATGTGGCGGCGCTCTTAAAGGTTGAAGACGACGGCGTCATGGGGGCTGTTCTCGGACGTAGCCTCTACGAGGGCACGATTGATTTTGAAAAGGCTCTCGAACTCGTCGACCAAAGCGACGTCTAAAGGAAAACAAGAAATTTTGCGGAGAAAAAGCTGTGCTTGCCAAACGCATTATTCCGTGCCTTGATGTGACTGCAGGCCGCGTGGTCAAGGGCGTCAATTTCGTCGGCTTGCGCGATGCAGGCGATCCGGTTGAAATTGCTCGTCGCTACAACGAGCAGGGCGCCGATGAGCTGACGTTTTTGGACATCACTGCCAGCAGCGATCAGCGCGACATCATCCTTTCGGTGATCGAATCCGTGGCTAGCCAGGTCTTTATTCCGCTCACTGTTGGCGGAGGCGTGAGAAAAGTTTCCGACATCAGAAGATTGCTCAATGCCGGCGCCGACAAAGTGTCGATCAATACCGCTGGCGTTGCCAACCCCGATCTGATTGGAGAGTCTGCTGCGCTGCACGGCTCTCAGTGCATCGTCGTGGCTATTGATGCGCGGCGCCGTCTCAAGGACGATCCCCGCGCGGGGTGGGAAGTCTTCACGCATGGCGGCCGTACGCCTGCGGGGCTTGATGCCCTTGAGTGGGCGCAGAAAGTTGTCGAACTCGGGGCCGGCGAGATTCTTTTGACGAGCATGGATTGCGACGGCTGCAAGAATGGCTTTGACCTTGAGCTGACGCGTGCGGTAAGCAATGCCGTGAGCGTACCCGTCATTGCCTCTGGCGGCGTTGGAAATCTGCAGCATTTGGTCGATGGCGTAACCATAGGCGGCGCTGATGCCGTGCTTGCCGCGTCCATTTTCCATTTCGGAGAGTACACCGTGCGCGAAGCAAAGGAATATATGGCTCGCCACGGCATTACGGTGAGGCTCTAAAGACAATGTGGCTCGATGAAGTGAAGTTTGATGCCAGAGGACTGGTACCCGTTGTGGCGCAGGATGCAGAGACGGGGCGGGTTCTTATGCTTGCCTGGGCTAATGCTCAGGCTCTGGAAGAGACGGTGCGCACGGCAAGGGGCGTGTATTTTTCGCGCTCTCGCGGCAAGCTCTGGCGCAAAGGCGAAGAGTCAGGCAATGTGCAGCACGTCGTAGAGGTGCGGCTTGATTGCGACGGCGACGCCGTGCTCTACAAAGTCAGACAAGCAGGCGGCATGGCCTGCCACACCGGGCGCGAAAGCTGCTTTTACAAAAAACTCTGTGGAGGCGATTGGGAGGTCGTTGATCCCGTGATCGTGCCGCCGGAGAAGCTCTATGCCGAGCATTGAGCTTTGTCGAAATTTGTTTTTTCTCAAGGCTGCTCTTTGGGGCGGCCATTTTTTTTTGAAGCTTCCTCCAAAAGAATTAGGATCTTGATCCAATAACGTGCGAGCAAGGCGATCCCCATATGAGCTTGTAGAAGGGAAGGAAAAAAGAGATTTCCTTCCGATGGGTTTAATTGTTGATATTTGATGCAATGCCTGCGATTCAAGCCGTTCGCAAGAAGTGCGGCAGAGGTGCGTGAGGCACTGCGGGGAGAAAGAAAATGACAATGCTTCCGCGTTTGTTTGACGATGATGTGTTTACCGTTTGGGATCCGTTTGCTCAGATGCAGCAGCGCCATGATCCGCTTTTTGGAAAGCATGCCGACCGCATCATGAAGACCGATATCCACGAAACGGACAAAGCCTATAAGTTTCTCATTGATCTTCCGGGCTTTAAAAAGGAAGATGTGACGGCCGAGCTCAAGGACGGCTATCTGACGATCACGGCGCAGAAAAAGCACGAAGATGAGCAAAAGACCGAAGAAGGAAAGCTTCTGCGTCGCGAGCGCTACACGGGCAGCTGCCAGCGCAGCTTCTATGTGGGTGAAGCTGTTCGGGAAGATGACTGCAAGGCGAGCTTTGCTGACGGCATTTTGACGGTCGAAGTGCCAAAGGCCTCTGCCATTGAGCGTGAAGAGCGCAAGATGATTACCATCGCTTAATGGATGGGCTAGGGGTTCCGTTCAACGGGACTGTGCTGAAAGAACGAAGCCGCGGTTCGACAGATGGGCTGCGGCTTAAAAATTTTTTTTGCCTAAATTTTGACGTAGACCAGGTCCCAAACGCCATGTCCGAGGCGTTCGCCGCGGGCTTGGAACTTAGTACAGGGGCGCTCGCACAAGGGGTTTGCCATGACAGGGGAAAAGCCCTGGCCGTGGAGATTTTTCAAAAGAGGTTCGGCTTGCAGAACTTCAAGCATCTGCTCGGCATAGTTTTCCCAGTCGGTTGCGCAATGCAGATAGCCTCCTGGTGCGATGCGCGCGGCAAGCATGCTGACGAAGTCGGGTCTGATGAGTCGCCTTTTGTGGTGGCGAGCCTTTCTCCAGGGGTCGGGGAAGTAGATGTGAACGCCTGAAAGAGAATTATCGGCAATCATGTCGCGCACAACTTCGATGGCATCGTGACGGCAGATGCGAATATTTTGAAGCCCCTTTTCTTCAATGAGCTTGCTTAGGGCGCCTACGCCAGCGGCAAAAACTTCGCAGCCGAGAAAGTTGATCTCGGGGTGCGTTTGGGCAATCGTTGCGGTGGTCTCGCCCATGCCGCAGCCGATTTCAAGCACGAGAGGAGCCTTGCGGCCGAAAACAAGTTCATCGTTCAAAGGCTTGTCGGCGGCGTAGGCAAGTTCGTAGCGCGGGAAGATTTCTTCAAGAGCGCGTTGCTGCGCTTGCGATATATGCCCCCGGCGCAGAACATAACTGCGGATGTGGCGCTTTTTGAGTTCTTCGAGTTGTTCAGCTGTGAGATCGGAAGCGGACATAGGCGCGAGAGTCTTTCACTTTCAATATGCAAAACGGATCGCCATGCGGGCGATCCGTTTTGTCTGAAACTGGAGCGGGCGAAGGGAATCGAACCCTCGTATAAAGCTTGGGAAGCTTTCGTTCTGCCATTGAACTACGCCCGCAAGAGAGCGGCAATTATAGCCGCTTCGTTCGAGCTTTGCAGAGACATGCGCATCCGGCAGGAGTCGATCAAACGCAGCTCTGCAAGCCGGCAGGATGTTTTTTATGCTCAAAGAAAGATCTCGTTTTCCCGTGTGATGGAGATAAGAGGCGAGAGTTTTGTTGTGAGAAATTCCTTTGCCTTGGCAGGCAAGGAGCGTGCTTCTTCTGGGCAGCCCTGCACGCAGCGCATGCAGTCGATGCAAAGGGTGATGTCTGTTTCGTGAGGATTCTTCGGGTTGATGGCCCCCGTGGGGCAGCTTCTTGCGCACAGGCCGCATTGTTGACAAGCGTCAGCATCGACAACAGGCGTGAAGCTAGCCGGAGATCTGTCGCGATAAGGGCGGCTTCCAGGCACCTGCACGGGTTCAAAGCTGCCGGAGGCAATTTTGCGGGCGGCACTCTTGCCGAAGGACGTGAGCTGCGCAAGATCGTTCTCATTTGGCCTGCCCTCTGCCACTTCAGGAACGAAGACGTGTCGCGCGATGAAGGCTCCGCCTGCGGCAACCGATGCTCCGGCTTGCGTCAGCAGGTCGCTCAATTCAATGAGGGCATCTTCATAGGCGCGGTTGCCGTAGACCACCATGGCAACGGCCGCAGCTCCTGAGAGCGAAGCGCGAGCGATCTTTTGAGCCAATGGCAGCGGGATGCGTCCGCCGTATACGGGGGCTGAGATGATGAGCACGTCTCCTGCGCCTGCTTCAGGAAGATCCTGCGAGCGGTTTGTGAGGTTGATCTCTTCGTAATCCTCGCCGGCAAAGCCTTCGGCAGCGGCTTTGGCGCATGAGCGGCAGCTGCCGCAGGGGCTGAAATACAGGCAATAGACGGTCATCGATGAAAAATTCCAGGGAAAATGAGCAGACAAACAATCCCGCCGTCTGAGGCCTCTCAAACGGCGTCAAGATTCGGCAACCGGCAGATTTGCCGTCCGACTAAGGAACATTGAAGGTGTAGTAATGGCAGTTGCCGCAGTAATTCTCGCCCTTCTTGTGCCCCTTGTGGCAAGTCGAGCAGGGAAGATTGCCGTCGTGCTGGCTGTGCGGATTCATTTCCTCAGGATCCTTGGGCTGGGTTTTGGCTGCAACAGCGTCATACCAGCCGTGGCACTGCACGCAGGCCTCATGGCGGTTCTTGTCGATTTTGAGCGTTCCTTTTGCTGCATCAGTGTGGCAGGCATCACACTTGACGCCGTAGCCCGCGTGACGATCGGCCAGAAACTTTGTTGTTTGCGCCTGTGCCGAGCACAATCCCAAGGCAAGCACAACACCGAGGGCGCCGGCAAGAATTTTCTTTGGGGTCATTTTTTATTTTCTATTGGTTGAACGGATGAACGCAAAGCAAAACCAGAACAAGCCTTCAGAAGGCTTGTCTGGTCTGCGGACGGTCTCAATGAAGAGACCGTCCGTTACGCTTGGCTCAAAGCGCCATTATGCGCGATTGGGGAGCTTGGCAACGATCTTGCCGCAGACTTGACCGAAGACCAGGCATTCGGTCAAGTTGCCGCCGCCCTGATAGACGAACTTCAAAGCGGAAGCAATTTCGCCGACTGCGTACAGCCCCTTGATGGGCTTGAGATCCCAGTCAAGAACTTCGCGCTTGGCGTTGCAAGCAAGGCCGCCCTTGGTGTTGGGGCCGCCGGCAACGAGCGGAGCTGCGTAGAACGGGCCTTCGCTCACGGGCTGCAGAGTGGACTTCAGACGACCAAACTCTTCGTCCTTGCCCTTGGCGCAGGCATCGTTGTACTTCTTGACGGTTTCAGCCAGAACTTTGCCGTCCATGCGGCCAGCGTTGTCCTTGGTGGCCGCAATCTTCTTGGCGAGTTCTTCGATCGTGTCAGCCTTCAGAATCCAGCCCTTCTTGACGGCGTCGCTGTTGTCGGCCTTGCCGTAGTCGACGAAGCCATAGCCCGGCGTGGAGATGCCCAGACCGACGAGCGGCTTGGTGGTGCGCAGCTTCTCATCGAAGATGAACCAGCTCGGAGAGTTCGGGTAGTCGAGCGTGTCGATGTTAAAGCGCACGGCTTCCTTGTAGAAGAAGTAGCGGCTCGGATCCTTGGTGACCTTGTGTTCGGCGGCGTAGCGCTTGCCGTAGTTGTTGACGACGATGGCGTGGCCGGAACCGACGGCCGGGGTGATCATGCCCAGACGCATGCCGTTGTGGCGCACCGGGGCGGGCATGATGATGCGCGAGGCGGCCTTGCCTGCCTTCATGATGCCTGCGCCGACCTTCTGGCCCATGACGATGCCGTCGCCTTCGTTGTAGATCGTGCCGTAGAATGCCCAGCCTTCAACGCCCGGGCCTTCCAGGAAGGCCTGACGCATGGGCTTGTGGTATTCGTAGCCGCCAGAGCAAAGCACAACAGCCTTTCTTGCCTTGAAGGCGACCTTCTTGCCCTTTTGTTCGGCGATGACGCCGATCACTTCGCCGTCATCGTTGGTGACGAGCTCAAGACCGCGGGTCTCATAAATGACCTTGATCTTCTTGGCGCGCGTCTTGACGCCGTTTGCGAGGCACTGCCAGAAGGCTTCGCCGGAGATGGCCTGTTCCTTGGGCTTGCCGTAGCAGGGTTCGTTGAATCCCGGCGGAATGCGGTCAGGATAGGAGGAGCGATAGACCTGATAGCCGCAGTCCTTGGCGCCAGGGAAGTTGGGGAAGGCTGCGCCCTTAAAGCCCGGCGTGGCAAAGGCCTGGAACTTGGGGTCAAGGCTCTTCATCCAGTCGAGCAGACCCGGGGTGTAGTCGGCCCAGGCCTGTGCCAGGCCGTCAGAGACTTCGGGCTGTTCGCCTTCGAGTTTTCCGGGGATGTTCTCGCCCGAGAACATGGCCTTGGCGTACTCCTTAAGAGCCTTCTTGTCGCCCTTCTTGTCCGGGCAATGGAAGATGCCGCCAGACATGCGGGTGTTGGAGCGCAAAGTGGCTTCAGGCTGACGTTCAATGACGATCACACTTGCGCCGTTGTCGGCAGCCGTAATGGCCGTAGCAGCGCCGGCGCCGCCAAAACCCACGACAACAACGTCAGCGGTTTGGTCAAACTTGGGAGCCGCAGCAGCAGAGGCCAGAGGCGCAGCGGCGGCGGCAACGCCGCCGACGGCAACGGTCTTGAGCAGATTGCGACGAGAAAGTTCGGTCATGATTTATTCTCTCCTCAAATGTGGTTCAAAGTCGAATTCTTAGGCAAAACTTAAAGAAATCGACTGAGAGTCATTGTAGAAAGAGTTGCAAAAGACCGTACCAAAAAGAATTAAGGAAAAATCCCTACTTAAAGCAGAGAGTTTTTGCCAAATAAAAAAAGAGCAGGACTGTACAGCCTGCACTCAAAAGTAATATCTCCATTTACCTAAAACTGCCAAATCTTCCATCCGCGCAGTTTCAAACATTTTTTCGCTCTGCTTCCTGGCGGATTGCTCCGCCAGAGCAGTCCGGCGCCCAACGGTATTTTCATTCACAACAGCGCCGCTTCTTTCGGCTCTTTGCCCTCGTCTGAGTGATCGGCTTCGATTCGACCCGGCGGGCTATTCGCGGCTTGCTCTCGCTTGCCGCCTCTGTCTACGGTCTCTGCTCAGCTCCCAGCAAAGCGCCTAGCGGATTGTTTTTGTGTTTCTGTCTCTAGGGTTCTTTCCTTTTATTTCTCTTCTGTTTGATTTCTTGCCGTATTGCTCTTCGAACTATGCCGTTTTGTTGACCTTGTTGGCTTTCTTGCTCTGCGGTGCTGCCGACAGCGGTTTTATCTTCCTCAACCGGCACCACTCTTCGTATCGACTTCGCTCAAACACCCGGATAGCGTCCTTATTCATATACCTTTTGTACTCGGGATCCTTTGCCCTATTGGGGGAGCGTGCCTGCTTGCGTCTATTTGTTGCAGTCTTTGGGTATGGAAGGGGCCTTTTCGGCAGAGGCTGCCTTCTCGGGATCAGTCATTCGCAAATAGTCTTCGTACGAAAGCAAAACAAAGGCGGCGGTTCCGCGGTTTGTGATGACAACGGGACCGGAGGCTGCTGCTCTTTTTGCACGACAGACGTTGCGATTGAATTCACGGTTGGTGATGGTTGTAGTCACGGATAGGAGCCTCCAAGTGGTAGTTGTGTCCTTGTGGGAACATAAAACATAGCATATTCTGACGATTTCGGCTATAGGTTGTGGCGTATTTGGATATCGGCAAGCCCAGTAATTTCAACGTTTGACACTACTTTTACCTTCGAAGATAGTGTCATAAGTGCGCAACCACGGGGAGGGGCTTTCATTTGAATGCCGACTGCAGCTTCCAGGATCATTTTTTTGGGTGGTTTCTTTGTTTGAGAGAGCTGCATAAAAAAGGCCTTGCAGACGGGGAGATCTGCAAGGCTGCGCAAGCATATGTGATCGACTGCTTACTTGTGGCTAAGCTTTCTTACCAGCCAGTCGCCGAGGCTTTGCATGGCTTGTACGAAAACGATGAGAATGACGACAACGGCGAGCATGACGTCGGGCATGAAGCGCTGATAGCCATAGCGGATGCCCATGTCGCCCAAACCGCCGCCGCCGATGGCGCCGGCCATAGCAGAGTAGCCCACAAGACTCACCAGACTGATGGTCAGTCCGGCAACAATGCCGGGACGGGCTTCGGGCAAAAGCACTTTGGTGACGATTTGCAGGTTGGTGGCGCCCATGGCCTGAGCTGCTTCAACCAGACCTTTGTCGACTTCACGCAGGCTGGTCTCAACAAGGCGCGCAATAAAGGGCGCCACAGAGATCGTCAGCGGCACGACGGCCGCAGCCGTGCCGATAGATGTGCCGGCAATGATGCGCGTGAGCGGAATAATGGCCACAAGCAAAATGATGAAGGGGGTTGATCGAACAGCGTTGATGATCCAACCCAGAATTTTGTTGAAGACCGGCAGGGGATGCACGCCTCCCTGATCGGTGACGTGCAGCAAAATGCCAAGCGGAATGCCGAAAGCTGCTCCTATGGCTCCGGAAAGTCCTACCATGACGACCGTTTCGACAAACGAGTCCCAAAGCATGCGAATGAGTTCAGAGGACATTGGAAGTGACCTCCTCGACCGTGACATTGTGACGGCGCAGGTAATCCATCAGGCTCATGAAGACATCGTTTGAGCAGCTAGTCAGCACAGTGAGCGTGCCGAAGCTCTTGCCCTGGACTTCGTCAATCTGGCCCAGAAGAATGTTGAAGTTGATGTTGTAGATGCGGCTTGCTTCGGAGATGATCGGTCGGGTCACTTCCTGACCGACGAAGGTCAGACGCAAGATGTGGGATGGCTCGCTGTCTTTGAATGCGGCAATTTGCTCGCGCACGCGCTCGACCATGGAGGCGGGAAGCTGCTGGGCCATGATGTTTCCAATGAGCGCCTGCGTGGTCTCGCTCTTGGGACGGCGAAAGACGTCGATGACCGATCCTTCTTCGACGACGATGCCTTTGTTCATGACGGCCACGCGGTCGCAGATCTGCTTGACCACATCCATCTGGTGCGTAATCATCACGATGGTGAGCTTCAATTCCTGATTGATGCGCTTGAGCAGTTCAAGCGTGGCAACGGTCGTTTCCGGATCGAGCGCGCTTGTGGCTTCATCGCTCAAGAGCACTTCAGGGTCGTTGGCAAGTGCCCTGGCAATGCCTACGCGCTGCTTTTGGCCGCCGGAAAGCTGCGCGGGGTACTTGTTGCGATGCTCGGTGAGGCCCACCAGTTCAAGAAGAGGGTCGACCTTTGCCTTGATGGCTGCCTTGTCCATACCGACGAGTTCAAGCGGGAAAGCCGCGTTTTCAAACACCGTGCGCGAGGAAAGCAGGTTGAAGTGCTGAAAAATCATGCCGATTTTGCGGCGCGCGGCGCGCAATTCGGCCTCGCTCATCGTATTGAGACATTTGCCGTCGATGACGACTATTCCTTCAGTAGGACGATTCAAAAAGTTGATGCAGCGCACAAGCGTGGACTTGCCCGCACCGGAGCGGCCGATGATGCCGAAGATTTCGCCAGCTTTAATAGAAAGCGAGACATCATTGAGGGCGTAAAACACGCCTCCTTCCGGAGTGGGATAGCGCTGCGTGATGTGCTGAAGTTCAATCATGAGAAAATTTCACGCAGTTTCAAATAACTGCATCTGCAAAAAATTCGCAGCGCAGGGAATCTAAGTCTAAAGACATTTGCCTCAAGCTGAGGCAAAGCCTCTTGCGGTATTACCGTCAAAAGGCATGATGAAGACCGAAATTTGTCAGGAGTTGCCGGTAGTGACAGGATTTGCGGACTCAAGCGCCTTGGTCCAGAGAACGCCGTTTTTGCTTTTCTTGGCCATCATTTCCAGAAATTTGAGGTGCACTTCAAGCTCTTCGGCAGGTACTTCGGCTTTGACGAAGAGTTCTGGCGAGGGCACTTTTTCAATTTCGTCGCCTAGATCATAAATATCGCCCAGAAGCGAGCCTTGCTTGCGTGTCATGTCCAGATAGACTTCGGCGAGCAGGCGTGCGTCGAGCAGAGCTCCGTGCAGCACGCGAGCGCTGCGGTCGATTTCAAAGCGCGAGCACAAGGCGTCTAGAGAATTTCTCAGGCCGGGGAACATCTGTCGAGCCAGCTCAAACGTATCGGTAATCTGCGGGCAGTAGTCGGTGAGGCGCCCAAGCTTTAGCCGGTTGAGCTCCATATTCAGAAATCCCACATCAAAGGGGGCGTTGTGAATTAGAAGTTCGGCGCCTTTGACAAAGTCGAGGAATTCTTGCGCCACATCGGCAAAAAGAGGTTTATCGGAAAGAAATTCCGTCGTCAATCCATGCACCTTGACGACTTCTTCTGGCACCTCGCGTTCGGGATTGAGGTAGATGTGATAGTGGTGGCACGGGTCGTCGGAGAGCGTGCGGCCGACGATTTCCACGCAGCCGATTTCAACAATGCGATCGCCCGTTTGCGGGTTTACGCCAGTGGTTTCCGTATCTAGACAGATTTGACGCATAGCGTTTCCTTATCCTTCGGCACTGCTTTGCAGTGCTTTAACGACGCCCATGTTGGCAAGCTCATCGGCTCTTTCATTGCCGGGGTCCCCGGCGTGCCCCTTGACCCAGCGCCACTCAATGGTGTGCATGCTTGCTAAACGGTCAAGCTCCTGCCAGAGTTCGGCATTTTTAACGGGCTTTTTGGCCGCCGTCATCCAACCGTGCTTCTTCCAGTTGTGAATCCAGTTGGTGATGCCGTCTTTGACGTAGTTGCTGTCAAGGTGCAGCACGATCGGACAGGGACGCCGGATGGCTTTGAGCGCTTCGATGACGGCTGTAAGCTCCATCTGGTTGTTGGTGGTCATGATAGAGCCGCCGCACATTTCCTTTGTGCGCTCGCCCCAGCGCATCAATACGCCCCAGCCGCCGGGGCCAGGGTTTTTCTTACAGGCGCCGTCGGTCCAAATGTTGAGTTTCAGTTCAGTGGTCATGCGATGAGTCGTCTAAAGAAAATCGGTCGACGTACGCTGCTTTCGGTTCTGTACGGCTGTTTGCGCATTTGCTGCTGTCTTGGTCTTGGCAAAGGTTACTTTCCCGACAAGCGACATGCCAGCAACGGTCTTGCGCGCCGAAAGCAGAACGACGTTTGAAAGCGTAGGCCACCAGCGGTCCCCGGCTTTGTCAATCCAGGAAGGCAGCCGCGACGAGAGTGCCGCTTGGCCGCGTGCAGTGTGGTCGATGGCGTACACGCCGAAGTTGCCTCCTTCAATCTTGAGGCTTCCCGTGCGAGCAATAGCGCTTTTGACGGCATTCATTGACAAGACGGCCGAATGTTCGGGCAGGATGTGGGAGGCGCCGAAGAGTTTTTCGCGCAGCTTCCAGCTGCCCAGAGAGTTGAAAAAAGTGGTGACGAAGATGCCGTTTGGTACAAGGACACGAATGACTTCAGCCAAGACGGCGTCAATTTTTTCCGGATGCAGGTCAAAGCCGTGCGGCAGCGCCACGATATCGCAGCATTCGTCTTCGAAAGGAAGCGCCCAGGGCGAGCCGAGCACCTGCACGCGCAGATCTTCGCCGGCAATGGCTTCAACCTCTTCGGTGAGCGCGATGCGGTGAGCAATGGGGCTTTTTTCAAGCGGATCGAGCTTGGCAAGCCCAATTTGCAGAGCACGGGTGCCGAGCTTTGCGGAGACAAAACGGGCGTACGCCCCCTTTTCCCAGGCGGCGACCGTGCAGCCTGCGGCTGAAGCAAAAAATGTTTCCCAGTCGACGATTCGAGCCATGGTGCACTTTGCGTACAAGTCGTTGAGGTGCAAAAGATTCGGCAAGAGCTGCAAAGAAGAAGACAGTCGACTAACGGCGCCCGAATCCTCCGAATCCCGCCATGCGGCCCATGCCGCCCAAGGCGCGCATCATCTTTGCCATGCCGCCTTTTTGCATTTTCTTCATCATGTCGCGCGTCTGTTCAAACTGCTTGAGCAAACGATTGACTTCCTGAACGGATACGCCGGCGCCGGCAGCGATGCGCCGCTTGCGGCTGGCTTTGATGAGATCTGGATTGCGGCGCTCCTTGGGCGTCATCGAATTGATGATGCCCTCTGTGCGGCGCAAGGCGCGCTCGGCATCTTTGTCGTTTACTCTGCCTGCGGCTTCCTGAAATTGTGCAGGCAACTTGTCGATTAGGCCCGAGAGTCCGCCCATGTTCTTCATCTGGGAGATTTGGGCCTTGAAGTCCTCAAGGTCGAACTTTTCTCCTGACTTGATCTTTTTTGCAAGCTTTTGGGCTTCTTTGATGTCGACGGCTTTCTGCACATCCTTGACAAGAGCGACGATGTCGCCCATGCCCAGAATGCGGCCGGCCATCTGCTCGGGATTGAAGGCTTCAAAGCCGTCAAGCTTTTCTCCTACGCCGACGAACTTAATGGGCTTGCCCGTGACCATGCGCACAGAAAGCGCTGCACCGCCGCGGCTGTCGCCGTCAAGTTTGGTGAGCATGACGCCCGTGAGATTGAGGCGCTCGTTGAAGGCCTTTGCCGTGTTGACTGCATCCTGACCGAGCATGGCGTCAATGACAAAGAGAGTTTCGGCGGGATTAAGAAAGTCGGCCAGATCGCTGACTTCCTGCATCATTGCTTCGTCAATGGCCAGACGTCCAGCCGTATCCACGATCAGAACGTCATAGAAGTGACGCTTGGCGTGGTCAAGAGCGCTGCGCGCGATGGCAAGCGGTTTTTGACCGACTTCACTCGGGAAAAAGTCTGCTCCTGCTTGAGCGCTTACAGTTTTGAGCTGCTCAATGGCTGCTGGTCGATAGACGTCGGCCGAGACGGTGAGAACTTTCTTGCCTCGATTTTCGATGAGCCATTTGGCAAGCTTGCCTGCGCTTGTCGTTTTGCCGGCGCCTTGAAGACCAGCCAGAAGAATGACGGCAGGCGGCTGCACGGAAAGATTGATTTCGCGTTCCTGCGCTGGGAGGTCGCCACCGATGATCTGCGTGAGCTCGCGTTCGACCACGCCCACCAAGGCTTGTCCAGGGTTGAGATTGGCGATGACTTCTTCGCCAAGCGCTTTTTGCTTGATGCGTGAGACGAGTTCACGCACCACGGGCAGAGCGACGTCTGCATCTAAAAGTGCCAGACGCACTTCGCGCAGCATTTCGCGCGTATTTTCTTCAGTCAATCGAGCTTGTCCGCGCATTGTTTTGATGACGCGTGACAGACGTGAGCTTAAGTTTTCAAGCATGAGGTCGGAGTAGTGAAAAATTCGTCGGGCAACAAAGAGGTCAAACAGAAACAGGAAACAAATCGGCGCGTATTAAGATATGCTCAAATCTGGCAGTCTAGAATCGTTCCTGAACAAGGCGCGCCTTTTACCAGCTCAGCGGCTTAGCTCGCAAAAGCGGAGGTTTCCTGGCTTCTCTTTGACGGGACGTCAAATTTTAAAGCAAAGTTGCGGCAGGCTTGAGCTTTGCCGCGCTGCCTTGATTGAGCTGTTGCAGTTTAAATTTTTTTCCAAGCAGATTTTTTTATGAGTCAATTGGCTTTGAGCAATCTTTTGTTGGTGCTCGGTGCGCTGGCCTATCTTGTGAGCGGTATTTTTATCGTGCGCGCCCTGCGTGCTGCTGGAGCACGTGCTCCTGTCGGGTTGAGAGCAATCGCCTTGCTGGGGTTTGTGCTGCATTTTTCCGGCGTAGTGACGGAAATGTTCATGGGCGATCTGATTCATTTCGGCTTCGGCATGGCAGTTTCGGCCATGCTTTTGATTGCCGTGGCGATCACGATCATTGAAAGCTTTGTGCATCGCATCAATGCGCTTACGGGAGCTGTTGTCCTCGTGGCTGCTGCAGGCAGCGTGCTGCCGGTTGTATTTCCCGGCACAACGTATCCGACCGAAGAGTGGTCGTTGCTTTTTCGCGTGCATCTGCTTGTGGCGCTTGCCGCCTACAGCTTCATGACGATTGCCGTGGTGCAGGCCATTTTTCTCATGCGCATGGATCGTATGCTGAAGAACCCTGTGCTGGCGGCTTCGGATGCGGGGCTTCTTTCGAATATGCCTAGCCTCATGACCATGGAACGTATTTTGTTTCGCATCATTGCCTGCGGCTTTGCGTGTCTGACGATGGTGCTCATTTTGGGTGGCTTTGCCACGATGCAGGCTCACGGCGTGGCTTATGTGTGGGACCACAAGACGGTGATGACCTGGCTCGCTTGGGCGGTGTTTGCCGTGCTTTTGGCCGGGCGCTACTGTTTTGGCTGGCGCAAGAAGAAGGCGCTGTCGTGGTTCTGGGCGGGAGTTTTTGTGCTCGCGGCAGCCTATCTCATCTACCGCTTCATTATTGAAGTTTTTATGGCTTGAGAGGCTTGATCTGAGGTAGGAGAGAGGACATGTCCCGCATTGTTTTTTGGGTGCTTCTGGCTGCGGCCATTTATCTAGCGATCGTTTTTGCGCGCAGTCGCAGAATATCGGGCGAGAAGAAAAAAATTTCGCGCAAGTCCGATCCTCGAGCGCCGGTGGCTATGATCGAATGCCCGCAGTGCGGGACGCATTTTCCTGAAGATGAAGCTGTGTTGGGAGACGGCGTTGCGTATTGCTCAGAACGCTGCCGCAAAGCGGCGCGTGCGGGAAAGCACGCATGAACTCCAATCAAGTTGAAATCGGCCTTGACGGGTGGGCGACAGAAGGCGTGGAGATTTATCCCAGCCCGCATTTCGATGTCCGCGAAACGGCGCCCGAGGATGTTCATCTGGTTGTGCTGCACAATATCTCTTTGCCGCCCTACATGTTCCATACGGGGGTGGTGCGCGAATTTTTCTGCGGTACGCTGGACTTTGACATAGAGCCTGATGCCCGCATCAGGTCGCTTCGCAATCTGCGGGTGTCGAGTCATTTCCTAATCACCCGTAAAGGAGCAATTGAGCAGTTCGTGAGCTGCCGCGACAGAGCTTGGCATGCAGGGGTGAGCTGCTTTATGGGACGCGAAAAGGTAAACGATTTTTCCATCGGCATTGAGCTCGAGGGAAGCGATTTTGTTCCTTTTGAGCAAGTGCAATACGAAAAACTCTGCAATTTGCTTGCGGCCATTGATGCGCGCTACTCGCTCGCGTATATTGTCGGTCACAGCGACATCGCGCCCGCAAGAAAGACGGATCCAGGGCCGTATTTTGACTGGACAAGGATGAAAACTGCATGTCCGGCATTCGGTTCGCCCGAATTTCCCGGTGCGGCAGCAGGCGCTTGCGGCGTCTGAGTTCGTTGAGTTTGCTAAACCACCATTGCTGCGCCCTTGGCAGGCTGCCGGGGGCGAGATTCTGAGGTCATGGGCTTTTTCTACGATCTTTTCTCATTTTTTACCGGCTTTTTGGGTGCCATTTTGCTCGTACGAGCCTGGTTGTGGTCACTGGCGATCAGTCCGCGCGATCCGTTGGTGTCGGTAATTTGGCGGCTGACTGACTGGCTTGTTAATCCGGTTGCGTATGTCGTCAAGCCCAGGGGCAACTGGGAGTGGACGTGCTTGGCCTCGGCGCTTTTGGTTGCGTTGGTGCAGGTGTTGGTCGGACGAGAGGTCATCGGTTTTCCGGCAACGGCCATGGGGTTTGCGCTGGCGCCCTTTGCTTTGGTGCTGCGCTGGGCCATTAATCTGCTGATTTGGGGATTGATTTTGTACGTCATTGCAGGTTTTTTCGGTCCGCGCTACATCGGGTATCAGTCGATGCTCTCGACGCTTGTGGATCCGTTTCTGCGTCCGATTCGACGTGTTTTGCCGCGCATTGCCGGATTGGATTTTTCCCCCGCGCTGCTTTTTTTAATACTCTGCGTGCTTTTGCGGCTCGTTACCCCGGCAAGCATGGGTTTTTGGATGCTCTAGCCTGCATCTTGCAAGTTCCCAACCAAACGTCACCAATTCGGCAGCCCAAGGCTGCCGATTGACGTTTTGAAGGTGTGAGAGGCTCGCACACTGGCAAAATTAGCCTCGCAACTGCTTTTGCG
>CALXKM010000023.1 GCA_944388865.1 uncultured Duodenibacillus sp. | reverse complement strand
CGTGCATTTTTCCCTGTCTCAGATTGTTTGGTTGCTCGAACCATTTGCCCATCAAAATTCACAACTCTCGAGCCCACCTCATTGACCAAGCGCAATGCAAAAGTGCGGAAAAGTTCTTCAAATTTGTCTGGATCGCACAGCATAAGAACCCGGTGCACGGTGTCGTGCGAGATGTCTTTGTTTGGGAACTCCTCGAAAAGCTGCGCCAAATAATCACGATGAGTCTTCCAGTAGTCTGCAATCTGCATGCAGTTGGATCCGCCGCACAGACTCGATAGAAATGAGACGACGAAAATAATATCGAGCGGATAGACAACCAGAGCAGGAGCTCGGTGATCCGGAAGCATCTCGGAGCACTGGCTGCGAGTGTCTCTGATGAGATTCTTTGTCTGCTCGTCAGGTATTGATGGCTTTGCTCTGGCAGCGCGCAAACTCAGAAGGTAGCGCTGATTGAAGACGAACTCGTTGTCCTTGTTGAGATGACCTACCAAAGTGCGGCTCTCAACCGAACGTTTTTTATTCGGGTCATAGCTATAGCTTGAGATGTAGTAGTACCACTTGCCCGCGGTTTTGTTCCAGTTGAGCTTAAGCCCGGCAGGAGCTGATGAAGGAACGAGGGCCATCAGTTCACTGGGCGTCATGTTGCGTTGAGATGTAGACATAGCGGTATCCATTTTAACCTTTGTCAGAGATTGATCAGCGTAATTATATTATGCTTATAAGGATCACATAAACTGAGGTGAAAAAAATCAACAACCATTTGTTTGTAAAGGATTTTCTTGCCTTCTCAGGCCGCGAGAATTAGTAGTTGCAAAAATTTTGATGCGATCGCCCTACCCCTTCAAAACGTCAATCGGCAGCCTTGGGCTGCCGAATTGGTGACGTTTGGTTGGGAACTTGCAAGATGCAGGCTAAGGTTATGACAAATTTGTTCGTTTTTTTGTCGACTAGTTAAACCCTGACGACGTTTTCTAAGAAAATCGATACGGATGCCATGCGCTCCCCTTCTTTTCTTATGATTTTGACCGCCTCCGGCGATTTTGCTTATCGCCGAGACGACGGGATCTTGGTCGTGCCTATCGGTTGCCTAAAGCCTTGAGCGAGACAGGACAGCGGTAGGTGTGAGGCCGGTGCTGCAAATAATCTTGTCGTCCTCGCAAGATCCAATAGTTCCGACGGTTGTGAACGTTTTAGTGAGTTTTGATGGTCTTGCTGATTCAGGATGGCCTTGCGTTGTTGGCCTCAAGACCGGGAAAAACTTCCAGTGCGGCGCGGCAGGACTCTTGGGCAGCGCACTCAATCGAGATGCCGCGAAGAGCGGCCGCAGCCTTGAGCGTGTCCGTCAGATCAAGCGGCTCGCTTCTGGCTGTCGGGGAGTGTCTTTTTGAATAAGGCGCCATATAGGGAGCGTCGGTTTCAAGCACCCAGCTGCCGCGCTTCAGAGCAGTGAACACGCGTGCCGTTCGTTTGGCCGCGGGATTTGTCAGAATGCTTCCAAAACCGAGCTTAAAGCCCAAACGAGTAAAGAGCGCAGCTTCCTCAAGCGAACCGTTGAAGGCGTGAATGACGCCTCTTAGAGAAGAGCAGGCCAGCGACTTCAGCATTGGCGCAACTACATGCATTGCGCCGCGCGCGTGGATGCTGACGGGAAGATTGTGTTCGAGAGCAATACCTAGCGCCCCTTCAAAAAGCTTGCGCACGGCGCTTTCAGATTCTGTTTTCAGGTGCTTGCCGTCAATGCCGATTTCTCCGACGGCGCATGGCGCGAAGGCAACGACGGCAGCGTCAAGCTCGGCGAGCATTTTTTCCGGATCAATTCGCGGGGACTGCGAAAAATCAAAGGCTCCTGCGGCAAATGAGAGTCCCAACCTTTTGGCGAGCAAGCCGGCCTTTTCATATTCAAGTCCCGAACAGGTGCACACGAGCGCGCCGGCAAACCCCGCGAGTCTGGCCCGTTGAATGCAAAGATCAATATCTTCGTCAAAGGCTGCCTCAGCGTAGTGGCAGTGCGTGTCAAAAAAGCGCGTCCTGTCCATGGCCGGCTCTTAGAGCGCCTGCTGAGCGCGAGGTAGCGCATTCATCAACGATGCGGCCTTCTTCAAGCCGCAAAATTCGGTCGCAGCGCTCGGCGATGAGCTGATCGTGCGTGACGATCAAAATGGCGCAGCCTCTGCTGCGGGCGCTTTGCACAAACTGCTCGAAAACATCCATGGCCGTATCGTGATCAAGGTTCCCGGTGGGTTCGTCTGCCAGAATGCACGCCGGTCCCGTCACCATGGCGCGGGCAATGGCGGTGCGTTGACGCTCGCCTCCGGAGAGCTGACTTGGAAGGTGCGTGAGGCGATGCTCAAGCCCAACGGCTTTGAGCGCTTCGCGGGCGCGCTCATGCGCGCTTTTTTCATCGAGCCGAGCAATTGAAAGCGGCATGGCAACATTTTCAAGTGCAGTGAATTCCGGCAGCAGATGGTGAAACTGGTAAACAAACCCCAGCAACTCATTTCTGAGTCGCCCCAATTCTGCCTGACTGATGTTCTTGAGTGAGCGGCCCGCAATGCAAATGTCTCCTGAGTCGCAGGCATCAAGTCCGCCCAGAATCTGCAGCAGCGTTGATTTCCCGGATCCTGAGCTGCCGATGACGGCCGCAATCTCGCCTGCGCAAATATCAAAAGTAACGCCGTTGAGCACGGCAACCGGATTGCCGGCACCATCGCAAAAGGTTTTGCGAACGTCTCTGGCGCTAAGAACGATTTTTTCTTTGTCCGTGGAATTATTCATAGCGCAGTGCCTCCGCCGGATGAATGCGTGCTGCACGCCAGGACGGATAGACGGTGGCTGCAAGGCTCATGAGAAAACTCAGCACTGCGATGGGCACGATGTCAGAGGCTCTCGGATCCGATGGCATGGAGCTGATGAAGTAGATCTCTTTGGGCAAAAACTGCATGCCCATCATCGATTCTATGGCCGGCACAATCACATCTAAATTGAGGGCGACTGCGAGCCCAAGACCAACGCCGCAAGCAACGCCTACAAACCCCACAATGGCGCCTTGAATCATGAAGATCATTTGAATTGAGCGTGAGGATGCGCCGAGCGTGCGCAAAATGGCGATGTCGGACTGCTTTTCGGTGACCGTCATCACCAGAGTGGAAATAAGACCGAAGGCGCCCACGAGCACAATCAAAAAGAGAATGATGGCCATCATGCGCTTTTCAACCTGAACCGCGGCAAACCACGTGCGGTTTTGCATAGTCCAGTCCTGAGCGTACCAGCCCGAGGGCAGGGTGAGGGCAATGCGCTCGGCCACCATCGGCGCATCGTAGAGATCGGCGATTTTAAGCCGGATTCCGGTGGGACCGCCCGTGCGGTAAAGCACGGCAGCATCGTCAACATGCATGAGCGCAAGCGTGCTGTCAAATTCGTAGTGCCCCGAGCGCACGACGGCTGCCACCGTCATCTGCTTCATGCGCGGCACAAAGCCCGCCGGAGTCATATTTCCTTTTGGAACAATGAGAGTGACCTTGTCGCCCAAGCCGACGCCGAGCGCGCGCGCCAGATCTTGCCCGAGAATGATTTTGAAGCTGCCGGGATTAAGATCGGCGAGACTTCCCATGCGCACGGACTCTCCCAACTCGCTCACGCCGGGCTCAGCCTGCGGGTCAATGCCGCGGAGCATCGCGCCGCGTACGGTGCGGCCCGTGCTCATCAGCGCCTGACCGGAGACAAAGGGGGCGCCTGCAACCACATCGGCGTCGGCCTTTTTGAAGGCCTCAACGCGCTGCGGCCAGTTGTCGACGGGGCCGGCAAGGTTGACGACTTCGATGTGCGAGAGAACAGAAAGCATGCGGTCACGCACTTCTTTTTGAAAGCCGTTCATGACCGAGAGCACGATGATGAGCGCCATGACGCCCAGGGCAATCGAAGCCACCGACATGCCCGAAATAAAACTCATGAAGCCGTCTTTTCTGCGGCCCCTGCGGCCGGCGCGGGTGTAGCGCAGCGCCACCGACAATTCAAAGGGAAGATTCACGATGAACGAACTCTTGTATGAAACTCAAATGGCGACGTCAACAGGTACGGCGCCAAGCTTTTCTGAGAGCACGGAGCCTGCGATTTCAACGATGAAGCCGCGGCGCCCTCCGTTGATGTAGATGACGGGCATCTCGAGAATTTCGCGCTCGACGAAGACGGGCATCGCCTTGCGGGTTCCGAAGGGGCTGGTGCCGCCCACCATGTAGCCCGAGTTGCGCTGAGCCTGCTCGGGCTTGCAGGGGGCGATGGATTTGCGCCCCGTTTGACGGGCAAGATTTTTGGTGGAGACTTCCTTGTCGCCGCACATCAATATCACGAGCGGCTTGGCATTTTCATCTTGCATGATGAGCGTTTTGATCATGGTGTGGTGATCGACGCCGAGCGAGGCGCTCGCAAGCGCCGTGCCGCCGTGCTCAACGTACGAGTAGGAGTGCTCGATGAAGCTCACATTGTGAGCTTTGAGCCATTCGGTGGCCGGGGTTGCGCTTTCGTGCTTTGGCTTTTTCATATCAAAAGAGCTGCGCCGCTCAAGCGCAGAACAAAAAATCAATGGGCTCAATAGTAGCTTGAAAAAGCTCTTTTCAGGACGCAGATAAACAAAAACCGATGCGCTTCATACAAAGCCATCGGTTTTTGTACTGTCACGTTCGCTTGCGGCGAGCAATTGAAAAACTTCACCGCAGAGCAAAGACGCAAGCTAAATCCGCGAGAAGAAATTAACGGAGCTTGACTTCCTTGAACAGAACGTGCTTGCGGGCAACCGGATCGAACATGTTGCGTTCAAGCTTGCCCGTGGAGTTCTTCTTGTTCTTCGTGGTGGTCACGAAGTAGCCGGTCTTGGCCGTAGACTCCATCTTGATGATTTCGCGTGCACCCTTTGCCATGGTTCAATCTCCTAAATTAGATTTCGCCGCGGGCGCGAAGATCCGCGAGAACCGCATCGATACCAACCTTGTCGACAGTACGCAGACCAGCCGTCGTCAAACGCAGGCGGACCCAACGATTTTCACTCTCGACCCAGAAACGACGATACTGCAGGTTCGGCATGAAACGACGCTTGGTCTTGTTGTTCGCGTGCGAGACTTGATGGCCGACCATCGGCGCCTTGCCGGTGACTTGACACACTCGTGCCATCGCTTACTCCCGTAAATAAAAAATATGTTGATGACGCTTCACGCTTCGGCTTCTATGAAGGAGCGTGAGCGCGAAAATTCGAAAGACTAATATTATACGACAAAAAACACCCCTTGCCAAGATTCGATCTCAGCAAAAGTGGTCGACTTCAGAAGCTGTCGCGTGCGCGCATCTCTCGCACGGATTTGTGCCGCAGGGCGCGTATTGTACTGAATTTTTTGAAAAAAGTTCATTGCCGCTGTGGCTGCAGATGCTTTGGCGATGTGCTCAGGCGACATGATGTTCTCTTTGAGCCGCTAAAATCGGGCTTTCAAAGCAGTGTTGCTTTTTTGTCAGAGAAGGAAAAAATTTCCATGCAGGTTCTCTTAGCTCGTCCGCGAGGTTTTTGCGCGGGCGTGACGCGCGCCATTGCCATCGTTGAACGAGCCATTGAGGTGTTTGGCGCGCCCATCTACGTCAGGCACGAGATTGTGCACAATCGTACGGTTGTGCAAAAGCTGCGAGATCAGGGAGCGGTTTTTGTTGATGAAGTCAGCGAAGTCCCTGACGGTGCTACGCTCATTTTCTCGGCCCACGGCGTATCCAAGGCCGTTCAGCGCGAGGCTCAGGGGCGCAGTCTGCGCATTTTCGACGCCACCTGTCCGCTGGTGACCAAAGTGCACCGCGAGGTTGTGCGCATGCGCGAGGCCGGCAAAACCATCATCATGATCGGGCATGCCGGACATCCCGAAGTCGAAGGCACGATGGGGCAGGTCGAAGACGGCATGATCCTTGTGGAGTCGCCTCAGGCGGCCGAGGCTCTTGCCGACGTCCTGAATTCGGCTGATTTGGCCTATGTCTCGCAGACGACGCTTTCAGTCGACGATGCCCGCAACGTGATTGATGTGCTCAAAGAGCGTTTTCCGGCGATTGCCGAGCCAAAGAAAAGCGACGTGTGCTACGCCACGCAAAACCGTCAGGATGCAGTTAAAAAGCTCGCTCGCGAGGTTGATCTGATTCTGGTCATCGGATCGGTGAGCAGCTCCAACTCAAATCGTCTGCGCGAGGTGGGCGAGCGCGAAGGAGCAAAGGCCTACTTGATCGACAGCGCCGAGCACCTTGAGAGCTCCTGGTTTGAAGGCGTCGAGCGCGTCGGCATCACGGCCGGCGCTTCTGCTCCGGAGTTTCTAGTGCAGGGCGTGCTCGACAGCCTCAAGCAGAGCTTTGGCGACATTGAGATCCAGGAATTGGACGGAGCCGATGAGTCCGTTGCCTTTCCCATGCCCAAAGGTCTTTGGGAGAGCGATCTTGCCGCCGCGCGAGGAAAGTCTTTGGCTGAGCACTAAAGCAGGATCTAAGCCATGCAAACAGCAAGCTATCGTCTGCCTGCTCCGTGGGGGAGTCTGCGTTTTACGTGCATTGATGGCGAATTCGACAGTCTGATTCCAGAACTTGAAGTTGTTGAAGGCCCCGACAGAGCCCCCGAAGAGATATGCCGCTGGATGGATATTGCGGGCTCTATGCTTGAGCACCCGCATGTGCTCTCGGCGGCCGATCGCAGGCACCTTTTCAGCTTAAGCCGCATGCGGGGGCTTTCGGATTTTGCCCGTGCGGTGCTGCGCGAAGTGAGTTTTCTTGAGCCAGGAGAAATTCTGAGCTATGCGCAGATTGCCGAGCGCATCGGCGAGCCCTCGGCGGCTCGATCCGTCGGCAGAGCGCTTGCGGCCAATCCATTTCCCATTTTGATCGCCTGTCACCGGGTGGCGCCGGCGCGCGCCATCAGCTCAATGAGCGTGCTCAAGCCGCAGACGCTCATGCCCGAAGCCTATCTTGGGGATAAGGCAAAAAAAGGCATCGGCGCCTGGCTTCGCATCCGTGATCTGGCAGATTTGCCGTAGTCATAAACCTTCAAGAAAGGCCCGAAAAAAGCAAAAAAATATGCCGCACTCCGACATCAGTCTGGGTGCGGCGTTTTGGCTTTGGCCAGAGCTAAAGCCAGAGCTAGAGCTCTGCGGCCTTCTTAAGGCATCTGAATCTTTCCGCCGGCCGGAGGCATGCCGAAGCCGGGTGTGCCCGGAGTGACGATCTTGCTGGCAGCTTCGCGGCGCATTTCCTGCAGCCGCTCGATGGTCTTCTTGACGCCGGCCTTGGCGGCTTCGCCGTAGTTGGCAACTGCTTCGGCCACGGTTTGGGCCTCAATTTCAAAAGAAATCGGCAAAGGCCCCATCTGCGTCATGATCTGCACTTCGCCCGTGAAAATGGGCTTTCTTGACGGATCCTTGGCGCCGTCGGCAGTAATCGGGGTCATCACGTGAATCGTGCCCATCTTGCGGTCGGTCACAATTTCTTCGGTGTAGAGATTGGCCGCATCCATCTGGGCGTTCAAATCGTCGAGTTCAGACATGTCAGTCCTGTCAAAAGAAAATGATAGGGGCGTCTTTTTTCAGCAGCGCTCATGCGCGCTGTCCAAGACACCCGTTGAAAAAGGAAAGCTAATTCTAGCGATAGACCATGACCGGCACTTTGGAGTGCGTGAGCACTTTTTGAGTTTCGCTGCCCAAAAGCACGGCTGCGAGTCCTTTGCGGCCGTGGCTGGCCATGAAGACGCAGTCGCAGTCGTACTGCGCGCTTGCTTCCATGATGGCCTCTGCCGGAGAAAACGACTTCACGGCGATCGTCTGTACCGGGACCTGCGCCTTTTCGAAAATGGTGCGTGCCTCAGCCAGACGTTCCTCAGCCAGGCTGCGCATCCTTTCGTCATAGTCATCGATCGACTCCGGGCGGTACTCCGAAAGCGAGGTGTAGCTGTAGGGCTCAATCACGGTGATGAGCACCACCGAGGCACCCAGAGGCTTGGCAAAGCGAGCCGCACCCTTGACGGCTTCAATGGAGAGTTCGGAACCGTCGGTAGGCACCAGAATGCGTTTGTACATGACTGAATATCTCCAAAAAAGAATACTGAGTTCTGAGATTGTAACCGCAAAGCGAAGCGCCAACACAAAGCTGAGCTGGGTGAATGGGTTCTGGAGGAGCCTGCTATTGGCCCAGCAGCTCGGCAATGGCTTCTGAGGCAAGTCTAAGCCCCATGCTTGCCGTGACGACGATCGAGGTGCCGAAACCCGCAGCGGCTCCTGCCGCGGCTGCGGCATCTGCTGCGCAGGGCCGGGCTGCTTCAGAGGAGAAAACGGCCGTGATGCCGAATGCCTCGGTCTGCGAGGGCTTAGCTGCTCCTTTAGGAAAACCGTGCTCTTTTCTTAAACGCGCCCGTAATTTGGACAACAGCGCATCGCTTGAGACGCGAGCGAGATCGGCAGACTGGATTTGCGAAGGATCCACTCGGCCGCCCGCACCTCCGCTAACAATGATTTTGCGGCCGTGCTCTCTTGCCCAGGCAATGAGGTGCGCCTTGGCTTGGAGGCTGTCGATGGCGTCAATGATCAGCGCTTCGCACGGAATCAGGCGGTCAATATTCTGGGCCGAAATGTATTCTGGGATGCACTCGATTTTGGCCTCGGGATTGATGTCGGCGAAGCGCTCAGCGAGCACTTGCGCCTTCATGCGGCCGATTGTGCTCGAAAGCGCCGGCAGCTGCCGGTTGATGTTGCTTTCGGCAACCGTATCGCCATCGATGAGCGTAAGCCTGCCAAGACCCGTGCGGGCAAGCGCCTCAGCGCACCAGCTGCCGACGCCGCCCAGGCCCACGACGCACACGTGCTCCTGCGCGAGCTTTTCTCGAGCAGCTTCTCCGTAAAGACGGTTGATGCCGCCGAAGCGGCGCAAATCGCTGCAGTTCATTGAAAAAAATAGTAAAAAGCGGAAGTGAGATTTGATTGTAGAGGAGAAAAGTTTTTGTCTCGTTTATCGTGAGAAAAGAGCCGGGCGTTTTTTAGCTATACTTTGTCTTACAAAGTAAGACAACGAGGAGGTAACATGACGACTTCCGTACTGATTAACGTTCGATTGCCGCAGGAAATGCGCACTCAATTTGCTGAATTTTGTGCAAAGCATGGGCTAAGTGTCTCAGAGGCGGTGCGTCGAATGATTGAACACGCCATTGCGCTCAAAACTGTCACACCCAACGACAATATCTGGGAAGTGATTTCCAAAGGCCAGCTTCCTGTCGGGTTCAAAAATCGATTTGCCATGCTGCCGGAAATTCAGAAAGGCCTGCCGGAAAAAGATTACGAAGGGGAAGAACCTTGGCACGTTCGCCCGGAAGACGAATGGAAAGAGCGTGAGGTTTTCTAATGTCTTCCGGTTATTTGTTGGACACAAATATCGTCTCCTATCTGCTCGATGGGAACAACACTCTCCTAATTGAGCGAATAGCAAAGGTGGACGAAGGACAACTGTTTATTTCTTCTATTACGTGTTATGAACTGTGGTTCGGTTTGGCGCGTCGATTGAAGCAGACTCCTTCGAGCAAGCGTCTGCTTGCTATTCAAACAAGACTTCAACAGTGGGCAAAGAACCTGAACGCAATTCCCTTTGATGAGAAGGCTGCAGCTGTGGCTGCTAAATTTAATGCTTCTCTGTTGCAAAACGGTCGGGTTTTGCAGCAGCCGGACATGTTTATCGCGGCTCAAGCGATTGCAAATGATTTGGTTCTGATTTCCCACGATCACAAGGCTTTTGAAGGACTTCAAACCGAAGGTCTCGTTTGGCAAGATTGGTGCGTTTGACGCAATTTGGGTCTCTTTAAGCCAAGGAGACTACTGGCCGTTTGACCTAATTCAGCCCGCGCATGCCCATTCGTAAACAGACGGCGAAAAAGGACAGGCCCAGACGAGCCTGTCCTTGCGGTCAACAGAAGCTGTCACCTTCGGCGACTGGGCTATTTGTGTTTTTTGCCTTTGGCAAGCCAGGTGAAAAACACCGGCACGAAAATCGTGGCGATGAATGTAGCCGCGATCATGCCGCCGAAAACGCCCGTACCCATTGAGTGGCGCGCCTGAGCGCCGGCGCCCGTGGCAAACACCAGGGGCATGACGCCTAGCACGAAGGCCAGCGATGTCATCAAAATCGGGCGCAGTCGCAGATGCGCAGCTTCGAGAGCCGCATCAAAGGGATTCATGCCCTCTTGCATTTTCTGCACGGCAAATTCCACGATCAAAATGGCGTTTTTAGCCGTTAAGCCGATGAGCACCAGCAGGCCGATCTGAAAATAGATGTCGTTGGGAGCCGAGCGAATCCAAAGGCTTACCAAAGCGCCCAGCACGGCAAACGGCACGGCGAGCATGACGGCAATCGGAAGCGACCAGCGCTCGTAGAGCGCAGCCAGAATCAAAAACACTATGATCAGACCGAATCCAAAGGCCGTCGACGACGACGAGCCGATGCGCTTTTCGTGCCAGGCCTGTCCGATCCATTCAATGGCGTAGCCCTCGGGGAGGACTTCGTCGGCAATCTGCTCGACGATGGCAATGGCATCGCCCGAGCTCACTCCCTGCACGGCCGATCCCATGAACTGGCTTGCCATGTAGCCGTTCATGCGGGCCAGACTATCGGCGCCCGTGTTGCGCTCGACGGTAAGAAGCGAGCCCAATGAAACCATCTCGCCCGTTGTATCCGAACGTACCCAGCAGCGGCCAAAGTCCTCTGGCGTCATTCGGTAGGAGGGATCGGCCTGCATGATCACGCGATAGATGCGGCCGTTGCGCGTAAAGTCGTTGATGTAGGTGCCGGCAAAAAACGCCGTCAGACTGTCAAAAACGTTTTGCGAAGACACGCCAAGCTGCATGGCCTTGGTTTCATCGAGGCTTACATTGAGAATCGGAGCTTCGGCGCGCAGGAACGTTCGCAGACTAGTCAGCTCAGGGCGTTCAGCCAGAGCGGCCATAAAGTCGTTGGTGACTTGCTGCAGCAGTTCGACATTGTCGTTGCCGCGAGCCTGAATGTAGCCCGTAAAGCCGCTGGCTGAACCCAGGCCGCGAATCGGCGCCGGAAGCGAAGTAACAGAAACCGAATCGGTGCTGCGGTTGGCAATTTTCTGCAGTATCTGACGTATGTCGAAGGCTGTTTCGGTTCGCTTTTCCCAGTCGTCCAAACGAAGCACGAAGGTTGCCGTGTTGGGGCGAATGTCGCTGCCTTGCGTATCAAAGCCGGTGAGCACCAGTACGCTCACGAGCCCCGGGATTTCTTTTTCGATTTCTTTTCTGATGCGCTCGGTTTCTTCTTCCGTGCGGTTAAAGGACGCCCCTTCGGGAAGCGTCATGCTCATGCGCACGATGCCTTGGTCTTCACTGGGCACAAAGCTCGTGGGCGTGTTTTGAATCATGTACCAGCAGCCGGCAATGACGCCTACGAGGATCAGCGCGGAAATGTAGCGAAAGCGCAGTGCGAGCTTTACGAGCTGCAGATAGCCGAAGGTAAAGCGCGACAGGCCGGTGTTGAAGGCTTTAAAGAAGCGGTTTGTCGAAGGCTTTTCGTTTTTGAGCAAAATGCCGCAAAGCGCAGGCGTCAGGGTCAGGGCAACAAAGCCCGAGAGCGCGACCGATACGGCTACCGTCACGGCAAACTGACGATAAAGTTCGCCCGCAATGCCGCCCAAAAACGCCACCGGAACAAACACGGCCGAGAGCACGAGCACGATGGCTACCAGGGCGCCGGCGACTTCCTTCATGGCTTTTTCAGCGGCCTGCATTGCCGTCAAATGCTCGTAGCGCATCAAGCGCTCAATATTTTCGAGCACCACGATGGCGTCGTCGACCACGATGCCGATGGCAAGCGTCATGGCAAAAAGCGTAAGCGTATTGAGCGAAAAGCCCAGTGCCCAGAGGCCGGCCATGGTGCCGATGAGCGAGACGGGCACGGCCAGCATCGGGATCAAGGTCGTGCGCCAGTTCTGCAAAAAGAGAAAGACGACCACGAGCACGAGCAGGCCGGCTTCAAGCAGCGTCTGCAGCACTTCGTGCAGAGAGGCTTCCACGAAGATCGTCGTGTCGTCGGTGATTTCGTGCGTAACCTTGTCCTTGGGATAGTCAGCGGCCAGTCTGTCGAGCTCAGCCTTGACGGCTTCGGCGGCAGCTACGGCATTGGCGCCCGTCTGCAGATAGACGCCCAGCGTGATGGAGGGCTTGCCGTTGAAGACATTGACGGTTTCGTAGCTGCGCTTGCCGATTTCGGTCGTGGCTACGTCGCGCAGGCGCACGATGGAGCCGTTTTCATCGGCTCTGAGGATCACGGCGCCGAACTCCTCGGGCGTGAGCAGCTGTCCTGGGGTCTTCGAGGTGTAGTAAAGCTGCTGGTTTGAGAGCACCGGAGCGCCGCCGATCTGGCCTGCGCCGCGCTCCATATTCTTGTCTTCAATGGCGTTTTCAATGTCCTGCGTGGTGACGCCCATTTGGCCCATGCGCAGCGGATCCATCCAAATGCGCATGGCCGACTGCACATTGCCGAAGACGCTCACGTCGCCGATGCCGGGCAGGCGCTTGATGTAGTCGACCACGTTCAAGAGCGCGTAGTCGGCTAGTTCCGTGGGCGTATACGAGCCGTCCGGCGACGTATAGGCCACCATCATGAGCACTTCTTCGGAGCGCTTTCTGACGTTGACGCCGTTTTGGCGGACCTCTTCGGGCAGACGGCGTTCGGCCGTGCGCACGCGGTTGTTGATTTCGAGCATGGCGTAGTTGGGATCGGTGCCTACGTCGAACACGCACTGAATGCGAACTTCGCCGTTTGCTCGAATGGAGGTCGTGTAGTAGATGAGGCCTTCAATGCCCGAGAGCTGATCTTCGATCGGGGCGGCCACGGTACGGGCAAGGGTCTGCGCATTGGCGCCTTCGTACTGCGTGGAGACCGTCACCGTGGGCGGGGTGATGTTGGGGTACTGAGAAAGCGGCAATACCCGCATGGCCACAAAGCCCGCCAGAACGATCAGAATCGAAAGGACGGTCGCAAAAATCGGCCTTTTAATGCAAAAGCTGCTGAGCATGATCCTGCCCTCCGGCGGTTACTGTGCCTTTTCGGCAGGGGATTCGGCCGAACGTTCGATCACAGCTGCGCCGTCGCGCAGGCGCTGAATCTGATTGGTGATGATTTTGTCGCCGGCATTAAGTCCCGAGAGCACGATCCAGTCCTTGTCCTTCCAAGTGCCGAGCTTGACTTGCACGGCACGGGCATGACCGTCTTCAAGGCGATAGACAAGGTAGGTGCCGTCGGCCTTTTGCAAGACGGCCTTTTGCGGGACGCGAAAGACTTCGGGCAGCGTCTTGGTCTGCAGCTGCACGTGAACGTATTGGCCCGGGCGCAGGCCGTGAGGATCATCGAGCGTGGCGCGCATGTTGAGCGTAGCGCTTTGCGCATCGAGAATGGGCGAGACGTAGTCGAGCTTGGCATCAACCATGTCCGCGTCGTTTAGGCGCAGCCGCACTTTGTTGTCGGTGGTGATTTGAGCTCCGGCCAGATCGCGCTCGGAGACCGAAAACGTTACGCGCAGCTGTTCGGGCTGCGTGATGGTGGCCAGCAGCGTCTCGGTCGATGTGATCAATGCGCCCGTGTTGACAAGCGAGCGGCTTACGATGCCGTTGCTCGGAGCCTTGACCTGCGTGCGAACGAGCTCGATGCGGGCGTTGCGCACAGCCGCTTCTGCCGAGGCAAGCTGGCCTCGGGTGATGTTGACGGCGCTCTGCGCGTCGTCCCATTGCTTTTTGCTGCCGGCTCGCGCCTCATAGAGCTTTTTGTAGCGCAGCGCTTCACGTTCTTGCTGAGCAAGCTGCGCTTTGATTTCGCGGCAGGAGCCTAGCGCCTGATCAAGCGCGGCTTTGTAGGGAGCCGGATCAATCTGAAAAAGAGAATCGCCCGCTTTGACCCGATCACCTTCCTGATAGTTGATTTTTTCAAGCGTGCCCGAAACCTGAGCGCGGACTTCGGCCTGACGCACGCCTTCGGCAAGTCCAAGCGTCTCCACCCAAATGTGTTCCGGCGCAGCGGACATTGTCGTTGCGGCCACTTCAATGGGAGCGCGGGCAGTCGTTTTTTGTGTTTGATCGCCGCATCCTGCAAGCACAAGGCACACGGAGGCAATTGCTAAGGATGTTTTCAGAAATGCGTTATGCATAAGAAGTATTCGGGTTTCTGAGATTGTCGTGCGGCGCAAAATCCCTCTGCCTGCGCTCGTCGAAAAAGTCGAGCGCAGGCTCCAGACTGGCCGCAGCGTACACGCACAAGCGAAAGCCTCACCGCCAGCGGCTGGTGCGTGCGAAGGAAAAATTGTCAGAAAAGGTCGATAAAAGCTAAGTTTTTGCTATGCGAAAGTTTAGCGCACGACCTTGTGCGCATAGCATGCGCGGAAATCATCGTTTTTGCTCAGAAGAGGCAAAAAACATGAAGTTTTTCTCTCAGATGCAATCGTTTTGATCACCATCCTTCGTGAGGCGAGCAGACCTTGCGCGAGCCTAAGGCGGCTTCAGATGGTTTCGGTAGCCTTTTCGAGCCAGCCAAGCGTTTGAGCAGAAACCAAAGGAGCAAGCTCTTGCCTCACCCGCCGGTGATAATCGTTGACCCACCAGATTTCAAAAGGCGTCATCATTGCCGTGTTGATGAGTCGCGTATCAATTGGGCAGAGCGTGAGCGTCTCAAAAACCATCATGGGAATCATCTGAGCGACTTCTGGCTCGGCAGGCACAGGGGTTACCAAATTTTCGATGCGCACGCCCCAGCGTCCTGTCCGGTACAGCCCGGGCTCGTTTGAGACGACAAGGCCAGCGAGCACGCGCGAAGCGTCTTGAGCAGGGCTTCGCGGCGAGATTGACACCGGCCCTTCGTGTACGCCTAGACAAAAGCCTACGCCATGCCCTGTGCCGTGGCCGAAGTCGCAGCCGATTTCCCAAAGCGGCATGCGCGCCAGCGTATCGAGCTGCGAGGCAAAGGCGCCCTCAGGAAAATGCGTGCTTGCCAGCAGAATATGACCTCTGAGCACGGCCGTAAAGTCGCGCTTCATGGCCGCGCTCGGCTCGCCCAGGGCAATCGTGCGGGTAATGTCGGTCGTGCCGCCTTCGTACTGGCCGCCCGAGTCTATTAAAAGCAGTTCGCCGCGCTTGAGCTCGGCGGCTGACTCGGCTCTGGGCTGATAGTGCGGCAGCGCGGCATTGGCGCCGGCCGCGGCAATGGTTTCAAAGGATAGGCCCATAAAGCCCGGTCTGCGGCTTCTGAGCTCTCTGAGCTTGTCGGAGACGTCCATTTCGGTCAGTCGTCTCTCAGAGCGCATTTCATTTTCAAGCCAGCAAAAAAGCTCGCACATGGCTGCGCCGTCGTGCTTCATTGTTTCGCGCAGCAGCGAAAGTTCTTCTTGCGTCTTGCGACTTTTCAAAAGTTCCGTCGGCTGCCGGCGCAGCAGAGTGCGGATGCCTGCCGTCTCAAGCGTCTCAAAAAGAGCCTGAGAGGTTTTTGCCGGATCAACGAGCACGATGTGCGAGTTGAGAACGTCGGAGGTCTCGGCTTGCGCTTGTTTGTAGTCTCGGAGCTCAAATCCAGCAGACGAAAGCTGTGCGGCAAGTTCGGGACGCTCCCTGAGGGCATCGGTGTAGAGCAGAGCTCTGTCGGAGAGCACAATCGCGTAGGCTCTGAATACAGGCGTGCAGGCAAGATCGGATCCCCTTAAATTTACTAGCCAGGCGATGTCTTCGAGCGAAGAAAGCAATACAGCATCGGCTCCTTCGTGCGCAAGCTCGCTTCTGAGCATCGAGAGCTTGTCGGCCGTGCTTTTTTGTCCAAACGTAAAAGCGCGCGCAGGCTGCGGGCAAAATTGCGGACGATCGGGCCAGACGGCATGGATGAGCGTCTGGTCGCAGACGAGCTCAATGTCGGCTTCATTCAGATTTTTTTTCAACATGCAAAACCGCTTGGCGCTCATCATGTTCGGATCTAGGCCGACTTTTGCGCCCGGCAGCAGAGCGCCGGCAAGAGCGGCGGCAAGCGTAGGCGTCTCGGGAAGGCCCTCTTGCATGAGGTCGATCCCCGAGTCCTTGAGCTCTATTGCGGCCTGCTCCCAGTACCGGCTGTCGGTCCAAAGCGCAGCCGAGGACATGGTCACGGCGAGTGTGCCCGCCGAACCCGTAAAGCCGCTTAAATATTTTCGCAAGGCCCAGTCCTGAGGCTGGTATTCGCACAGATGCGGGTCTGCCGTCGGGACAATCCAGGCGTCAAGGCCGCGAGCGGCCATTTCCGCGCGAAGACGACGGATGCGAGAGGTGCTTTGCGAGTTGAGTTCAGATGAGAGCGTCATAGAAAAAATCCCGAAATTTGCTTGCGTCCTAGAGGATACACCTCGGCAGGCAAAGGCGGATTTTTTCCATGAATCAGAAAAGCTTGATGACCTCAACGGTCAGAGGCATGTTCAAAAGGCCTGTTTGATCTCGGGATTCAGCGCCGACGTCAACCGACATCAGTCTCCAGCCTGCGTCGCGCATTTCAATGAGCGTGGCTTCGATCTGAAGCTTTGGACAGGAAAAGACGATGTCGTGCAGCGCCGTGTTTGTCGAAAGCGGATCCACCGAGGTGCAGGTGAGCTGCATGCGATCGGGCGCTTCCATGAGCGCCGAGAGGTCGCGGGCAAGCTGCGCGTCGTCGATTTTGACGCCTTCAATGGCCGAGTCGCTCGTTGATGCGCAGCCGGCAAGCAGCGCCGCCGATATGACGGCGCCGGCAAGTGCTCTCTGAAAAGAAGTGAACGCTTTCATAGAACGGAGATTTTAACGACCGCGAAGCTTGCGCTGCAGCTCGGGCGGCAGGTTTGAGCGCACGGTCTGCACGCGCGAGCCGCTGCGCGGCTCATCGCGATCGCCGAAAAAGGCGTGCGCGTTGTGCATCACGGTCGACTTGATGTTGGTTGCGCGTCTTTTGCGCTCTTCAATGAGGCGGCGCTTTTCGAGGCTTTGCTCGTCGCGGCGCACTCGGGGCTCTGCAGCCTTCTTAGCAGCCTTGTCGGACAAAAGAGAGCTGCGGGCAGAAGCTTTGGAAGTCCGCTTGCCAAGGGTTGACTCAACTAGATTGGCAAGACGGTCTTTGCCGCGGGAGTCAGAATTGCCTTGCGGTTTTGCGCGGTTGGTCGAAAGTTCGCTTGCAGCAGGTTTGCATCGGGCGTCTTTTCTAGTGCGAGATTTGCCTCGCGCATTGTCTGCAGAGGAATTTGCCTGAGAGCGGCTGGCTTGAGCGCTCAAAGCCGGGCGACGGGCAATCTTCTTTTCAAAGCGATCGTCGGGATTGACGGAGAGCCCGGCGCTGCGTTCTTCCTCGCGGGCGGCGCGCTCGGCGCTTTGCACGGCCTTGCGGCGGGCTGCGGAAGTTTTTTTGCGGGCATTTTTCGCGCGTTCAAGCTCTCGGGCGCGCTCGCGCTCGGCCTGCGCATCTTCAAGAGCGAGCTCTTCGGGCTGTTCGCCCTCGTAGTCAACGGCCTTTTGCACGATGAGCTTTTTCTTTAAAAGCTTTTCAATGGCTGCGAGCAGCTCGGCTTCATCCTTGCTCACAAGGCTCACGGCGTGGCCCTTTAAGCCGGCGCGCCCCGTGCGGCCGATGCGGTGCACGTAGTCCTGCGCGACATTGGGCAGCTCGTAGTTGACCACGTGGGGCAGTCCTTCAATGTCTAGACCCCGGGCAGCGATGTCGGTGGCGACAAGCACGCGGATGTCGTGCGCTTTAAAGCCGGCAAGAGCCTTGGTTCTGGCCGATTGGCTTTTGTTGCCGTGAATGGCGGCGGCAGCGATGCCGTCGGTGTTGAGCTGCGCGGCAAGCCGGTTGGCCGCATGCTTCATGCGGGTAAAGACAAGAACCTGATCCCAATTGCCGCCGGCAATCAGGTCGCGCAGGAGTTCGCGCTTTCGCTTTTTGGCAACCAGCCAGACTTCCTGATCGATGAGCGTGTTTTCTTTGTTGCGGGCGATTTCAACTTCTGCGGGCGAATGCAGAAAGCTTTGCGCAAGCGCGCGGATTTCATCGTTGAAGGTGGCCGAAAACATCAATGTCTGACGCTTGACGGGCAGGCGCTTGACGATTTTCTTGATGTCGTGAATAAAGCCCATGTCGAGCATGCGGTCCGCCTCATCGAGCACAAAGAATTCGACTGCATCGAGTTCAACGTTTTGCTGACCGAGATGATCAAGCAGCCGGCCGGGCGTGGCGACCAGAAAGTCGGCCCCCGCGGCGAGCGCTTCAGTCTGCGGCTTGATGTTGACGCCGCCGAAGACAAGCGCGCTCGACAGCGAGGTGCCCGCGGCATAAGCGCGAATGTTTTCATCGATCTGCGCGGCAAGTTCGCGCGTAGGGGCAAGAATCAGCGCGCGCACGCGTTTGGCGGCGCGTGGCTTGGGGTGCTCGAGCATGCGCGTGATGACGGGCAGGGCAAAGGCAGCGGTCTTGCCGGTGCCGGTCTGTGCGGCGGCAAGCACGTCGCGGCCTGCGAGCAGCTCTGGGATGGCTTTTTGCTGAATCGGCGTAGGTTCAGCATAGTTGAGGGCTTCAATGGCCTTTAATACTGGCTGGGCAAGTCCCAGCTGAGAAAAAGAAGTTGTCACAAATATTTTGTTTATCTAGTGTGTCCCGAACTCGAAACGCATAGAGAGCAACAACAAGCTCTCTGGCATTTGTTCAGTGAGCTGAACGCAATACGGAAAAAAATCAGCTTGTTCAGGTTCGGAAATTGTTGTGCGGAAAGTGTCCGAAGGCTCGCGCTTTTTCGCTTTGACTTGGCATGGATGCCGGTTTTTGTAGCGATTTTTGGTTTGCGGGCATCGGACGGCGCGTTGAAAAAAACGCAGCTTGCGCAACCGGCTCAATTTGCTGACTCGTCTAATCCAAGTCAACTCTAAAAGGCTGCCGGCAAAAGCTTGGCAGAGCGCGCATTATACGATACCGACAGCAGGCATCGTCTCAAGCTTTGCTCTTCTTTGGGAGAGGTCTGCGGTGCATGGTCTTTTCAAAGCGAAAGAAGTACTCGAGTCCGGGTGCATCGGTTGGCTTGTCGTCGACGGCTGGGTGATGCGGGTTTATAAATTCCACGATGTCAAAGCCGCATTTGTTGACGTAAAAATGGATATTTCGCTTGTCGAAGTATGGCGTTGCGGTGCGCCATAGCTTGGTGCGCGGGTAGCGCGCTTCAATTGCCTGCCAAGCGGCAAAGCCCAGGCCTCGGCTTGAGGCCGACTGTTTGATGAAAAAAAGATCCAAAGAGTTCTTCTGCTTGTGCTCGTCAATAATGACGACGGCGCCGCCGACGGTTTTGCCGTTGTGTTCGATGACAAGCGCCTGCGCGCCGGGTGTGTTGAGCGAAGCCTCTATATCAGCTCTGGGAATGGCTTTTTTATCGAGCGGGCCGAGCCAAAATTCGGCAGCGCACTGAAATGCCCGCTGAAGTTCCTCGATGAAGTTTTCTCGGGCGCTTTCAGAAAGCGGCTTGAGAGAGATCTGAAAAGAGGTCATGGCCACAACCTACCAGTAAAGCAATATCTTGAGTGAGAAAGGATATCTTGTCTTAAGTTTTGGATGCGACAGGTCAGTAGAATAAATGACCGAAAAAAAGTCCGTTTGTCAACGGCGATGGAATAGTTTTTTGGAGAACATGTTGATGCTTGTCGAGCAAAAACTCAAAGAAATGGGGCTTGAACTTCCGCCCGTAGCTGCCCCTGCAGGGCTTTATGTTTTTACGCGTCGCGTAGGAAATCTGGTCTATGTTTCGGGTCAAACGCCCGACATCAACAGCGTGCTGCAGGTCAAGGGCGTCGTAGGCGATGATCTGACGATTGAACAGGCGCAAAAAGCCGCGCAGCTTGCAGCGCTCAACATTCTTGCCGTGCTCAAGCTTGAGCTGGGCGATCTGGACAAAATCAAGCAGTTCGTGCAGGTGATGGGCTATGTGCGCTGCGCCAAGGGTTTTGAAGAGCACCCGCAGGTCATCAACGGCGCATCGGCTCTTTTTAAGGAGCTCTATGGTCAGGCAGGCGTGGCCGCTCGCATTGCGCTTGGCGCCAACGAATTGCCCGAAGGAAGCCCTGTGGAAATCTGCGCAGTGGTAGAAGTCCAATAAAAAGCGGGAGCAATGTCCCGTTTTCTTGAACCGGCATCGGCTCTGCACGCAAAGCAAATTGTGCGCGAGCGATGCCGGTTTTGTTTGTTGTGATTATGCGGCCATGCGCGTGGCAGCCTTCATCGTACGTACATAGTCGGTGATCTGAGCCAACATCGTCTCTGGTTCATTGAGATATTCGTTAATGATGCGCACGATTGCCGAACCCACGATGACGCCGGCGGCGCCGCACTGCAGGGCGTGACGCACGTGCTCGCAGGTGCTCACGCCAAAGCCCAGCAGTCCGGGAGCGGCGTTTGCCTTTTTTAGAGCTTCAATGATCTCTTCGGCAGGCATGTGCGCCGGATTGTTGGCCCCGGTGATGCCCGGTCGCGAGAGCAGGTACACGTAGCCCGCGCTTGCTCGGGCCAGAATCGGCAGATGGTCGCGTCTGGCGTTGGGCGGCGCAATGGCAACCAGACCGATGCCGTGAGCTTTGGCGGCGTTGTCAAAGCTCGGATCCATCTCGCGCATCTCAAGCGGAAGATCGGGAATAAGCACCGAGTCGACGCCGCTTGCTGCGCACATGGCAAAGAAGTTCTCAATGCCCGGAGCAAACACCAAGTTGGCGTAAATCATGATGCTCACGGGCATGTCGGGGTGCCTGTCGCGGAATTTTTCAATGACGTTCATGCACTTGGCCGTGCCGGCTCCCGCATCAAGGGCGCGTTTGGCGCTTTGCATGATGACAGGGCCATCGGCGCAGGGGTCGGAAAACGGAATGCCGAGCTCGAGCGCATCGACGCCGGCGGCGGCGAGCGTTTCGAGAATTTCAAGGCTCATCTCTTCGGTCGGGTCGCACAGATTGACGAAGGCGACGAAGGCGCCTTCGTTTTTTTCCTTGAGCGCGGCGAACATCTTTTCAAAACGTTGTGTCGTCATGATTTTCTTCCTCTGAAATCTTTGCGTTGTTTTTACTGCTCGCTGCGTAGCGCCTGCACGATGTCGGCCTTGAGATGCCCGTCGTGCATCAAGCCATCGGCTTCCAGCCGCTTGGCAACCTGAAAGATGTCCTTGTCGCCGCGGCCCGAAAGGTTGACGATGATCTTTTGGGGCTTGTCGGGATTTTCGCGAATGAGCTTTAAGGCATAGGCCAGAGCGTGAGAACTTTCAAGCGCCGGGATGATGCCTTCTTTAAGCGACAGTTCCATGAAGGCCGCAAGCGCCTCTTTGTCGGTGGCCGCTACATACTGGGCGCGGCCGATTTCCTGCAGATAGGCGTGCTCGGGGCCCACCGAGGGGAAGTCGAGCCCAGCCGAAATCGAATAGGATTCTTCGATCTGACCGTCGGAAGTCTGCATGTTGAGGCTTCTTGCGCCAAAGAAGATGCCCTCGGTGCCCTTGCAAAGCGTTGCGCCGTGCTCGTGGGTGTTGAGACCCTTGCCTGCGGGCTCGACGCCGATCAGCTTGACGCCTTCTTCCTTGACGAAGTCGGCGAAAAGACCGATGGCGTTGGAGCCGCCGCCGACGGCGGCGATTACGGCATCGGGCAAGCCTGCTTCAGCGGCCATGAACTGCTTTTTGGCTTCTTCGCCAATGACTTTTTGAAATTCGCGCACGATGGTCGGGAAGGGGTGAGGACCTGCGGCCGTGCCCAGCATGTAGTGGGTGTCTTCAAAGGAACCTGCCCAATCTTTGAGCGCAGCGTTGCAGGCTTCCTTGAGGGTGCCCACGCCCTCGGTGATGGGGACGACTTCTGCGCCCATGAGTTCCATGCGAAAGACGTTGGGCATCTGGCGCTCGACGTCCTTTGCGCCCATGTAGATGCGGCACTTAAAGCCCAGCAGTGCACAAGCCAGAGCCGTTGCCACGCCGTGCTGGCCTGCGCCCGTTTCCGCAATGATGCGCGTCTTTCCCATGCGGCGGGCCAAAAGAGCTTGTCCGAGCACTTGATTGGTCTTGTGCGCACCGCCGTGCACGAGGTCTTCGCGCTTGAGGTAGAGCTTGGCTGCCGTGCCCTGCGTAAGGTTGCGGCACAGCGTGAGCGGCGTGGGACGGCCGGCGTACGTGGTGAGAAGCTCTGAGAGCTCGGAGCGAAAGGCTGGATCCTCGCGGGCTTCGACGAAAGCGGCTTCAAGCTGATCGAGCGCCGGGATCAGGATTTCGGGGATGTATTGTCCGCCGAAGCGGCCGAAGAAGGGATTAAGCAGCATGATGATGGATCCTTTTAATTGTTTTTTCGTGTTGTTCTCGAAAAGACTGCAGACTGTGATGAATTCGAGGGGCTCGGCATGTCAGGCAGCCTTTTGCGCCGCAGCGCTTTGAGGCGCGTACTTCGAGGCAAATGCGCGATGAGCGTTGATGACGGACATTGCGCGTGCCTCGGCGAGGGTCTCGTGCGCGAGCTTAAGTCCTTCAGATAGTGTACCCACGCGGTTTCCTGCGAGCAAAAGAAGCGCGGTATTGGCGGCAATCATGTCGTTGTGCGCGCGGCTGCCGCGTCCCGAGACAATGGCAAGAGCGAGTTCGGCGTTTTGCGCCGGCAGCCCGCCGGCGAAGTCCTCATTGTCGTACGAGCGGGTAACGCCGAAGTCGGACGGCGTAAAGAAGGACGTCTTGATCGAGCCGTCTTCTCTGAGTTCGGCGTACTCGGTGCGGCCCGTGATGCAGACCTCGTCAAAGCCGCAGCCGTGCACGACGAAGCCGCGCTTCATGCCGAGCTCTTTTAAGGTCTTGGCAACGGGTTCAATCAAGCCCGGAGCATAAACGCCGATGACGGCGTAGTCAGGACGCGCGGGGCTGGTAAGGGGACCCAGGATGTTGAAGATCGTGCGCGTGCCAAGCGCCTTGCGCACGGGCATGACGTGGCGCATCGCCGGGTGATAAAGAGGAGCAAAGCAAAAGGCAAAGCCCGTTTCCATCAGAAGCCGCGCGGCCTCTTCTGGCGTGGGCGTAATGCAAAAGCCCAGAGCGGACAAAAGATCCGAGGCGCCCGTTTGCGAGCTCACGCTTTTGTTGCCGTGCTTGGCGATTTTCAGGCCGTTGGCGGCCGCGCACAGCGCCGAGATGCTCGAGACGTTGATCGAGTGCATGCCGTCGCCGCCGGTGCCCACGATTTCACCGATTTCAATGCCGGCCGGACGCGGAAAATGCACGGCCTGACGAACCATGGCGCGTGCGGCGCCGGCGATTTCCTGCGGCGCTTCGCCCTTCATTTTGAGCGCGGTCAGAAGCGAGGCGAAAACGGCTGGGTCGGTCTCGCCGTTGAAGATTTTCGTAAAGAGTTCTTCAGCCTCAAGAGCCGAGAGATCTTGGCGACGATAGAGTTGTTCGAGTGCGGGCGTCATGATGAAAATCCTTTGAAAGAAAAGAAAAAACGTTGCAATTGGGACCGTTTGTCTTTTCTTTGCGCCATCGCGGTTTTGCGAGGGGATTGAAGCTTGCGCCCTGTCTGAAGAATTGCTTTGTCATTTTTCGTCTTCCTGCATCCGGTTTTTTTTAGGTTTGCCTGAGGTGCCTGAAGACGGAAGAATTTGCTTGTCTGGGATACGAAAAACCCGCCGACTTCAGGTCCGCGGGTTTCAATGGCTTGATGGTTGTTTTAAATGTGCACCGAAAGACACCCGCTCCTTAAGAGAGGTGCCAGCGCCAGGACTGAGCCTGATGAACGCGTGCGGTGAACGTGGACATATCTAAATTCCTTTTGGAGGAAAAACAACCTTGGTGCGCACAATCTAGCTGTTTTGCGTTGGTGCTGTCAATAGGCAAAATGTTGTAGTTGCTTAAGCCTCTTCTTTCTGCGAGTAGTGCTTATTTGTCAAGGAACGGATAACGGAAATTCATGGCACCCGTTGCAGAACAACACGGACTTTTGGTGTCCAGAATGACAGCGACCGCAAGGAACTTCGCCCTGATGACTCTCGTGCGGATTCACATCGAGATCTTCAGTTTGTTTTGCAAGTTTTTCGTAATTTCCGTGACAAGCTATGCAGGCGGTTTCTTTGACGTTTTTCTGCGGCGGCATCGTTAGATGACAATTTTCACATTTAATGCCCCGCGCAGCATGTCTGTCGGCCAGAGGCTTCGCATTTGCGCCCTGAGTAAGAAGAACAGCACAGATAACGGAAACAAAGCATAGAGACTTAACGTTGAGATTCATGGCAATTCTCCCACACTTGATAATTGAGCCGACATTTAAAAATGTCGGCTCATAAGGTTTCTTATTGGTTAAATCTAGCGGTTAACTCCAGGTTTTTTCGGCCGCAGCGTTTTTACCGGCAATACGTCCAAAGACAAGCGATTCTGCGTTGTTACATGCTCCCTGATAAATGGATCCCCAGATTGAACCAAGCTCTCCAGCTACATACAGACGCGGAATAACTTTTCCGGTGACATCAAGGATTCGAGCCGACGCATCACGTTTGGGACCTCCCTGTGTATTCAAGAGCGAAGGCATGAGTTTGATTGCATAAAACGGAGCCTTTGCAATTGGCGCAGAGAAAAGCGGAGCATCGTGATCCAGATAAGCTGCTTTGTCACCGGCTTTCTTGCGGATCGGTCGGTTGAATTCCGTATCCTTGCCTGCGGATACATCCTTGTTCCAGCGTTCGACGGTTGCTTTCAAAGTATCACGCGGAAGTCCGAGCTTACTGGCAAGTTCCTCAATGGTATCAGCTTTGATTACTACACCGTTTTTGATTTCCTGACTACTGTCCTTGCTCCACTGGTAGCCTTCCACCACAGATGCATAGCC
Source organism: uncultured Duodenibacillus sp. (assembly GCA_944388865.1). GTDB lineage: Bacteria > Pseudomonadota > Gammaproteobacteria > Burkholderiales > Burkholderiaceae_F > Duodenibacillus. The sequence goes on along the minus strand of CALXKM010000023.1, from coordinate 25,647 downwards.
TGAGTTCAGGAAGCCCATGGGGCCGGATAGGCGGGCAGTCTCGTCGAAAATTACATATGCCGGAATGGCCGGATAGCGGTGGCGAATTGGATCGAACTTATTGGTTGCGTATAGCATCGTGTGAGTATCGACCGTTTTTTCGTCTACGAAACGCTTCCCGTCACTGTCAACATAGATATAGCTCGGAGCGCTGATGCCGAAGAAAAAGCGTGCTTTACAGCCTGGCAGATCACAGCCGAGCGGACAGGAATAACTGGTCATGTGCCAGATTCTCGCTCCCATTGCTTGAGCCATGCGCAGACCATCGCCGGTGTTGCCAGGATTGCCTAATCCTCCGATCATGTCTCCCTGAGCAAAGTTCTTCAGACTTTCAGTGTCGTATTCATATCCGCCCGTAGCAAGAATTACGGCTTTGCGAGCTTTGATGTTAATTTTTTTACCTTTGCGTTTGGCAACAACGCCAACGACTTCACCATCACGGTGGATTAGCTCCATTGCGGGAGTTTCACACCAGACTGGAATCTTGCGTTGTTCGATGGCATAGGTATAAACGTCCCACAGTGCAGGTCCGCCAGGTTTTTTCGCACGTACGCGGAACTTACGGATGGTATCAGCACAGGGCAGAGTTTTAAAGCCAGCGTAGCCGTAGACCGTCAACTTGGTTTCTGGTTTGAGACTTTTGAGATATTGATCTGACTCTGCAGCCAAATCACAAAAGATGCGAACCTGTTTTTCGTCACAGTCGTTTTTGGCGTATTCGAAGGTCTTCATCAGATATGTGTAGGCGTCATTGGCATTCTTGGGAATCATGACCCCGCCGGCTGACACAGCAGTGTTGCCGCCGCCGGAAGGCATTTTTTCAATGATCAAAACCTTTGCACCTGCATCGTGTGCGCTGATGGCCGCGGAAGCACCTGCACCTCCGAAGCCCACGACGACAACATCGTATTCGGCATCCCACTTCACATCTTTGTCGTTATGGATGCTAGCGGCAAAACCGGTTGCAGCCGGTGCAGCAATGGCGGCTAGTGCTGCGCTTGAAAGCATTGTTCTGCGACTAATTGTGTTCATATATTCCTCCTTAGGAGTAGTACCGAAATCGGTCATGAAAACATTGTCGCGGCAAAGGGTACTCAAGTAGTTTGCCTCATATCAATTGACAGAAATCTCTTGCATGAAGGCGTTTAATTCTGCTATGTTGACAACCCCAAGTTTTTTCATGCTTCTTTGTCGATGCCCCTCTACGGTACGCATACTTAGGCCCAGACGTTCTGCGATTGATCGGTTGAGCAGACCTTCGGACAGAAGGATCAGGATTTGCTTTTCCCGAGTTGTTAAGCCGTCCCAATGAGCTTGGGCCAGGGCCAGACGGAATGACTGCGGAAGTTTGGCCTTTCGCAAAGTTCGGGAAATAGTTGTCAGAAGGCGTTCGTTGTCAACAGGTTTGACGAGGAAGTCGTAGGCACCGGCCTTCATGGCCTCCACGGCCATTTCGAGATCGCCGTGTCCGGTTAAGAAAATAATAGGAATACTGATGCCACGGGCATTCATAGTTTGTTGTACTTCAAGTCCGCTCATGCCAGACATGCGAATATCGAGCAAGACGCAACCCGGAGCAGAAAGTATGTCATTGGTAAGGAAATCTTCTCCGCTCGAATAAGACACTACATTCCAACCATCGCTTCTGAGAACGAATTCAAGCGAAGAACGGATGTCGACATCGTCATCAACAATGCGAATTACGATATTTTTCATGGTGAATCAGAAGGGGTGTTTGTGTGGATGGGAAGATGAATTTCCACAATCAGACCTCTTACGGGTTTTCTGGTGAAACGAATTTCTCCCATGGCTCTCTCAACAATGCTCCGAACAATACAAAGCCCTAGCCCAAGGCCGTTTTGTTTGGATGTGTGAGGTTCAAAGTTACAGATGCGATCAAATTCGGACAGGCTGAGTTTTTTTCCGTCATCTTCAAAACAGATTAGAAGCAGATTGTCGTTAACTGCACAACGTATGAGGATCTTTGGCTCTTCAATGTCCGAAGGTACTTCGGAAGCATTTTGTAGGATATTCTGGATAAGTAACTCAAATTCAAGTTTGTTGATGCAGATGGTTGCTGAGGTCGCGTCATAAATTTCCTCAATGCAATACGGGTAGCGACCGCTTTTGCGGAAACGTTTTGCAATTTCCTGAATTTCTGCAATCGCATCAAAAGTTTCGGCTTCAGACTGCCCTTTGGCGTAAGAGCGCACGTGATCAATGGTGCTTCCTGATTTCTTAGCAAGTTCAGAAATCCTTGCCAAGGTTTCTCGTAACAATTCCGGGCTGAGGGAACCGTTTTCCTGCATTTTCAGCAACCCGAAGCAATATGACGAGATGGCTCCTAGAGGTTGTTTCAATTCGTGAGCCATCAGCGTACCCATTTGGGTCACAGCACCAAGTTTCTGCATTTTATCCATGCGTTCTGCAGCTTGACGGGATTGTTGCTCAAGCTGCATTTCATGTTGGTGTGATACGGAAAGTTGTTCTCGGGCACGGTGAACTAACACTGAAGATCTGAAGCTATGTGCCACGGCTCCGCCAAGAGCAAACAGCCCCAGAATAATCCAGAGTTTGAATTCATCCCATACACGGGAAACGGTCCATTGTCGAAGATACGCAAATGGACCGATTTTCAAAGTTCGGAACAGGGAATCTACGGCGGTGAAGTCAGTGGCAATTCCCCAGCGAAGACCGTTTTTAAGTGCTGACATCGAAAAAAGGGCACGGGCAACATCACGGGTAACGGAGGGAGCCGCACTGGGAAGTGTCGAAAATGTCCAGTTTGGATAAAGATCAGTTGAGCGAACGCAACCTAACCAGGGCGCATTTTTGGGGGACAGAACTTTTAAATCTTCGATACTTTCTCGCAAAGTTTCTAGGGAACAGGTTCGTATTACCCCTGCATCGGCTTTGTTTTCACGAATTGCCTTGACAACATCTCCCGTATCCACCCCAAGCGACTGAATTCTCCGGAAAAAATTTTCAGGATCGTATCCTCTCTTACTTATTTCGCCCATGGCAATTTGATAGCCGGAAAATCCTGTGTCTTGGTTAATAGCTAGATTTTTACCCTGCAGATCCTCTATGGTTTGCAAATCGTTGCGACTTTTGAGTGTGAAAAACACAGAACCTTCGGCTTCATTGGGATTTGGGGTTTGATCACTGATCACTGTGGCGATGTCTTTAGCTCCTACCTCAATGTAGGTCATTCGGCGGTAAAACCCAGCGGAAGTTAGCATGAAGTCGCAGCATCCACCTTTGATGCTGTGTGCAAAGGACTCAAGTGTTGGGCTTGTTAGGACCTTAAGGCCCCTGGGAGATATCGCTTTTCGAATTGCTTCGATAGTGGCCGGAACGATTGGCTCGTTCATAGAGTACGGGGAAAATGGGCTTATACCTATGGTAACGGGAGGAAGAGAGCTGTTTGGTTGACAGAAAATGTTCTGAGAGCTCAGCAATGCAAGGACAAAAAAAGAAGAAGGGATTGCACGAAAAGACGACATGGTGTTTCCCTGTTCAGGTACAAATGTGATTGTCAAAAAATACAAGCGAATCAAGCGAATGGCAAGCAAATGCCGATGTTGCCTAAATTACGGAGCAGAAAAGGAGAACAAAATTTTTTGTTCCATCTTTGATGGACAAAAGCCCCCAGACACGGCAAGATACGGTATTTCTCAGCGGCGTCCTGTAGTCGGATGCCGGAGAGTCAACGTTTGCAAAGAAAGGATTTTTTATGAGCGATACGCTTGTCATTGAGGATATCGAACTGGGCGAGGGCGCAGAAGCCAAGCCCGGCATGCGCATCAGCGTGCACTACACGGGCAAGCTTGAAGACGGCACGGTCTTTGACTCGAGCATCGAGCGCGGCACGCCCTTTGAATTCGTGCTCGGCGCAGGCCGCGTGATCGCCGGCTGGGATCAGGGCTTTGCCGGCATGAAAGTCGGCGGCAAGCGTAAGCTGACGATTCCTCCGCACATGGGCTACGGCGAGCAGGGAGCAGGCGGCGTCATTCCCCCGAATGCAACGCTTGTTTTTGATGTTGAGCTTCTTGATGCGGCTGAAGTTCCGGAGCCTGGCGACCTTGAGGTGGAAGATATTGAAATCGGCACGGGACTTGAGGCGGTGCCGGGCAAGACGGTGTCTGTGCACTACACGGGTAGGCTCGAAGACGGCACGGTTTTTGATTCGAGCATTGAGCGCGGAGAACCCATCGAATTTCCTCTGGGCGCGGGCATGGTGATTCCGGGCTGGGAGCTCGGACTGGGCGGCATGAAGGTCGGCGGCAAGCGCAAGCTTGTGATTCCCTACAACCTGGCCTACGGCGAGCAGGGCTATCCCGGCGTGATTCCTCCCTACGCGACGCTCATTTTTGAAGTTGAGCTCGTCAAGGTTCAATAGCCGGCGCACATTGTTTGCTTTTGCAAAGCGGCCGCTCGGAAAAAATCGGGCGGCCGTTTGCATATATAGACGCAAGCAGACGGTTGAGTCTACAGCGGCTCAATGGGCACGACGTTTAAGAATCCGGGTTTGGTCGGCTCAACGCTTACTGAGACCTGATAGACCTCAGAGAGCACTTTGGGATCAAGAACAGCCTTGGGTTCATCGAAGATGCGAACGCGGCCGTCGGCAAGCAGCAGAAGCTTGTCTGAGAAGCGGGCAGCCGTAAGCAGATCGTGCACGACGACCATGGTAACCGCTCCTGTCGTGGTGGTGTAGCGCCGCGCGGCATTCATCACCACGAGCTGATGGCGCAGATCAAGCGCGCTGGTGGGTTCGTCAAGCAGCAATACGCGCGGGCGCGAAACAAAGGCCTGAGCCATGAAGACAAGCTGCTTTTGTCCGCCCGAGAGGCGGCACACGGGCGTTTGAGCAAGTTTGTTGATGCCCATGGCGTGAAGCGTTTCATCGACCTGATCGAAGATTTCGCGCGTTATGCGCAGCGAAAGGTTTTTGACGAGACCAAGGAGCACCATTTCAAATACGCTCAGTCGGCTTGCGACGTGGCTTAGCTGCGGGACGTAGGCGATGCGGGCAAGATGATCATCAATGACGACGCTGCCCGATTTGGAGGGAACGAGTCCTGCCACAGCTTTCAGCAGCGTAGTTTTGCCTCCAGCGTTTTGACCGATCACGCCTACCAATTCTCCGCCATTAAAGGAGGCAGTGATGTTTTTCAAGACAGGGCGTCCGCCCAGATCCACGCACAAATTGTCGATTGCCAGACTCGTCATTGAAAGCCCTCGCGCCTGGTTTTAAGCAGCAAAAAGAGCAAAAACGGCACGCCCACAAGCGATGTGATGATGCCCACAGGCAGCATGGCGCCCGTCGAAAGAAGTTTGGCTGCAATGGAGCTTGCCAGCATCAAGGCGCCCCCGGCAAGAATGGAGCCCGGAAGCAGAAAGCGCTGATCTTCGCCAAGCACAAGCTTGGCGCAGTGCGGCGCGACCAATCCGACAAAGCCGATGGTGCCGATGAATCCTACGGCGGCAGCAACAAGCAGGGCGCTTGCGGCAAAAACTTCAACGCGCAGCCGAGCTACCGGAACGCCTAGGCTGCGGGCGCGCTCTTCGCCTACCGTCAAAGCGGTGAGCGCCCAGCTGCGGCGCACCAAAAACAGAGCGGCCGCAAGCGTGACGGCTCCTGCTGTAGCCGTGCTCGTCCAGGTGCTTCGCTCAAGGTTGCCGAAAGTCCAGCCGCTGATGACTTGAGCGACCTCGGGGCTGGCGCGGTATTGCAAAAATTGCTGCAGCGCCATGAAAAAGAAATTCATGACGATGCCTGCGAGAATGAGTGTAGCCGGATGCATGGCCTCGCGGCTGCCGATCCAATAGACGGCCGCCGAGACGACAAGCGCAAAGCAAAAGGCGCAGGCTGCGGTTCCGAGCCAAACCTGCCCAAAGAGCGAAATTCCAAACGTGATGGAAAGCGCCGCGCCGAAGCTTGCGGCCGAAGAAATTCCAAGCGTTGAAGGGCTTGCCAGCGCATTGGCAGTGATGTTTTGAATTTCAAGTCCGGCCAAAGCAAGCGAGGTGCCGACAAAAAGCGCAGTGAGCGTCATCGGCAGACGAATCGACCAGATGATGACGGCGTCGATCGAATCGGCCGCGGGGCCGGCAAAAAGCGCTCCGACAGCGCGCATGATGGTCATGTCCGAGGCGCCGACGGCAAGATCGGCGACGAACAAAATGCCAAGAATGATCGCAGTCGAAAAAAGAATCGCTGTGCGATGCTTGACGGTGTCTCGATAGGCCTGATGACAAGACATGCGCTGAGAAGTCCGTTGTTTTTGTATTGTTACTGCTGCGCAAGCCGGATGAAGAACGTGCCTTTGGCGTCGATCTCGGGCAGGTAGGTTTTGAAAAAGCCCTGGATTTCGGCGTTTGCGTCGTAATCGTCAAAGACTCCGGGATAAAGGGCCTGCGCAAGAAAAATGGAAAACGCATAGTCCATCATGCAGCGCAGACTGCCGTGATCAATGCCGTAGAAGCGTCCGGTTTTGAGCGCATCGAGATTTTGCCACATGCTGCGGCGGGCAAAGGCGCCAAGGCGCTTTTGTGCGGTTTTGGGATCAACAGTAAGCCCCATGCGCATCAGATCGCTTGCCTCGGAATTTTCCCAGAGACTGCCGGCAATGATGATGATTTGAGGGTTGCCTCCTACGACATACTCACGATCAAGCGCACCGTAGGGCTGCTTCATGTCGGCTGCGAGGTTTTTGGCCTGAAGATTTTCCAGAATCGCGCCCCAGAGCACGTTGCGGTTGTAGGAGTTGCCGTATTCGGCCACGCCGCGGTTGCCGGCTTCGATGTAGACCTTGACGTGCTTTTTGGTTTCAGGCAGGGCGGCAATGCGCTTTTTGATGTCGGCCAGCACTTCGCTGTAGCGTTCGCACTGGGCGCGTGCTTTGTCTTCGCAGCCGAGCAAAGCGCCAAGAATGCGAGTGCTTGCTGCGTGCGCCTCGGGCTTCATTGAGTGGTAGTCGAGCACGATGACGGCAATGCCTGCGGCTTCAAAAATGCGAATGCGCTGCGTGTTGTCCTCGTACTGGGTGCGGTTGATGAGAAGAACGTCGGGCTTTAAGGCGAGAATTTTTTCGCTGTTGAGAATGCTGTCGTGGTAGCCCCCGATGCTCGGTCTCGTCATCAGCTGCGGAAAGGCCTTTTGCAGAAGAACATATTCGGCGCGACGCGTCTCAAGCCAGCCGTCTTGCGTGAGGCCGACGATCTTGTTGACGCCGGCGGCGCCCGAAACCATCAGAAAGTTCAGGATGTAGTTGGCAACGACAAAGCGCTGCGGGGGTTTTTTGAGCACGACCGTGCGGCCGCAAAGGTCAACGACGGAGAGCTCAGCCTTGGATGAGGCGAGAACACTCGGAGCGAAAAGACCGGCGGCGGAAATTTCCAAAAACTGTCTGCGCGAGATGCGGGCAAAAGGCTTCATTTTTTCTCTTTATGCGAATGAATTTGGGAACCTTTCGGCATCTTAAGCAAAACGTCTCGGGATTTGGCGTCTCTGATGCCGAAGGCCTAATCCTTTGCTTAATTTCGGCAATGTTCTGATCCTTTTTGAGAAGACGACATCGTCCGAAAGGTAGTTTGGAAGCGATCAGCGCAGCACGGCCGCGTCGTGCTTCGCAAATGTCAGTCCGTCCTCCGGATTTGGAAAATTTACGTCAATCGCAGGCGCCAATGATAGAATGCGGCTTACAGAAGCGAAAATTTTGCTTCCTGCATCTGGCTAGATGCAGGCGTCGGGGTTTCCTTCAAAATGCATCCCGACAGTCTCCTGCATCCTCAACGTTTCGCCGTCGCACGATGCTTTCATAGGGCGTCGTTGTCTGCGCGGCAAGTTTCCCTCAAGCGTGCTTCAACCTGCCTGTTGTGCATTTCTTTTGTGAATGAAAGCATAGGCATCGGCGTCAACACTTTTCTTTTTGCCAACAAATTTTCCGATGGGAAGCTCAAACATGAAAAAATTCATCGCTCTGGCTGCTGCTGCAGCCGCTGCTTTTGCTATTGAGGCGGGCGCTGCCGATGCCGTCACAGGCGCGACTATGAAAGTCAACATTGAAGGCACCGAGATGCCCAAGAATGTCGACGCCGTCACGTCTGCTTCTGTGGTGCCGCCGAAGTTCCGTCAAAGCGTCAAGCCCAACGGCTTTACCAAGGGCAGCAAGAAGGTGCGCGTGCTCTTTGTTGTGGGTGATCCGCGCCATGAGTCCGTCGAGTGGGATCTTGTCAATACGGCCATGAAGCACTTTATGGACAAGGGCTGCGAGGTGGCGCTGCGCGACCTCTATGAGATGAAGTTCAACCCGGTGCTCACGCGCGAGACGTTCTTTCAGGCCAAGGACGGCTTCGGCAAGACGCCCGAAGACGTTGCCATGGAGCAGCTCTGGGTAGCCGCCGCCGACTACATCGTCTTTGCCTATCCCAACTGGCACGACACGCCCAACCCCATGGTCAAGGGATACATGGAGCGTGTTTTCCAAAAGAAGTTTGCTTACCGCGACACCGACAAGGGACTTGAAGGACTTCTTAAGGGCAAGTCGATCTACACCATCATGAACAGCGGCTGGATCGGCCGCGGTCGCGGCGATGTCGGCGACGGCATCGACGGCAATGCAATTTGGGACAAGTATCTCAATGCCTTCAAGGTGCTCGACGACGACACCGCAGGATTCTGGGGAGTCAAGAGCCTCGGACGCTTCTGCAACGATCAGACCCCTGCCAATCTTTCCAAAAACTACGGCAAGGAAATCGAAGCTCTCAGAGCCGACCTTGTCAAGCATCTTGACAAGAAGTTCAAGTACACGAAATAAGTTTGGCTATTTCCCAAAACCTGTGGAGTAACCCGCAGATTTCGATAGCCCAGCCCAAGTGAACTTTATGTGGAGTGAACTACGTTGAACACAGTGTTAAAGACCAACGCCGGGGTGCTTCCTCAGCTCCGGCCTCTTGAAGTCCGCGCAGCAGACAAGCTGTGGGAGAGCACGAAACGGGTGCGGACGTGATGCCGGTGTTCAACATGGGCGAGGGGAACATTTTGATTTGACACGGGTGTCGGTTTCGGAAGACGCCGCCGCCTGCTCCCGTAAGGGAAATGACAGTGAAAGTTTTTGTACTCGATAAGGATCACAAGCCGCTGATGCCGACAACGCCGGCACGAGCAAGACGCATTCTCAAAAAAGGACGCGCACGTGTTCACAGGCTGCATCCGTTTACGATCAGACTTGTCGATCGCACGCTTGCCGACAGCAAAGTGCAGTCCGTGCTCGTAAAGATTGATCCAGGCTCCAAAGAGACCGGCATTGCCGTTGTCCGTGAAGATGAAAATAAAGCGCACCACGCACTCTTTTTCATCAATCTGAAACACCGGGGCGTTTCGATTCGGGATGCCCTGTTGTCAAGACGTGCCTTGCGCAGAGGCCGACGAAGCCGCAATCTTCGCTACAGGGCAAAACGCTTCAACAACCGCAGAAGACCGGAGGGCTGGCTGCCGCCCAGTCTGCAGCACCGCGTCAATACAACTTTGTCATGGGTAAACCGCTTGCGCCGGCTCGCCCCTGTCATCGGTCTGGTGCAGGAACTTGTGAAGTTTGACACGCATCAGATGCAGAAAGCAGATATTGCAGGCGTTGAGTATCAGCAGGGAGAACTTGCCGGATATGAACTGAAGGAATGTCTGCTTGAGAAGTTTGGCCGCAAATGCGTCTACTGCGGCAAAAGCGGAGTTCCTTTGAATATTGAGCACATTGTCCCGAAAGCGAAGGGCGGCTCAAACCGTGTTTCCAACCTTGCGATAGCGTGCGTGCAGTGCAATCAGAAAAAAGGTGCAAGGCCGCTTGAGGAGTTTCTTAAGGGCAAGCCGGCACTTCTGACCCGCATCCGGAAACAGCTCAAATCGCCGCTTAAGGATGCTGCCTCTGTCAATGCGACGCGGTGGGCTTTGTTCCGGCAGCTTAAGGCCACCGGACTTTCTGTGCAAACCGGATCCGGCGCTCAGACCAAATTCAACCGGCATGTCTTCGATATTCCTAAGGAACACTGGCTAGATGCGCTTTGCGTCGGCTGCGTCAACGCTGTGAACTATTGCCCGGACATGCGGGTGCTGTCTGTGACCTGCACAGGCCGCGGACAGTACAAACGCACGCGCACAGACAGATACGGCTTTCCGGTCTGTTATTTCATGCGGCAAAAGCGTCCGCACGGAGTAGGAACCGGAGACTATGTCCAAATCAAGGTGAGTAAAGGCAAGCATCCGGGCATTTGGAACGGAAATGCTTATCCGTCTGCCGACGGCAGTGTGGTTCTTCTGATGCCTGGTTTTCGAGTCAAAGGACAGGCAAAAAACTGTCGTGTACTGGCAAGAAGTGACGGATATGGCTACGCATTTGCCTGACCGTACTCCACAGGTTTTGGGATAGAAACATCTGATTCGGAAGGAGTCAAAAACATGCAGAACCCACAGCTTTTGGGAAATATCCATAAGTTCATCTCTCTTCTTGCCTGAAGACGAGCACCGCATCCTGCATCAATGCCGAAAGCCTCGGGCGCAGGAGGCGGTGCCCGCACCGCTTTTTCTTCTCAACGAAACCTGTGAAAGGTTCTCACCCAGCCTGCCGCGCAGCAAAGTGCTGCTGCCAACGCCCAGAACATCACCAGGGGCGCTGCCGAAAAAGGCATGACGCCTACGCCAGCCGAGATTCCGAGACAAACTGAACCTGCACGGGCAAGCCAGAAATTTATGCCCGGCAAGGGCGGCATGAAGCCAAGTGCGGCGATTTTGCGCATGCTCAAAGCGTCTGTGAGCGCGGCTGCGGCAAAAACAGCAAGCGCCAAAAATCCATCGACCAGTCCGCAGCAGCGCAAAACGGCTAGCAAAACGAGCAGATTGAGGGTTCTTGTGCGCTCTTCGAGCCATTCCGACAAACTGCGGCGCAGCGCATGGAGTGCGTCGCCGATGACTGCCGCCTCTTCAGGCAAGAAATAAGAAAGGTCTGGATTCGGTCGCGGGAGGGAGCGCAAAACAAATGAAAAGGGAGCGGCAATGGGCCTTGCGCAGTCGACAAGGTGCTGTCTGCACGCCGACGAGGATGAGCTCAACTCAGCCGAAAGGACGCGGCTGGCAGTTTCGGGAGTCGCGAGCAAGGCTGCCGTCGTCCACAGCACAATGCTCAGCGCAAGACTTGCCGCCAGGGTGCGGCGCAAAAGAAAAACGACATCCATGGCGATCGTTATTGTCTGGTGCTTGAGAGTATCGGAATGCGGCCTTTGACGATGCGCCCGCCCGCAATGCTTGCGAAGAATTCGCAGTTGGGCAGACGCCCGAGCATTTCTGGAGGAATCAGGTCATCGCGTTCGCCCGAAAGCTGTCTTGAATAAGAGGCCGAAAAGCTGCCCGCCTGCAAGGAGTCCGAGGACGTGGTGAGCGTTGCGCCGTGATTGGCGATATAGGTTCTGCCGAAGGTCTCCGTGACGAAGTTCTGCGTGAAGCGATCCTTCGTTCGTAGAGCGACGAGCGTATTGAAGTTTCCCAAAGCCATGCGGGCTTCATCGGCGCTGCCAAGACGAGCGGCCAGGTCGCTTACCGTCTGCATGGCTGCTGTGGTGCGAATGCCCGATTCGGCGCCTTTGTTGAGAATTTCGATGAGAGACTTGTTCATGACGTTGGAGCACTCATCGACAAAAAGCCAAACCGTGTTGCGTTCGATGTCGGGGTTGTTGTAGCGGTTGCCCGCGCAGCTGGCAAGGTCGGCAAGCAAAATGGAACCGATGGCCGAAGCAACCATTGGATCGGGAAGGGAATTGAGGCAGACATAGAGCACGCCTTTTTTGTCGAGAATGTCCGTCAAGGACGCTGCCGGCCTTGGATCGTTGTCGTTTTCGGCCCCAGGTGAGAGGCTCGAGCGCAGCGAGCCGCTCGTAAGCATGCCTAAGACAGGCATGAGGCTTGCTGTGATCTTGGCGTAGTGCAGGGGATCGTGGCCGTAGACGGCGGCAGCCGCTTCAATGGCGGGATTGAGGTCAGAAGACTGTCGCCAGTTTTTCAAAATGTCGAGCATCAGCTCGCGCCCTCTGAGGCCGCGCGAATGCGCATCGGTTTTGCACAGTTCAAAACGATTTTCACCCCAGCTTTTGCGCAGTGCCTCGGCGAGCTTTGCTTCGAGCGCCCCGTTGAGCACGGACTCAATGTCGGCCAGAGTTGGCTTTTGTCCGCAGGCTAAGAGCAGATTGCAGACCATGTTGACCGCAGACCAGGCAAAGGCGGTGAAGGGGCCGTCTTCGGTCATGACGGCCGTGATGCGGCTGGCAAGTTCGCTTGCGCGCTCAAAGTGCTCGAGCGGGTTGAGGCGAATGCCGTGCTCGGCGTTTGGATGAAAAAATGCAGGTTCGCAGCGGCCGGCGCTTCTGCACGCAGCTGAGGCAGCGTCCTTGAGTCGAGAGCTCATTTTGGGATCGACGATGATGACGGTGTCGCCGCGCACGATGGCCTGTGTGACGAGGTTTGTGAGCAGCACGCCTTTCCCGGCCTGCGTGGTGCCAACGATGAGCGTGCCGCCTTCGAGCGTTTTGTCGGAAACCGTGATGTCCGAGAGCTCTTTCTCGAGTCCGTCAATGGCGGCAAGCCCGATGGCTCCCGGCTGCGGCGCAGGTGCGCGCACAAGGATGCGCCTTAGCGCAGCCGCAGGCACCATGCGGGAGATGTCGACGCGGCTTAGCTCATAGAGCTTTTGCGAGTGTTCGGGCGTCCAATCAAAGCCTTTGCCGAACCAAACCAGAGAGCGGGGTTTGAATGAGCGCCTGACGCGGCGCGCCAAGGATTCTGTGCTGTGAAAACCTGGCGCCCTGCCGGCAAGAAGTGCGCGTGCGCGCAGCACGACGAAGGCTGAATGCAGCCGCCGCAGCCCCATCACGATTGAGACGGCTAAAAGCGCCCTGCTGATCGATAGTGGGGCAGAGCAGACAAGCGCATAAACGGCTGCGGCGCACCAGATCATGGCGGCAGGCAGCTCAACGACAGGACGCCAGGTGCGGGCGATAAGACTTTGGGCATCGGCCGTAAAAAGCGAACGGCGTTTATTCAAGAAACGTCTCCCTTTTGCTGTTCAGACTCTAAAAGAGCGCGCAGTTCTGCGATTTCTTTTTTGAGCTCGCTGAATAAGAGCAGCTCGCTTGCCGTCCATGCCAGAAGGTTCAAAGCTGCCGCAGGGGCTGCTTTTCGGCTGCGCAGCCTTGAGGCAAGCGCAAGCGGCTGCAGCTCAAGAAGCGGCGTGCGGTCAAGAACGAAGACAAAGCCGTCGGCAACTTCCATTTTGAAAAAGTCTGCGCGTTCGCTGCGCCATTTGCGCTCGGGTGCGCCTTTTGATTCACAGACGAGCACTCCGCATGAGCCAAGCACAGGCGCCCAAAGCGCAGCATCTGGAAGGCGCGAGCGTTCGATGAAAATAAAAAAATGATTCTCAGCCTCAAAGGGGGCTTCAATCTGTTCTTCAACATAGGAAAAGGCTGCGCGAAAGACGTGAAAGTCTTTTCGCGAGGCGTTGGCGGCAATGCTCTTTTCAATTTCTTGGGCGGCTTGTCTGAACTCAGTGAGCAGCGGCACAGGCAAGGCTTGTGTTTTGAGCTCATGCTCACAGACGGCAATTTCGCCCTCGGTCGTATTCTGCTGCAGCGCAAGGCCTGTTTCTTTCGAAAGACAACTAAAAAGCAGTTGTTCAAAAACAAATACGGGGAGCGTTGTTTGGCAGGCAGAGGCTGTTGATACAAGAAGATCAATGAGTCCTTCGGCAAAAGAGTGCTCTAGAAGAAGAGCTTTGCGTCTTGCGTTCGCATGAGTGCCGAACATGCCGCCAAGGGGATCGGCAAGTTCGACGACGGAGTGCGCCGCACCGCAGGCAAACAGCGCAGAGCAGATTCTGCGCTCGCACTCTCTGAGCATTCTGCGCGAAGGTTTGCAGGAAAGCTTTTGTGCATTGTTTTCCTTGAGCAGAAAGTGCGCAAGATCGGCAAGCACCAAAAAGAGCATGCCTTTATCGGGACTGCGGGCTTTGAGCACGCGAACGGGCTCAGGAGAGCGAGCGGCGCTTGAGGCAAGGGCCATCATGATGTCTTGGGTAAAAGCAAGCCTGTGGTCAGCGGTGCGATTTGTCTTTGCCGCAATGCGGGCAAGTAGCAGAAATTGCCAAGCGGGCAAAAGAAGGCGTTCGTGTGCGCTCACTTGCAGTTGTGCTTTGCGGACAAAACGCACGAGTGCGCAATAAAGAAGCAGACTGCGGCGTCCGATGATGTTCTTGAGAGCAAGAGCCGGGCAAGGCAGGAGGCTTGCAGCGCCGGCCAGGATGTAGGCAAGGCTCTGGCAAGCCGAGAGATTTCGCAGTGCTCCTGCCGCGGCGGCAAGCCGCAGCAGCTTCAGACTTTGTTCGAGGACATGCAAGTGAAGTCCGTCGTTTTTTGTTTGGATCAAAAGCGCGGCCGCAAGCTGAGCGAGTTCAAGCGCCCGAGATAAAGAAATATCCAAAGCAAGCAGCTCATCGATAAGACGCGTAGTGCCCAAGCGCCTCTCAAGCAGGCCTTTTGCCAGAACACGTTCTGCGGTTGTTTTTGATTTGGTAGGGCGAAGCGTTGAGGCAAACGACATCTATTGCAGGGAACACGGAAAGTTCTACACAGGCATGTGCTGACAGCAGCGACAAGACGGCTATTTACAGAGAAGGCGCCGGCCCGGAGTGCATGAACGCCTCAAGAAGCGGTACAACTCCGGGACGAAGCCGTTGGTCAAAAATTTTTCAAGCACGAAGACAAAAAGCGTCAGGTCGAAGACATCAAAGCGAGACTTCGCTTGGAGTCCTTTGAGCTGCCGGGCGGCAGCGCCTTTTAACGGGCGCTTTTCGCGCAGCATCGGGCGCATTTCTTTTATCGGCAAGAGCGTGGTCTCTGGCAATGACAAAGAAAGGACAGGGCGCTAGAGGTGCCTTGAGGGCTGAGCTCTCGGGCTTGTCTTTGTCTAAAACGTCGGGCGCAGAACTTCTGTCTGCGGGCCGAGTCAGAAACGCGGGCGCCGATTCCGTCGTCAGTCGAAAGTCAAATGCTTGCTGCATGGTGCAGATCTCCTCCATAAAAAGGGGGACAGAGTGCACGCAAATTTCTCCTTTGCGCCGCGTGCGGCTTTTGGGGAAAAGTTGCGGGTTTGTCCCCAAAAAGCAAAGAAAAAATTTTCAGATGCCGGCATTGGCTAAGCGGCAAACCCTTAGAAGACGGAAGCTTCAGGCAGTTTTGCGCGCAGCGGCAAGGCCAGCGAGCTCAAAGTGAGCAAGCTGCTGCAAGGCGTAGCTTTCCGACGGCGCGCAGCCGTTGGCAAATGCCATGGCAAGAGCCGTCTTGACGGGGTCGGGCACGGGCGCGTGCTGCGAGACAAGCGTCAGAAAAATCTCGGCAAAGCGAATCAGAACGCGGGGTGAAATTGCCCGCAGATTCGGGTTTTTCTTTGTCTGAGTTTCATCCGTTTGCCGAGTCTTTGCTGCAAACTGCAGCAGTGCCTCGACAATGGCTTCGTGCTCGAGTGCAGATAAGCCTGAGGCTGCTTTGCGGGTTTTTCGCATCAGCAGCATCTTTTCGGCTTCACGCGCAGGCCATCTGGCCTCAAGGTGCCAGAAGCGCTCGATTGTGCTCGTGTCTTGCAGATTGCGGGCAAGGTACTGAGAGTCCATTCCGGCTCCGCCGCAGCGGCAATTGTCGGTGACTATGACGCGTGCGTTGGGGTGCCGGGCGATGAGTTCTCTTTTGCGTTCAATGAAAAGCGCATCGCCCTCAAAGAGATCGTTGAGCGCCACCCAGACTTCTGAGGGCGCAAGCGAAAACTCATTGATGACGAGAACGCATCCGTGCCGCCATGCTATGGCGGCAGGGCCGTCGAACCAGGAAAAGCCGCCCGAGGCATTTATGCCCCACTGACCGATCAGGTCATTTTTCTCCGTGCGTCTGCGGCACGTAATCGTGACGACGGGCGCTTGGACGCGGGCAAGAAACTGCAAGACGGTAGACGTTTTGCCGCAGCCGCTCGGGCCGGAGATGTACAGGGGCGAGCGGGTGTCGTCCCATTCCCACCAGAGCCTGAGCTCTTCGAAGAACTCGGGATCAAAGAGGTGATCTTCATCGGGCGTGATGAGGCGTGCCGCAGCGGGCGTCTTTTGCGTCGGCTTGAACCCTAGGACCGTGTGATCGGACTCAAATCCGAATGCTCGGGCCGGAATGCGCGCGTTAAAGTGCATCATGGCATGTGTCTCCTTTTTGCTAAAACGATGGAAAAACCTCATCGACGAAGCGAAGACCCCCCATGAGATGCACGAAAAACGCATGTTTGGGCACATTCATTGTTCGTTGGTCTTTTTCATTGCTGCTTGGCAAGAAAAAAGTCAACGAGAAACAGAAGATGCCTGATGCGCTCGCGCAAACCGCGGGCCAACGCCCGCGAAGGGTGATGAATTTTTGAAAAATGCTTTTGTTTTCGCCCTGTTCGGACGACGGCAAAAAGCCAAAACCGTTTTGATGCAGCGCACGATTGTACCAGGGACGGCGATGTCTAGCTACAGGCCAACGCCAATCCGATGCAGATAAATTTCTTTGGTTTTGGCAAGTCAGTCCATAGCAGCGCTTGACTCGGAAGGCCGCCTCTGAGTTTTTGTCAGCATGTGCTCAGGAAACTGCATTTCCTCATAACGCACGAAATGCGTCTTGTGCACCCAGCGGTAGCCGAGCCAGAGAGCAAGAAAAAGCGGAATGCCTATATAGGTGGCGGCGATTGACTCCCATTGAATGCTGTCGGCTAGGAATGCCTGATAGTTTTGCCCCAGCGTGATGGCCAGACATATCACAAAGGCAAAGATTGGTCCCCAGGGGAAAAATGGTGAACGGTAGGGGAGTTTTTGAGGGTCTCCGCCTTGAGCAAGAAATCCGCGCCTGAAGCGATAGTGCGAGATGGCAATGCCGAGCCAGGCGATGAAGCCTCCCATGCCGCTGATGTTCAAAAGCCACAAGTACACGCGCTGATCTTCGAAAACCGAGGTAAGAAAGCACAGCATGGCCACGCAGGTCACGGCAAAAAGAGCATTGCGCGGAACGCCGCCGGCGGTGAGCTTTGAAAAGATTTTCGGTGCGTAGCCTGCCTCGGCAAGAGCAAAGAGCATGCGCGTGGAGGCGTACATGCCGGAGTTGCCCGCCGACAGAATTGATGTCAGGATGACGGCATTCATGACGGCAGCGGCCGCAAGCAGTCCTGCGCGTTCAAAAACAAGCGTAAATGGGCTTACAGCGATGTCGGTCACGTCATTGCGCAGCAGCCTTGGGTCTGTGTACGGAATAATGAGGCTGATGACGAAAATCGAGAGCACATAAAAAAGAAGGATGCGCCAAAAAACTTGCTTGAGCGCTTTGGGGACGTTTTTTTCAGGATCCTTAGCTTCGCCCGCCGTGATGCCGACAAGTTCAGTGCCTTGAAACGAAAATCCTACGACCATGGCAACGCCGGCAAGAGCAGGCAGTCCGCCGACAAAAGGAGCCTCTCCTACGGTCCAGTTTTCCCATCCTGGCGGCTGGGCATCGGTCAGAATGCCCGCGATCATGGCTAGCCCCACGACGATGAAGACGATCACTGTGGCAACTTTCAAAATAGCAAACCAATACTCGGCCTCGCCAAAGTGCTTGACGGAAAAGTAGTTCAGGCCAAAGATCAAGCTCAGAAACAAAGCGCTCCAGAGCGTGCCCGGCACGTCCGGAAACCACCATTTCATCACGAGCTGCGCGGCCACCAGGTCCACGGCAATGGTCGAGGCCCAGTTGTAGCAGTAGTTCCAGCCGAGAGCAAAGCCGAAGGCTGGGTCAATGAATTTGCTTCCGTATGTGGAAAAAGAGCCTGTTGTTGGAGAAAAAGCCGATAGTTCAGCCAGACTCATCATGAGAAAAAAGACCATCAGACCGATGACGCCGTAGGAGACGAGCGCGCCGGCAGGGCCTGCTTGCGCAATTGTTGCTCCAGAAGCAACAAAAAGCCCCGTGCCTATTGAGCCGCCAATGGCGATCATGGTTAGGTGGCGAGACTTGAGGCTGCGCTGCAGATTGGAAGTTTGGATGGAGTCTTGCTGTTCGGTCTGGGCCATGGCAAAAGGACTTTAGATGCCCGAAATGACAAAAGGCGATTGTATCCAGTATATGCGCGATTTTTTGTCTGAAGTTTCCTGAGCAAGCCAAATCTTTTGAGGCCTGTGGCATCATTGCGGCGAATTTTGTTTGTTCTTCGGCAGGAGTAATGAGGTGCGTTCGGAGCAGTTGTCGCTTTGGCAGGCGCGTTTGGCCTGCATGATTTTTTTTGCTGCGCCAGGACTTGCCTACGGACTGTTCGTCTCGCGCGTGCCTGCCCTGACAACGCAAGTGCACGCTTCGCCCGATGAGTTCGGCATGGTGCTTTTGTGCATTGGCATTGCCGCAGTGGCGGGACTCGCGATCGCCTCTTACTGCATTGGACGATTCGGCGCCAAGACGGTGCTCTTGGGGGGCTGCGCGCTGGCTTTGGGTGCGGTGTGCGCAGCTGGCCTTGCGGCGAGCGTCTGGCAGCTGGCTCTGATGGTTCTTTTGAGCGGCTTTGGCATGGGGCTGCTTGACGTTGCCATGAACGTGCAAGGCGTAGAGGTTGAGCGACAATACAATGCGCCGAGCATGAATCTGCTGCATGCGGGCTACAACATCGGAGCTTTTTCCGGATCCATTTTGGGGTCGTTGTTTGCAGCGGCTCAAATTGGCCCGTTTCTGAATTTTCTTTGCCCGAGTCTGGCTTTCGTGCTGATGCTTTTTTGGGCAACGCCAAGACTGCTTGATCCGCAGCGCGAACATTTGCACATTGATCCTGCGGGCCCTGAGAAATCTCAGGACAAAGCGCAGTCTTCCCGCAGCAAAGGCGTGCCGCTGTGGGTCTACGGCTGGGGATTTTTGGCCATGGTTTCGTACGTCGTTGAAGGCTCTTCTGGCGAGTGGGGAAGCCTTTTTGTGTACCAGGAAAAAGAGGCTCCCGAGTCGATTGCCGCGCTCGTGTACGGAATGTATTCGATTTGCGCGCTTACCTGCCGCTTGGGAGCGGATCGGCTGCGCATGGTACTGGGCGACTTCAGGCTCATGTTCATCGGCTCTTTGGTGGCTTTAAGCGGCATGATCATTGTGCTTGTTTCGCCATGGTGGCCGCTGTGCTTGTTGGGCTATGCGGTGCTCGGCACGGGACTAGCGCCGGTTGTGCCGCTGCTTTTTAGCTTGACCAGCAAGTTCGACGGCATCCCAGTGGAGAAGGCAACTTCGGTGATTGCCATGTGCGCCTATTGCGGCCTTCTGGCGTTTCCTCCGACATTCGGATTTTTGGCCGAGCACATAGGGCTTTTAGCCTCGCTGTCGCTGGCGGCATTGCTGCTTGTCATTCTGGCGGCCAGTTCTTTTGGGCTGATGCGCAGGCATTCTGCCCGATAAAAAATCCCGAGGCGCAAAGCGGCTTCGGGAAAAATGCTTTGTCAATACAGAGGAAAACATGTTCTGCTGCGTGGTTCAGTTTGGAACAACGGCTAAGGTCTTCGCGCAGACAAAAACCGTCCTTGTGCTGCAATGCAAAAGGACGGTATGTTGGGTGTGCTCAGAACTTCGGTACGGAGTTCGTGATGCAAGCTTTACAAGCAATTATTTGGCAGCTTTGACAGCTTTGACGGCAGCATCGCTAGCAAGCTTGGCGCTTGTTGCGACCCAGGCTACGTTGGCCGCGGGAGCCGAGTCGTCGCCGTGCACGCAGTTGGCAACTTCGCCTGCTGCGTAAAGACCGGGAATGACGCGGCCGGACTTGTCAAGAACCTGCATGGTTTTCGAGAGCTGTACGCTGCCCATGGTTGTGGCAAAGCGAGGCTTTTGCTCAACGACGTAATAAGGTCCCTTGTCCGAGATGGCGGCTTTGAGGTTGTCTTTGGTGCGGCCGAAGGCCTCATCTTTGCCCTTGGCTACAAAGCTGTTGAATTGAGCAACGGTTTGCTTGAGCGCAGAGGCGTTGAGGCCTGCGTTGCGGGCAGCTTCCTCAAGCGTAGCGCCGTGCGCAAAAAGCGGAGTTCCTTTGCCGTTTTGTGCAAGCCACTTGTCGACTTCTTCGGGACTGACGCCGTTGTTTTTGATGCCGTTGCGGAAGACTTTGAAAGTGGGCTCATCCATGACCAGATAGAGCTGACCGCCCGGGGCCTTGGACTGCGCGGTCACAATCGAGCGGCCCGTGCCTTTTTCGTTGACGACTCTCTTGCCGTTTTTGTCAACCATGATGGCGCCAAGCGAAAGAGCAGCAGCATTGCCCGTGAGCGTTGACTTGGCCGTGCCCGGCGCAACCTCAAGACCGTTGTAGTAGATCTTGGCATAAGGCATAAGCTGCATGCCGGCTCCGACCTTCATGGCCATCTTGTGCCCGTCTCCGGTTGACGAAACCGGGCCGTAATAGAGCGTTTGCTTCAGGCTGCCTTCCAACATGTCGCGGTTGGCGCCGTAGCCGCCCGTGGCAAGGATGACGGCCTTGGCGTTGATGGTGTACTTCACGCCGTCGCCTTGGGCAGAAGCGCCTGCAATTTTGCCGTCTTTAACGATGAGCTCGCTTGCTCGCGTGCCAAGCAGCACCTGCGCGCCGGATTTTTGAACGAGCTCGCGCAGCGTTTGAGCGTATCCGGGACAGCCTCCCTTGAGAAGCAAAAGCCGCGGCGTTTTGAATTCAGCGCGCTTTTGCACGCCGCCTTCTGTGCGCAGCTGCACGCCCTGAGCGACCAGCCAATCAACGGTGGCGCCGACATTGCGGGCATAGACATCCAAAATTTCTTTGTTGTTGAGATTGCGGCCGTTGGCGAGCATGTCAGAGACGAATTTCTCGGGCGTGTCGTCCTTGACGCCCAAATCTTTCTGAAGTTTCGAGCCTTCGATCAGCATGCCGCCGGCGCAGATGCCGGATGCACCGCCGAGAAAGTCCATTTTTTCGAGCAGCACGACTTTGGCGCCTTGCTGCGAGGCGTTGATCGCGGAGATCATGCCTGCACCGCCGCCGCCAATAACGAGGATGTCGGCGTCAAGAGATTTTTGAAGAAGCGCTGCTTTCTGCGGGGAAGCCTTATTCCAGACTTTGAGGTCGGCGCCTGATTGGACAAGGCAGTCTTTGACGGCGGCAAGAACAGCCTCAGATGTGACGGTTGCACCCGAAATGGCATCAACATTGAGACTTTGCGCATTGATGATGCGCGAGGCCATCTTGGGAGCGGCAACAGCGCCGATGCCGACAGTTTCCTTGTTGGGACCAACCGAAATATTGGTGATTTGTTTGTTTTTGATGGTGACGGTAACAGGAACCGGGCCGCCTTGTCCCTGAGCCTGCGCGCTGAAGGTGCCGTCGGCAGCCGCGGCATAAACGCTGGCTCCGGCTAACAGTCCGGCACCAACAAAGGAAATGATCGATTTGCGCATGGTGTTTCTCTCCTTTATGGCAAAAAAGCACGAAATCCATTTTAGGAGTCTCGTTGGAGAGGCACAGCAGCGAAAAGTCCATGTTTTCCTTGGCTTTCAAAAGGGATAGTTGCCTGCGGCAAGTTTGGCTCGTGGCAAAAAATTCTCGCAAAGCTGCGTTTAAGCTTTCCACAGCTTCTGTGGAAAGAAGCAGTGGTGGAGCTGCTAAATCCTTGTCGCAAAACACAAATTTTCCCGTGCTCAAAATGTAGGCACGACGAAAGGCGTCGCTGTACGCTCAGAAGTGCAAAAAAATCCCCGCAGAAAATCAATTCTGCAGGGATTGGGCTCAAGCGCAATGTCGTTAATGCTGCAGCGCCGTGTTCATGAACTGAGCAATGTGCGTGAGTTCTTCTGGGCAGATTTCATGCTCCATGTTGTACTCGCGCCAGATGAGCGTATCGACGTAGTGCTCGACGATTTCCGAGCCCTTTTGCGCGATGAGCGGATTGATGACGCTGTCAAAGGAGCCGTGGCCCATGAATATCGGCGTGCTGCGCCCGGCCGGCGTGATGTCTCTGTCAAGCAGTTCGGGTGCGGGCAAATAGCCTGAGAGCGCGATGCATCCGGCAAGCGTGCGCGCCTGACGCAGGGCGCAGTAAAGCGCCATGGCCGCTCCCTGAGAGAAGCCGCCGATGAAGATTTTTTCGGCCAGCAAGCCGGAGCTGACGACATCGTTGATGATCTGCGAAATGCGCAGATGCATGCGCGCGAGTCCCTGCGTATCCTCTGGCGAAGTGAAGCTGGTGTTGAGCAGGTCGTACCAGGCGCGCGTTGTGTAGCCGTTGTGCGCGGTGATCGCAAGTTCGGGCGCATTGGGCAAAATGAAGCGCGCGGCAGGCCCCCCGAAATCCATGATCTCCTGCGGGAAAGACTCAAAATCGTGGGCATCTACGCCAAGACCGTGCAGCCAAATGACGGTGCAGGCCGGCTCAATGCCTCCCTGCGGGTCCTTCACGATGAGTTCAAGCGGCTCAATGGCGTTGCGGGGGCGGCTGTTGAAAAGCGGCACGCCGTGCTGCACGCTGCGTCTGGCAATAGCCTCCGGACTCATGCGCGGACGATCAGTACGCTCTGCTCGCGGCGGCCGCATGTCGCGGGCCGGGGCTGTTGCGGGCTCATTTTTAAAGGGGTTTAGCGCTGCGGC
Organism: uncultured Duodenibacillus sp.; assembly: GCA_944388865.1. Classification (GTDB taxonomy): domain Bacteria; phylum Pseudomonadota; class Gammaproteobacteria; order Burkholderiales; family Burkholderiaceae_F; genus Duodenibacillus. The sequence continues at coordinate 2,912 of CALXKM010000023.1, read as the reverse complement.
TGAAAAGGCAGCAGGCTGCGCTGAGGGATTGGCGTGAAGAGGCGTCTTTGGAAGCGCATCTGCGCTTTGAGGCGCTTGCGTCTCAAAGCTCGCGGGCTGCGGGACGGCTGCGCAAAAAGCTGGGCGTGGTTCTTGGACCGGTGCGGCGCTGGCTGCGGTTGGTTCGCGGCGCTGCTTTTCCTTGGGGCGGAAGGCGGCGACGATTTCGGGATTGGTTTCGATGCGCGGGCCGCCGATCAGATCAATGCAGTAGGGAATGGCTGCAAAGATGCCTGCATCAATGACGTCGCCAGCGTCGCTTCTGAGTCCTTCGAGCGTCTCGGCAATCGCTTTCGGACGGCCGGGAAGGTTGACGATGAGCGCGGCGTGCCCCGGGATTTCGCGCAGCACGGCAACCTGTCGAGAAAGGATGGCAGTCGGCACGAAATTAAGAGAAATGCGCCGCATCTGTTCGGCAAAACCGGGCATTTCGCGTGTGGCGACGGCAAGCGTTGCCTCGGGCGTTACGTCGCGCAGCGCCGGCCCCGTGCCGCCGGTGGTGAGAACAAGGTCGCAGCCGATGCGATCGACGAGCTCGCGCAGCGTCTCTTCAATCGTGTAGCGGTCATCGGCAATGAGCCGCTCGTGGTACTGCACGGGTGAGATGATGGCGTCTTCGCACCAGGTGCGCAGGGCAGGCAGCCCCTCGTCTTGGTATTCGCCGCGGCTGGCGCGGTCGGAAATGGAAACCAGACCAAGGATGAGTTCGTTTGGTGTGCAACGTTCAGAGGGCATTTTCTGTGCTTAGGTTGATCAAGAAATTTTCAAGCTCTGCCGACTGCAGCAAGGTGCTTGAGAGTTGTTTTTTTTTAGTCGTCTTTAGGCTTGCTCGGAGGCATCCTGAGCACCATCGTCGGCTTCAAGTGCGATGGGCGGCAGCTCCAGGGCGTGGATGAGGCGGTAGAGTTCGCGCGCGGATTTCGGGGGTTTGGCGGACTCCTTTTCCTTGCGTGCGGCGCGCACGAGCTGTCGCAGCCGCTGCACGTCGACCTCGGGGTGCTGCTCGACATAGTCCGTGAGGGCATCGTCGGAGGCAAGCATGGCGTCTCGGGCGCGTTCTGCGCGATGATGCGCGGCGACAGCAGCGCGGCTCTCGCCCGTGGCGCGGTCAATGGCTTCGCGCACGGCATCGGCTTCAAGTCTTCGCATCAGCTTGCCGATGAGCTGCATTTGGCGGCGCATGGCGCCAAAAGACTTCATGCGCTGATACTCGACAATGGCCTCGCGGATGTCCTCGGGCAGATCAATGCGCTCGAATTGGTCAGCAGGCAGCCGCGCAAGCTCCTGGCCGAGCTTTTGCATGGCTTCGGAGTCGCGCTTTCTTTGGGATTTGGATGGTCCGAGATCCTCGTCTAGTTCATCGACGGCTCGGGTGTCGTAAAAAGCTTTTCTCATAGGCTCCGATTCTACCTTAGCGGCTTGGGCGAAGATCGGCTTGAAGAACTGTCTGGCTGAATCTATAAACAATTTGAAAACAATTCGTGGGTTTCTTAAAAGAGAGCAGGCTGCAAACTCAGTAGACTTCACATTACGCAAGCTGCATGACAATTCGCGCCCTGCGGCTTGTTTTGCCGTGCCCGACAGAAGCATTCAAGACCGCTTTGTGTGGCAGATCAAAGGCGGCTTTTCAATCTCTGGGCGAATGAGGCCGAGTTTGAAGAGACGCAATCGAGCCGTGTCAGACGGCCGGGCGGCGCGACAAAAGTTTTTTACAAGGAATATTGACGTGTCTTTCAAGAGAATTGCGCTTTTGATTCTCACCAACATTGCCATTGTGGTGATGCTGGGCATTGTGTTGAACGTTGTGAGCATGCTCACGGGGCTTAACTTCGGCCAGATGGCCGGCAGCAGCCTTGATATGGGCGCGCTTTTCGTGTTTGCGCTGGTGGTGGGCTTTGCCGGTTCAATCATCTCGCTTTTGATGAGCAAAACCATGGCCCGCACCTCAATGGGGGTGCAGCTGATCAACACCCACAACCCCGCGCCCGGCCTTGAGGCCTGGCTTGTGGGCGTCATTCGTCAGCAAGCCGACAAGCTCGGCGTGAAGATGCCTGAAGTCGGCATCTATGAGGGCGAGCCCAATGCCTTTGCAACCGGAGCGACGAAAAATAGCTCCATGGTAGCCGTTTCGACGGGGCTGTTGCAGATGATGAATCAAAAGGAGGTGGAAGCCGTCCTTGCGCATGAGATGAGCCACGTTGCCAATGGCGACATGGTGACCATGACGCTTGTGCAGGGCGTGATGAATACCTTTGTGGTTTTTGTTTCACGTTTGGTCGGCTGGGTTGTTGATCGCCAGATTCTCAGAAACGAAAACGACGGTCCGGGAGCGGGCTACTTCATTACGAGCTTGGTGCTTGACATCGCGCTGGGCTTTTTGGCCGGCATGGTCGTGGCGGCGTTCTCGCGTCACCGTGAGTTCAGAGCTGATGAGGGAGCTGCCCGCGTGATGGGCGAGTCGGCCTCCATGATTTCTGCTCTGCAGCGTCTGGGCACCATGCAGCCCGCGGAGCTGCCTGCATCGGTCAAGGGGCTTGGCATTTCGGGCGGCATCGGCAGCCTCTTTGCTTCGCATCCTTCGATTGAGGATCGTGTTGACGCGCTGCGCCGCATTCAGCTTTAAGAGCGCAAAAGAGAACGACTCTTTTTTGAGAGTTCTGCTGACGCCATGTTCGGGCAAGCTTCGGGCATGGCGAAATTATTTTGCAGCCCTCTGGCTGTCAGAGGCTGCAATGTCGCCAAGAAAAGGATGAAGGCGCAAGGATGTTTTCAAGAAAACGCCGCAGTCGCCGACAAGAAAAGCGAAGCTCAAAGGCGTTTGTGCGCAACAGCAGTTGGTCGGCCGTCTTTTTCTCGCCATGCCTTGTCTTTTA
>CALXKM010000022.1 GCA_944388865.1 uncultured Duodenibacillus sp. | reverse complement strand
GAGTCAAAGCCTTTGCCTGGCGGCCATACCGAAGTGGTCCCACTCCTTCCCATTCCGAACAGGACAGTGAAACGCTTCTGGGCCGATGATAGTTGGTTGTATTTCCAGTGAAAGTAGGTCACTGCCAGGCTCTCCCTTCTGAACCCTCGGTTGTTAGCTCAGCCGGGGGTTTAATTTTTTTGGCCTTTCTTGAAAAAAAAACGCCGCACAAAAACTCCGCACAAAATTCTACAAGTGTGTATTCTTCTAAATTGGACTGACCTGCCCCGAGGCTGCCTCGAGGCAGCCTAGAGAGTGTGCATTTGTGGAATTTTTGCTGATGACGACTGAAATTTTTGCACGCAGCAGCTGGCTGTTCGGTTCAAACGCTCCGTATGTTGAGTCGCTTTATGAAAGTTGGCTAAAAAATCCTTCGAGCGTAGATGAAAACTGGCGTCGCTGCTTTGAACAGATGCATGCTGACGATGTCGCAAGCGGGCAGGCCGCCCGTGTCGAGCCGATTCACTCGGAAATCGTTGCTGCCTATACCGACTTCAAGTCTCGTGCCGAAACTTCGAGTGCTGCCGTCAAAGAGCTTGAAGCTGCTCGAAAACAAGTCGGCGTGCAGCAGCTCATTTCTTCGTACCGCTTCCTGGGCTCTCGCAGAGCTGATCTTGATCCTTTGCGCCGCAGGGAACTGCCCGAGATTGCCGAACTAAATCCTTCGTTTTATGGTCTGACTTCAGCAGACCTTGATACAACTTTTTCTGCAGCCAACACCTACTTCGGTCCCGCCTCAATGCCGCTGCATGAGTTGCTGAGCGCGCTGAAGGAAACCTACTGCGGCACGCTTGCCCTCGAATACATGCATGTGACCGATCCGGTCAAGCGCCGCTGGTGGCAGCAAAGACTTGAATCCTGCCGCTCGCGTTCTCATTTCGATGCGCATCGCCGCATCTGCATTCTTGAGAATTTGACCGCTGCCGAGGCGCTCGAGCGCCATCTCGGCACAAAATACGTCGGGCAAAAGCGCTTTAGCCTTGAAGGCGGCGAGTCGCTTATTGCCTGCATGAACGCCATTGTCGAAAAAGCTGTTGCCGACGGCATTGAAGAATGCGTCATCGGTATGGCCCACCGGGGGCGTCTGAATGTGCTCGTCAACACCTTGGGCAAGCGCCCAAGCGATCTCTTTGCTGAGTTCGAAGGTCATGCAGCTGCCGAAGAGCTCCCCGCGGGCGACGTCAAGTACCACAACGGTTTTTCTTCCGACCTTGCCGTCAATGGGCGCTACATTCATCTGTGCATGGAATCGAATCCATCGCATCTAGAGATCGTTGATCCCGTTGTGGTCGGAAGCGTACGTGCACGCATGGATCAGCGGCGCGATGCTGCCGGCGACTTCGTGCTTGGCGTCATGATCCACGGCGACGCTGCGCTCACCGGGCAAGGCATCGTCATGGAGACGCTAAACCTTGCCGATACGCGAGGCTACGGCACGGGCGGTACTGTGCACATTGTGGTCAACAATCAAATTGGGTTTACGACTTCTGATCCGCGAGACAAGGGCTCCATGACCTATTGCACGGACGCTGCCAAACTCATCGAAGCGCCCGTGCTTCATGTCAACGGCGATGATCCCGAGGCTGTCGTCATGGCCGCCGAGCTTGCCATGGACTATCGCCGTGAATTCAAGCGCGACGTATTCGTCGACATCGTCTGCTTCAGGCGCTTGGGGCACAATGAGCAGGACACTCCGGCTGTGACGCAGCCCTTGATGTATAAAAAGATTGCCCAGCACCCCGGCACGCGTGCTCTTTTTGCCAAAAAGCTAGTGCTGCAGGGCGTATTGAGTCAGGAAGCCGCAGACCAAATGCTTGAGGCCGCGCGAGAGCGGCTTCGCGACGGGCTCTCGCCTCTGCCGGTGAATCTGGCAAGCGTCAAAAACCGGCACGCCATCGACTGGACTCCTTTTGAGGGCAAGCCTTGGACCGATGAGGCGGCCACAGGCGTTGCCGTTGACGATCTCAAAAAGATGGGGCAAGCCATTACCGAAGTGCCCGAAGGTTTTGCCCTGCACCCGCTCGTGCAAAAGGTGCTCGCCGACAGGCGCAGCATGGCCCATGGCGAATTGCCTCTTGACTGGGGCATGGCCGAGCATCTGGCCTTTGCCTCGCTTGTGGCTGCGCACTACCGCGTGCGCATCACTGGAGAAGACAGCGGCCGCGGCACGTTTAGCCATCGTCATGCCGTGCTTCACGATCAAAACCGCGAACAGTGGGACAAGGGCGTCTACATTCCGCTTGAACATGTCGCAAGCGATCAAGCTCCCTTTACGGTGATTGACTCAGTGCTTTCAGAAAATGCGGTGCTCGGCTTTGAATACGGCTATGCCTCCGCCTCTCCCAATGCGCTTGTGGTTTGGGAGGCGCAGTTTGGCGACTTTGCCAACGGCGCGCAGGTCGTCATTGATCAGTTCATCAGCTCTGGCGAAGCCAAATGGGGGCGTTTGTCGGGGCTTGTGGTTTTGCTGCCCCATGGCTACGAAGGGCAGGGACCGGAGCATTCATCGGCGCGAGTAGAGCGCTTTTTGCAGCTTGCAGCCGACAACAACATGCAGATTGTTCAGCCGACCAATGCCGCACAGATCTTTCATCTGCTCAGACGCCAGCTGGTTCGCAGCTTCAGAAAGCCCCTGATTGTATTTACGCCAAAGTCGCTCTTGAGAAACAAGGCTGCCGCAACAACGCTGCAGATGCTTTCAGAGGGCTGTTTTGAGCCCATCATAGGCGATGACTCCATCGTTGATCCTGCCGCTGTAGAGCGCATCATCTGCTGCTCGGGCAAGGTTTACTACGACCTTGAGGCCAAACGACGCGAACTTGGTCTCGAACAAAAGACGGCGCTTGTTCGCATCGAAGAGCTCTATCCGCTCAACGCGCAAATGCTCGAAAAAGAACTCGGCCGCTACACGTCGGCCAAAGAACTCGTTTGGTGTCAAGACGAGCCGCAAAACCAAGGAGCATGGAACTACATGGCCATGCATCTGCATGCGTTCTTATCTCGCGGCATGAAGCTTGGCTATGCAGGAAGACCTGCGAGTTCGTCTCCGGCTGTGGGCTACGTTCGCCGCCACGTCGAGCAGCAGAAAAAACTTCTATCCGATGCATTTGCGCCATTGTCCGCATAAAAGATGCGGCTTTCGCAAAACCGACAATCAAACATCAACGCCAAAAAAGAATTTGCAGCCATGAGTGAAGTTTTAGTCAAGGTTCCCCAGCTTTCAGAGTCCGTCAGCGAAGCCACTGTTCTTGCCTGGCGCGTCGCTGAGGGTGATGTCGTTGCCGTCGACGACGTGCTTGTTGAAATTGAAACCGACAAGGTGATCATGGAAGTGCCTGCGCCTGCCGCAGGCGTGGTCGGCAGCATCGCGCATCGCGCGGGCGAGGCCGTCAAAAGCGATGAGAAGCTTTGCACGATTCTCAAAGTTCAGACGCAGGAAAAAGAAGCCGAAAAACCAGCTGAGCCTATTGCTGCAGCTTCTCGCGTCATGCCTTCGGCTGCCGTTGCTGCGCAAGCCTTTGGCGTCAATGCCCAAGAACTTTCTGGAACTGGACCGGGAGGCCGTGTGACCAAGGCCGATGTGACTGCGGCTCTTAACCGTGGGTCTCAACAAAGTACGCAAGCTTCAGAGAGTACTGATTTCGCGCCGCAGCCTTCTTCGAGCTCTGTCCCCGCTCGGAAAACCGACGGCAGTTTCTCAGCGCGCGTGCCCGCTGATCCTCTTGGACGAGCCGAGCAGCGCGTGCCGATGACGAGTCTGCGTGCGCGCATTGCTGAGCGTCTTCTTGAGAGTCAAGCGCAGGCCGCGCAGCTCACCACCTTCAACGAGGTCGACATGAGCGCCGTGGTCGCGCTGCGGGCCCGCTATAAGGAAAAGTTTGAAAAGAAGTACGGCGTCAAGTTGGGATTTATGTCGTTTTTCGTCAAGGCCGTCGTCAGCGCTTTGCGCAAATTTCCCGTGCTCAACGCTTCAATTGACGGCAATGACGTCATCTACCACGGCTACATTGACGTGGGCGTTGCCGTCGGTACTGAGCGCGGCTTGGTTGTTCCCGTGGTGCGAAACGCCGATCAAAAGAGTTTTGCCGAGATTGAGCTTGAGATTGCAGACTTCGCCAAGCGAGCGGCAAGCGGCAAGCTCAAGCTCGAAGAAATCACCGGCGGAACCTTTACGGTATCAAACGGCGGCGTTTTCGGCTCCATGATGTCGACGCCCATCATCAATCCGCCGCAGTCGGCTATCTTGGGAATTCACGCTACCAAGGAGCGGGCTGTCGTCGTCAACGGCGAGATCGTCGTGCGTCCGATGAATTACTTTGCCCTTTCTTATGATCATCGGCTCATCGACGGGCGCGAGGCGGTGCTCGGTCTCATGGCCATCAAGGAGGCCCTTGAGGATCCCGCCCGCATGATGATTGACATCTAACTCAATAAGCGCGTGTAAAGGTTTTGCGATGCAGACAACGACGACTTGTGATGTGCTAGTAATCGGCGCCGGCCCCGGCGGATATCCTGCGGCGATTCGCGCCGCTCAGCAGGGCTTGTCGACGATTGTGGTCGATGCGATGACCAATCCTGATGATGGAGCCTCTGGCGCCTGGGGAGGCGTGTGCGCCAACCACGGCTGCATTCCGAGCAAGGCTCTGTTGTCGGCCTCGGCGCGTTTTTTGCAGCTCAAAAAGGGTTTTGCGTCGATGGGCATTACTGTTGATGCAGCTGCAGTGCACATTGATTATGCCCAGATGCAGCAGCACCGAGCGAGGTGCGTCAAGGCTTCCAATGCCGGGCTCACTAGGCTTTTTGCCAAGTACGGCGTAAAGAGCATCGCAGGGCTTGCACGCTTTGAAAAGAATTTGGGCAGCGGCTTTCTTGTGCGCATCGACTCCGAGCAAGGCCCGATGATGATTCAAAGCAAAAACGTCGTTGTCGCCTGCGGCACGAAGCCAAGATGCCTGCCAGGCATCGAAATGGATGAAAAGGACATTGTCTCGCATTGCGGCGCTTTGAAGTTTGACGAGCCTCCGGCCAGGCTCGGCGTCATCGGTGCAGGCGTTGTGGGGCTGGAACTTGCAAGCGTCTGGAAGCGCCTTGGCAGTCGCGTGCAGCTTTTCGATGCGGCAAGCTCCATTCTTCCCATAGCTGATGCAGCGGTTGGCAGCGCCGTAAAAAGCCAGCTGCAAGACGAAGGATTTGACTTTGAGCTCGGCGTCAGAATTTTGCGCGTGCAAAAGACAAAAGAGGGCATAGAAGTCGACTTCGAGAGGGATTCGCAAAAGCAGACTGCTGTCTTTGACAAGCTTCTTGTGGCCGTGGGCCGCACTTCGCTTGCAGAGTCGACAAATCCGCAGGCCGTTGGACTTGCTCTTGACGAAAAAGGCTATATCAAAGTTGATCAGTTTTGCCGCACCAATGTTGCGGGCATCTGGGCCGTGGGCGATGTGACGGGCGGCATTCAGCTTGCACATTACGCGCACGAGCAGGGGGTGCAGGTCGCGCAAAGCATTGCGGCAGGAGCACCGCGCTTTTGGCACTCTCCCGTGCCGAGTGTTGTCTATATTGATCCCGAGGCTGCTTGGGTGGGCGAGAGCCAAGAGAGCGCAGCGCAAAAAGGCATCGAACTTCGCGCCGGCACTTGTCCCTTTGCGGCCAACGGACGCGCCCGTGCTCAGGGAGATACGCGCGGGTTTGTGAAAGTTCTTGCTGATGCGCGAACGGATCGCATTGTCGGCGTGCATATTTTTGGGGAAGGCGCAGCCGACATAATTGCCGAGGCGACTTCTGCCATTGCCTTCGGGGCTACGGCAGAGGATCTCGGCATGGTGATTCATCCGCATCCGTCGCTAAGCGAAGCGCTTGCGACAGCCGCTCTGGCGGCAAGAAAAGAGGCGACGGATCTTTAATCGGGTTTGCCCTAAGATTCGAGGCACGTTTTTTCGGTTAAATTTTCGCGACTGTCTGTGCGAAGACGTTTTTCGAACAAGTGCAGGCGCTTGGCGCAAATAGTGCGTAATGCGCGTCTTGAGGCTAAGAGAACCCAAATACAAACGACGGAGGCTGACGAAGATGGCTGCTGAAAATACGGAAAAGACCGTCAGACTGGTCTTTTCAGACGGTTCGCCCGATGTTGTGCTGCCGATGCATTCGGGCACGATGGGTCCTGATGTGATTGACATTACGACGCTCTACAAGCAGTCGGGCAAGTTCACCTATGATCCAGGCTTCATGTCGACGGCATCCTGCCGCAGCGCCATTACCTACGTTGACGGCGCCAAGGGAATGCTTTTGTACCGAGGCTATCCGATTGAGGAGATTGCCGCTAAGTGCAACTACCTTGAGGTTTGCTATCTGCTCTTAAATGGGGAGCTTCCCAATGCCGAGCAAAAGAGTGCCTTTGAGTGGGAAGTGATGCATCACACGATGATTCACGAGCAGCTCGAGTTCTTCCTCAGAGGCTTTAGGCGCGACGCGCACCCGATGGCTATTCTCACAGGACTTGTCGGGGCCATGTCGGCCTTTTATCCGCAAAGCGCCAATATTCTCGATCCGGGGCAGCGTCGTGCGGCAGCCATTCAGCTCATCGGCAAGATGCCCACACTGGTGGCTTTTTCGCACAAGTATTCGGTGGGCGAGCCCTTCATTTGGCCCAAAAACGGCCTTTCCTACGCCGCCAACTTTCTGCGCATGATGTTTGCCATTCCGTGCGAGGAGTATGTCGTCAACGATGTCATTGCCCGCGCTCTGGATCGCATTTTCATCCTTCATGCCGATCATGAGCAGAATGCTTCGACTTCAACGGTGCGGCTGTGCGTGAGCTCGGGTACAAGCCCCTTTGCGGCCATCGCCGCGGGCGTTGCCTGTCTTTGGGGGCCGCAGCACGGCGGGGCCAACGAGGCGGCGCTCAACATGCTCTACAGACTGCAGGCCGAGGGCGGCATCGATAATCTGGGCAAATTCATCGCCCGCGTCAAGGACAAGACGAGCGGCGAGCGCTTGATGGGCTTTGGCCACCGTGTCTACAAGAGCTACGATCCGCGCGCCAAGCTCATGCGCGAAACCTGCCACGAAGTGCTCGATGAGCTTGGGCTGCACGACGATCCCGTCTTTAAGCTTGCCATGAAGCTCGAGCAGATTGCGCTTGAGGACGATTACTTCATCTCGCGCCATCTCTATCCCAACGTGGACTTCTACTCAGGCATTGTGCAAAAGGCAATCGGCATTCCCGTGCCGCTTTTTACGGCCATATTTGCGCTTGCCCGCACGGTGGGCTGGATTGCGCAGCTCAACGAACACATCAACGATCCGCACTATCGCATTGGACGGCCGCGTCAGCTCTTTACGGGACACGAGCTGCGCCACGTGCCCGATCTTGCAGATCGAAAGTAAAAGATTGAAAATTGTCTGCTTCGCTCGAAGGCGGCGCGCCGCGAAACAAAAACCGAAAGCTGACGGTGCGCAAAAGAGCGTCTTGGACGATTTGAAGTCGTCAACTCATACAACCAAAAGGGAGACACAACAAATGGTAAAGAAGAAGATTCTTGCGGCAGCCTGCGCTGCTGCCGCAGTCTGCGTACAGGCTCACGCCGAAGACGGCAAGCTGCTTCGCATGGCCTGCGAGAGCACTTATGCTCCGTTCGTGTTCTTTGATACCGATACACGAAAGCCCGTGGGCTTTGAAATTGATCTGCTTGAGTATGCAGCCTCGCAAATGGGCCGCAAGCTTGAAGTGACCAACATGGGCTTTGATGCCATCATTCCGGCCATTTTGACAGGCATCACCGATGTCGGCGCCTCGGCCTTTACGATCACGCCAGAGCGCGCCAAGCGCGTGCTCTTTTCCAAGCCCTACTACTTGTCGGGTCTTTCGATTCTTGTGCGCGCCGAAGACAAGGACAAAATCAAAAGCGTCAAGGACATCGAAAACTGCACGATCTGCGCGCAGATCGGCACATCGGGCTCTATGCGCGCGGCTAAAGTTCCCGGAGCCAGGGTGCGCAACTTCAATACGATCAACGAGGCCTATCTGGAGCTCAACAACAAGGGCTGTCAGGCTGTGATCGGAGACAGACCTGTGACGGCCTATTTCCTGGCTTCGCGCCCGCAGTCGGCAGGTGACTACTACCACTTGCCCGAGACGCTCAACAGCGAGGCATTCGGCTTTCCTGTGGCCAAAAACAACACAGCGCTCATGAAGGAGCTCGATGCAGCCATCGACAAGGCTCGCGCCAATGGCGAATTCACCAAAATCTATGTGAAGTGGTTCGGCGAAGAGCCTCCCAAGGAGCTGCTCGCGAAATAACGCTCCAACGTCTCAGGCGGCTCATTTGAGCCGCCTGAAGCGTGTTTGTAAAGCGCTTATTTTGCGTTTGTGACTGCATCGAGCAGTTCGTTTTCGATCTGCACGACCTGATCGGGATCTTCGAGCACGGCGCCCTCGATCAAAAAGACGTCTTCGACTCGTTCGTCCATGGTGGAGATTTTGGCCGTGGCCAGATTAATGCCGTGACGCGCGAGCACGACGGCAATGGCAAACAAAAGCCCGAGCCTGTCATTGCAGGTGACCTGCAGCACCCAGCTGTGCTGGCTTTCGTCGCGTTCAATGTCGACCAGGGGCGGCGTCGGAAAGCTGCGGCTGCGCCGCGAGAGCTTGCCGGGTTTGGGATCGGGCAGGGGTTTACCCTCGGAGATTGCTCGCGAGAGCCGCTCTTCGATCATGGGGCGCAGAGCCTGCGTATCGTTTTTTCTGCGGTCTGAAACGAGAAAAGTATCAAGCGCCCAGCCGTGCGTGGTGGTGTGAATGCGGGCGTCGAGCACCGAAAGCCCTGAGCGTTCAAAGAAAGCCACCACCCGGGCAAAAAGATCTTTTTGGTCTTTGGTGTAGACCAGAACTTCGACCGTGTCGGTCACATTTGTGCCGCGGGCGCGAACCACAGGCACGGCGATGTTGGGCTCCCAGGCAAGTTCCTGAGTGTGCCAGGCGATGTCTTCGGGCGAATGACGCAGAAAATAGACGATATTGAGTTCACGCCAGAATTCATCGCGCACCGTATCGGGAATGCCCGCTTCACGCACGAGCTCAATGGCTTTTTCGCGGTGCATGGCAAAAACGCTGCCGCGCGTATAGTCGCCCTCTTTGCCCTGCAGGATCTGCAGCGTGCTTTTGTAGAGTTCTGTGAGAAGCTGCTCTTTCCAGGCGTTCCAAACTTTGGGACTCGTGGCGCGGATGTCGGCAACGGTGAGCAGATACAGGCCGTCCAATTTTTCTTTTGTGTCGACCGTGCGCGCAAATTCTGCGACGACCTCCGGGTTGGTGATGTCTTTTTTTTGCGCCACGTGGCTCATCAGAATGTGGTGGCGCACAAGAAATTCCACATAGGCGATGTCTTTTTCTTGAAGGCCGAAGTTCTCGCCGAAAAGCCGCACCTCTTTGGCTCCGAGCTCTTCGTGGCTGCCGCCGCGGCCTTTGGCAATATCGTGAAAAAGGCCGGCAAGCACCAGTCTCCAGGGTTCGTTCATTTCGCTGATGATCTGCGAGCACAGCGGATATTCATGAGCATAAGAAGAGTGCGTAAAGCGCCGCAGAAACTTCACCGTGCGGATTGTGTGCTGATCGACCGTGTAGGCATGAAACAGATCGTGCTGCATTTGGCCTACGATGCGCCGCCAGACGGGAAGAAAGCGCCCGAGAATGCCCCAGACGTTGAGATTTTTCAGAAAGTGGTAGGTGCCGTACTTAAGTTTTAAAGCTGACAAAAAGACAGCTTTGTTGTCGGCATCGTTTCTGAAGTCGTCGGTGACGCGATCGCGCATGTGCCACAAAAGCCGCAATAGCCGCGTTGAGCAGCGCTTGAGTTCAAAGTGCGTGGCAAACAGATAAAAGGTCTTGAGTATGTTGCGGTGATCCGCAGTAAATACATCCGGATCGGATATGTCGAGTGCATCGCCTCGGGCGACGAAAACGCCTTCAATGGGTGAGGTTTGCGAGGGAAGCTTTTCTTCAAAAATTTTTTCAGAAATGGCCGCAAGCAAAATTTCCTGCAGCTGCATGATGTTCTTGGCATTGAGGTAGTAGCGCTTCATGAGCGCTTCGCTCGGGCGCAGAGCACCGATCTTTTTGTAGCCGGCGTTTTCGGCAAGCGCTGTCTGCACATCGAAAATCAAGCGATCCTCGTGGCGTTTTCTCAATAGATGCAGTCTGATGCGGATGTCGCGCAGAAAGTGATGACACTCGGCAAGATGCCAAGCTTCGGTGTCGGTGATCAGCCCGCTTTTGGCCAATTCCTTCCAGTTGCTGCCGAATCCGGCGCAGCGTGCGCACCACAAAAAGACCTGCAGGTCGCGAAGTCCTCCCGGACTTTCCTTGACATTAGGCTCAAGCGCGTAGGGCGTTTCATCGTAGCGCTGATGGCGCTGGCGCATTTCGAGCATTTTGCTGCGAAAGAAAACGCGCTTGTCGAGCGTCGTGCGGTAGCGCGCATAGGTCTCATCGAACAAGGACCTTTGGCCAAGCAAAAACCGCGCTTCCATAAAGGCTGTGGCAACGGAAATGTCTTCTTTGCAGGCTGCAATCATTTCGTCGCTTGTGCGCACGGCGCTGCCCACCGTCAGGCCAAGTTCCCAGAGGTTGGTGATGAAGGCTTCAACTGCGACCTTGAGTTTGTCGCTGTAGTCGCCCACGAGCACCAAAATGTCGATGTCCGAGTAGGGAAACATCTCCGAGCGCCCGTAGCCGCCAACGGCCGCAACGGCCAACGGCAATTCCTCAAGGCCGCAGGAGTACGCCGTTTCGCGTACGAATCGGTCGACGGCGGTCGTGTTGCGCTTGAGATATTCGCCGACGCGGCCGACGCGAAGAAAGTCTTCGCCGATTCTTTGCCGAATGACTTCAGTGGAGTGTGCTGCGGATGTGCTTGCCATGGATAAGGTCGAAAAAACGTCTTTACCTGAAAAAAAGACTTCAAAATGAACTGCAGAACAACTATTTTGCGCAACTGCGTCGTCTTGCGCAACAAAGGTTTGCAAGCGCCCCGAAAGCAATTTGCGCAAAACGGGCGCGAGCCTAAGAAAAAGCGGCTCGTGCCCGCGATGAGTTCAACTTAACGCCAAGGCGAGAATTCGGCTAGAAGACGGGTTTTTTCCAACCTTTAACCCATTCGGGCGCTTCTCGCATTCCGGCCGAGGCGGTGAGCACATCGTAGCCCGTTTCGGTGACGGCAATCTGCAGCTCCCACTGCGCCGAAAGCGAGCGGTCCTTGGTGACCACCGTCCAGCCGTCGTTAAGATCCATGATGTGGCGCTTGCCTGCATTGACCATTGGTTCTACCGTAAAGACCATGCCGGGCTCAAACTTGGCCGTGGGAATGGAAAGCGGCACATGGCTCACATGCGGCTCGCCGTGAAAAACGCGTCCGATGCCGTGGCCGCCGTACTCGTGCACGATGGACAGCCCGAGCGGGGCGCAGAACTTCTGGCAGGCAATGCCGATGTCGTTGAAGCAGTTGCCGGGCTTGACCGCTTCAATGCCCGCCCACATGCACCCCCAAGTTGCTTCGACCAAACGCTTGCCGGCAATCGTAGGCTTGCCGACGATGAACATGCGCGACGTGTCGCCGTAAAAGCCGTCTTTGACGATGGTGACGTCGATGTTGACGATGTCGCCGTTTTTGAGAATCTTCTTTTCGCTCGGAATGCCGTGGCAGATGACGTTGTTGACCGAAATGCAGGTTGCTCGCGGATAAGGAGTCATGCCCGAAGGGCAGTAGTTGAGGCAGGCCGATTTGGCTTCAAGCACCTTTTCGGTGTGCTCGAGCATGAGTTCGTCAAGCTTAAGAGTGCTCACGCCGACCTTGACGTAGGGCGTAATGAAGTCAAGAAGCTCGCTCGCGCGTCGGCAGACATCGCGCATGGCTTCGATTTCTTCGGGCGTGTAGATGATGATCTTTTTGTCGGACATGGTGCTTAAAAAATAAAAATCAATTCAAAGTATCTATGAAGGTTGATTTTGGCCGCAGGCTCTTCTTTTAGTGATGCCGTTCGTAGCCGTAGGGTAGCGGCATCAGCGTGAGCGCTCTGCCGGCAGCCGAAAGGGACTTTGCGCCTTGCAGCAGCTCAACAGGAAGCTGCACGAAGGCCGCAGTCTTGCCGTTGATTGACGCAGAATAAACGACGACGCCTGCGGCAGCCCCGCTTTCGTCGACAATTTCCGTCATCGGCGCGAGCACTGCTTCGCCTTCGGCCACGGCAAGCGCGCCGCGCCGCGGCGTTTTGCCGATGTGCTCGACGCGGCTGACGACCTCCTGACCGGTGTAGCAGCCCTTGGTAAAGCTCACGCCGCCGACTAGTTCAAGGTTGATTGCCTGAGGCACGAACTGCTCGAGTGCGGGGCCAAAGACCCATGGGTCGCCCGCGGCCGCCGATGCTGACCAGTATTGAGAAGAATCGCTCGAGAGATCAAGTTGAGCAGGAACAATGGCCAGAGACCGGGAGCTTGCGGCAGCAAGCCCAATCTGAACGCTTTGCGCCATGCCCAATTGGTTGAAGACCAATGACCCTTCAGGAAGTTCGGGTACTTCACCGAGAATGCCTGCGGCTTTGCGCGAGCAATCGAGTTCGATGACGACTTTGCTGCGCAAAACGTACATGCGAAGTCTTTCAATGAGCTTTTGAGCGTTGCCCGCATCAATGAGCATGCCGATGGCCTCTCCATCGACAAAAAGTCTCGGCGTCGACAAAAGCCGCCCTTTGGGCGAGCACCAGCCGGCTGTCATCAGCATGCCGCTTTGAAGTTTGGTGACGTCGTTTGTGAGCTGGCCCTGAAGAAATTTGACGCGATCTTGGCCTGAGACGCGAACAAGCGCAAGCTCGGGCAGAGCGCAGGCGCGCCGTGCCGTACAATTTCGAGTTGACATTTTTTGATGAAATGAAATCAATAGCTAAAAAAACTTAAGGCCGCAGACCGGCCGCTGCCGCTATTATGGCGCAAGTCCAGTCGGGTCAAGTTTTGTTTGTTCCTCTTTGTTTTCAGCGTGAAGTTCGATTTTAAAAGCCTCAATATTCCCGTTCTTAAAGTTAATGTCTGGGCGGTTGTTGCCGTCGTCGGCGTGGTTTTGGCGCTCATTGCATGGCTGCCCTGGTGGTGGTACTTTCAAAGACCTGTTCAATTTGAAGGCGGCGCCAAGACGATCGACGTCGTCGTGCCGGCCGGCGCCACCGGCAGAAGCATTGCCGCTTTGGCCGAAGAGGCGGGCATTCATGTCTCAGAAACGACGCTTTTTGCGGCGCTGCGCGTGCACGGCAACGCGCCGGCCATTCATGCCGGGCGATATCGCTTCAAGGCCGGCATGACGCTTGCAGAAATCGTCGAGAAATTCAGTTCGGGCGAGGTTGAGTCATTTACGATGCGCATTCCCGACGGCGCCACGATCTGGCAGGTGCGCAGGTACGTTGAGGCGCTGCCCGACATCGCCGTCACGTCGCGAGGCTTAAGCGACGTTGAGCTTCTTGAAAAGCTGGGCTTTAGCGTCGTCAGCCTCGAAGGGCTTTTTGCCCCTGAAACCTACCGCTTTCGATCGGGGCTCACCGACCTTGACGTTTATCGGGCGCTTTACCGCGAGCAGCAAAGAATTCTCAATGAAGCCTGGCAAGCCCGAGACGAAAAGCTTGTGGCCGTCAAAACGCCCTATGAAGCGCTGATTCTGGCAAGCATCATCGAAAAAGAAACCGCCCGGGCCGATGACAGGCCGCTGGTGAGCTCGGTTTTTCACAACAGACTGCGGCGCGGCATGCCGCTTCAGACCGATCCCACGATCATCTACGGGATCGGCGAGACCTTCAACGGCAACTTGATCCGCAAGGATTTACGCTCGCCCGGTCCCTACAATACGTACCTCAACAAGGGGCTGCCGCCGACGCCTATTTCGATGCCGAGCGCGGCCTCAATTGCCGCAGCGATGCATCCGGCCGACACCAAATATCTTTACTTTGTCGCGCGAGGCGACGGCACGACGGAATTTTCTAGGCACCTGGCCGCTCACAACCGGGCCGTGTACAAGTATCAGAAAAGTCCAAGACGCAAGGCGCAAAAGTAGATCTTTTGCCCGCAGACTCAGCTTTGAAGTAGACAATTATGCAGAAGGGAAAGTTCATCACTTTTGAGGGCATCGACGGCGCCGGCAAAACAACGCAGATTGATGCGCTTGAATTTTGGCTTCGAGAGCGCGGCCTTGAGGTCGTGCGCACGCGCGAGCCCGGCGGCACGCCGCTGGGCGAAAAGATCCGCGCCATGCTTTTGGCCGATGATATGTGCGTTGCGGCCGAGACGTTGTTGTTTTTTGCTTCTCGCGCCGAGCACATCGAGCGCGTCATTGTGCCCGCGCTCGAGCGCGGCGCCTGGGTGCTTTCGGATCGCTTTACTGACGCAACCTATGCCTATCAGGTCGGCGGCAAGAATTTTGATCCGGCCAAGGTCGAAATGCTCGAAACTCTTGTGCAGGGCGCCTTGCAGCCTTTTAAGACGGTGCTTTTTGATATTTCGCCGGAGATCGCCGCGCAGCGCCTGGCGCGGGCTCGTGCCGCCGATCGTTTTGAGGCCGAAAGCCGAGAGTTTTTCCGGCGCGTGCGCGAGGCCTATCTTGATCGCGCACAGCGCAGCGCCGAGCGTTTTTTCATTGTTGACGCCTCGCGCGAGCCGCACTCGATTACCGAGGCGCTTTTAACGGAGGCTCAATCGTGGATATAAAAACCTATCCTTGGCAGACAGAGCTTTTGGCTTCGCTTAATGCGTTGCGCAATCGACTGCCCAACGGCATCTTGCTCTACGGGCCGCGCGGCATCGGCACCTTTGAGGCGGCCTGCGCCTTTGCAGCAAGTCTGCTGTGCACGTCTGCCGGCCCCGACGGGCGGCCATGCGGGCAGTGCAAGGGCTGCAGGCTTTTTGCCGCCGACACCCACCCGGATGTTCGCTACATTGTGAGCGAGTTTGAGTGCGCCGCGCATGGCATGGAATTTGCCATGCCCGAGACCAATGCCGAAAAAAAGACGCTCACGCGAGAAATTTTGATTGGCCAGACGCGCGAGCTCGGAGAGTATTTTTCTCTAAAGAGCAACGAGGGCGGCGTGCGCGTCGTGATTGTGTATCCAGCCGACAAGATCCGCTCGGAGGCTGCGGCTTCGCTTTTGAAAAACCTTGAGGAGCCGCCCGAGAACACCATATTCATTCTCGTCTCAGACGAAATCGACCGGGTGCTTGCGACGATTCGCTCGCGCTGCCGCTTGATTCGCGCCAAGGCGCCTTCCAGAGAAGAGGCGCTTGCCTGGCTCAAGACTCAGGGGGTGGACAACGCCGAGCAAAAGCTCACGGAAGCCGCCGGCATGCCGCTTTCGGCTTTGGCCCAAGATCCCCGCTACGCGATGAGCGAGGAGGGAAAAAGAAAGATTCTTGCCGTGCTTGCCAAAGGAACTCAAGCAACGCCAGCCGATGCCATCAGCGCTGTCGACAAGGACATGACGATTGCGGCCGCCGCGCTTATTTTTTCGCGCTGGGCGTGGGATCTGGCCAGCGTCAGGGCGGGCAGCAGCGCACGGTATTTTCCTGACTATGAGGATAGCCTCAGACAGGCTGCTCAGGCCGCTTCAAGCGAGGGAATCTACCAGTGGATCAACTCCGTGCGCGACGTCAGACGCGCCGCCGAGCACACCCTTAATGCCAAAGCAATCATTGAGGCTGTACTTTTGAGCTATGCACGCTGTCTTGCAAAGTAATAAAGTATCCAGCAGAACTTTTTTGCAATGCACGTCAGGCCGCGAGGAGCACTTGCTTTTCGCGGCCGACAAGAGGCGATGGCAATGAAAAATACCACGGCAACGTTTGCGGCCATGAAGGCGCGCGGCGAAAAAATCTCAATGCTTACGGCCTACGACTACACGATGGCGCGGCTTGTGGACGCCGCAGGCATCAACGCCATTTTGGTGGGCGACAGTTTAGGCAACACCATGCTTGGCTATGAGAGCACGATTCCAGTGACGGTCGAGGACATGATCCACCATGGCGCGGCTGTGGTGCGCGGCGCCAAAAATGCGCTCGTCGTTGTCGACATGCCCTTTATGAGCTATCAGGCTTCGATCGAGGAGGCCGTGCGCAATGCCGGACGAATCATGAAGCAGACGCTGTGCGCAGCCGTCAAGCTCGAAGGCGGCTCGGAGCTCGCGCCGACGATTGCCGCGATTGTCGCTGCCGGCATTCCCGTCATGGGGCACGTCGGCATGATGCCCCAGCATGTCAATCAGTACGGCGGCTTTAAGGTGCAGGGCAAAAGCACGCAGGCCGCTCAGAAAATCATTGACGATGCGCTCGCTGTTGAAAAAGCTGGCGCCTTTGCCGTCGTCTTTGAATGCGTGCCGGCTGACGTTGCCCGCGAGGCGACCGAAAGGCTTTGCATTCCGACGATCGGCATTGGGGCAGGATCGGGGTGCGACGGACAGGTGCTCGTCAATCAGGACATGCTCGGGATGTTCGACGATTTCAAGCCCAGGTTTGTGCGCCGCTTTGCGCAGGCAGGAAAGCTCATGCAGGAAGCGTTCAAAGCCTTTGACAGAGAAGTCAAAGGCGGGGGTTTTCCTAATGATTCGGAGAGCTTTGCCAGAGAGCCTCAGGAAGTAAAGCGCCTATACTGAGCCCTCGCTTTGTTTGTTTTTGCGTGCAGCCCGAGAAGTCTTGGTGTTCTTAGCGACTTGAGGCTGCATTTAGTGCTTAAAGGATGAGCAGCAATCATGCAAGTCATTACAACTGTGGCAGGGGTGCGCGAAGCGGTTCGCGCCTGGCGAAAAGAAGGTCTTACCGTGGGGCTTGTGCCGACCATGGGGTATCTTCACGAAGGGCATGCAAGTCTGGTGAAGGCGGCCAAGGCCGACTGCGATCGAGTCGTCGTGTCGGTTTTCGTCAATCCGACCCAGTTTGGCCCCAATGAGGATCTGCAAAGCTATCCTCGAGATCTGGCGCACGACGAAGCTCTTTTGGAAAGTCTTGGAGCAGACGTTCTTTTTTATCCGGCCGTTGATGAAATGTATGCGCCGAATGCGGCTACTTGGGTGACGGTTGAGGGGCTTACGGCAGGCTTGTGCGGCAAAACGCGACCGACGCACTTTAGAGGCGTTTGCACGGTTGTCAGCAAGCTTATGAACATCGTCATGCCGGACAAAGCCTTTTTTGGGCAAAAGGACGCGCAGCAGCTTGCAGTGATCCGCCGCATGGTGCGAGATCTCAATATGAATGTTGAAGTCGTGGGCTGCCCGATTGTGCGCGAAGCCGACGGTCTTGCCAAATCAAGCCGCAACACGTATTTGTCGCCCACCGAGCGAGAAGCGGCTCTGGTGCTTTCTCGTGCGGTCTTTAAGGGCGAAGAGCTTGTGCGCGCAGGCGCGGCAACTCCTCTTGCGGTCGTCGAGGCCATGAAAAAGATCATTGAGGCCGAGCCAGCCGCGCGCATTGACTATGTGGAAGCGGTAGATGCCGAGAGTATTGAACCGGTCAACACCTTTGAGCACGACGTGCTTTTTGCCATGGCCGTCTACATCGGAAAGACGCGCTTGATTGACAATTTCATTGCCAAGGCACGGTAATTTGACGAGCTTTTGGTGCTCAAAATAGGCTAGTCCCATGCAGATAGAACTTTTAAAGAGCAAGATTCATCGTGCGCATGTAACGCAGGCCGAGCTTCACTATGTGGGCTCAATTACGATTGATGAAAATCTGATGGATGCCGCAGGCATCATCGAATATGAAAAGGTTGACGTCGTTGATATTGACAACGGATCGCGTTTGACGACGTATGCCATTTGCGGCGAGCGCGGCAGCGGCGTGATTTGCCTAAACGGTGCGGCCGCGCGCCTTGTAAGCGTAGGCGACAAGGTGATCATCATGAGCTACTGCCAGGTCTCGCCAGAAGAGGCTAAGGATTTAAAGCCCAAGGTCGTGTTGGTCGGCGACGATAATCTTTCTTACCGGGTCATGCATGAGGAAAAGCACGGCCCGATGCCCGCGCTCCAATAACAAGGCCCGCATCAAGCCGTCAAGCCTAGACGGCAAGTCCCGGGTTTGCATTTGAGTGCATTCGGACGCATTGTCCGGGAGCAGGGCGAGGCTTGGCAAAGTATCAGCTGAAGCGGCCAAGGAGCACGTACTCAACGAATACGAAAAGTTCCAGGTGAAGCAAGATCGTTTGTTCGTGAGCGACTTGGACGAGCTGCTGGCTGCTGACAACTTGTTTGCGGAAATCCAGAGAGCGGAAAACGAGAAGGACTGATTTCGAATTTCGTCTGCATAACGAAAAAAACGTCCCCGAAAAGAAAAACCGAACGACTTTGAATCGCTCGGCTTTGTGTCTTGGCGGAGGCGGTGAGATTCGAACTCACGGACGGGTTTATTCGTCGCCGGTTTTCAAGACCGGTGCATTCAACCACTCTGCCACACCTCCCAAATTCTTCACTGCGTGCCCATGTCAGACATCACGGCAAGGCCGGAATAATAGCAAACAATCAACTGAAATAGTTGTGCTGAGTAATGATGATGTTGTAGACGAAGTAGCAGAGAATCCCGGCAAAGATGATGCGCAGGATCAGTTCGAAAATTTTCTTGATCTTGTCGTTGTCCATTGCTTCCAAACTCCGGCTTGGCTTAATGGGCCGCAAATTCGCGCACCACGGCCGTTACGCGCTTGACAAGTTCGTCGGCGTCGCGCCTTGCAATCGTCAGACTCGGCACGATGCGGATGACATTTCCCGCGGTAACGGAAAAGAGCACGCCGTGACGCAGACCAATCTTGAGGCACTCATGCGCCGGGCGATCAAGCACGATGCCGATCATAAGGCCGCGCCCGCGAACTTCAACGAAACTCTCAACGTCTCTGAGCGCCTTTTTAAATTCCTTTTGCAGGTACTCGCCCATGACGGCTGCGTTTTCGACAAGACGCTCGTCTTCCATAATGGAAATCGTGGTAAGCGCTGCGCGCATGGCCAGAGGATTTCCTCCGAAGGTCGAACCATGATTGCCGGGAGTAAAGACCCCGTAGGTCTTTTCGCTGCAGACAAGAGCGCCCACCGGAACACCTGAGCCCAGCGCCTTGGCAAGCGTCATGACATCCGGAAGAATTCCTGAGTGCTGATAGGCAAACCACTTGCCCGTACGCCCCATGCCGCACTGTACTTCGTCAAGAATCATAAGCCAGTCGTGCTTGTCGCAAAGCTCGCGGATGGCGCGCATCGTCTCGTCGTCAATCACGCTGATGCCGCCCTCGCCCTGCACGGGCTCGAACATCACGGCGCAGATTCCCGGCGTCGTTTGAGCAAGCTTTTCAATGGCGGCAACATCTCCTGCAGGCACGCGAATGAAGTCTGACGCATACGGTCCGAAGTCCCGACGCACAAGAGCATTGGCCGTTGCCGAGAGAGTAGCTATCGAGCGGCCGTGAAAGGCATGATCGAAAACAACAATGCGCGGCAGCTTAAAGCCCTTGAGATGCCCGTACTTGCGTGCAAGTTTAATAGCCGCCTCATTGGCTTCCAAACCGGAATTGCAGAAGAAGCACCCTCGCATGCCGCTTTTTTCGCAAATTTTTGCGGCCACGGACTCCTGCAGATCAATGCGGAAATAGTTCGAACAATGAATCAGATGTTCGACCTGATCCTTGAGCGCGGCGACAAGGCGCGGGTGATTGTGTCCGACGCCATTGACGGCAATGCCGGCAAATCCGTCGAGATAACGGTTTCCCTCAGTATCCGTCAGCCACAGACCCTCGCCTTTTTCCAGGCAAATCGGCAACGGAGAGAAAATCGGCAGCAGATGCGAACTCATGTCGTCAATCCTTGTCAAACGTTTACAATCAATCCAAAGATAATTTAGTCTGCAGCTGCTATCAAAAACAATAGCCGCGGGTCGGTTATTTTAGCTCAAACGCAATTGCAGCAGAGCCACGGCCAGCGCGTGAGATAAATAATAGCCACAACAAATCTTCATAATATCAATATAGATCAATTGTTTACGAGGGGTGATGTTGGGCATTTCGAATAATATTCATATAATGTCGGTAAATTTTATTTGCGGCTTCCATGAAGGTCGACTACTCAAAATTTCCCGATATCCCTCCTGGATACTCCACCAACTACAACAAGATCCGCAACGTCTATCAGGTCTATCGCGACTACCGCGTCTTTGACGAGAGCTTGGGCAGGACTGTGACCAAGCGTGAGACCATTGGGCAAATCAAAGACGGCAAAGTCACCTACAGCAAGCTGTATCTGGCCCGCAAGAAGAATGCTGAGCTCGAACAAAAGCTCACCAGCGGCTCACAGCAGCGTCACGACAAAAGCAAGGAGCTGGCGGCAAAACTCAATAAAGCCGTCAAGGAAACAAAACTCGATCAGCGCCAGCAGGCGAAGGTCATCTATCCCATTGAGCCGATAGTTTTGGCCGCTTTGATCAGCGCGCTTGCCGGCGAAACTGATTGCGTTGCCATCTGTCAGCTCCTCAATGAAAAGGCCGATTTTTTCCGCGGCTTGTATCCATCTTTGCCTAAGCAGCCGATTACGCATGACGTTGCCTACCGCTCTCTTTTAAAAATTAAAGCTGAGCAATTCGATCAGTTTTATCAACGCTTCATCGAACGGCTCGTCAGAAAGAGTTCGGGCAAGGTGCTTGCCGGTGACGGTCAGGCATGCCGCGCAACCGGCAAAAATACTGAAGCCTCGGACAAGCGAGGTGCCTACATGCTGATGAACTTCTACGACTCCAGCAGTCGGGTTTGCCTCAGCCAAATGATCATCGCCGACAAGACCAATGAGATCACCGTTGGGCCAAAAATGATTGACGAAATGGATGTCAGAGACTGCATCATTACCGCTGATGCCATGAGCTGCCAGATGAGCTTCGTCAACAGCGTGCTGGCCGGCGGCGCAGACTACTGTTTGGCAGTAAAGGGCAATCAGGACAAATCCTTCAAAGAGCTGCGCAGTCTGTTCATGACGACCCACGATGACCAGATTGAAGTGCATTGCGATGAAGTTGAGCTTGATCACGGGCGCATTGAGAAGCGCACGGTCTCATTGATTGACGGGCATCTGCTTTCGGCTCCCTTGCGTCAAAAATGGCAGGGACTTGAGCAAGGCTGCATTGTTCGCATACGTTCCCAAAGAACCTTCAAATCCTCTGGACACACCCAGACCAATGAGCGCTTCTACATCAGTTCACTGCCCGCAGACGAACGATCAGCCCAGAGACTGGGCGAGATCTCGCGAGCGCACTGGTCTGTGGAAAATCGTCTGCATTGGGTGCTTGACATGCATTTTGATCAGGACAGAATGCAGGCAGTCGATCCCGACTATATTTCCAACCGCGTCGCCCTCAACAAGCTGGCGCTGGCCATGCTGGAAAATTACCGCTACTGGTTGTGGGAGTGCGGCAAAACGTGTGATGTCCTCTCTATCAAGGCAGCAATGCGCCATTGCCACAATTTTGACAATGCTCTCAATTGCATCGCCTGGTCTCAGGGCATCATATAAACCTTACGCGCCCTGATTACTGCGCCGAAGATCTATGATGTTCGCTAAAGTGCGTAATGCAACTTGCATTACGCATTAAGGAAAGATATGTCTACGCTAAATGTCAGATTGAACGATTTCGATGCGCAGTTACTCAAATCGTTGGTGGAGACTACCGGACAGTCCAAAACTTCACTGGTGATTCAAGCCATTCGAAACCTTAATTTGGAGCTGCGAGAAGAAAGCGGAGTCACTCTGCTTGGTCCGGACTCTTTTGACGCCTTTTTGGAAAAGATCTCAACTCCGGAAACCGACCTACAAGTGATTGCTGCTCGTGAACGGCTGATGTCTATGAAACCGGTTTGGGCGAAGTAACTTGTCGTTTTTGTTTCCACGGGCATTGACAGAAGCCGATCAACCAAAACTCGAATCATTCGATTGTGGCGTGGGTTCTTTGAATCGTTGGCTGCGCCAAAAAGCCATCGGCAACGAACGCCGCAACGCGAGCCGGACATACGTCGTATCTATTGATGCGGGGACATCGGCAGGGCAAAGATAAACAATGAAAACAATTCGCAGAAAGCAGCGTCTCAGCGCAGGTAAGTCAAAAACGATGTGGCTTGCTTGGCTTGCATGGGGCATCATTGGATCTATTTTTTTGTTTGAGGATTCGCAAGGCGGCAGCGGCGTTTTTTCCTTCATTCTGACTTCGCCGTTTTGGCTTGCCTTTGCGCTGTGGCCTTTTTTGTGGCTGTGGCTTAAGACGCGCAAGGATCCCGCGATGGTCGAGATTGACGACGACATCACTGCTGACGGCAGGACTGCTCGTCTGGTGCAAAAGGACGGCGTGAAGTATGTGCAGGCAGAACCTTTTTCTGAGATTTTCAGCGTGAAGATTGAAAAGACGCTGAAGCTTCCTGGCGGCGACGAAAATTTTGCCCGACTTGATGATCTGCGCGGCCAAGCTCAAGCCAATGAAGCATTTGCAAATTGGCTCAATGTCGTCGACGGACTTGGCAAAGACTGAGGCGTTTGGCTGTAAGGCGTTTTGATCTGCGTGAGGTGCTTTTTTCGCTAAAGGTAGTCTTTGCTGATTTTGCACGGCCTCAGGCCTAAGATTCTCCAAGGAGCTTTCCCACGGCCTTGTCAATTCTCTCGGCAGTACGGCCCCATTTGGTCAAGGTGAGTTTGCCGGCTCTGTATTTGGCTCTCGAGATGAGCGTGCGCTTTTTGTATAGAGAAAGGTCAATTGAACCCAGATAGGTCGTGTAGCTCCAGGAGCGACGCATGGTGTAGTTGAGGCGGTAGTCGCAGGGACATTTGGCGGGATTGGCAGCCACGATCGGTCGAATGCCTCGACGGCTTAGAGCCGACTTCAGCGCAGGCAGTGCTGCTGAAATGCGCACCTTCGGGTTTTTTACGATGCAAATTTGAGCGGGTTTTTCCTTCATGTGCACGACGCGATGGCCGGATGTGACATTGGCGCAGCCGGCTATAAGCGCAGTCGATGCAGCAAAAAGCGTCATGCAAAGAATTCGCACGAAAAGTCTCCCCGCATGCTTGGAGTCGCCGCGCAAGAGCCAAGACTCAGCTTGCGCGGCGCGGTTTGTGCAGATGCGGACAAGCCCAATGACTCAGCCAGAGTCCGAGTACGGAGGCTGATTTGTTTTGAGAGGACTTGCACAGATTGAAATCCTTAAGGCTCTCCCAACAGTTTGCCCACTGTTTCGTCAATTCTGTCTTCGGTTTTTCCCCACTTGGTAAGCGTCATGCTGCCCGCTTCGTATTTTGCAGTAGAAACAAGCGTCTGAGCCTTATAAAGCGACAAGTCGACGGATCCCAGATAGGTCGTGAGGTCCCAAGACTTGCGCATGGTGTAGTTCATGCGGTACTCGCACGGACACTGAGAGGCATCGTCAACAACCGTCGATTGAATGCCGCGGCGATTCAAAGCGGCCTTAAGCGATGGCAAGGCAGCGTTGATGCGTACCTTTGGATTTTTAACGATGCAGATGTGCGTCGGCTTTTCGTTCAAATCCGTAACGATGCGGCCGGAGCTGACGTTGGCGCACCCGGTCAGAAAAGCAGCACAAGCGGCAAGCAGCGTCAGGCCAGTGGTGATTCTCATGATGTTTCCTCAAAAAAGTTTTGCAACAGGCAAGTTGATCTTCCGGTAAAAGTCTTCTGCTGTCAAATCGTCAAAAGATTTTTTGTTTCTCTTGGACCTTTGCCCAGCAAAAGCGTCTTTGAGAACGTTGCGCATTGTCGCAGGAACAGAAGATCTATTTCAGCATTCATGCTGACGGCAGAAGCAGTCGTTTTTGCGATTCGTACGTGCTTCGGGATGCAAAACTTGTTCAGACTCAAGCAAATGACTGGCGTCTGACTCGCGTAGGCCAGGTGCATGGATGCACGGCTGATCTTATGTACACGAGGCAAGCGAGCTTGCTCATTTATTGAGGGGTATCATGAAGAAGGCAATTTGTAAATTCAACCTACGAATGCTTGTTTCCGGCTGCTGCTGCGCCTTTGCTGCATTGGGCGCAGAGGCGGCTTGGGCTCAGCAGACTTTGCCGCAGTCTGCACAGACTGCGGCGCAGGCGGACTCTTTCATGCAGAAAATCAAAATTGGCAGTCTCGTCGTTTATTCCTTTATCGACAGCAAGCAGATTTTTTCGAAGACTTTGTTTGAAAACATTGATCAGAAGCCGCAATGTCTGGCTCTGATGCCCGAGGGAGAATTTGCGGGCGTTGTCAAAACGTATTTTCTCCAAAGCGCAGACCGCAAAATTCTGTTTGATGCGGGTTGGGGAAAAAGTTCCGGCCGCAACGGAAATACGCTTGAGCTTCTTGCCAAGCTTGGCGTGCAGCGCGATGCCGTCACTGACATTTTTCTGACGCACATGGATTCTGACCACATCTCGGGCTTGTTGACCAACGGCATGGCGACCTATCCCAGGGCTGTGCTGCGCGTGGCCAAGAAGGAATTTGATGCGTGGATGAAGGGAGCAGAGCGAAAGACGCAAAAAAATGAACTTGCCCGCAGAGTCGCTAAGGCTTACGAAGGCAGAATTGAGCTCTTTAGATATGGACAAGAGGTGCTCAAAGGAATTACGGCAAAAGCCGCTTTTGGCCACACTCCGGGTCATACGCTCTATGACATTGATTCCGACGGGGTCGGCATGACGATTGTCGGCGATTTGATGCACGTGACGCCGATACAAATGCGTTGGACTGACTACAGCAACAACTATGACGGCAATCCTCAGGAGGCGGCGGCAACACGCGAGGCTGTGCTCAAGGAAATGAGCCAATCAAAGCGCATCGTGGGCGGCATGCATTTTGAGCAAGTGGGAACAATCGTCAAATCTGCCGATGGCGGCTATAAATTTTCACAGTAAGCCAAACGGCGTTCTGACAAAAAGCTCTCGATTCGAAGCAGCGGCACGTTAAACTTGTCTGCATCCTCTCGCGGCTGCGGCTTGCGCCGCGCTGCTCAACCACGCGTGCAAGTGCCAAGGCAATGTCCGTCAAAATAGATATTCTCGGAAGCATTTTTGAGTTGTTCTGGAAGTTCGCCAAGTTTCTGGGTGCCGGCATTGTGCTCGTCATCTTGCTGATGCAGTGCGCCTTAGAGAGCGGCGAGAATAAGGAAAAGGAGACTAATTCGTCTGCTCTGTCGGCGCCTGCTCCCAAAACCTTGCCGGAACTTCTTGATCCGGATGATCCGACGCTTCGCAGCGTGCAGCTGTCGTTGCAGGGAAAAGAAATTCTTGACAATCTTCGCGCGCTTCGCAGTCAGGCTTTAAATGGTTTTAAGCTCGGAAAAATCGTGGTGGGAAAAACCACCATGGAAGAGGCTGCCTTGGCATATCCCAAGCTTGACCTGACGACAAGCAAAATGCAGCCTGCCGACAACATTAATTTTCCTCTTTCCGGCGAGGTGCGCTTGAGCATAGACGAAGAGTCCGGCCGCATCAGCGGCGTGGTGATCAACTCGCCCAATCTCAAGCTTTGGGAAAAGCACCAGCTCGAAAGGCATCTGCCTCTTGAGCACTTTCAGCTCAAACCCAACACTGATCAGAAAAAAACTTCAAAAAATACGATAGCTGTCTATGTTCCGCCCAACATGAGCTCAAAGTGGGCAACCAAGTCGATTCCATCCATAGAAATCGCCAAGCTGCGCGATAGCGGGCAAATCTCAATTCGCATTGATTGGCCTGTGTTTACGCGACAGAAGTGGCTAAGGATCAACAACAGTCATCGGCCGCTTGGCAAGAAAATTGCTGATAAGGCAACGATTTCTGACAAAGTGCAGGACTATTTCAACTGAACTTTTTTCGAGCTCGTTTTGTTTTGGCCAAAGTCAGCATCTCACGGGAAGGGCGGCAAAAGTTTTTGAGGCGAAAAAATATCAATTCGGGGTATTGACAGCGAGCGCAAAGCATGATGTCATCTAACGATATGCGCGCAAAACTGAAGCGCTTGCGAAAGCGGCCTGACGGTTCTTTTTGAGAGCCTCGAGACAGAGCAAAACCCAACGCATGGAGCGGGACTCGGACAGAGAGTCTCGTGCATACACTCAAGCCATACGGAGAAACAGACACAATGCCCAAGGAATCAAAAGAATCCAAGACTGCCCAGAACGCTGAGAATAAGCTCGAAAGCGTCTTTGATGATGTTGCCTTGGTCGACCCGAAGGGCGACGCTATTGCCGCGCTCAAGGATCTTCTCAAGCGCGCGCCCTCGCTTGGCATTGAGGCTGCCGACAGCGAAGAATTCACAGTCAAATTCATGGAGTTTCTGCACAAGGAGTCGCGCACCAAACTGCTGCACGACTTCATTGAGCGCGAAGTCGTCAAGAGCAAGGCCGCCAAGCGGCGCAATCTCGAGCACATCAACGACCTTGCCGAGGATGCCGACAAGGGCGGCTATCCGTACATCCATGAATACGATGAAAAGCTCTATGAAGACGAGCTCTTTAATCTGCAAGTGGAACTTTTGAAGCTGCAGCGCCATGTGCTTGAAAACAAGCAGAAGGTCGTGATCATTTTTGAAGGGCGCGATGCAGCAGGCAAAGGCGGCACGTTGTCTCGCATCACGGAAAATCTCAATCCTCGAAGCGCGCGCACCGTGGCTTTGCCTAAGCCCACCGATCAGGAAAAGGGGCAGTGGTATTTTCAGCGCTATGTCGCGCACCTTCCAAGCCCTGGCGAAATCGTGCTTTTTGACCGTTCCTGGTACAACCGCGCTGTGGTCGAACCAGTGATGGGCTTCTGCACGCCCGAGCAGACTCAGCAGTTTTTGGGCGAGGTGCCCTTTTTTGAACGCTGCCTCGTCGACAGCGGCATTTATCTTGTCAAACTCTGGCTTGACGTAAGCCGCAAGGAGCAAAAGCGACGCTTCAAGCAGCGCCGCGTTGATCCGATTCGCCGCTGGAAGCTCTCGCCCGTGGACATTGCTTCACTTGATTTGTGGGACAACTACACGGAAGCCATTGACCACATGTTTCGCTTTACTGAGTCTCCCACGGCTCCCTGGACCATCATTCGAAGCGACGACAAGCGCCGAGCGCGTCTCAACGCCATGCGCATTGTCTTAAGCGGCATTGACTATGAAGGTAAGGATGTCGAAGCAATCGGCCAGATTGACGGCCGCATTGTGAAAAGCGTCAACGAATATTTGCGCAGGTACAGATAAGACGACAAAAAGCGCTCCGCATGCAAATCGCCCGCGTGAGCGGCTTTATTCGAGCGAAAAAAGTCCGAGCAGACAAACAGGCATCTGCGCGGACTTTTTTCGTGAAAGCCGTTGAGGCTTGAGCTCAGGCAAAGCCCATCGGATTTTTCTGCGCTCGCTGATCAGGATCATTGACGGCAGCTTCAAGGGTCAGGCGCTGGGCAAAATCGAGGCTGTCTGCAAGCGGACGAAATGCGCTTTGACGCACGACGGCGGCAAAGTCGCCCGGTGTGAGCTGCGTTTGGCGGGCGATGATATCGCGTGCGGATTCCTCTAGAGAGAGCCCGAACTCTTCGAGGTGCTTTTGGGCAAGGCCAAGAGCCTGAGAGGGCTTTAAGAAGTCGAATTTGGCCTTGAGGTCAAAGCGTCTGAGCGAGGCCGCATCAAGCGAATCGAGAAGATTCGTGGTGGCGATGAAAAAGCCCGAAAAGTTTTCAAGCTGCGCGAGCATTTCGTTGACCTGTGTGGTTTCCCACGAGGCGCGCGAGAGCTTGCGGTCGCGCAAAAAAGAGTCGGCTTCGTCAATCAAGAGGACGGCGCCCTGACGCTTGGCTTCACGGAAGGCTTCAGCGATGAGCTTTTCGGTTTCGCCCACGTAGCAGCTTGTCATTTCGGCAACCGTGCGGCGCACCAGCGGCCGGTTGAGTTCTCTTGCAATCCAGGCGGAGTAAGCAGACTTGCCGGTGCCGGGAGGTCCGTAGAGACAAAGCTTGGCTCCGGAGGCCTGACGGATGCCTGCGGGCAATGCGGCTAGATCAAGGTCGCAGTTGACAAAGCGCGGATCGTAGCAGGCAGGAAGCACGCTTGCGGCGCCCGCAACATGTCCGTAGTCCTGCGCGCGCAGCACTTCGTCAATCATCGAGACGACTTCGTCTTCGCTGATGGCGCCCTGCGCAAAGCCGACGGCTTGAGCAACAGAGGCCGTGCGCCGCACCACGGCGGGCGCCAGCCGAGGCGTCAGCACCAGACGCTCGCGCGTGTTGCTCGTGATGGAGCCATCGAAGGCTGAGTCGATGATTTTGCGACGGCCTTTGGCGTCCGGAGCCGGAATTTCGAAAACAAGATCAAAGCGGCGGATCATGGCCGGGTCGATGGCGCCGATCGAGTTCGTGATCCAAAAGCTCGGCACGGAACTTTTTTCCAAAAGCGCGTTGAGTTCGGCTTTGTTGCGCCGAATCACCTTGCCGTCGTCGCTGTCGGTGCCTTCGTTGAAGACGTCTTCGGCCTCGTCAATGGCAAGAATCGTGCCGGTGCTGTGCTCCAAAAAGGCGTTGGCCGTCTTCCAGCGCTGCAGTCTTCTGTCGCTTTCAGGAACGATGTCGTAGAGCTTTGCGCCGGTGTGTGCGGCCACAAGGCGCGCAAGCTGCGTTTTGCCCGTGCCGGGCATGCCGTAAAGAAGAATGTTGACGCCGCGCCGGGAGGTGGCAAGCGCTTTTTTCACATAGGGAATGAGCACGCGCTCGACGGCGGGGATGTGCGCATAGTCTTCAAGCTTGAGCTCTCCGGCCGGACTTTCGGCAATGGTCGAGGAGAACAAGTGCTTAAGCGAGATGCGGCTCGAAAGAAGAGTGCAGAACTTGGAGCGGTCAAGGAAACGCACATAGGGCTCGAATTCATTTTCATTGACGTCAGGAAAGCAGACAAGCCCGGTGTGGTGCAAGACGGAGTCCGTGCTGATGATGGGCGTCATCAGGCTGCGATCAACCTCGAGAGCGGCAGCGGCAACGTCTGCCAACAGATCGCGTCCTTCAACGCTGTAGTCGAATTGGTTGACGACGCTGTTGAGCGATTCGTTAAAGCAAGCTGCAATGAGAAAGCCCAGCGTTTCGGTCTCAAGTCTGGTGAGCCCGAAGACATTTTGAATGTTGCTTAAGTTTTGCCCAAAGGCGCCTTCGTCATTTGCAAGAAGGTCATAGGGGACTTTGGCCATTTTTTCAAGCGCAGCCTTAAGCGAAAAGGTGCCGTTGCTGCCGACGTTTTTTCTGACGGCAGAAGACTCAAGCAGCTGCTTCCAGTATTCACCTGCAGTGCAAGAAGAGCGCGACTTCGTATCGATGTCTATGAGCATGCCGATCTCGTCGAGTTCTTCGTCGCTAAAGCTTTCAAGTACCAGAGGCAGGCGATCGTTGCAATCGATGACGATGTCCTTAATGCTCGAGTCTTTGTTCAGCTCCAATTTTTTTGCCAGCGCCTGCAAGCTGCGTTTGCTGCTTGAAAGGAGCTCATCGATGTCGTCGAAGGCTTCGAGCTCATCCTCATTGAGCTTTAAAAGCGCGTGGGCAAGCTTTCCCGACTTGAAAAACTTTTCATTGAGATAAAGGGTCGCCAGACGATTGAGTTCTCGTCTGAAGTCCTTCATCCATGAAAAGCACATCAGAGAGTCGCAGTCAAAGAAGTTGTGGGTTGGGTAGTCCTGCCAGATTTCGGCATTGACGAACAGACGAAGCGTCCACAATTCAATTGCTTTCTGCCGCGACTGAATCTTTTTAAAGGAAGTGCGCAATTGTCTCATTGGCTGAGTGTGTTCGTGTTGTTCTTGTTCTTTTAACTAACCTGCATCCTAAAGCGCAGTGCGTCGGATTGTGTCGCAGCTGGAAAGGCTGCGGATTCACGATGAGCGGCAGGAATAAGTGAAATGATTAAAGAGTATGTTAAAGAATCGTAAAAGAACCTTAAACAAAAGGACAAAGGGAGAGGAGAATTTTTCAAAAACGTAATATTAGGAACGGCAAGAACAGCAGGAAATAAATTAAAAGTCTGTAAATAACCCTTAAAGTGGAAATAATTGGGTATACCCATCGTGTAGCCTTTTTGTAATACAAGCCAGCGCCAGGGCGGATCTTTTTGTGTGCACCGGTAGTGATTTCGTCAGTCTTCAATTAATGCCGAGGCGTTCTCAGGTTTGCAATAGCAATCGTTCAGCATGCGTCATAACTGAAGGCTCAAGCGAGTTCATGTGCGCTATGTGGATGATCCAAGGTTGGCTGGATTGCGATATGAACTGTCTGTTCTGAGGATTGTTTTTTAAACAAGCTCAACACAGAATTTCTCCTGCAAATGAACTGATTCTGATCGGTTTGTTCGAAAAATCACCTCAAACAAAAGGAGAATCATATGCAAAGACGCGACATGATGAAGAAAAGTCTCATAGGCGTCGGCGCTGTCGCTGCGGCAGGCATTGCCGAAACGGCGGCAGCAGCTCCGACCAAGAAGCGGGCAAAGGAGCAATGGGACGTTGTTGTCGTCGGCGCCGGGTTTGCCGGCATGTGTGCGGCACTTGAAGCTGCAGAGCAGGGAGCAAAAGTAGTGCTTCTCGAGAAGATGGGACGCCCTGATGGTGCCACCATGTACTCTTCTGGCTGGATTGCTGCCGTCGGAAGCCGCTTTCAGAAGAATCATCCGGAAGACAACAAGGAGGCATTCTTCAACGACATGATGAAGCTCTCGGGCTATCACTCAGATCCGGAACTCATTCGCGTCTATGCCGAAGAGGCAGGCAAAGGCATTGACTGGCTTGCTGATCATGGCACGCCGTTTTATCTTTGGGAAAATTTGGCTCCGCCAGAACTCTCGCGTTGTCTCATCAGCCCAGGCGAAGGCATTACCGGCGGCTCGAAACTGATTCGCTGTCTTATGAAGGCGCTCGACAAGAAGGGCGTGCCTATTCGCTACAACACGAAGGCCGTCGAACTTATTGCCGACGAATGCTTCAACGTTGAAGGCGTTTCCTGCATTACAAAGGAAGGCCGTAAAGACTTCCTCGCAAAGGGCGGCGTTATTTTGACTACAGGCGGGTACGGCGCCAATCAGGCTATGGTCGACCAGTATATCGGTCCTTGGGCCTCTCGACTCATCGTTCGCGGCTCTCCTTGGATTACTGGCGAAAACATTCTGATGGCCAATCAGGTCCACGCGCAGCTTGTCAACATGGACCAGTTTTATGCAGGTCCGATTACTCCTACCGGACACTGCAATCCTTCGCCGCTCATGCATGCCGGCTACGGCATTCAGGTCAATACGCAGGGTCGCCGTTTCGTGCCGGAGACATGGCTTCAGGTGCCTAAAGCCAAGGCTATTGCGGAACGCACTCCTGACAACCGCAGCTTTATGCTCATTGGGCAGGATGCTGATGCCAACGCCAATATTTTGACCAATACGATCAAGCGCTTTGAGCGTCTGGGCTTTGAAGTCGTCAAGGGCGACACGATTGAAGAAGTTGCCAAGTCTGCTGGCGTTCCTGTAAAGAATCTCGTCGAAACCGTCAAGAATTTCAATGCCGCCGTCAAGGCAGGCAAAGCTAGGGAACTTGACCCGCCTTACGAATACGAAGAACCGCACGCTCTCGAAAAAGGCCCCTTCTACATGATTCCGGCTGCTGGCGGCATGGCGAGCACATTCGGCGGCCCGAAGATCAACGGCAAGGCTGAAGTACAGAATTTCGAGCGTCAATCAATTCCTGGGCTTTATGCCGCGGGTGCAGCAGCCGGCGGCGTCTGGTATCAGGATGATATCGGCGGCAATCAGCTCGGCGGCGGTTTGGTCTTCGGACGCGTCGCTGCGCGCAACGCTGCAATTCGCGCCAAGTCCCGCAAGAACGCTTAAATTGAGGAGCAACACTATGCAAATTCGTCATCTCTTCTGCGCGAGCGTTCTCGCCATCGCGCTTTCGATTAGTGCGCAGGCTGCTCAAGCAGCAAAGAGCGGCACACATTTTCTTGCAGATCGGCACGTTGAGCGCGGCGTTGCCTGCAGCGTCTGCCATGGCGTCAAGACTCCCAAGCCTGGTGCAGTTGTAGAAACGGCTCAGTGCAACTCCTGTCACAAGTCGCTTGACGAAGTCGCCAAGCGCACGGCTAAGCTTGATCCGAACCCGCATTACAATCACTTGGTCGGCCTCAACTGTACAGAGTGCCATCGCGGCCATCAAAAGAGCGTCAATATGTGTGCGAGCTGCCACAACATCAAATACAACGTTCCTTGAGCGGCTTTGAACGCGAGTCTGCCGTTTGAGCTTCGGCTTCGCGGCAGACAAGCCAAACAGAAGGCGGGCCAGAAGATTTTTCTTTAGGTCCGCTGAATTTTTATATCGCCATGACGCAGCCTTTTTATCCAACCGAGTGGCCTGACGGATTCGATCCTGACGATCCCGGCATCATCATGCAGGCCGCGAGAGTTGACCACTTCGGCGAACTTTTTCGTCCGCCCAAGCTGCACCGGCACTGTACCGGACAGCTTGTCGTCTCTGTACTCGGCGTCGTCGGCCTTGCTTCAGAAGGCTGGCGCATAGCGCTTCCGCCGGCAAGCGCCATTTGGGCGCCGCCCGGGCTTGCCCATGAGGGCTTCATCGGACCTAATTCCAAATCGCTTTTTTTGCATATATGCCCGGAATGGTCTGCAGAGCTTCCAAGTGAGCCGTTTCGAATCATGCTCACGCCCATGATGCTTTCGATGGTGCGGCACTTTACGCAGATACGCAAGCCTTTTTCCGCTCACAGCCATACCGGTAGACTCGCCCGAGTTCTTCTTGAAGAAATCCAGCTTGCCCCGCAACTGCCGCTAAACTTTGCGCCGCTTCCATCAAATCCGCAGCTTTTTCATGTTGCAGAAAAAATTGTTGAACACTATGCGCTGGGCTGGACGGTAGCGCAATGGGCCGGGTTCATCGACATGAGCGAAAGAAATTTTTCGCGCCTTGTTGTTCGAGAAACAGGCATGAGCTTCGGGCAATGGAGGCTGCGTTTATTGATGCTTACAGCAACGCGGCGCATTCTTGA
The DNA here is from genome assembly GCA_944388865.1 of uncultured Duodenibacillus sp. Lineage (GTDB taxonomy): Bacteria > Pseudomonadota > Gammaproteobacteria > Burkholderiales > Burkholderiaceae_F > Duodenibacillus. The sequence goes on along the minus strand of CALXKM010000022.1, from coordinate 11,430 downwards.
AGGCGAAACTTCGGAAAAGGTTGCTTATGCTCTCGGCTACGAAAGACCTTCGGCCTTCATAGCTGCCTTTAAGCGCGTCTTTGGCATGACGCCGGGACGTTATCGTTCTGAGGCTTACGTAACGGAATCGCACCCGCTCGATTAAACAGCCCGTCTTGAGAGTGATCGTCGTTTGAGTGCTCAGGAACTCACTGAGCCGCTCAACTACGCGGTCGACGAGGTCTGCAAGAAGTATGCCGAGCACGTTTCAGCAACAGAAGGAATTGAGCTCGGACAGGTTGACATCGGCAAGGAATTCGAGTGGTGCAATCTGCCGTGCCATACGCTGCGCGATGCACAAAACGCTTTCGGCAAGCTTACCGAAGTCAACTCGCTCGTGGATGAACTCCCGGGCGACGGCGAGAAGATCGATCTTGTCTTCCCGCACTGATCAAAAACTCTCGCAATGTCGGCCGCATGGCGCAAGTCTGCGGCCGACTTTTCCCAGTATTAAGAAAACCATCCTTTAAGTACCGCAAACAGTCCTTTAGGTTGATAGGGCTCGCTTTTGCAAGATAAAAATTCGTAGCCCGTTGAGGCAATCACCGAGCGCAGCGCATTTTCATCAATGACCTCGTTTGAAAGAATGCGGGTTGTCTTTTTTCGGTGCGACGAGCGCACTTCTTTTATTTCAGGAAAAGCCTTGCGGATGGCTTCGTTGACGTGCGCCTCGCACATTTCGCACTGCATGCCGTCAATGCCGATTGTGGTCTGGACCATGATATCCTCTGACGAAATTATTTCTGTAATGATAACCATTCTCAAATAAGTTTCAATCTCCAATCGTTTTGTCTTTTTCGAGAGCACTGTACAATTTTGCGGCTTTTCAACAATCCATTGACTCGTCACTCATGGGACTTCTTCAGAATAAAAAGGCCGTCATCTTTGACCTTGACGGCACCATCGTGGATTCGCTCGGCGTTTGGAACCGCGTCGACGTGCTGCTCGCAAAAGAGCTCGGCTGCAGCAATCCTGATGCCGAGGCGCTGCATCGACTTCGAGAGGATGCTCTTGAGCGATACAAAAGCGCCGCGCAGCCCTATACCTGCTTTTGCGGAGAGTTCGGCAAATTTTTCGGCAGTTCGCTTTCGGCCGAAGAAGTCCACGCTCTTCGCTTTAAGATCAGCCGCAAAGTGCTCAAAAGCGACGTGCGGCTTCGCGACGGCGTTGACAAGGTGATTCGAAAGTGCGCCGATCTCGGCATGAAGCTAGCCATTGCCACGACGACCAAGCGGGCCAACATCGACATCTACAGCGACGTCAACGAATTAATCCGGCAAAAGATTCATCTGCGCGAATTCTTTAGCGTGGTGATCTCCATGGAAGACGTCACGCAAATCAAGCCGGATCCCGAGTGCTATCAAAAGGCATTGGATAGACTGGGCGTTGAAGCAAAAGAAGCGCTTGTGATCGAGGATTCACGCGTGGGCGTGATGGCCGCTCACGCAGCAGGAATCGATGCTGCGGTCGTACGCGAGCCGTTTAGCGAATCGAACCGTCAGTGGCTGATGCGCGAAGCGGATTGGTATTTTGAAGATTTTGTCGCGCTTGCCGAGGCGATTGGAGATTAATTTTGAGCTCAAGGCAGCTAATCGAAGGCGGCGTTCAAAGAGCTCGAGCATAGACAAGATGAAAAAAACGCACCGAGGAGCAATTTCGGTGCGTTTTTTTATTTATATGGCTAAAACCATCCGCGCTGAGGGACTTGGACGATTCAGCTGATGTCCGCAGACAGCAAAGCGAGGCGATTAGGCCATTGCCTTGATGCTGGCAGACAGACGGCTCTTATGACGAGCAGCAGCGTTCTTGTGAAGGACGCCCTTGGAGCACATGGAGTCGATCACGCACTGAGCCTTCTTGAAGGCTTCACGGGCACCGGCCTTGTCGCCGGCAACGATGAACTTGCGCACGCTCTTGATGGCGGTGCGATACTGGCTGCGCTGAGCCGAAAGGTGCTGATTGCGAGCAACGGCCTGACGGGCGCGCTTGCGGGCTTGGTTGGTATTGGCCATTTAGTATTCCTAAAAATTGATGCTTGGACGCAAATGCATGCACAAAAAGTCGTTCTTTGTGCATGACCGGTTTGAGACCCAGCATCGATCAGCCGTGGGCTCGGCCGGTTTGTTTAAAATGTCGCTTTCGCTGCCGGAGAAAAATCTCTCTGACCACGAAAGCGCAAAATTCTATCAAAACAAACGCATGCAGACAATAGTCTGCGTGCAAGATTTTTTATTTATTTTCATGTCCTTATTGCGTTCGGCCGCCACGATTTCGGCGCTTACGATGCTCTCGCGCATCACCGGGCTCGTGCGCGACATGCTCATTGCCCGCTATTTCGGCGCCGGTGCTGCGACCGATGCCTTTTACGTCGCCTTCCGCATCCCGAATATGCTAAGGCGCCTATTTGCCGAGGGGGCCTTCAGCCAAGCCTTTGTGCCGATGCTCTCGCAGGTAAAGGCAACCGAATCGAAAGCAAGTCAGCACAACTTCATCGATAACGTCTTCTCGGCCCTGGCGCTGGCCGTGTTTCTCACCACAATTGCCGGCGTTGCAGCTGCACCGGTCATTGTCTACTGCATTGCCTCCGGCTTTTCGGATGCGCCGCAGACCTTTGCGCTTGCAAGCGAACTCACGCGCTGGATGTTTCCCTACATCATCTTCATGAGCATGGTTGCCATGGGAGCGGCCGTGCTCAATACTTGGAAGCATTTTGCGGTGCCGGCCTTTACGCCCGTGCTCTTGAACGTGAGCTTTATTGCCTGCACGCTCTTTTGCATCGACTGGTTTGAAGAACCGGTGAAGGCTTTGGCGATGGCTGTGATTGTCGGCGGCGTCCTGCAGCTTTCGATGCAGTTTTGGGCTTTGAAGAAAAAGGGCTTGATGCCGCACTTTACAAACCCTTTGAAGGCCTTTAGGCACGACGGCGTGCGGCAGGTTTTAAAGCTCATGGTGCCAGCGGTGGTGGGCGTCTCGGTTGCGCCTTTGTCAATCGTTATCAACACCAACATCGCTTCGCATCTCGACAAGGGCGCAGTGACGTGGCTCAATTACGCCGACCGCCTGATGGAGTTTCCGACGGCGCTATTGGGCGTGGCGTTGGGAACGGTGCTGCTGCCGGGGCTTTCAACGGCTTTTAATCTGGGACAGATGGAGCGCTACAACACGCTTTTGGACCGCAGCCTCAAAATCGTCTTTTTGATTGCGCTGCCGGCTTCGGCGGGGCTTGCCTTTGCAAGCGAGGCGTTGACTGCGGTGCTCTATCAGGGCGTGAACTTTCTGGCTTCTGATGTTGCGCAGACTGCGCTTGCCATGCAGGGCTATGCCGTGGGTCTTTTGGGACTCATTGCGGTCAAGATCGTCGCGCCCGCGTTTTACGCCAGAAAAGACATCAAAACGCCTGTGAAGTCGGCCATCGCTTCGCTTGTTGTTGTGCAAAGCTGCAACTTCATCACGGTGCCTGCTTTTGCGCACGCCGGGCTTGCGTTGTCGGTGGCCGTGGGGGCGTGCTTTAATGCTTTGGTTTTGTTTGTGATTTTGCGCCGCCGCGGCTGGTACAAGCCAGAAGGCGGCTGGCTTGTCTACATGCTGCGCGTGGTTGTCTGCACGGCGGTGATGGCTGGGTTTTTGATTTACATTCAGGCCGATCTTTGCTGGAGTGAAATGCAGCAGGATTGGATGAAACGATTACTCCTTGTGGCCGGTGTTATTGTCGGCGCGGCTGTGACATACTTTGCGGCGATGATTGTCTGCGGCTGGCGCGCGCAGGAACTTCGCAGCGCCGCCCGAGATTGAGGAAAATTTTCACGATGCTTCCCATAAAAGAAAACATCCGTGCACGACTCGAAGTCGTCAAAGCCGACATCACCACGCTCAAGGTTGACGCTATCGTCAACTCTGCCAGAGCAGATATGACCGAGGGAGGCGTTGTTGATCAGGCCATCAACCGCGCAGCTGGTCCGCAGCTTCGCGCTGCCTGCTTTGAATACGTCAAAAGAGAAGGGCGTTGCTTTGCAGGAGGCGCATGCATGACGCCGGCCTTCAATCTCCCGTGCCGGTACGTCATTCACGCAGTGGGGCCGATGTGGTGCGGTGGAGAAGAGGGCGAAGAGGCGCTTTTGATTCGCGCCTATGCCAAGTCGCTCGAAATTGCGCGCGTGCACGGCCTCAAGACCATTGCCTTTTCTTCCATTTCCACTGGTTTTTATCAGTATCCCAAGCGGCTCGCCGCTCAGGCGGCCATTCAGATTGCCGTTCAGTGCCTAGAGATTGATCCTGAATTCGACAAGATCATCTTCTGCGTCTATGACGACGAAAATCTCAGGATATATCAAGACCTGATTGCCGAGGGCTGCCGCGAGGCGCAAGGCACCCCGTAAAGTTGTCTTCGGCAATTTCTACTTTTGCTTGAGATTTTATGCGGCCGCACGATGAGTCTTTTGCGGACTTTCGTGCGGCTTATTCTTTCGTGAGGTCTGCTGCGTCAATAGCGCCAGCTCAGATTGAAGTTGAAATTGGCCGAATAGTAGCCGTTTCTAAAGAGTTCGCTTCCAAAAGAGAGCTTAGCGTTGAGTCCTTTGCTTTGCTCAAGTCCAAAGCCGGCTTCAATGAGCAAGGCGTCGCGCCCGGTTGTTTCTGTGTCCGAGGAAAAACCGGTGCTATCAAATTTCCTAAATGCTGCTTTCGTCTCAAAGTCGCCGTCGGTGAGATCGTGCTTGTAGGCGGCAAGTACATCGGCAGCAAAAGCTGATCCGTCGAGCATTTTGTGCTTGAAGCCAGCATGAGCGCCGAGAGCAAGGCTAAGTGCATTGTAGGTTTCGTTCTCAACGCGAAGGCTGGCTGCGCCTGCATTGTCTTCCGTCAGACTCGAGCGCTTCAAAAACATGTGTTCCAGCCAGCCCACGGGACCCAGGTGAATCGAAGAATTCTCAGCTGCAAACGTCCAGTCCCAACCGCCGCCCGCAAGAACGCTTCCAGTCAAGCCGTGCCAGTCCGAGCGCGCTGTGCGCGCATAATCTGCGGCTCGGATGCGACGGGTCATTTTTCCGTCTTCATAGCCCACGGAGAGCTGTCCGAGCAGGTAGCCGCCAAGCCAAGAGTCGGGAGCGTATTTGGCGTGCAGCCCCAGATAGATTGAGTCTGTCTCGGCCTGAGCTCCGCTTGGCCCAGATAGGCGTGTGTCGCGAGAGGCAAGCGCGAAATGCACGCCGGTGGTCAGTCCATTGCCTATGTGCGCATTGATGCCTGCCATCAGGCCATAACCGTAGCTCTTGGCCGAATCAAAGCTATCGTGGGCGTCTTGGCGAGAAACGGAGCCGTAGGGAGCAGCCCAGATGCTTTTGCCGTCAGATGCGCGCAAAGCGCTGCCAGCGGGTGCTTCTAAAAGCTGACGATGTACGAGCATGGCATTGAGTTCGCTTTGCTGGCGCAGACTCATGCGAGCGGCCTCGTCATAGTTTTCCGGTCCAAGACTGTGCAGGGCCTGCGCGATGTCGCGGCCTTCAATGTCAGACCAGTCCAGCGCTGAGAAAAGCCCTTTGAAGTCCTCTTCACCTTGAGAGGGAAGAACTTCGGAAATGGCAGCAAGAGCCTTGCCTAGAGAAGCTGCGCCTTTGTCGTCGGCGTACTGCGAATAGGCATTTTGCTTGCGATGAATTGTGACAAGTGCGGCGCCTTTTTGAGACTCAACGCCAGCCGTAAGCGAGGGTGACTTTGCGTTGCCGGCAAAGGCAACGGCTGAGAGGTTTTCTTCGCCGACTGCAGTATCCCCTGCCAGTAGAAAGTTTGAGATCTCAAATGAGGAGTCGCTTGTCCAAAATCCCGCAGCCTCAGGCGTGAAAACGATCGAACCCTCAAGTTCTTTGATGCTGTCGGCTTTAAGCACGCCGTGCGAGCCGTCTTGGGCAAAGCTGATTTCAAGCGTGCCCTGAGCCGACTGCGAGTAGGGTCCATCAATCGTGAGCAAACGGTAAGGCGCACTCTTTGCTGAGCTTTTTGCCATTGAGGCAGCAGAAGTTTCTTCATTGATGAGGTCAAGGAGACTTGCCGCAGCGTGCTGCCCAGGACGAACGGTGCCGCTGTTGGAAACATTGCTTTTGATTGTGCCCGAGCCCGAAAGGGTGCCTTTTTCTTCGACCACCACACTGCTTGTGTTTTCAAGACTTCCTTCAACGGAAAGTTCGCCTGCTTCAACGCGCGTGCTGCCAGAGTAGTCGCTGCTGCCGGTGAGAATCAAAAAACCCGTGCCGGTCTTTGTGAGGCTGCCTTCGCCTGTGATCGTGCCGCCATAGATTGAATCCGTGCGGCCGCTCTCGAGGTTGACCGTCATGTTTGAGAGCGTCTTTCGATCGGGGAGCAGGGCGTCGGTTTGGTAGTTTTCGTCTTTTTTGCCGAGGTCGATGGTGCTGCCTCCTAGCCCGTTGTCGTTGAGCGAGGTTACGGTAAAGTCCATGCCCATCGGCTCGTCGGAATTTTTGCCTCGCGCATACATTTCAATGACGGCTGTCGGATCGCCAGAAAGGGTAGCCATATCCACCCAGCGGCCATTTTCAAAAACCCAGCTTGGGGCCGCAGCGACGGGAGTTGTCGACCACAAGGTCGTATGGGTGAAGGAGACAAATTGTTCTTCTTCAGAAGCAATGGTTTTGATTTCGACCGTATAGGGCTCGCCTTCGGGCAGAAATACGAATTCGTTTAAATCCACCGTGCGAATGCCTGGGTAGGCAAGCGAGCCGTCCTTGCCGAATTCTCCGCTTTGAGTATAAAGAACGCGACCTTCGCCCGGGCGCTCTGCAGCACGAATGGTGATTTCATAGCGGGTGCTGGTTTCTGGCGACCAGAAGGTGACCGCTCGCAGCATTTGGTTTGCGTTTGAGCGATAAGCCGAAGCCGTCAGCACCTCTGAGCGCTGCGGATGGTATTGGGCGTTGTACATGAGAGGCGAATTCGTCTGAAGCGTCGTGTAGCGGCCCGCATCAAGTTCGGCGCGGGTTGAGTTGGCGAAATCGAAGTCGGCGCTGTCGTAGGACAAATAGTAGTAGCCGTCTTTTCCGTAGCCTTCTCCCCAGGTGTTTTGCAAAATGAAGGCCCCTTTGCGAGGATTGCCGTTTTCGTCGGTCAAACTTTCAAAAACGTAGTCGTCATCCCAGCCCACGAGCGTGACGATGTGATTAGTGGCCGTCGAGTCAGTGCAAAGCTCTGCAGACTCCGAAATCCACTGATCGACCTCATCGCTGCCGTTGACGTGAATGGAAGAGATGCCGTTGTCGACAATAAGCTTTTTGATGTTGTTGATGAACTCTTGGCGGTTGTCCGGGGTTCTGTAAAAGTAGAAGACGTCGTGGATGTCGCCTGCTTTTTCCTCATACTTTTCAATTGGCCCCATCTCGGATGGGTCGTTGTAGGGATAGCCCGGGTTGTATGCGGTCTGCGTGCCGGGAACTTCGTTGACGATGCCCGATTGAAGGGCAGTTGACGTTGCAAAAACGAAGTTGCCCGGGTGTGCGTAGGTTTCCCAAAGATCGTCGCTGATCCATTCTTCGTGCGAGCCTCCGTCGGGCAAAATCGCGTAAGGCGTGTGCTGCTTTTCTTCTTGGGTGGGTACGGCAGCTGTAAGCCACACCAAATATCGTTCAGAAAAGTTGATCTCAGGCGCCTTTAGGCCTGCATCCAAAAACTGCTTGCGCCAGTTTGCTTCGTACGCGTCAAAAAATGAAAAGCTCCAGCAGACGGGATAGAGGCCTTGATCGTCGACCGCAGAGACGATGCCTAAGTCTCTGGCGTCAAAGGCATTGGGCAAGGCGCTGCTTGCGGGCGAAGCGGCAAAGGTGCAGAAAAGAGCCGCGGAAAGAAGCGAGAGTTTTGGCGATGCGCGCATGACTATCCTGAAGACGTCTGAAAAACGTGGTGATGACGAAAAGCTATTGGGCAGAATATAACCGTTGGCTCCACTATGTCGAATTTTTTCCAAAAAAATCAAACGATGGCGAAGTCAGCCAACGCTTCAAGTCAATCAGCTTTCAAGTCCCATTTTGTTTTTGAATCGATTGATGGTGAGCGTCCACCAATCCAGAATGTCGTCGCCGACTTCGCCGGCTTTGCATCTGAGCACCAGGCGCTGCGATTCAAGAGCAAAGGGCGCCTCAATGGAGACGACGGAATTTTTGTACTGCGAGTGCGTCAAAAGCAGGAATTTGGGCAAAATGGCCCAGCCCATGCCTTTGGCTGCAAGTCCCAGCGCCCAAAGGCCGCTGTCGACTTCCCAGTGATCGGTGCTGACCGTCTGAACAGAGGCTGACTCGGGAGCGCTGGCGTAGACGACGATTTGTCGATGCCGGCGCAGATCATCAACCGTAGGTCGATCTATGGCCGCAAGAGGATGCGTTTTAGCGGCGACGATTGCCAAGGGCGAGCGCCCCAGCACGCGCTCGCTGCTTTCCAACGTAGGGCCCGAGTCAAACACAAGCGCAAGATTCATGCCGGCTTTGGCAAAAAACCACTGCGCTTCGGAGCCCGTGATGTTTTCGACCTGAAGCCTTACGGCGGGAAAGCGCTGGGCAAAGAGTCTGAGCCAGTCGATCATGACGGGCGCTTCAAGCGCTGAGTCAATGCCCATGTATAAAGAGGGCGTTTCGCTGGCAGCAAGCGCAAGCGCTCTCGTCTGCAGACGGTCGGCTTCGGCGATCACGCGCTTGACAGCAGAAAGAAGTTCCAGTCCCCGCGGCGTGAGGACGGGCTTGGGCGTTCTCTCAAAGAGCTTATAGCCGAGCTCAGCTTCGAGACCAGCGATATGCACCGACACAACCGACTGGGCGCGCTTGAGTTTTCTGGCGGCGGCTGAAAAAGATCCCGTTTGCGCTGCAGCCGCAAAGGAGCGCAGTTCATCAATGCTCAAGTTCATGGATTTCGCTATTCATCAATATATTGATGGATTCTAACTCGCTTATCCATATAGTTGATGACAAAATAAAAGCAGCGAAACTCATTAAAAGGCATTTATGTCGCCAAAAAAACAAAATCAAAAACCAATGAGCGCCGTCGGCGCGCTCGATCTTGGCCGTCCGATGGGAGAAGCTTGCTCGGGCAGTTTGGCAGCTTCGGCTTCTCTAGAACAAACGGGCGTTGGCAAATTTGAACTTTGGGCCGCACGCATCGGCTTTTTTACGGGCGGCTTTACGGTAGCCTCCTGGGCTCCTCTTATTCCTTTCGTACAGTCAAAGCTGCAGCTTGAGCCGTATGTGCTTGGATTTTTGCTGCTCGGTCTTGGCGTGGGATCTTTTTTTGGTATGCCGCTTGCCGGCGCTCTGACGCAGAAAATGGGCGCTCGAAATGCCATCGGCGCCTCGGGACTTATCTCTTGCCTGCTTTTGGTTCTTCTGGCCGTAGCTCCGGGCTTTGCAGCCGAGTGCGTGCTTTTATTGGCCTATGGCGTATCGCTTGGCTGTTTGGAGGTGAGCGTCAACATCTACGGAACGCATCTTGAAAATAAGCACAAAGGTCGATTGATGAGCGGGCTTCATGCTGCCTATTCAATTGGAGAAGTTGTGTCGGCCGCGGCCTTGACGACGCTTTTTGTGATGGGAGCAGCGCCTGTTGAAGCCGTGGGCCTTTTGATGGCAGTGCTTGCCTTTGTGCTTGTTGCGCTTTTGCGAAAAATCGAAAACACAAAGCTAGACTCCAAAAAGGAAAAAGCATCTGACGGGACTTTTCGCATCTCAAAGCCCGTCGTCATTCTCTCAGTGCTTTGCGCCGTCATTTTCTTAACCGAAGGAAGCATGCTCGATTGGAGCGCCATTTACCTGCGTGACTACGCGGGCGTGCCGCAGGAAGCTAGTGCTGCGGGCTACACGCTTTTTGTGATTGCCATGGCGATCTCGCGCGTGGCCGGAGACAAGCTCACAATGCGCTTTGGCCCCATTGCGATGCTCATGAGCGGGGTAGGGATGATGCTTGCTTCACTTTTGGTCCTGGTGCTTGCTCCCTATGCATATGCATCCTTTGCCGCACTTTTCGTGATGGGGCTTGGCATTGCCAACGTTGCGCCGATTTTGATTTCAGCGGCTTCGAGAACATCCGGCATGGACAGCGTGAGAACGATTACGGTGGTGACGACGGTGGGCTACGGGGGCTTGCTCGCGGGACCAGCGCTCATCGGTGCCGTGTCGTCTTTGATTTCGCTTCCTGGTGCTTTTGTAATGGAGTGCGTGCTGTTGCTGGTGGGAATGATTTTGATTCGAAGGAATCAGAGGGTATTTGATTAAGCTGCAGGCTTGAATTTGATTGGAGAAATGTTTTTAGAAACCAAAGTTTGAGAATTGATATGTAGTTCCCAAGGGACTCAGCGTGTCGGGCTGGTTAAAATTTCCGCAAATCGGGCATCTGAAAGCTCATCAACTAGCATGAGTTTATACCGCAACCGAGGCGTCAAAAAGTACTGCAGAGTTTTGAAGGGTGCGGAGTTACATGCTGAGTATGGTTTGTTAGCTACCCGCCGAGCTTTCGGCACTGTCTAGCAATCGTGGAATAACGAAGTAGGATATGCCGCGAAAGCGCTTGATCAAAGGTCAAGATCACGCAATCAGATTTGCTCACGGAGGCTACTTGCATCCTTGCGAATTGCGCGCCCTGTATGTCGTGACGGATGAGGGGAGGCGGCGCCTCCCCTCAAACTCTAGAGCCGTTATTTTCGCTCGACCTCCAGTCGAACCAAGTTCGTGTCGCTGCCGATGTTGAGAAAGCCCAGTGGACGATTCATCCAGTAAACCTGGAGTATCGAGAAAAACCCGAATCCTCCTTGCGGCGAAACCTGGCTCAGGAATCTTAATTCCCGAGCCGTCAGCTTCTCTCGTTTGAGAACCGCTTGGTGCGGGCCGTTGCCGATGTCGAGCGTGTCGAATTGCCTCAGGAGCTCATCGCCGTTTTTGATCAGGCCATGCAGAATCAAACTCAACGCGGTCAGGCTTCGGATATTTTTGTTTCCATGGAAATGATCCAGGAAGGAAGCAGCGGTCTTGACGTCGATGATGTCCTCAATGATTCTGTGAGACGTCGGATATCTGTACAAAACCACAGGCGTCAGATCGTTGTAGGCACTGCAGTCGGAGGGTTCGGTAAAGCAGTATGGAAGCAGTACTTTGCCGGTGGAATCGACGAACCCCCATTTGCCGCTTTTCTTTGCCCAGAGACGAGCTTTACCGTCAAAAAGACCGTCGTCGGTCGTGCAGTTTCTCACTGCGACGAGATCTTCATATTTAAGCGGCAGGATTTCTTGTCAGGTAGCGCGATCGATTGACACAGGTAGTGCGCTAAAAATTGACACCCCCGAAATTAGTTTTTGATACGAGAGATGCGCGATTTTGTGAATCGGTCTATGCGCCAAAAAGTATTACAGCTGTA
>CALXKM010000021.1 GCA_944388865.1 uncultured Duodenibacillus sp. | reverse complement strand
TATTTTTTCGAGTCCTTTTGGAATCGTCTATCTCGACGCCCACACTTATCGGTTCGTTTTCAAGTTTTTAAAGAGCTTTTTCGTCGCCTCGTCGGCGACAAGGATGCGAACTATACAGAAGTTCTTTTCCTTTTGCAAGTCCTGCCGAAACTTTTTTTTCGACTGACTTTTCGAGAACGGAGGCTCTCATTAAAAAAGGTTCCTTGCGGAACCTGTTTTAATCAGTGGTTGCGGAGGGAGGATTTGAACCTCCGACCTTCGGGTTATGAGCCCGACGAGCTACCGGACTGCTCCACCCCGCGATCCGTTTTTATCTGCCCGATCTCTCGGTCAGACTGCGCATTTTAAGAGAAATTTTTAACTTGTCAAGAGCCTGGGCAAAAAAATTTTCTCATGCTGTTTTTTTTCGGTCAATCGCACTGCCGCTGCCCGCTACAATGGCCTCATTAACAAGCCTAGGAAACTGCACTAAGGCAATGTCTCCTCAACCTCAGCGTTTTCCGGCAGGCTTATCACGTGTTTTACATTTGCGCTTTCGCCCATGCTCTACGACTTTGCCAAAACAATTTTAGACAAGCTTGATCCCGCAGTTGCTCATCGGCTGATGATGCGCAACATCGAATGGTTCACGACGTTTGGCTGTCATGAAAAAATTACTCCGTTGCCCGATGAGGATCCCGTTCGTGTAATGGGGCTGCGCTTTCCGAACGCCGTTGGGCTTGCCGCGGGGCTTGATCGAAACGGCGACGAAATCAGCAGCTTCGGAGCTCTGGGGTTTGGATTCGTCGAAGCTGGAAGCATCACGCCTTTGCCCTATGCCGCTTCACCAAACGCTATTTGCAGGCGCTGCTCTTGCGCTCAGACGATTGAGCACTCCTTGGCCCTGGGCAGCCTCGGAGCCCATGAAGCTTTGCAGCGGCTCAAAAGCGCAGACGCATTTTATTTGCGCGGCGGCATCACGGGCGTCAATATTGCGCCCAATGCCAATCATTCCCAACAAAGCGTCCTTGACGATCTCTTAGGCTTATTGAGGCTTTTTTATGCCCGGGCCGACTACTTTGCCTTAAATCTTTTTTCCACCGAGTCTGCCGATCCCCTGAATTGTTTTAAAGACCGCTCGGCTCTAAGAGAAATTCTGATCGCCCTATCTGCAGAACGCCATCGGCTTGCCGAACAAAACAACCGTTCGCCTCGACCGCTCGCACTCAAGATTTCAGCAGACCTCACAAAAGACGAATTGCTTGCCTGCGCTGACATCTGCTCAGAATCAGGCATCGACGGCATCATCTGCTGCGGTCCAATGCTCATTGATAAGAAGGCACCGGGTCATCGGCAGCTTTTCATTTCAGGATCGACGCTCGGCGAGCGCTCCACGCAGACAGTTTCTCTGCTCTCCGAACACCTAGCGGGCTCAATTCCCATTATCGCCTGCGGGGGTATTTTCTCTGCGGCCGATGCACTTGAAAAAATTCAGGCTGGCGCCAGTCTTGTTGAACTCTTCTCAGGCTTTGTCTTCAAAGGACCGGCGCTCATCACCGAGTGCGTCAACGCCATTGCCGCCTGGCGAGGTTCTTGTTCAGAGCAAAGTCAATAAAGATGCTGGTTCCGTTCGAGAGGCAATGAACGGCCAAAATCTTACAGCCGTTCCTCTGACGCCACATCTTTCTCGGGGTTTACACGGTGCATTGCACAAATTTTCCTACACTGCGACATTCAAGTCCCTGACGGAAGGAAATTTTTGCGCTATCGTTGCATTCTCGCAAAGGGCAGAAATTTCATACTGTGAAATTTTTCTCTCCAACAACTATAACAATCGCCTGTTTTTCTCTAGTTTTTTATGCAAGACATCATTCCCGTACGACCGGCATTCTGGAACGTCCCGCTGTGGGCAGAAGTCGGCGTCTACATCATTGGTCTTGCCGCGCTAATCGTCTGCATCGCCGGCATCATCCGCTCAGTTCGCCTTCGCCGCGGCAAAGCCCCCAACCCGGATGTCTTTCCCGACGCCGCCGCCCGCACCAAGCACATGATTAAAGAAGTCTTTTGGCAGCCGCGCATTCGCGAAGACGGTTTGGGCTGGATGCACTTTTGGCTGTTTTGGGGCTTTCTGTTTCTTTTTTGGGGTACAGCAGTTGCCACGCTCGATTGGGACGTTGCGCACCTCGTTTTCGGCACGCGCATTCTGAAGGGCTCTTTTTATCTTGTCTATAAGCTCATTCTTGACGCGGCCGGTCTTTTTGCTCTGATCGCTCTTGCCTTTGCAGCTTGGCGGCGCTTCGGTGCACACGACGTGCGCGTTGAAGGCAATTCGCGCTTTGCCTGCATACTCGGCAGCCTTGCCTTCATCATCATCTCTGGCTTTGTTCTGGAAGCGCTTCGTCTGGCCGTGCAGCAACCGGCCTGGGCGCACTTTAGCTTCGTAGGCTCGGCTATCGCTCAGATTTTTGCCGGCATCTCAAGCGACCAACTTCAGACGATTCATGTCTTCGTCTGGGTCATCCACGGTCTGTCGGCACTGGTTTTCATTGGCGCCATTCCGCTTACCTACTACGGCCACATTTTCAAGACTCCAACGTCTATTTTTCATCATAAGCCTGCCCCGACAGGCGCCATTAAGAAAATTGACGACATCGAAGAACAGGAGTCTTTCGGCATTTCAAAGTTCGATCAATTTACGCGCCTTGATCGCCTGCGCCTTGACGGCTGCACCGAATGCGGCCGCTGCCGCAGCGTATGTCCGGCAGTGAAGGCCGCAACGCCTCTTGACCCCAAGAATCTTGTTCTTTCGCTGCAGGCACGCATGCGCGGCGCCGATGCAGACAAGACGCTCATTGACGGCGTCGTTTCCAAAGACGCGCTCTGGAGCTGCACCACGTGCGGCGCCTGCGCCAAAGTCTGCCCTGCCGAAATTCCCATCCCCGACATGATCGTCTCCATGCGCAGACACCTGGCGCTTGAAATGGGAGAATTTCCCGAGGGACTCGCCACAGCTCTTGAAAACACCGCCACCGTCGGCAACCCCTGGGGCATGGATCCCGGCAGCCGCCTGGCCTGGTGCAAAGATCTTGACGTAGAAACGGCCAAGCCCGGCGTTGCGTACGATGTCCTTTATTGGGTCGGTTGTTCGGCGAGCTATGATCGGCGCGCACAAAAAATTGCGCGCGCCATGGTCAAAATTCTCAAAGCTGCCGGCATTCGCTTTGCCGTCATGGCCGAGGAACGATGCCACGCAGAATTCGCGCGCAGAGCCGGCGAAGAGTACCTCTTTCAGACGGCTGCGGCTGAAAATATTGAAAACATCAACCGCTACAGCTTCAAGCGCATACTTACGGCGTGTCCGCACTGCTTCAACACGCTCAAAAACGAATATCCTCAGTTTGAAAACGGCTCTTGGCCCGTGGAAAACCACGTGGATTTCATCGCCAAACTTCTTGACGAAAAGAAAATCTCGCTCAAAGAAGCCAAGGAGGCAAGCGTAACGCTGCACGATGCCTGCTACCTGGCTCGCTACAACGACATCGAAAAGACCCCGCGCCGCATCCTGATCCAAGCTTGCTCTTCGATTGCCGAAGCACATGAAAAAGGGTGCCGCGCCACCTGCTGCGGCGCAGGAGGCGCACAGATCTTTATGGACCGTCCGGCTCGCATCAACGCCATTCGCTTCGATGAGCTCAAAGCCGCCGGCGGCGGCCAGCTTGCAGTTGAATGCCCGCACTGTCTGACGATGCTCACAAGCGCTCAGGCGCAGCAAAATTCCGCTCAAACAGCCTTAAGCATCAGCGACATTGCCGAAATCGTTGCCCGAAACCTTAAAGAGCCCGACGGCAGCCAACCGCAAGCGTCGCAAAAAATGCAGCAAGCAACACAACAATAACAATTCTTTAACCAGACACTAACGCACTAAATCGTATGGTTGCAAAAGATAAACTCAAGCAAGTTCAAGTTCTCGAACGCGTGCGCAAGATTCTTTTTCTTCTTGCCTCACGCCGCGATCCGTACACGATGCATGAAATTGCCGCCGCCACCGACATTCATATGTCAACGGCTCACCGATTGCTGTGGAATCTCGCCGAAGACGGCTTCGTCGAACGTGACGAGGCCGGAGGATGGCGTCTTGGACTCACTTTCATGGAACTCGGCAGTCTCGTGCGCGGACGTCTTGAAATTCGCGAAAAGGCCATTTCCGCCATGCAGCGCCTGCATGAGCAGACCGGACAGACCATCAACCTCTCCACAAGACGCGACGATCACGTCATGTACATCGAGCACGTCTACGCTCCCGAAACAGGCGTGCGCCTTGCCCGTCAGATCGGCGCCATGGCGCCGCTGCACTGCACAAGCGGCGGCAAGCTCTTTTTGTGCGACTGCACGCCGCAGGAAGTTTCCTCTTACATCGCGCGCACGGGACTTGCGCCTCGCACGCCGCACTCGATCACAACGGCTGAAAAGCTCATTTTGGAACTCAACCGCGTCAAAGAACTCGGTTGGGCCGAAGATCGCGAGGAGCTCGAAATGGGCATTCAGTGCATCGGCGCGGCCATTCGCGACAAAACCGGCAAAGCCGTTGCTGCGCTCACGATCATCTCTTCGAGCGACATGCAGCATAAGCCTGAATGGGTCAAGCACCTAAAAAACGCCGTGCAGGCCATTTCGAGAAATCTTTGCCAAGACTGAGCCTTAGGAATACACGGGCAAAAGCGATGTCTTTGAGTCCGGCGTTATTTGCGCTGCGGACTTTGGACATCGCTTTTTTCAGCCTTAATTTCCTAAAGTTTGATTCGTCTTACTTTGCCCCAGAAATGCCCAGTTCCTGAACCTTGCGCGTCAATGTATTGCGCCCAACTCCAAGCTTGTAGGCGGCTTCAACCCGTCGGCCGTGCGTAAAGTCAAGCGCCGCGCGATAGAGAACCTCCTCAAACTGACGCGCGAAAGCATCCATCACATTGGGCTGGCCTTCTTCGAGCTTATTCACCACAGCCTCTCGCAGCAGCGCCTTCCAATCCTCTTTGCGGCCGGCCGCAGCAGCCTCTTCGCCAGTCAAAGACGCGCAGCCCGCTGCAGCGCGAAACTCATAGGGCAAATCGTCAACATGAATCATCTGCGCCGGCGCCATGACGGTAAGCCAGTTGCAGAGGTTTTCCAACTGCCTCACATTGCCGGGAAAGGGAAAGCGCCGAATGAAGTCAAGCGCCTCGCTCGTGAGCTTTTTTCTTTCGGTCTGAAGGCTTCTTGCGGCATTGGTTAAGAAATATTCCGCCAAAGACTCCACATCTTCCGGACGCTCCCTCAAGGGCGGCAGCTGCAGGTGAATCACATTGAGTCTATGGTAGAGATCCTCTCGAAAAAGGCCCTCTTTGACGCGCTCCTCAAGATTTTGATTGGTTGCGGCGATCACCCGAACATCAGCTCTGATCGACTGCCGTCCGCCCACGCGATAAAAGCACCCGTCGCTGAGCACCCGAAGCAGCCTCGTTTGCAAATCCATAGGCATGTCGCCGATTTCATCGAGAAAAAGCGTGCCGCCCTTGGCCTGCTCGAATCGCCCGTACTGCATCTGGCTTGCCCCAGTAAAGGCACCTCGTTCGTGGCCAAAAAGTTCGCTCTCCAAAAGCTCTCGGGGAATTGCTGCCGTGTTGATGGCAATAAAGGGGGCGCTGCGCCTTAGGCTATGTCTGTGCAAGGCTCGCGCCACAACCTCTTTGCCTGTGCCCGACTCGCCCGTCAAAAGCACCGTCACATTGCTGTGCGCCAAGCGGCCGATTGCACGAAAGACTTCCTGCATGGCTCGCGAATGGCCGATGATCTCCGGGACGCTCTCATCATCTCCGGAAGGCTTTTCATCGGACTCTTTTGCATAACTTTCCTCGCAAGCGCGGCGCAGCAATTCAATAGCCCGATTGATGTCAAAGGGCTTTGCCAAATATTCATAAGCCCCACCCTGAAACGCGCTCACAGCGCTGTCAAGGTCGCTGAAAGCCGTCATGATGATCACCGGCACTTCGGGGTGCGTGCCTTTCACATGAGCAAGCAAATCCACGCCGCTCATGTCATGCATGCGAATGTCGCTCAAAAGAACGGCCGGCGCGTCCGTCTCAAGGGCCTTAACCACATCTTCGGCAGACTCAAAAAGCCGGCAGGGCATCTGAGCGCGCGCGAGCGCTTTTTCCAAAACCCAGCGAATGGAGCGATCGTCATCGACAACCCAGATCTTTTTCAAGTTCATCTCTCCTTTGCAAATGGCCCGGACTTAGAGCGGATTGCTCAAAGGAAACAAAATGCTGAAGTCGGTGCGTCCCGGATGGCTTTCGACCTCAATGCTGCCCGCGTGCTGCTCGACATAGGTCTGCACGATTGAAAGCCCCAGCCCCGTGCCGCCGTCTCTGCCGGTTACCAAGGGATAAAAAATCTTTTCCTTCATCGCTTCATCAATTCCGGGACCGTTGTCAATCACATGCACGTTGAGCGCAAGCTTGTAGCGTTTTCTTTGTATAACGCACTGTCTGGCAACGCGCGTACGCAGAAGAATTTCCGCGCGATCCTCTAGTCTGAGTCTGCTTGTTGCCTGAGCGGCGTTTCTTAAAAGATTGAGAAAAATCTGCACAAGCTGCTCGCGATCGCCCTTGACGGGGGGAACGGAGACGTCGTAGTCGCGCTCAATTTTGAGTCCCTGAGGAAATTCGGCAAGCACCAGATTGCGCACGCGCTCGAGCACCTCATGAAGATTGACTTCATCAACGTGCCGCTCTTTTCGATACGGGATCAGCAAACGGTCAACAAGCGCCTGCAATCGATCTGCTTCGGCAATGATGACCTCTGTATATTCGCGCTGCTCGGGGCTTGAGAGCTCCGACTCCAAAAGCTGCGCGGCTCCGCGAATGCCTCCCAGAGGATTTTTTACTTCATGCGCAAGATTGCGCAAAAGCGCCCGGGTAGCGTCGCTCATTCCGGCCTCCTGCTCCTGACGAGCAAGCTTCATGGCCTTTTCAACTTCAGCAATTTCCAAAAGCAGCAAGCCGTCGCTGCCGGCGATCTGAGAGATGCTCGCGTGCACAGGCTCGGGCTCAGCCATCGGCCGCGCAAGCTCGGCTACCGCACTGTAGGGCGAATATTTGGCATCCTTTTGCGAAAACTTCTCCACCCATTGCCGGACCTGCGGCATGAAAAGTCCGGCATCGGTTCCTTTAAGACTTCTTCTGGAGCACCCTAAAAGCGACTCGGCAGCGCTGTTGCACCAGCAAATCCGAGCAAAACGATCAAGCACAAGAATGCTTGTGCTTAAAAAATCAGCCGCTGTCTGCAGGTGGGCATAAAAATTGTTGGTCGCGCTGCGAGGCATCTGTTGCCGCTTTTTTTCTTGTCAATGGAGAAAATTTCGCAAAAGCCTCTGCGTGCTCGGACCGGTTTGATTGCACGCAGAAGCCGTCGGCCGGGCACTGCCCTGCTTTACAGGAAAATCAGGGCAGCGGCCAAAAAAGATGATCTCGAGCCTTAGCCCGCAAAATACATCTCGTACTCGACAGGATGCACGGCGCAGCGATAGCGCGTGACTTCCTGCTCCTTGAGAGCGAGGTAGCTGTCGATCATATCGTCGGAGAAGACTCCGCCGCGGGTGAGGAACTCGCGATCCTTGTCGAGATACTCCAGAGCCTGTGAGAGCTCCGAGCACACCGTCGGGATCTTGGCGTTTTCCTCCGGAGGCAGATCGTAGAGATTCTTGTCGGCCGGTTCGCCCGGGTGGATCTTGTTCTGGATGCCGTCAAGGCCAGCCATCAGCATGGCCGAGAAGGCCAGATAGGGATTGGCCAAAGGATCGGGGAAGCGCACTTCAACACGGCGAGCCTTGGGGCTTGAGACGTGCGGAATGCGCAACGAAGCCGAACGATTGCGAGCCGAATAGGCAAGCTTCACAGGCGCTTCAAAGCCAGGCACCAAACGCTTGTAGGAATTCGTCGTCGGATTCGTGATGGCGTTGAGCGCACGAGCGTGCTTGATCACGCCCCCGATGTAGTAGAGCGCCAATTCCGAAAGCCCCGCGTAGCCGTTGCCGGCAAAGAGGTTTTCGCCATCCTTCCAGATCGACTGGTGAACGTGCATGCCCGAGCCGTTGTCGCCGAACATGGGCTTGGGCATAAAGGTCGCCGTCTTGCCGTAAGCGGCGGCAACGTTCCAGATCGTGTACTTCATAATCTGCAGCCAGTCGGCGCGCTGCACAAGCGTCGAAAAGCGCGTGCCGATCTCGCACTGGCCCGCTGCGCCCACCTCGTGGTGGTGCACCTCGCAGGGCACGCCCTGCTGCTCAAGAAGCGTCACCATCTCGGCGCGAATTTCCGTGAGCGTATCCACGGGAGGAACCGGAAAATAGCCGCCCTTGAATTCAGCACGGTGCCCCAAATTGCCGCCTTCGTACTCAATGCGGCTTGCCCAGGGACCTTCTTCAGAGAAAATCTTAAAAAACGTATAGTTGGGATCGTTGGCGTAGGTAACGCCGTCAAAAATAAAGAATTCCGGCTCGGGCCCAAAGAAAGCCTGATCGCCGATGCCGGTGCTCTTTAAATAATTTTCCGCACGGCGTGCAATCGAGCGCGGATCGCGGCTGTAGCCCTTGCCCGTATCGGGCTCGAGCACGTCGCACGTGAGCACCAACGTATTTTGTTCTCTAAACGGATCCATGTGCGCGGTTTCGGGATCGGGCAAGAGAATCATGTCGCTTGCTTCAATGCCCTTCCAGCCGGCCATGGACGAACCGTCAAAGGGCTGACCGTCTTCAAACGTATCTTCGGTGAGCTGATGAGCGGGCACGGACAGGTGCTGTTCCTTGCCGCGGGTATCGGTAAGACGATAGTCAATGAATTTGACATCGTTGTCTTTGACCATTTGCAGTACGTCAGCAGGCGACGTCATGATGCATTCTCCTTGAGCCTTTCAATATGTAAGCGGTCCAAGCGTCTGCATCAAAAGCCGCGCCCGCCGACTCGCGTCGCCGGCCCGGCAATTTTGCACAACGCTTTCGTCGTTTTCTCAAGCAAATCCCGTGCCAGAATCAAACAAAGCACGGAAAATGCGGCCGGCGGCATACTCCGGCGGCCAACGATGGCGTTATTGTAAAGTGCCGTGCACAACTTTGGTGCGCTCGCACCAAAAGTTGCCGCTTGCCGCGCGCTTTTGCTGTGCTGCGCATCTTGCTTTCCGGGTTAAAAATGCCCTGCACATCCTAAAAAGCGGCAGGGCAATCGCTCTTAGGTCAGCAAAACGGACTAAATCACTCCGCGCTCATCAATCGTCTTGCGTGCCACCTGACAGACGCGACGGGCAAGCGCTGAAGTCGGATCAATGAAAAAGACCGTGCGGCCGCCGACCTCGGCATCTCCCTCATCAACAATCAAAGGCAGCTCGGTGCAGCCCAAAATCAGCACGTTGCAGTCATGGGTCTGCACCATGTACTTGGCGGCCTCAAGGAGCTCCTCGCGGCATATTCCGGTCGTAAATCCAGCCTTTACGCCCTGCGGCCCGTAAATGGCCGACATCACAAGCGCCTGGTGCTTTTCATCGGGCACAAAAAGCGGCAGCCCCATGGCCTTGGCCTTTTCGCCGTAAAGTCCGGAGCGCACGGTGCCGGTCGTGGCAAGAAGTCCAATGCGCGCCTTCTGGCCAAACTTCTCCTTGATCTCGTCCATCGTCGTTTGCTGCATGTTGATGAAGGGCACATCAAGGTGCCTTTCCATAAAGGGCACAAATGCGTGGGCCGTGTTGCAGGGAATAATGATGTAGTCGCAGCCGTCTTCCTGCAGACGCTTGGCGCCGTGATAAAGCGCCAGCGTCGGATCGGTGCCGCCTTCTAAAAGCGCCTTGGTGCGATCGGGCGTCTGAGGATTTTGCTCGACCACCACCTTGAAGTGCTCCTGGTCGTTCTTGGCTGGCCACGCGCGCGTGATCTTGTCGTAGAGGTCAACGGTTGCGGCCGGGCCCAGGCCGCCCACGAGCCCCACCTTAAAAGGCTTGGGCAAGGGCTTGACGTCAGCAGCAAGAATTTTTGCGGCATACTGCGCGGCATCAAGCCGCGTGCCCGCTTCATCACACGGATCAACAAGCCGCGTAGTCGTCTCCGTCTGCAGTTCAGAGAAAAACGCGTGCGGACAGCCGCAGCTAAAGCCGATCACCTGCGCGCCGCGCGCACGGAGGCGCTCAACGGCGTTGAAGTTGTTGATCTTGCAGTCGGCCTTCTTGAAAGCCTCATCGATTTTGAATTCGCCGTCGTCAATCATGATCTCGACGCCCGCATCCTGCTTGAGAATGGCAGCCTTAAGCTTTAAGGCATCCTCTTGATGGTGTCCCGCGACAATGCCGATGGTTTTCATGCAATTTCTCCTCGAAAATGCTGCAGACGGCCTCTTCACACACAACCGCGCGCACCGCTTTTTGAAAAAAGCCTTTCAAGCGGCAAAAGGGCACTCCAAACGCCTGCAGCCAGATGCTTTCAAACCATTATAGAGCGCAGAAAATGCCCGCAAGCCTCTCTGATCCTCTTGCGGCACAAAAGCCGCGCATTTCTTCTGACTTTCCTTGCGCACTGGCATCGACGGTTCTTCAAGCTCGTCAGACAAAAAAGCCTTCGAACGCAGCACGCTCAAAGGCCCAAAACGACTCTTTTTTCTTGTCGCAAAAATTTCAGTCTTCCCGCCTACATCAGACCGTAGGGCGCAACGCCGGCAAATTGGCTTTCAAAGCGCACTTCGTCCTCTAGCCAACGGCGCATCTTGAGCATGTCGTTGGCACGCTTGCCGTTGGTTTCGGAATCGAGCACCACCATCACGACGCGGTGCCCGGCAAATTCGCTTTGCACGACCATGCAGCGGCCAGCCGCACGCGTGTAGCCCGTCTTTTGCAGGCCCACATTCCAACGAGGATCGCCAATCAACCGATTGGTGGTCATCAGGCGCACTTTGGAGGCTCCGGTATTGAGAAGCGCCACGGCTCCCGTTGAAGCCTTGGCAAGCACGGGGTAGCTGTGCACGCGCGAAGCCAAGATGGCAAGATCGTGTGCAGTGGAAACGTTTTCATTCGAGAGCCCCGTGGGATCCGAAAAGAAGCTGTCGGTCATGCCGAGCTCACGGGCGGTTTCGTTCATCTTTTCCACAAAAACCTTGACCCCGCCCGGATACGTGCGCGCAAGCATGTGCGCGGCTCTGTTGTCTGAGCTCATGAGAGCGGCACGCAAAGCGTCCTCGCGGGTAAGCACCATGCCGCTTCTCAACTTGCTCTCGGCCGTGCTTTTGACATAGTCGGCGCGCGTCACCTTGAGCTTGGTCTTTAAGGGAAGCTCGCTTTCGGCAATCACCAACGCCGTCATGAGCTTGGTGACGGAAGCAATGGGAAGCTTGATGTAGGCGTTTTTTTCAAAATAGACTTCGCCCGTATCCTGATCAATCATGTAGGCCACGGAACTAGAAAGCGCAAGCGGATCGGGCGTTTCGCGCAACCCCGACTGCGAGGCCACCGAAAGAGAATTGCGCCTTAATCTGCGCTTGGCCGCAGGGGCCTTGGCAGTCTGCGCCTTAACCGTCGCCACTGAAAAGGAGCGCGGCGTATACGTTGCAACAGCCGCTCCCGCCGCCTGACAAGCTCCCGCCCCAAGAAGCGAGACCATGCAGGCAAGGGTGCAAAGAGTCATCCAAAACATGCGCTGCATCGTTTCAAAAGGCGCACAAGCTATCGATTGAGTCTGATCGCGGGAAATCACAATGAAAACAAACGGTCAAAAAACAAAACCGCAGGATTATATATTGTTTTTAGAGGACTTTTTGACGGTTTTACAATTTTTGCCTGTCTCTTTAATCCCACCGTTTCGGTTTGCATTGACATCTTCTTGCACAATTTGCCGCATCTTCTCTAAAGTCTTCTGATCGACTCCCAGACTCTGGCAAGACGCTTGACGCTCACAGGCATCGGGGTTTTGAGTTCCTGCGCAAAAAGAGACACCCTCAGCTCCTCAAGAAGCCAGCGAAATTCAGTGAGTCTGACATCCACTTTGCCTTTTCTGGCTGCAAGTTCTCTTCTAAAGGCCGTCTGCAGCGACTGAACCTCGGCCATGCGCGCAGCATCTCGGGCCGGATCGTTTCTTAATTTCTCAAGCCTCACGTTGACGGCCCGCACATAGCGTACGTAGTGCTTGACGTGCGAATGATCAACGGAAATCAAAAAGTGCGGCTCAAAAAGCAAGCGCAGCTGCTCTTCAACATCTTTGACCGCGGCAGGCCACCCGCGCACGGCCTGAAGCCTTTTTGGAATCTGCGAGAGCTCAGCGGCGAGATCCTGCATCAAACGCAGATACTCGCCGCCGATGAGCGTGAGTCTGCTGCGAGCCTCGTCTTTTCTCGCCCCGAAACTGACGGCATCCACAGGCCAAGGCTCCTGCATGGCCGCCGTTTCGATGGAGGCGGCGACCACGTCGGCGACAAGCGCCTGAGTGCTTTCAAAAGCGCGCGCCGCGGGCTCAACCACCGAGCACTGCATCTGCACGCGCTGCAAGCCGCCCAAATTGCGCTCGAGGTACTTCACCTGCTCGCGCAGCTGCAGGGTAAAAAGTCGTCTGAGCCCAGCGCGATGCGCTTTTTTTGCCTCTTCAAGATCATCAAACACCTCAAGCGAGCAGTCTTCGCCTCGATCAACGAGCGCAGGATGTCCGATGAGCTGCCGGCCTTTTCGGTTGATTTCCATGAGTTCCGGAAGCTCTCCGAAAGACCAGGTGGTGATGTGCTCGGCCAGATCTTCGGCAATCGATGCGTCGGCCTGAGCCATGTTCTGAAAGGCGTCCTGCGCTTCTTTTCCCAGTTCAGAGCGAAGCTCGGCCAAATTTCTCCCCATGGCAAGCTGTCTGCCGTGCTCGTCAATGACCTTGAAGTTCATGAAAAGGTGCTTGGGCAAAAACTCGATCTTAAAGTCGGTTCTCTCGCACACAACCCGCGTTTGTTCGCGAATGTCTTCGATGAGCGCATCGACAAGCGCCATCGTGCCTTTCTGCACGCCCTGCGTGCGAGCATAAAACCCTTCGGCATATTGATCAATGGGCACACAATGGCGCCGATAGCGCTGCGGCAGCGACTTGATGAGCGCTCTGACCTTCTCTTTGAGCATGCCCGGCACAAGCCACTGGCAGCGCACGGCATCGACCTGGTTGAGCGCATAGATGGGAACGGCAAGCGTCACGCCGTCGCGCGCAGCACCCGGCTCAAAGTGATAGGTAAGCGCCATCGGGATGCCGGCCGTCTCAAGCGTCTTGGGAAAATACTGCACCGTCACCGAGCTTGCATCGTGGCGCATAAGCTCTTCTTTTTCCAAAAAAAGAAGCTTGGGATTTTTCTCCTCGGCCGTTTTGCGCCACTTCTCAAACGTTGAGCCGCCGACGACGCTTTCGTCCAAAATCTTGTCATAAAAGCCGTAGATCGTCTCTTCATCGACGAGCACATCGGGTCTTCGCGATTTGTTTTCTAAATCACGGATCTCGCGCACGAGCTTTTGATTGTGCGCGAGAAAAGGCGCTCTTGTTTCAAACTCACCCTCAACGAGCGCTTCACGAATAAAAATTTCGCGCGCCGTTTTGGGGTCGTGCGGAGCAAACTGCACGCGCCGCTGCGCGTAGACCGTCATGCCGTAGAGCGCCCCGCGCTCGAAGGCGACTACTTCGGCTCTCTTTTTCTCCCAATGCGGCTCGCTCCAGCTTTTTTTCATCAAATGCAAAGCAGCCGCTTCAACCCATTCGGGCTCAATATCGGCAACGCACCTGGCAAAGAGCCTGCTCGTTTCGACAAGCTCTGCGGCCATGATCCACTTGCCGCCCTTTTTGGCAAGCGCAGACCCCGGCCACACCCAGAAGTGAATGCCGCGCGCGCCCAAATAAGGCGGCGCACGAAAATCGGCGTCAAGCTGCCTTAAGCCCAGATTGCCCAAAAGACCGCTTAAAAGCGCACGGTGCAGCTCCTCATAGGTGGCGGGCTCTGTGTTTTCGCGCCAGCCCATGCCGGCTGCCAACTCCGCAAGCTGCCGCCAGACGTCTCGCCACTCGCGCATGCGGCGCGGTGACAGAAAAACGCGGTGCATCTCCTCGGTAAAAAGCCTGTTGGAAGCCTTCTGTGCAAAAGCCTTTTCATACCAGTCCCACATCTTGAGGTACGCAAGAAAGTCGCTTCGCTCGTCGGCAAAGCGCTTGTGAGCAGCATCGGCCGCATCCTGCGCCTGCACAGGACGGTCGCGCGGATCCTGAATGGAGAGCCCCGAGACGATGATAAGCGCCTCTTTGAGCGCGTTGCGTCTGGCTGCCTCCAAGAGCATGCGCGCAAGCCTCGGATCCACGGGAAGCTTCGCCAGACTCCAGCCGATGTCGGTGAGATGCCCGTCCTTGTCGATGGCATTGAGCTCAGCCAATATCGAGTACCCGTCGGCAATGGCGCGCGCCGGAGGCGCCTGCACGAAGGGAAAGTCGCGCACATCTCCGAGCCTGAGGCTTTTCATGCGCAAAATCACTGCTGCAAGATTTGAGCGCATGATCTCGGGATCGGTATAGTCAGGGCGTCGCGCCCAATTGTTTTCATCAAAAAGCCGAATGCAGATGCCGTTGGCCACGCGCCCGCACCGGCCTGCTCGTTGATTGGCCGAAGCCTTGCTCACAGGCTCGACCAAAAGCTGCTCGACCTTGTTGCGGTATGAATAGCGCTTGACGCGCGCCAAGCCCGTATCGACCACATATCGAATGCCGGGCACCGTGATTGAGGTTTCGGCAACGTTTGTCGCAAGCACAATGCGCCGCAGGCCGCCGCTGGCAAAAACACGTTCTTGCTCTTCGGCCGAAAGCCTCGCGTACAAGGGCAAAATTTCCACAGACGCGGGTCTATTTCGGCGGCGCAAAACCTCTGCCGCCTCGCGAATTTCGCGCTCTCCCGGCAAGAAGACGAGAATGTCGCCGCGCCCTGCCATCTGCAGCTCATCGCAGGCATCGGCCACCGCATCCATCAGCGTGCGGTCATCGTCTTCATCGAGATCTTCAACCGGCCGATAGCGAATCTCCACGGGATAGGTGCGCCCCGAAATCGTATAAACGGGAGCGGCTTTGCCGTCAATTTCAAAATGTTTGGCAAAGCGCTCGGCGTCAATCGTGGCCGAGGTGACGATCACCTTGAGATCCCTGCGCTTGGCAAGAATCCGTTTGAGATATCCCAATAGGAAATCAATGTTGATCGAGCGCTCATGCGCTTCGTCAATGATGATCGTGTCGTAGTGCTTTAAAAGCGGATCGGTCTGCGTTTCTGCCAGCAAAATGCCGTCAGTCATAAGCTTTATTGCTGCCCCCGGCATGGTCTTGTCTGTAAAGCGCACCTTGTAGCCCACCACCTCGCCCACCTGGGTGTTCAGTTCGTGAGCGATGCGCTTGGCAATGGAACTTGCCGCAATGCGCCTTGGCTGGGTGTGTCCGATAAGCCCCTTGAGGCCACGACCAGCCAGCAGACAGAGCTTAGGAAGCTGCGTTGTCTTGCCCGAGCCAGTCTCGCCGCAGACGATGATGACTTGATGGCTTTTAATGGCCTCAATGAGCTCTTGGGCGTGTTCGCTCACGGGAAGCCCCGGGGCTAGCTCGATGGGAACCGTCACCGAGTTGGGAGCGGCAAAAGCAACGGATTTTTGCAAAACATCCTTGGCATCAGATGATCCGAAAGATTGTTTTGCTTTGCTTTTTACTTTCGGCCTTTGCTGGTTTTCATCTTTGTTTATCAGCGCTGCCTTCGGATTTTTCCTGGCCTTCAGAGCGGCATTGACCTTTAAGACTGTCTTTGCGCGATGTTCTCGCTCTTCGTTCAAAGAAGGCGTACGCACGGACTCTGAAGCGACGCTTTGATTTTTTTCACCCAAATTGCCGCGCGTTTTTTGTTTGCCTTTTTCCTGATCGAGTTTTTTGGATCCCTCAACGACAGCTTTGTCCGCGGCTTTTTGTTGCGCAGCAAAACCCTTAAGAGCAGCAAATCCGCTTTGCTCTTTCCCTGTCAATGGCTGCGAAGATTTTTTTTCACTCTCGGCTAAGAAGGAGCGAGACGAGTCGCTGCGCACGTTCTTTGTCAACGGCCTTTTGCGCACCGGCCGCACGATGCTCTCGCGCGCAGCGCCGGAATCCACAAAAGCAGCCTTTTGCTGAACCCTTTGGGCAGCAGTTTGCGCAGTGCTTTTTTCTTTTTCGATTGTTTTCTCGCTTTCTTTTTGAGCGGCGGCGCGGATGCCGGCATCGGCAAAGCGCATGGCCGCAGCAGACTTTTTGCCTGTCGCAGACGTCGTCGACACGGCTTGTCTGATATTGGTCAGAGTACGCAAGACGTCAAAGGGATTTTTCGATTGGTGAGCCATTGAATTTTCTAATAATCTTCTCGGAATATTGCAGCGTGCCGAGATTTTACCGGCTCGTTGGCCAAGAGCTTTTCGCGGCACTCAAAACTGCCTCAGAAATATGCGCGCAGAGCGCGCATACTTTGCTAAGCTTTGCGCGTTTCATTTTTGGCAAGCGTCGACGGGCATTCCGGTTCACGGAACCCGCCAGCACGGATTTTTTCATCTCAGAGTGCCGGCGAAATGTCTAAGGAAGATTTTTCAACGCATCACTTTGTTTCCGTCTTCAGCGAACCTGCAGCCAAAGACCTGCCGAAGTGGGTTTCCTGGCTCAGAAGCTTTGCTCCCTACGTACATTTGCACCGCGGCCGCACATTCGTTGTGAGCTGCGCGGGCGAAGCGGTAGCCGACGAGCTGCAGCTCAACCGCTTGGTCATGGACATTAGTCTGATTGCAAGCATGGGCATTCATGTCGTGCTCGTGCCCGGCTCGCGCCCGCAGATTGAAGCGCTCATGAAGCTCAGAGGACTGCACGCACGCTTTTACAAAGGCGTGCGCATCACCGATGCTGAAGTGCTCGCCTGCGTCAAGGAAGCCTGCGGCGAGACGCGCTTTAACCTTGAAGCGGCTTTTTCTCAAGGGCTTCCCAATACCCCCATGCAGCACTCGCGCGTGAAGGTGGTCTCGGGCAACTTCGTCACCGCCAAACCCATGGGCGTCATCGACGGAATCGATCATCTTCACACGGGACTTGTGCGCAAAGTCGACGGTGAAATCATCAAGGATCTTCTGGCGCGCGGCAATATTGTGCTTGCAAGCCCATTTGGCTTTTCACCCACTGGCGAAGCATTCAACCTCACCACGGAAGATGTGGCGGCAGCCATTGCCGCAGCCATCGGCGCCGACAAGCTGATTTTGTGCGTAGGCGTCAAAGGCGTGCGCATCAAGAAAAAGGTCGAGCAGGATCTGACGGCAAAACGCGCCCAGCAGCTCATCGATGAAAAAGTCCTTGACGAAGAAGACGTCTACAACCTCACTTACGCGCTGCGCGCCGTCAAAAACGGGGTCAAGCGCGTGCACATCATCCCCTACGCCTTGGACGGCGGCATTCTGGCCGAACTCTTTACCCACGACGGCGTAGGCACGATGGTGGCCGAAGAGGACATGGAATCGATTCGCGAAGCAACCATTGACGATGTCGGCAGCCTCATCAAGCTGCTCGAGCCCTTTGAGAGTCAAGGGATACTCGTCAGACGTCCGCGTGAAAAAATTGAGCGCGAAATCAACTGCTTTACCGTGCTCGAGCACGACGGCTTCATCTACGGATCTGCTGCTCTTTACCCCTATCCCGAGGCTAAAATCGGAGAAATGGCAGCCGTGGCCGTGCATCCAGATTTTCAGGGCGCTGGCGACGGCGACAAATTGCTGCGCCGCATCGAGCAGCGCGCCCGCGATCTGGGGCTGACGCGCATCTTCGTGCTCACCACGCGCACGGCTCACTGGTTTATCAAGCGCGGCTTCGAGCCCGCGCCCGTTGAGAGCCTGCCGGTTGAAAAGCAGCGCATGTACAACTGGCATCGCCGCTCGCAGATTTTTATTAAAAAACTCTAGTTGGCTGAAAACTTAAGGAGACCCTTCATCATGGCACGCATGGTTCACTGCGTAAAACTCAACAAAGATGCCCCCGGACTCGGCTATCCTCCCGTTCCAGGCGAACTGGGAAAGCGCATCTGGGCAAACGTCAGCAAGGAAGCCTGGGACGGCTGGGTGAGGCTGCAGACGATGATGATCAACGAGTACGGCCTCAATTGCGCTGATCCCAAGGTGCGCTCGCACTTGCTCGAGCAATGCGAAAACTATTTCTTCGGCAAAGGAGTCGATCCCGTTCCAAACCACGTCCCGGTTGAATAAGCGCTTGGAAAAACGCACAAAACCTCCGCACAGGCTCACTTTGCCGTGCAGATTTAAAAAGGCAGGATGTCCCAAAAAACTTCCTGCCTTTTTTCGTTTGTTCTTCGAACGAGCTCACCGAATGAAAGTTTTTACGCCCTCGGGCGTCCCCAAAAGGAGCACGTCGGCGCCGCGCTGGGCAAAAAGCCCCACGGTCACCACGCCTGCGATGGCGTTGACGGTCGCCTCCATTGCCTTGGGATCGACAATCTGCAGTCCTCTGACGTCAAGAATGCGGTTGCCGTTGTCGGTCGTAAAGTCGCGCTCAACGGGGTCCCCGCCGAGAGCCCTGAGCTTACCGGCCACGGCGCGCACAGCCATGGGAATGACCTCCACGGGCAGCGCAAAGCGCCCGAGCACATCAACCTTTTTGCTTGCGTCGGCAATGCAGACAAACTTCTTTGAGACGCTTGCCACAATCTTTTCTCGGGTAAGCGCCCCGCCTCCGCCTTTGATCATGTCAAAGCTCGGATTGATTTCATCGGCCCCGTCAACGTACACGCTGATCTCGTCGACCTCGTTGAGATCAAGCACCTTGTAGCCCAAAGCCTGAAGCTTTTTCGTTGAGCGCACGGAACTCGATACGCAGGCTGGGACGTTTTTGCCGCTAGCTTTGAGCGCATCAATGAAAAAATCCACGGTCGAGCCCGTGCCGACGCCAAGAATGCTCCCCTCTTCAACATAGTTAAGAGCGGCCTGCGCCACAAGCTTTTTTAATTCATCCTGCGTCATCTCTAATCAGTCCTAAAAACACCTCTGCGGAGCGCTCATGAGCGCCCCTGCATGCTCAGGCGTGTTACCCAATCCGGCAAGAAGTATACGCGAGGCGCTTCTGGTATTCGAAACGGAAAAAAACAAAGACCAGGCTTTGCAGTAGTATGATTAATCCCCAGCTGTTTCCACCAGAAAAAACTCCTGCTTTAGAGCCTAGGGATTCTTCTCATCATTTATCTATTTGCTTATGAGCACCGCCCGCGCAACCGATCAGATTGAAGACAAGCTCCTTGAGCTCGTCAGCGGCGGCGCGCACTCCGTCAGCCGCCGCGGCATCTACATTACGATCGGCGTCATCGTGCTGGTGCTCGTGCTCTTTGCCCTCGTCTCGCATGCGATAAGTTTGGAAACCCGCAAGCTTGAAACGGAAACTCAAGTTGCCATCACGCAGTCCATTGCACGGCAAGTCGAGCGGCGCATGATGACTTTTTCAGACCGCCTCGGCGACTTTGCAAAAGCGCGTCCAAACTTCGTGCAGTGCGACGAAGCCTCCGAATTATTCGGTCGCTACGGAGAATTTGTCGAACTCTCTTTGATTACGCGCGAAGGACTCGTGCTGCAGACATGCCTGACGCCTTCGGCGCTCGATACCGTCAAGCGCGACATTGCGCAGTTCATTCCCACAACGCAAACCAATCTTGCCATTGATCAGGCCAAGCGTCTTTCCTCCATTGTTTTTTCGCTGCCCTATGCCAGAAGCAAAAACGGCATTCTCTACTCGGATTTGATCTACCCGATCAATCAAGATCGGCTCTATGTTGCACGCATTTCGATTACCAGCATGCTGCGGCAATTTACGGGCACCACGCTTGACTACCGCTACAAAATCTCGCTTCTCGTCGACGGCAAGGAAATTTCGGCTGCAAGCGCTGAAGAGCAAGAGCCCCAGTCTGCGCTCAACGATGCCCCGAGCGACAACATTCGCGCCACTTCTCCCTTGACGCCCCTGCCCGAATCCGTGCGGCTTTTGACGGTCAACACGCACATGGACTCGGCCTACGGCTATACAAAGCTTGTTCGCAGCATCGTTCTTTTCGGCTGTCTGCTGCTTCTTTCAACCATGGGCGTGCTTGTTTATCAATACCGTCAGCTCAAAATCGAAGAGGAGCTTCGAGCACGCATCATCGTGCAGCAGGCCATGAGCCAGTCGATTCTCGACGGCCTCTTCGTAACCGATCGTCTCGGGAAAATTCTCTACACCAACCGTGCTTTCAACGATCTTTTCAAAGACGAGTCGGGAGAAATGCTGGGCATGACGCCGCCCTACGCGTTCTGTCCGCAGGACAAGAGCATTTTCGACTTCAAGCGCCACCTGCAGGAAAACGCCGCCGGCGACATCGTGCGAGCCGAGTTCACCGCTTCGCGCAAGGACGGCTCAAACTTTATCTGCGCAGCAGAAATTCTTCCCTTAAAGGCGCTCTCAGCAGGCCAAAAGCAGCCAGGGTGGCTTGTGACGCTGCGCGATGTGACGCAGCAGAAAAAGTCTCGTCACGCACTAGCGCTCGCGCACGAGCGCACCATCCGCGTGCTCGAATCCATGGACTCGGCCGTGAGCGTCGTTGCCTCCGCGGGCGAAGACGCCGGAGAGCTTCTTTTTGCCAACGCACGCTACTCCGAAGTCTTCGGGCACACGGCAGCCGCGCATCTCAGACTGCAGGCAATTCTTAAAAACCAAGGTCCGGTCAATCAAGGCGGCGAAGTCTACGATGAGACGACGCGCTGCTGGTACTTCGTGGGGCTTCGCAGCATCACTTGGATGAGCGGCCGACAGGCCGACCTTCTCACCATTCAAGACATTACGGTGAAAAAGGCGCACGAAGCGCTCATCGAGCAGCAGATGAAAAATGCCGAGCAGGTCTCGCGCTTGATGACGATGGGCGAACTAGCAAGTTCGCTCGCGCACGAACTCAACCAGCCGCTTGCGGCCGTGCAGAACTACGCCTCGGCTACGCTCACCATGCTCAAGGCAAGAAAGCTCACCGAGGCAGGCGTCGAAACAGGGCTCAACAAAATCATCAACCAAACGCAGCGCGCCGCTCAGATCATCAAGCGCATCCGCGGCTTTGCCAAGCGAGGCGAACTCGTGCGCACGCAAACTCTCGTCTCGCGCATTCTTGATGAAACGATGGAGCTTGCGCAGATGCAGGCCAAAAAATACGGCATGGTAATCGAACTAGATCTCGGAGACGACGGTGCCGTTGCCCAAGAGTGCATCATCTGCGACCCGGTCCTCATTGAACAGGTACTCATCAATTTGCTTAAAAATGCGATGGAAGCAAGCTTTGAGAGCCCCTCTCAGACCGTGCGCTTCGTCGTGCGCCGCGAAGATGCCGCGCTTTGCTTTTACATCATCGACCACGGCTGCGGCATCGACAAAGAGCAGACGCAGCGCATCTTTGATCCCTTTTATTCAACCAAGCGCACCGGCATGGGAATTGGACTCAACATCTGCCGTTCGATCGTCGAAAGCCATCACGGGCGCTTGAGCTTTGAGCCCAATGCCGAGGGCGGTACAATATTCAGGTTGTCGCTTCCGGCGAGCTCGACCGGAGAGCACGAGGCTCATTGCAACACACACGCAAAAACAACTACTACATAAGAAGACGAGAAGCACTTATGCCTTTTTCCAACTACGCAACCCCTTCCGAATCTTCCCAGACGCTGGGTACTGTCTACGTTGTCGACGATGATGAGGCCGTGCGCGACTCCATCCGCTGGCTTCTCGAAGCAAGCGACTACAAGGTGGAGCTCTACGACAGCGGCGAGAGCTTCATTGCCAAATACGATCCTTTTGCGATCGCCGTGCTGTTGCTTGATGTGCGCATGAACGGCATGAGCGGCCTTGAAGTTCAGGAGCACCTGATTGCCCGCAACGCCGATTTGCCCATCATCTTCATTACCGGCCACGGCGACGTGCCCATGGCCGTCAATGCGCTCAAAAAAGGCGCCGTCGACTTCATCGAAAAGCCCTTTGATCAGGCCGCTCTCAAGCAGCAAGTCGAGCGCATGCTGCAGGAAGCCCGCGAGCGGCGCGTCAGAAACGAGCGCAGAAGCCTCAACGAAGCACTTTTAAGAAAACTCACCGCGCGCGAGCAGCAGGTGCTCGAGCGCATCACCGCAGGGCGTCTCAATAAGCAGATCGCCGACGATCTGGGCATTTCCATCAAGACCGTCGAAGCGCACCGCGCTTCGATCATGGACAAGACCAACTCGGGCACCGTTGCGGATCTCATGCGCGTTGTGCTCGGAGCCGGCTTAAAGCAAAACGACGGCCTCTAGAAGCGTCTTTTTGCCGCTAAAACACACGCCAGGAAGGCTGCCTTCGACAAAAGAAGGAAAGCCTTCTTTTGTGCTTTTTCGTCAGAAGCACTGCCGCAGGCGCTTCTATAGTTAAACTCTTGAGCCGTTTGCGGTGCTTTTTTGTGGATTTTGAAAATTATTTCGTACGGGCCGCGCCATGCAGCAGGTTTATTTCTTGATTCCAGGACTGATTCTCTCGCCAAAGGAAAAAGATGCGATCAGCGCGCCCGTTCTTGAAGCCGCAGGCAGTCTTTCGACGGGGCTCGTAGAGGATGCGCTGCGCCAGGACTTTACCTCGCGCCCATTTTCGCGCTCGGTACATCTCATTTGGGCATGGTCAGTGCTCTGCAGACGGGCGCTGCCCGCAGTCACCGCCCCCTTTGTCTGGTCAGTTAATCAAGGTCCGCAGCTTTCCAACGAAGTCTGGTCGCTTGATCTTGCTCACATCGATCAAGACGAGTGCCTCAATCCCATTGACGTGCTCACCGATGAAGCCATTGAGGCTTTTGCCTCGGCCATGACCGTCCCCTTGCAAAGCCGCGGCTTTCGACTGCAGCGCTGGGACAAGACGCTTTATCTCACACGCAAAACGCCCTGGGGCGTAGATGTTCGCCCCTTTGAGGCCATGGTCGGCCGCAAGCCTTCGCTGCAGGACGATTTTGAAGCCTCGCTCGAGCAGACCGATCCTGCCGGCGCCTGGCATGATCTTGAGGAGCTTAACGAAACGCTCAAAGACGCCAGCATTGAAAGTGCAGGCCAAGCACTCAACGCGCTTTGGATTTCGGGCGGCGGCTGCTACAGCAACTTTTATCCCCCCACGCGCATCAGAAGCGTGCTCACGGACATAGACGCCGTCACGGGCTGGGCGCTTGCAGCAGGCATTCTCAACCACCGGCTCGGGCGCATCACAGGTGCAGAAGAGTGGCCAGCCGACGCTCCCAATGGCGAATGCATCGCAGTCATCGACACCCTTTACTCTGCGTGGCTTGCCAAAGACTGGGCAAAATGGCAGCAGCTTTTGCCCTCGGTGATTTTTCAAGTTGATGCACTCGCTCAGGCTGCACGCAAGAAAGGGTGCGACCGCACTGTCATCGTCGGCTGCGGAGAATCGCTCACTGTGACGCTTGCGCGCAAAAACAACAACCCGAAATCACTTCTGGCTAGACTCTCCCCAACCCGCAAGCTCCCCGCACAGCATTGGCTCTTTCAGGACGGAGGCCAACAGTGAAAACGCGCTTTGCCCTGCGTCCCTACGACAAAATGGCCTGCGAGCGGCTCGAGCACGCGGGCATTCTGCGTCCGATTGCGCAGGCGCTTGCCGCGCGCGGAATCAATGATCCGCAGGATCTCTTAGAAGACTGGCGCTCAATGCTTGCGCCCTCTTTGCTTGAAGGCACCGAGCGCGCTGCGCAGATATTGGCCGACGCAGCCGCTCTCGGACGCCGCATCGCGATCGTGGCCGACTACGACTGCGACGGCGCCACGGCCTGCGCCATTGCCGTCAGAGGGCTCGCAATGATGGGGATTAAAGCCAACTACATCGTTCCAGATCGATTCAAATTCGGCTACGGCTTGACGCCAGCCATCGTCGATCTGGCTGCAAGCCTCAGCCCGCGGCCGGATCTCATCATCACGGTCGACAACGGCATTGCCAGCGTCGAAGGGGTGCGCCGCGCCCGCGAGCTCGGCATGGAAGTGATCATCACCGACCATCACCTGCCGGGCGACGCGTTGCCGCAGGCCGCCTGCATCGTCAACCCCAATGTCAAAGAGAGCCTTTTCCCGAGCAAGGCGCTTGCCGGGTGCGGCGTCATGTTCTACGTTCTTTTGGCGCTGCGCGCCGAACTGCGCCGGCGCGGCGTCTTTGACAAAGCCTCGCAGCCGCGGCTAGACCGCTTAAGCGATTTGCTGGCCTTGGGCACCGTTGCCGACGTCGTCAAGCTCGACCACAACAATCGCGTGCTCGTCTCTCAGGGCCTGTCGCGCGTGCGGCGCGGCCTGGCTCTTCCCGGCATCAATGCGCTCTTTGAAGTGGCCGGGCGCGACATTGCGCAGGCCACCGCCCGCGACTTCTCCTTTGCCATCGCCCCGCGCATCAATGCCGCAGGCAGACTCACCGAGATGGGCATTGGAATTGAATGCCTGCTTGCCGATGATCCCGAAAAAGCCATGCGCTGCGCGCAGGAGCTCGACCAACTCAACCGCGAGCGCCGAGGGCTTGAAGACAGCATGCAGCTCGATGCCGTCGAGCGGCTCTCCAACATGGACTGGAGGCACCACGCCACCATCACGCTTTTTGAAGAAGACTGGCACCAAGGGGTCGTAGGGCTTGTTGCAAGCCGCTTAAAGGAGCGCACGCACCGTCCCGTCATCGCCTTTGCGCGCGACGACAACAACATGCTCAAAGGCTCGGGACGCTCTATCGAAGGCATTCACCTGCGCGACATGCTCGACTGGGTGAGCAAGCAAGACCCGAATTTGATCGAGCGCTTCGGCGGCCACGCCATGGCTGCGGGCCTGACGATTCGAGCTGAAAAACTCGATCGCTTCACCGCACTTTTTGAGCGTGCAGTAACCGAAACTGCCGACCCCGAAGTCTTCGACAAAGTGGTCTACATTGACGGAGCCTTGTCGCCCGAAGAGATTTCCTTTGGCCTTGTTGAAGCCATGAGCGAGCGCATTTGGGGTCAAGGCTTTGAGCGGCCGCTTTTTGCCAATGACTTCAGCATTTTGTCGCAGCGCGTTTTAAAAGACGCCCACCTGAAGCTTGTCGTGGATCTCGCCGGCAACCGCTTTGAGGCAATCCATTTCAGGCGCAACACGCCCGTGGCTTCGCACGCGCGCCTGGCGTACCGCCCAGAAATCAACGAATACATGGGACGCCGCTCGGTGCAGCTCGTCGTCGAAGCCGTCGAAGAATAAAGCGCAAGCTGCAAAAAAATCGTCTAACACCTCCTGCCGCGGCAAACAAAGCTGGTGCGTTTTTGCGAACTCGCTTGCAAGCTCGCCTCTTAATGCAGCAGATTTAAAAGAAAGTAGCGTCCAAAGAGCTTCACGAGTCTTGCCTCGCACTCCTTTTCATAATCGGCAAGCCTCTTTGCCCACCAGTTGACGAACGTGCGAATCTGCCGATTTTTCCAATCCTCTTTTTTGCAGGCGACATAGTTCAAGTGCGTGGGGCGATGCCAGCCGTTGAGCACCGGCACGAGCCTGCCCGCTTCCAAATCCTCTATGCACAGAAAAATCGGCATGCACGGCGCCACTCCCAGTCCCTCGATCACCGCTCGGTGCGTCATCTCCACATTGGAAAAGCGCACCGTGTCGATTGAGTCAAAATGCAGACTCACCCCCTTTTTGGTAAGCACATAGTTGCTCTGAAATGAGTAGCGGTGCGCATAGAGGTTGTGAAAGACGCGATGGTGCTTGAGCTCATCGGGGTGGTTGATCTGTCCGTGCAGCCGCACGTACTCGGGCGAAGCCACCGGAATGAAGAGCATGCGCCCGCGCGGCACCTTGACGCAATCGGCAAGGCTTGCCTGACCGCTCAGATTGATGACGTCGGCCTTTCCCTCCAAAAAATCGTCAACGTCGGTGGGCGAAATCATGTTGAACTTGGTGTTGGGAAACTTCTCTGCGTACTCAACAATGAAGCGCGGACCGAAGTTGATGTGGCCGTTGCCGAACATCACGCGGATTTCCATTGAATCATTGTCGTGCAGCTTGCGGCAGTACTGATCGATGGATTGTCTGGCTTGAAGAATTTTTCGCACCTCGTTGATGACGGCGTGCGCATCCTTGGTCATCGCAAAGGGTCTTTTCGTGCGGTCAATGAGCACGCGCCCGATGTGCTGCTCAAGCTTGGTGAGCTTGCGCGAAGCCGCAGAGTTCTCAATGCCCAAAAGCGCCGCGGTTTTTTGAATGGAGCCTGTTTCGCAAAGCGAAGCGAAGATTTCCAAAGCCTCGATGTCGTTGATCATTTTTTAGCAAGAAAGGAAAACTAGATTGCCGATTTAACAATCTGCATCCTACCAAAAATCAATTAGGCAAAAAGCTTATGCCCAGCATTTCAAGGCCTAAGAGGCCTGCGCATTGTTTTCTTTTTGAGACGACTCTGCCTGCAAGCAGGCACTAAGCAAATTTGACTCTGCTAAGTCATTGACCTATAAAGGTTTTCGTAGCGCCCGACCACCACGGACGCTCCATCGTTCTCTTATTTGGAGATTGTTAAAAATGAAAATCGTCAGCGTTGACATCATTGATGTAAAAAATCCCATTCAGTCGGCTGTTGCCAAGTGGCGTCCGGTCGTCGTGCGCATCAACACCGATGAAGGCATCTCGGGCTTTGGCGAAGTAGGCCTTGCCTACGGCGTCGGTGCTTCCGCCGGCTACGGCATGGTCAAGGACTTTGCTCGTCTGCTGCTGGGCGTTGATCCGATGCGCAGCGAATTCCTCTGGGACAAGCTGCAGAAGAAGACCTTCTGGGGCCAGGGCGGCGGCACGATCGTTTCTGCCGGCATGAGCGCCATCGATGTGGCTCTGTGGGACATCAAGGGCAAGGCTCTCGGCGTGCCCTGCTATCAGCTTCTGGGCGGCAAGTGCCGCGACGAGCTGCGCACCTACGCCAGCCAGCTGCAGTTCGGCTGGGGCGATCCTGAAAAGAAGGAACACCTCACCACGCCCGAACAGTACGCCGAAGCTGCCGTGCGCGCCGTTGAAGAAGGCTATGACGCCATCAAGGTCGACGTCAACGAAATCGACGAACAGGGCTATGCCAAGCGCCGCAACCTGTACGGCGCCTTTGCCCGCCGCGATCTGATGGTCGGCTACAAGCGCCTGAAGGCCATCCGCGAAGCCATCGGCTACGACGTTGACATCATCGTCGAAGCTCACGCTCTGACCGACAAGGTCTCCGCTGTCGAATTCGGCCGCATGATTGAAGAGTTCCGCATCTCGGCCTACGAAGAACCGGTGATGAACCTCAACATGCAGTGCTTGAAGGATGTTCGTGAACACATCAACATCCCGATCGCTGCCGGCGAACGCGTCTTCACGCGCTGGGGCTTCCGTCCGTTCCTGGAAAATCACGTCATCGACCTCATCCAGCCCGACATCGGCACCTGCGGCGGCATGTCCGAGTGCAAGAAGATCTGCGACATGGGCCACATCTATGACACGACCTGCCAGGTGCACGTCTGCGGCGGCCCGATCATGACGGCTGCTTCCCTGCAGCTCGAAGCCGCGATCCCCAACTTCGCCATCCACGAACTGCACCGCTACGCTCTGCTCAAGGGCAACCGCGACACCTGCAAGTACGACTACCTGCCCGAAAACGGCAAGTATCAGATTCCCGATCTGCCCGGCATCGGCCAGGAACTGACCGACGAATCGATTGCTGAGTCGCCGAAGGAAACCGTGAAGTAATAAAAAAGCACTTCGCTTTTTGAAAAAACGGAATCCGCCCGGGCTTCTCAATAAAGGCGCTCGGGCGGAATTTGATCAATCCAAGGGAGTTTTCTCACCATGTTGGGACTCATCATCTCGATACTTGTCATCGTCTGGGTAGGCTGGACGATTGCAAAGAAGGGCTATGCCGCAGCCATTCTGCTTATTGCCGGCGTGGTTCTGTTGACCTGCGCCGTGCTGCTTGGCAGCGACCCGGGCATCGTGCTCAAAAAGCCCACCGGTTCCATCTTCTTCGATATTTATAAAGTTGTTCAGGACGTCTTCTCAAGCACCTTGGGCGGCTTGGGTCTGAACATCATGATCATGGGCGGCTTTGCCCGCTACATGGATACGCTGAGCGCCGGTCGTGCCCTGTACGACGTCGTCGGCGGTCCTCTGAAGTACATCAAGAGCCCGTATCTGCTGGCTTGCATGGGCTTTATCGTTACGCAGATCATCGGCATGGCCATCCCCTCGGCTGCCGGCCTTGGTCTGATGCTGATGGTGACGCTCTATCCGGTGCTCATCCGCGCCGGCGTCTCGCGCATGACGGCTGTGTGCATCATCGCCGCCAGCCGCTTCTTCGACCTTGGACCGGGTTCTGCAAACTGCATGCTCGCAGCCAGAACATCCGGCATCGAATGGGCCGAATACTTCATCAATTGGCAGATGCGCATTTACTTCCCGCTGCTCATCACGATGCTCGTGACGCAGTACTTCACGCAGAAGTACTGGGATAAGCGCGAAGGTCCCGATGAGGGCTATGAAGAGCTGCGCCGCCAGTTCCAGCAGGAAGCCACGACCGAAGCCTCCGTGCCGAAGATCTACGCTTTGCTGCCGCTTGTGCCGCTCTTTATCCTCTTGATCTTCAACCCGGTTGTGATCGGCCGCTATGGCTACAACATCAAGGTCGGCGTGCCCGCTGCCATCGTGCTCTCGACTCTGATCGCCATGCTCTTTGAGTTCATCCGCACCCGCAAGGGCTATGAAGTGCTCGCCGGCATGAAGAGCTTCTTTGAAGGCATGGGCAAGCAGTTTGCCGTTGTGGTCTCGCTCATCGTTGCCGGCCAGGTCTTCGGCAAGGGCTTGATTGCCATCGGCGCTGTGAACGCTCTGATCACCGGCGTTGAATCTCTGGGCTACGGCGTGGGCTTCCTCGTTCTGCTCATGAGCCTCGTGATTGGCGTTGTGGCATTCCTGATGGGCTCGGGCAATGCTCCGTTCTTCTCGTTTGCCTCGCTCGTTCCGTCGATCGCTTCCAAGTTCGGCGTGCACTCGGCTGACGTGCTGCTGCCGCTGCAGACGATGACGGGCTTTGGCCGCACGATGTCTCCGGTGACGGGCGCCATCGTGGCCGTGTCGGGCATCGCAGGCGTTTCGCCCTTCCATGTCATTAAGCGCAACCTGATACCGCTTCTGGCATGCGTGCTCGTGAACTTCGTGCTCACCTACACCATCGTTCTGTAATGCCTCATTAACCTCCCCAAAGGATTGCCGGTTTTCCATCGGCAATCCTTTTTTCCAACCTGGAGGAGTTTCTCATGCAGGAACCGATTCAAGAAAAACTGTCTGAATTCATCAGTCAATGTGATTTCGCCAAGATTGACGAGCATTTCAAGGCCGACGCACGTCTGCGCTTGCTCGACTGGATCGGATGCGCCGCTGCAGGCGCCAACTATCCCCAGATGCAGATTGCATCGAAGTATCTTTTCTCCGTTGGCGACACGGGGCCTTGCACCATCATCGGACACGGTGCCGGACATTCGACGCGCAACGCCGTCTATCTCAACGGCATTGCCGGTCACGTCTGCGAACTTGATGACGGTCACCGCACTGCCATCGGACACCCGGGCTGCATCACGCTTCCCGTCGCTTTGGCTTTGGCCGAACAAACCAATGCCACAGGCGCAGAATTTCTGAAATCCGTTATTTTGGGCTACGACATGTTTGCCCGCATGGGCCGCACGCTCAATCCTACGCACTACCGTACCTGGCACTCAACGGGCACGGCAGGAACAATGGCTGCAGCTGCTGCGGCCGCCAGTCTTTTGAAGCTCACCCCCGAACAGGTCAACAATGCGCTCGGCATTGCAGCCACGAGCGCCGGCGGCATCGTGGAATCCTTCGGCACCCACGCCAAGGCAACCAACATTGCGCTTGCCTGCCAAAACGGCCTTGACTCGGCAGAACTTGCCAAATTGGGCTACACCGGCTCGCATTCTGCGCTTTTGGGCAAGAAGGGCTTTGTCGCCGCCACCTGCACCGAACCGCACATTGAAAATCTGGAAAATCCCTCGGAAGCAACGCTTGTTTCGGATACGGCCTTCTTCAAGGTCTACTCATCGTGCGGCCACACCAACTCTCCGCTTGACGTCGTCTTCATGATGAGAAAGAAGTACGGCATCAAGGCCGAAGACATCGATTCCGTGCAGGTAAAGACCTACAAGGTTTCGGTGGACCTCACTTCGCAGCTTAAGACCGCCACCGAAGACGAAGCCAAGTTCTCGCTTCCGTACTGCATCGCTCTGGCATTTCTCTTTGGCAGCGTCTCGCTCAACTACTTCGCTGAGTCCTATCGCACAGACGAAACTGTGCTCGGCCTTGCCCGCCGCATCAAGGTTGAAGAAGACCCGGCCGCTACGGCCCGCTTCCCGCATCGTCAGGCCCGCGTCATCATCACGCTCAAGGACGGCCGCGTCTTTGACGAGATCACGCTTGATTCGTGCGACAACGCCGACGAAGAGCAGATCATCGCCAAGTTTGAAGCCGCTGTGCCGTTTTATGACGCAGAGCGGCGTGCACGCATCATTGATTTCGTCAAGAACATTGATGCGCAGCCGGATTTGCACGCGCTTGCGAAGCTGCTCGCATAAAAAAACAATAAATTTTCTGCTCGCATAAACTTTGATGCGCCCGAGGCTTTCTTCTTTGTGCCCGGGCGCTTTTTTTTGACCTTTCTAAAGCTGCGCAAAACGCATTTCGCTTATATGGGCCGCAAAAAAATCCAGATAAATCAGCTGCCGGCCTCGGTATAATGCGAAATTCTGATTCAATCACTACATGCCTAGATTGTCCTCAGAACTGACGCACAAGCCTTCTGGGAAACGATCAGGCTGCAACTTCCTCACCTACGTGAGCATCTACATGGAAGCTGAACGCATCAATTTCATCAACAATCTGTGCGATGACCTGGCTCACCGTCTTGCTGAGCTTAGGGGGTATCTTTGACGTCGACCGCAAGGAAAGACGCCTCGAAGAAGTCAATCGCGAAGTAGAAAATCCCGCGCTCTGGGACGATCCCAAGAGAGCTCAGGAAATCGGCAAGGAGCAAAAGCTTCTTGAAGACTTGGTCGGCAACTTCAAGCGGCTCACCGCGGGCGTAGCCGACGCCAAGGAACTCTTCAACATGGCCGTTGAAGAAGGCGACGAGGCCGGCGCCCAGAGCATTGCCCTTGAGGTCGAAGATTTCGGCCGAGACGTTGAAAAGCTCGAATTCAAACGCATGTTCAACCGCCCGCAAGACAGCGCCAACTGCTATATCGAAATTCAGGCCGGCGCCGGCGGCACAGAAGCGCAGGACTGGGCGAGCATGCTCGAGCGCATGTATCTGCGCTACACCGAGCGCTCCGGCTTTTCGGCCAAACTCACCGAAGAAACCGAAGGCGACGTTGCAGGCATCAAGGGCTGCACGATTTATGTCGAGGGCCAATGGGCCTACGGAACGCTGCGCACTGAAACCGGCATTCACCGTCTGGTGCGCAAAAGCCCCTTTGACGCCAATGCCCGCCGTCACACATCCTTTGCATCGGTTTTCGTCTACCCTGAAGTCGACGACTCGATTGAAATCACGATCAATCCCGCGGATCTGCGCGTAGACGTCTTTCGCGCTTCGGGCGCCGGCGGCCAGCACATCCAAAAGACCGAGTCGGCCGTGCGCATCACGCACATCCCAACGGGAATCGTGACGGTCTGTCAGGACGATCGCAGCCAGCACAACAACCGCGAACAGGCTCTGCGCCAGCTCAAGGCCAAGCTCTACGATCTCGAATTGAGAAAACGCATGGCCGAACAGGAAAAGATTGAGGAAAATAAGAGCGACATCGGCTGGGGCCATCAAATCCGCAGCTACGTGCTCGATCAAAGCCGCGTCAAGGATCTGCGCACCAATGTCGAAACCGGCAACACTGGCGCAGTGCTCGACGGCGACCTCGATCAATTCATTGAAGCCAGCCTCAAGATGGGCATTTAGTCATTTCAGTTCAATCATTTCTCAAGAAAATTTTTGTCATGAGCGAAGAAAATACAAAGAGCACGACGGCCGCGGCTGCTGCCGAAGATGAAAACCACATCATCGCCGAGCGCCGCGCCAAGCTTGCGCACTTGCGCGAGACGGGCGTTGCCTATCCCAACGACTTCGTGCGCAAGGACCTTTTCGGCGACCTGCGCCAAGCTTGGGGCGAGAAGAGCCGCGAAGAACTCGAAGAAGCCACCCCAGAGGTTGCTGTTTCCGGGCGCATGATGCTCAAGCGCGTCATGGGCAAGGCAAGCTTTGCCACCGTGCGCGACTTCACGGGAAGCATGCAGTACTTTGTCGGCGCAAACGACGTGGGCCCTGAAGCCTATGCCATGTTCAAGACGCTTGACTTGGGCGACATCGTCGCTGCCGAAGGCACGCTCTTTCGCACCAACAAGGGCGAGCTTTCGGTGCGCGTCAAGAAGCTGCGCCTGCTCACCAAGTCGCTCAGGCCGCTGCCGGACAAGCACAAGGGGCTTTCTGATCCCGAGATGTGCTGCCGCCAGCGCTACACAGACCTCATCATCAACGAGGAAAGCCGCGAGCGCTTTCTCACGCGCTTTAAGGCCGTTTCGGCCATCCGCCGCTACATGGAAGAGCACCGCTTCGTGGAAGTCGAAACCCCGATGCTCAATCCGATTCCGGGCGGAGCAAATGCC
Source organism: uncultured Duodenibacillus sp. (assembly GCA_944388865.1). Classification (GTDB taxonomy): domain Bacteria; phylum Pseudomonadota; class Gammaproteobacteria; order Burkholderiales; family Burkholderiaceae_F; genus Duodenibacillus. The sequence continues at coordinate 46,559 of CALXKM010000021.1, read as the reverse complement.
AAGCCCTTCATTACGCACCACAATGCGCTCGACATCGATCAGTATCTGCGCATTGCGCCTGAGCTTTACTTAAAGCGTTTGGTAGTGGGCGGCTTTGAGCGCGTCTTTGAGCTCAACCGGTGCTTTAGAAACGAAGGCATCGATACGCGCCACAATCCTGAATTCACGACCATTGAGTTTTACGCCACCTACTGGACGTACCGCGATCAGATTGCCTTTACCGAAAAGCTTTTGCGGCATGTGGCGCGCGAAGCAACAGGCTCTGAAGTAATCAACTATCAGGGCACCGAAATTGATCTCTCCAAGCCCTTTGCGCAGCTCACGCCCGAAGAGGCCATCATGAAGTACGCGCCGCAATACACGGCCGAAAACTTAAAAGACGAAGCGTTCTTGCGCGCTGAACTCAAGCGTCTGGGCGCCCCGCAGCCCGACTACGTCGGCTTGGGCGCATTGGTGATGGCGCTTTTTGAAGAAACCGCCGAGTCCAAGCTTATCCAGCCCACCTTCATCATCAACTACCCGGTCGAAGTAAGCCCGCTTGCCCGTGCTTCTGACGCCAACCCAGAGATGACCGAGCGCTTTGAGCTCTTTATCTATGGTCGCGAAACCGCCAACGGCTTCTCGGAATTAAATGATCCCGAAGATCAGGCACGGCGCTTTCAGGCTCAGGCTGACGCCAAGAGCCACGGAGATGATGAGGCCATGTTCTACGACGCAGACTTCATCCGCGCGCTTGAATATGGTCTGCCGCCCACGGCTGGATGCGGCATCGGCATTGACCGCTTCGTGATGCTTCTGACCAACGCTTCGACTATCCGCGAAGTACTGCTCTTTCCGGCCATGCGTCCCGAGTGCGCCTAACTCTGATTTGCTTTAGCACAGCAAGTCTTTGATGCGCCGCTTGCTCCTTAGGAGTCAAAGCGGCGCATTTTTTTATGTGATTTCGAAATTTTCGCCATTACAGTTTCTGCCTATTTAAGATCAAACTCATCGATCGTAATCGATGAGTTAGCGAAACATCCTAGCACCTTCGACTATAATCGATGATATTGGATTCTCTATCGCCATCAATCTTTCCTCGGAGACAGTCGTGCCGATCATCAACCGGGCTGCAATTATTGATCAAATTCGTCCTTACTACACCGATGGTCTCATTAAGGTCATCACGGGACTGCGTCGTACGGGAAAATCCACGCTGCTCGGATTAATCGCTGCGGATATGCAGCTGCATCTGAACCGGCCGAAAAACTCTTTTCTGCAGCTTAACTTCGAAGATTTCGGGCTACGCAATTTGAAAAACGCCCAGGCCCTGCATGAGTACATCGAAGCTTTCGTCTCCCGTACGCCCAATCGAGCAACAGTCATGCTCGATGAAATTCAAACCGTCGAGGATTGGGAAGACTGCATTAATTCGCTCAGGGCAAGGAACCTTTGCGACATTTTCATCACGGGCTCAAATTCCAAGCTGCTCTCGGGCGAGCTAGCAACGCACCTTGCCGGCAGAACGCTTCAATTCGAAGTCTTTCCGTTTTCGTTTGCCGAGTTTAGAGACTCGCGCCTTCTGATTGATTCCGCAGAGCCGCTCTCGAAAACATGGCAAGACTTTCTTACCTGGGGCGGCATGCCCGGCTTGTCTTTGTACCCAAATCTCGAAGCTGGCCGCCTCTATCTGAGAGACGCCTTTGAGAGCATCGTTTTGCGCGACGTCGCCCAGCGCTGCGGCATTCGCCAAAGCGCCGTGCTCGAAGAGCTCTTTGCCTATCTGCTCGAGCAGGCAGGGCATCGGATCAGCGCCGCCAGCATTGAAAAGTATTTGAAATCTCAAAAAATTTCTCTTTCTCGGGATGCTCTTTTAGACTACATAAAAGCCGGCATTGACGCGTTCGTTTTTCATCGACTCGAAAGCACTGATGCCAAAGGCAAACGCATCTTTGTCTTCCAACCGAAAATGTACGCCTGCGATCACGGCTTTCGAGAAGCATAATTTGCCGGCAGCAATGCTCTCAACATTGATCAAGTGCTCGAAAACATTGTCTGCATCGAATTAAAGCGGCGCGGCTGGTCGCTTCAAACCGGCGACGAAGACGGCAAGGAAATCGACTTCGTTGCCGAAAAAGGAGGCTCTCGCTTATATGTGCAGGTCTGCTACCTGCTGGCCGGCGAAGAGACTTTCAAGCGCGAGTTTGAACCGCTTGCCCGCGTTCAGGACAACTATCCCAAACTGGTGCTCTCGCTTGATCCCATCGCGCGTCCTTACAAAGGTATTGATCATCAAAATTTGGTCGAATTTCTTCTCAAGTCCGAATAACGCCACGCGCTGCGCTTCATCAATGACGATATTTGGAGCAAGCCGCAAAAGCGCTTCGGCGTCGCTCTTTGATCCAATCCTCAGCTGTTCTGCATCGGAGGCGTAGTCGCAGTTGAACCACCTTATTTCGCCTGAAAGCGTTTCGACCTGCTGCCGCAAAAAGGTCGTCTTGCCGCAGCGATGCAATCCGATGATGTCGACAGTTGCGGGCGGCGTTGCCGCCGCGACATTCCTTTCCAAATCTCGATTAATGAAGTCAGCTATTTTTTCAGTCCCAGAAAAATTCGGAACTGTCATAGCGAAAATTGCATATTTTTCGCTATGACAGTTCTGTAGGTGGAAATTTGCGACTGACAACATTGAGTTCAATCCTGCAAGGAAAACACGACCGGCACATCCACCGTCATCTGCGGCGCACCTTCAATGCGCATGCCCAACAGCTTGTTGGCCGCTCTTGCCGCTGCACGGTTTAAGAGCGCCGAGCGATGCTTTTTCTTAACATCAACGGAAGAGATCAAACCTCCGGCTGCGATGCGGACCGTAAGCAGCACCTTGCCTTCGACGCCTGTCTGCCGCGCCCTGCGCGGGTAGCTTTTATTGGCCTCAATCACGTTGACGATCACGGCCAGAGCACTTTCTCGAGCCTGTTTTGCTCGCCCCAAATTGGAACCAGCGGAAAGGCCGACGCCGCCTGAAGCGCCGACAGCATCTGAGCCCGTGCTTTTGACCTCGCTTGCCAGGGATTCATTTACTTTTTGCACGACTGCTTTAGGCTCCGACTGAGGCTGAGGCCTAGGCTGAGCCTTGGGCTTGGGCGCGGGTTTGGGGCGCACCTTCGGCTTAGGAACGGGCTTAGGCTCAAGTTTGGGTTCCGGCTTTGACTCAATGACAGGCTCAGCAATTTTCTTTTCGATCTGAAAATCGCTTTTGGCGACCGTGTATTCAATGAGCGTTTCGTTGGGCTTTTGCGCCGCCAGCGGTTCTTCCACGAGAGGCACCACGATTTTTTGGCGCATCACGCCCGACGGAAGGCTCGGCACGGAAATGGCCTGCGTAACGCTGTTCATACCGACGGCAGCAATCAAGGCTGCTGCAAATGCGGCGAGCACGCCGCGAGCCCCTCGAGCCGCCGCTAGCGCTTCGCGCTGGGCGTTAATTTTGGGAGCTTTCTTGGGCATTTTCTGCAACATCTTCTTGCTTGGTGCTGATCACAAAGCGGCCTTCGCGCTTGTCTTTGGCCAAATCAAGCACTGAAACGAAAACCCCAAAATCGGCCTCTTTGTCCATGTAGATGTTAAGAAGCTTCTGCGGATTGGCATCAAGCTCTGAGGCCAACTCTACAAGCGTCACCTGACGCTCTTGATCAAGCCAAAACGTGCCGTCGGACTTGACGTTTAAAAGAATCTCGTCTCTTTTCCCGCTTGCTTCGGCATGCACGGCTTCAGGCAAAACAATCTCCAGCACGGGACGAGAAAACGTCATCGTCAGCACAAAAAAAATGATGAGCATGAATAGACAGTCGATCAAAGGCGTGAGATCAATCTGCGGCTCTTCATCAAAATTACCGAAAAAATTGCTGTCCATCGCAGTTTCCTTTGCGCCTAAATCAAATCCGTGTCATGCGCCTTGACGGCAGGGCTGCGCTTTAAGGGTCCCATGCCGCGGCACACTTCCAGAGCACGGTAGCTGTGCTCAATGGCCTCAATGTGAAAACCCCTGAATTTGAGCATCAGGTAGTAGTAGCTCATCAACGTCGGTATGGCGATCGTCAAGCCCATGATGGTCGTCAAAAGCGCTGACCAGATGCCTGAGGCCAGAAGCGATGCGTTGGCGCGCGTGATGTCGGCCAAGCTCTGAAACACGTCAACCATCCCCCACACGGTTCCAAGCAGCCCCAAAAGAGGCGAAATGACCGATATGAGCTTGAGCCAGCAAAGGCCGTTCGTGACGCGCTTGAAGTTGCGGTGAAAGAGGTAGCCAACCTCCGCTCGAATGTCGTCAGAGTGCGAGCCGTGCGTCTTGACGATCTCGTAGATGATGCGAATGAGCGGGTTGGCCCGTTTAGGATCAATATCCTTCAGACACCTGTCGCTGCCTCGCTCCAAGTCAAGAAAGTCTCTGCGAAAGTTGCGCCAGACGGCCGACATGTACAAAAGCTGCCAGACGGCGATATAAACAGCAAAAAGAGCGACGAAGACGAGCGCGACGCCCGCAGGACCAATCATCGAGTAGATGTAGGAAAAACGCTCGGCAGAAAATTGCATTTTCTCTTTCCTCCGCAACCGATCGTTTTTATCCCAGCATCCGGCCGAATACTTCTGCCGCACGCAGCACGTCCATTCGGTCAGGATGCGTTTCGCTTGCCTGTCGGCGAGCCTCACGCTCGGGCGTCACGGTGCCGCCGGCCATCTTGGTCATCATCTCGAAAACGGCAGGATCAATGCGCCCACGGCACATGAAGGTTGCCTCAAGCGTATTGCCTTCGCCCAATGCGGCAAGCTCTTGAGACGTCTTATCCATCCACTTGCGCGCCCAATCTGACTGCGGATCGCCGCCAATGGTGGCAAAGCACCCGATGCGCTTTCCATGAATGCCGCGCGCGGCTTTTTGCATGTCCTCGGGAGCCATGCCGCGATCACACCAAAAGCCAAGAAGCACAGCGCCGTACTCAGAGAGATCTTCGGGAACTGAAGAGGCCTCAACCAAGTCGCAATCCTTTAAGGCATCGCAGATGCCATGGGCCAAAAGCAATGTATTTCCAGTTTTGGAACTCACCACAATCAACGTTTTCATCACTTTTTCTCCTTATTCAAGCTTGCTGCAAAAGCGGCTTTGCGCAGCAAAAAACGCTTCGCGCACAGATTCGATCAATTGATGATTTTCGCGTCCAACATACACCGAAAAACTCACTTCACCCGCCTGATTGAAAAACTGCACGGCTAGCGACTCGCGCCCCATGAAGGGAAAGTTTGTAAAAGCGCACGCCGCGATGCCCTCATAGCGAAGGTGTCCGCCGATGACGGCATCCTTGGCAAGGATGTTGTAGTAGCCTCTTGCGCGCTTGCCCGTGTGGAGCTTTCCCTGAATCTCAAAGACGTGGCCGTCGTGCACGATGAAAAGCGTCGCCTTTTCCCATTGAGCGAGTTCTGCCCAAATTTCATCGAACCGCTCGGCAACGTTGCCGCTCACGAAACTAACGACGCCTTCGGGCATCTTGGCCGCAGCCTCAAGTTCGGTCGTCTGCAGAGCTTTGGCCACCGTTGAGAGCGTCACCGGAAAAGGCGCTTTCATCAGTTCTTGAATCTTTTGCTCTTCCTGAGCCGTTGCAGTGGTGTGCTGCATATTGTTTGTCCTTTGATGTTGAAAAAATCTTTTCTCAAGCCGCGCTTGATTGAAGCGACTTCATGTCAATCGCCCAATCGCAGATCTGCATCAGTTCCAGATCGTGCGTAATCAGAAAAACAGCCGTGCCTTTTTGCGCTTGATTTTTTAAAAGCTCTGCAATGGCTGCCATGTTTGCCCCGTCAAGGCCGCTTGTGGGCTCATCAAGAATAAGAACTGCCGGGTTCTTGGCAATTGCGCAGGCAATCACGACGCGCTGCTTTTCCCCGCCCGAAAGACTCTGCGGATGGCGCTCTGCTAAGTGCGACAGCCGCAGTCGGGCAAGAATCTCGTCGACTTTTTCGCGGTAGTGCGCAAAATCTTTTGCGCCAAGCGAGCGCCTCCACAGTTCAAAACGTCCATGTTTGAGAAGCTCTCCCGCGGCGCAGGCGCTTTGCACCTCTTCCTGAACCGTGCGCATCTGCAGCTGGTGATCAGCGTTTTGAAGCACAAGGCCCGCGTGCGGCATCAGGCCGTCGCGCCCAACTTTGCGGCCTTTGATAAAAAAGTCGCCCTGTGCCTGATTTAGTCCCGTCAAAATGCGCGCAAGCGTCGTCTTGCCCGTTCCGTTGTCGCCGATCAAAGCCGTCACGCCGGGTTCGATGCAAAAGCTTGCCAACTTAAAAATCTGATGATTTTCGTCATAGGCAAAGCTCATGCGCTGCGCGCTGAAAAAGGTGCGCTCGCTTTGCACATTCTTGCCCACGGCCGTCCTAACCCGCGGCAGCACCCGACGCATGTCGGGCACTTCGGCCTGGCGCAGTCCCCAGGCTTTTCTCAGCTCGGCATTATTCAAGACGGAAAATTCGCGCTCAAAGACGATTTTCCCGCGCGACATCACGCAAACGCTGTCGGCAACGTTTTTAAGCCAGTACAGTCTGTGGTCGACCACCAAAATGGCAGCGCCCTCGCGCTTGAGTTCAGCCATCGTGAACGCAAGCGCCTCTGTGGACTCGGGATCGAGATTGGCGCTTGGCTCGTCAAAAATAAGCACCTTAGGCCCCAAGGCCAAAATGGCCGCGAGCCCCACCTTTTGCTTTTGTCCTTCAGACAACGCATGAATGTCTTGACCGAGCAGATGGCCGATGGCAAGCCTATCTGCAGCTCGTCTTGTGCGCTCGATGACTTCCGGGGCCGGCACGCCGCGGCTTCTTAAGGCAAAAGCAATTTCGTCTCCCACGCTTAAGGCAAAAAACTGCTCTTCGGGATCCTGAAAAAGCGTGCCGATCACTTCAGAGAGCTCGGCAACTGGCGTGTGCGAGACATCAAGCCCCGAGACCGTCACGCGTCCCTTAACAGCACCTCCGTAAATTTGCGGGCACAAGCCGTTGGCCAACCGCATGAGCGTTGTTTTGCCGCACCCAGAAGCGCCAGTGACGACCTTGAGTTCGCCTGCGGTCACCGTGAGCGAAACGTTCTGCAAGGCAGGGTGCTTCTGATTGGCGTAGGTGTAGGAGACGTTTTCAAACTTGATTTCCGGCTTCACGTCAAAGCTCCTTTTTAGGGCATCAGCTGTGAGCCCGTCGGCATCCACAAGTCGGCGAGAAGCACTTCGGCTGCAGCGACGAAAACAAGCGTCAAAAGCAGCACGGAGTACACGCGCGCATCAAGACTTGTCATCGTTTTGGCGTCAACGAGCACGGTTCTCTCGCGCGAGCCCATGCCTTTGAGTTCGGCTGCAACGCCAAGCGTCTCGGAACTCTTTAAGGCGCGAAAAAGAATGGGAGCCAAAATCAAGCGCGCAGACAAAATGGGATGCCGCGTAAACATCGCAGGCCCCAGCGGCCAGCCCTTGATGCGAAGCGTCTCCCACACCTGCTTGATGTCATTGGCAAACGTGGGCACAAAGCGAAGCATCACGGCCGTGGGCAGAAAGATGCAAAACGGCAGCCGCATGCGCTCCAAAGTTGAAAGCAGATCCTCGACGCGCGTCGTCATCGCCAGCACGATGACCGCGTTCATCATAGAAAGTCCGCGCAAAAAAGGAATCACAAGCGCATGAATGTTGAGCTCTCCCATCTGCGGCAGCCACGTCTGAAGTCCCCAGGCGCAGACGGCGGCAATGGCCATCATGGCGGCCATCAGCGCATAGAGAACGGCCAAAAGCTTTGCGCGCTTTAAAAACAAAGCATAGACAAGCGTTGCCGCAAAAAGCACCAGCTGCGCCGCAAGCCCTGAGGCAGCCAGAGTCGCAACCGCAGTTGCTGCAATGACGACGATTTTGGTGCGCACATCGAGAAACCTCAAAAGGCACGAAGCCGCCGCCCCCTTAGCGAACAAAGCCCGCATGTCTTAACTCTCCTACCGTTTTGACGGCAAACCAAAGCCCTCCGAGAGAACCCGCATAGCCGCAAAGCACAATGGGCACCACCACCGTCATCAATGCCGGTGACTCGCGCATAAATAGATACGAAACAATGAGCGAAAGCCCTTTGCTCACAAGGTCGTAGACCGCAACGCCGACCCAGGGAGCCCAGAGACGCTTGGTTCCGCCCGCAAGCCACATGAAGATTTCTCCCGCCATCGCACCCGCAAAAGCTGCCGGCAGCAAAGTTAGGCTTCCGCCCAGCAGGCAAATGCTCACGATCATGCTGATGAGCGTAAACAGAAGCAGTGTGCCGGGCTTAGGCACCTTAGTGAGCAGCACGATCACAAGCGTCGTGTACACCAGGTTCTTTGCAATGAGGCTCACCGGGTTCATGCCGCCGCCCGCCAGTGCGATCAAAAGGCTCGAGAGCTTGGCTGCGGCGGCAAAAACGCCGATCAAAACAAGCTCGCGGGCGTACCAGTGTCGTGTTTTCAACATATTGTTCATGCTCTTTGCTACTTCATTGCCCCGGCGAGAAGCTTCTTGAAGAAACACCCTCTTTGAAGTCTTCTCGCCGGCTCAGGCGTTTGCTTTAATACCTTGCGCTCGCCTTGACCATGAAATAGCGCCCCGGCTCATAAATCGCATCGCTTGTTTTGTAGGCCTTGTCGGTAATGTTGTACAAGCCGACATCAATGCTGTAGGCATTCTTAGGCCCAAAGCCGACGCCCATCGTCAAGTTGTAGTACGTTGAACCGCCGTACTCGGTTGTCGTGCCGTCTTCATCAAACTGGAACTGTTTTGTCGCACTCTGAGTGACGGCATAAGCATCTGCCCTCAAATCAAGCCCGGCCAGCGATCCTCCCCAACGTACGCCCCAACGCCCAAAAATTTCGGGCGTGCCGGAGTCGTATGTCGAAACGCCGTCCTGTTCAAATTTGCGACGAATGTATGTTCCCGTGACATAGGGTTCAAAACCGTTGTCAAAGTGATAACTTGCTGACAGTTCGACGCCGTATGTCTTTGCCCCTGAGACGTTTCTGTTTTGATAAATGCCGTCGGCCACTTCAAACGAAGAGATGTAGTCGTTGGCGTCGCTATAGAACACGGCAAGATCCAAATTGATGTTTTTAGGAGTCAGGCGAAGCCCGATCTCAAAATTATTTGAAGTTTCGGGATCAAGGTTGGGATTGGCTAAAACTTGCCCTCCACCCATGGATGTCGGGATATAGCGCTCCATCAGATTGGGAACGCGAAAGCCCTGCGCCCAGGTGGCCCTCAGCGCCATATTGTCGTAAGGACGCCAGTTGACGCCGAAATTAAAGACAGGGCGACTGTCGCTCGAATCAAGCGTGCTCGATTCTCCCAAGACGGGCGAGGCGGGCTGTGCGGGCAAAACAGGATAGGTGCCGGTGGAAACTGATTCGCCGTCGGCAGAACTCACCTCCGAGCGCACCCAGGTGTAGCGAACGCCGTAGTTTAATGTCACGGAATCGGTGAGGGTGCTGTCCATGGCCAGATACAGGGAGTGCATCTGCTGAAAGCCCTCGTGATCTTCTGCATGCGTCGTCCAGGAATAGCCCATCCCGTTCATGAGGGAAAACGTTTTGCTGTGGTAAAGCGAAAAAGCCTTCTTCAAATCGTCGTACAAAAACTCATAGCCGGCAATCAGATAATGGTTGTCGCCCAGCTGCCAGTCGGTCTGCAGCGAAAAACCGGTCTGAGCCAGCTCATTTTCAGCATAGTTGTCCATTTTTTGATCAACCATGGGAAAAGGCATGGCAGCCACCGGCTTGACATACACGTAGACGCGGTTGTGCATGTCCTTGTTGCTTTGCTGATAAAAAGCATCAGCTCGCAGACGCACCAGATTTTCCGTCAAATTCTTCGACTCCAGAAAAAGGGCCCCTTTCGTGCGATGCCACTTGGGCACATCAACAAAAAAATCAGAATAGGAATCGTCCTGTACGCCGGACATAAAGTCCAGATCATACGTATCGGCCGTCACGCCTACTTTTGTGTTTTCGGTCAGGTTGTAGGCCAAGTACAGTGACGCCGATTTGGAAGAAAATGCCGTGTAAGGCACTTTTCCGTAGGGCGTTTCGAGCTCTTCGCTGTCCTCTACGGCAGCCGACAAGCGATAGTCCAGTTTTCCGATGCTGCCGTAAATGGAAGCCGCTGCGCTCTTGCCGCTTGCCGAGGAGTTAAAGCCCGCGGAGACTTCCGCATTAAATTTGTCTCCTCCTCCTTTTTTCGTAATGATGTTGATTGCGCCGCCAATGGCGTCTGAACCGTAGAGCACAGAGGCCGGTCCCTTGATGACTTCAATGCGCTCAATCATCGAAGGATCAATCAGAATGGGGGCGCCCGACATCGACTTATGCTCAGAGATTCGCTGACCGTCAATCATCACCACCGTCCGGAAAGAATCTTCGCCGCGAATCATGACGCGCTTCATGCCCTGGCTGCCGTCATTGAGAATTCGGACTCCGGGAACAGTTTCAAGAAGCTCGCCCACGTTTCTAGCCTTTGAATGTCGAATTTCATCTTCGGCAATCACAGAAACCGACATTGGGACATCCAAAAGCTCCTGCTCAACGCGGCTAGCCGTCACCCTAACCTCTTCGGTCGTCACCGATTCCTGCGCCTGCGCTACGATGCTTGCAAGTGCCGCAGAAACGGCCAGCGCGATTTTGACTTCATTAAATTGCATGCTTCTTCCTTCGGTTTAGGACAGACTCTGGTTGGTTCTCTTTGTTTGGAACCTTCGTTTTAGAAGCCTGTCGCTGCAAACTCCTGCGGTTGATCAAAAAGAAGGGGTGTGAAAAAACTGCTCTTTGAAAGCAATATGAAAAATTTCGCCTCTTATGCCTCTTCTTTGACCAAGCGCCGGGAAAGAAAATCAATCAAAAGCTGCGCGAGCGTCACGTGCCAGTACTGACCTGCCACGGTCTGCACAAGCCACTCGCCAGTGCGCACAAGAAGCCCGGCTTCGATCCACTGATCGGTCACGGGACGCGTGATGTCATCGACCGGCAGGCCGTACTCGCGGCCAATTGAAGCGAGATTGGCCGCCCCCGACTCCATGGCCGCGCTGACGGTGCGCAGCATGTACCAGTGCGGCCCCGGCCGCGTGAGAACCCACACAGGCTTTTGCCCGGCATCAATGAGCGCTTCCCAGTCTGAAAGCTTTCGCTCAAGCATGAAGCTGTGGCCCTTTAAGCGCCCGCCTGCGCCGCATCCAAAGGCCAGACAATCGCAGGCGCTTTTGCCAAGCGCGTTGTATATGTTGCGCTCGCGCGTTGTGCGCCCCCAGTGGTTGTTGGAGAGCCTGCGCCACTGCGCATTGGTAAAGTGCTCAACCGACATGGCAAACATGTCGGCCTTCATGGCTGAGTCGGCCGCTGCGGGCAGCTTGCCGTTGGCGATGTATTTGGCCAAGGGCGACTTTTCAAACACGTTGAGCTGATAGCAGTCCACGCCGTCAAGAGCCAGGCTTGCGGCCGTTTTGAGGTCATCTTCCCAAACCTCAAGACTCTGTCCGGGAAAGCCGTAGATGAGATCCATCACAACGGCTGCATTGTCATAAGAAATGAGTTTTTCAAGTCTGGCAATAAGCGTGTCTCGATCATCAACGCGCATCACGGACTGACGCACCTTGCTGTTGAAGCTTTGAATGCCAAGCGAGAATCGGTTGGCTCCGCCTTCGAGCGCAGCCTCCATCTTCTCGTCGGTGAAGTTGTGAATGCGGCCCTCAATCGTGATTTCGCAGTCGTTGGCCAAGGGCAGATATTTAGGCAAGGCCTTCAATATGCGCTTTAAGTCGTCTGCTTCCAATGCCGTCGGCGTGCCTCCCCCGAAGTAGACCGCATGCACGGGAGCGCAGCTTTGCGAGATTTTTTTGCTGGTGAGCTCAAGCTCTCGGATAAGGCGCGAGGCAAACGCACTTGACTCTTCAGGCTTGTAAGGGTTTTGGTAAAAAAGGCAATATAGGCAGCGCGTCTCGCAAAACGGCACATGGATGTAGGCCAGACATTTTCCCGAGCGCGGTTCATTTGCAAGCGCATCAAAAGCGCTTCTTGCCTCCACACCCATCACCGGCATGTCCTTAGGACCGGAATGAATGACTGCCTTGGCTTGAAATGCAGCATGCAGCGGATCTTTTGCGTTGGCGTAATAGGCCTCAGCGGCATGCGAGCGCAATTTTTCGCGCATGACCAAAGCGCCGGATTCAAACGTTGCAGAGCTTTGCGCATGTTGCTTCTGCGTGGAAAGCTGACTTTGCATGGATAGGCGTGCTTTTAAAGATTTGATTCATTGCAATAAGTGATACTCATTCTCATTGTTAGTTGCAACTAACAGTGCGGCGAGTATATCGCTATAATCTCGACAATGTCAAACTGAGAAGCATTTCGCATTCGTTCATCATGCCCTCGTTGCCGCAGCACACGTCTCACGAACACCTCGATCTGGACAATTTGCCCGAGCTCACCGCTGCTCAGGCCGATTACTTGGAAATCATCTACGAAGAGCAGCTCAAAACAGGCGTTGCCCGAGGCTGTTCCATAGCGCAAACCGCAGGCGTCTCGCGCGCGACGGTTGCTGCGACCATGCGCTCGCTCAAAGCTCTGGGACTTATCAACTACTACCCCTACGGTCCTCTGGAGATGACTGCAGACGGACTCATCCTTGGCAAGCTTCTGCACGAGAAGCGAAAAGCGCTTGAAGTATTTTTCTCTGAGGTCATTGGACTCGCCACAGACGCTGCCCGCAAGGCAGCCAAAGCCCATGCTGCTGAGGCCTCAGAAGAATCCATCGCCGTAGCAGCTGCTCTAGTTGATTTTGTTAAAAAGCACGAAAACGAATGGCACCAAGCTAGACAAAAAGCCCTTCTCGCGCTTCAACCCAAGGAGAAAGCGTGAGCAAAGCCGCTTTATCGATCAGACATTTGAGTAAAGCCTACCGTCGAGGCGGACACGCCACAATTGCGCTCTCAGACGTCTCGCTTGATGTTTTTGAAGGCGAATTCTTTGGTCTTCTAGGCCCCAACGGTGCAGGAAAAAGCACGCTTATTTCTGCTTTGGGTTCTTTGATCAAGCCAGATGGCGGCACCATTGAGGTTCTGGGCAGAGATACGGTGCGCGACTGGCGGTTTTGCAAAATGGCCGTCGGCATCGTGCCGCAGGAAATCACGGTTGATCCTTTCTTTACTGTGAATGAAATTCTTTGCCAGCAAAGCGGCTACTATGGTCTAAGGAACAACGAAAAGTGGATCAGCACGCTCATCGAAAAACTGGGTCTTGCGGACAAGGCTGATGCCCGCGTCTCTAGGCTTTCTGGCGGCATGAAGCGGCGCGTTCTCATTGCGCAGGCGCTGGTGCACAAGCCTCCCGTCATCGTGCTCGATGAGCCGACGGCAGGCGTAGACATCGAACTTCGACACCGCATCTGGGACTTCATGAAAGAGCTCCATGCCCAAGGCCATACCATTGTGCTCACAACGCACTACCTTGAAGAAGCGCAAGCCTTGTGCCGGCGCATAGCGCTCTTAAACAAGGGAAAAGTCGCCGCCGTTGACGACACCGCAATGCTGCTTAGACGATTTTCCGGAAACCGCCTGCAGTTCAGGTTGATCTCGGGCGACATTCCCAACAACACGCCCTACGTCTTTGAGCACGTCAAAGACAATCTTTGGTGCACATCATTTGAGAATGCCGGAGCGCTCTGCAACGTACTTTTTACCTTGCAGCAAGCTCGCGTCGATATGGAAGTCGTGCATGTCGGGCAAGCCAATTTAGAAGAAGTTTTTCTGCGCCTTACCGCAAAATAGGCCACACGCCATGCAGCCTCAGCCCCTAGCCTACAACAGCCGCGCCGCCTTTTTCACTCTCTTTGAAAAGGAGATTCTGCGCTTTAGAAAAATTGCCCTGCACTCGGTGCTCGCCCCGATTCTCACCTCGACGCTGTATCTGCTTGTTTTCGGCGGAGTGCTCGAAGGCAAAATGACGGTTCTCGAAGGCGTCTCCTACATCGATTTTCTCATCCCTGGCTTGGTGATGATGACGCTTTTACAAAATAGCTTTGCCAATTCTGCCTCTTCCATCTTGCAGTCCAAGATCACCGGCAGCATGGTCTTCGTGCTGCTGCCTCCTTTTTCAGGCTGGCAGCTTGCCGCAGCCTATATTGCGGCCTCTGTCGTGCGTGGCCTGATTGTGGGTACGGGCGTTCTTTTGGCAGCGTTTTTCTGGAGCATTCCTGCCTTGAAACATCCATTGTGGATCGTGCTCTTTGCCGTGCTGGGCTCAGTCATCATGGCAAGCCTGGGCGTCATCTGCGGACTATGGGCAGAAAAGTACGATCAAATGGGAGCGTTTCAGACTTTTGTCATCTTGCCGCTGACGTTTCTTTCGGGCGTCTTTTATTCGGTCTCGCAATTGCCTCCCTTTTGGGCCAAAGCCTCGCTTTTTAATCCCTTCTTTTACATGATCGACGGCTTTCGCTACGGCTTTTTCGGCAAAAGCGACTTCGCGCCATGGCTGTCATTGTCGATCGTTGCGGCCGCCTCGGTTGCGCTTCTTGCTGCTGCGACAGCACTTTTTGTTAAAGGCTACAAACTCAAAAATTAATGCAGCCCCCGTGGATCCCCAAAATTATTGATCTTAACAATATTGCTTTTTGAATCTTTCGGGAGACATTTCGTAAACATTTTTATACAGATACCCTTTTAAGCCCTGGGTATACAAACGAATCTGATTCGTCGCATTGGCTGTTCCCTTCATGAAAAGCCTGTTTCTCGAATCTCTATTCAAATCCTCTGACGTCTCTATCTGCCTATCATTTGAGGCGGTCGGCAACTCTGGATATACCAGTATAAATTCAGCATTTTCACGCAACCATGCAATAGTCTTATTCTTTTTATCAATCAAAACGATCGCAGAGTCTACTCCTTTCCTAAGAATCTCCCACCTATCTGGCTTTCCTGATTTAAATTCAGCAAACACATACTTTCCGTCTGCATCAAGAAACAAGCCGTCAGCCGAAGCAGGCACCGAATCCATTTGAACTTCACTAGGATAAGCTTGCGCAACTTCATCAAAATTAATCATTGCCTCATTGCTGTCGACCAACGGCTTTTTGTTCTCCTTATCAAAAGAACATTCAGCAACGGTTGATTCATATTCATCAAACTCAACAGGGATTTTCATGATTCAAACTTATCCGCTTCATTTTGAATCAATTGATATGGTTCAGCCAATGAATCATAAATAACGCGTATTCTATTCGTCACGTCCTCAATCTCAACAAAGTTTCCTTGCCTCTTCCCAAAATAATATCTATTTTTCTGAATGACGCCATGTTTTTTTGCAAATACATCAATAGCAGAAATAAAATACGGGCTATGCGACGTCAGCAAAATATGAAGTCCCATTGCTTTCTGTAGCAGCACCACCATCTCTGCAAGAACCACCTGCCATTGAGGATGCAGGTGAATTTCCGGCTCATCCATAATGACCGTGCCGTTTTCAGATATTGTCCCATTTCGAATCAACTCTTGCAGAATCAAAAATGTCTTCAACCCAGAAGACACATTCACCATATCCAAATGCATGCCCGGCACGCTGTCATCGACAAACTTTATCTCTTTTTCTATGATTCTCAGAGATCCATGGCAAATTTCGTTAAATCGCTCCTGCACCGATCTAAGCAATTGATCATTCAGAATATCCTGAACAACATCTCCCTCTTCTCCCCGAGTTAGATCTTCAGCATCCGGCAATTTTCTGTTGATCAAATCATATAAATTACTATTATGCCGATAATTAAATGCCTCCCTGGCAAATAAGGCTGACCTAGATCCTCCAAAGCTTGATGCCAAATCATCAACATAAACAGGGGTATGAATCAAATCTACAAAACCGCTGAAGGAATCAATTGACTCATTACGAATAGTCACAGAAATCGTTCTATCTCGTATGGTCAAATCAACTCTCGATGGTTCGTCTCGACTTAGTTGATTTTGAATCTGTGATCTAAATTCACCATTAAAGGCCTCCAACATCAGTCTTTCCCTGATGATGTTTTCATCCATAGACAAAATTTTTGTTGCTTTCTTCACAAAAGCATCTTTTTCATTCAGCAGCTCTTCAGGGCACGATTCCGCTATCTCATGAATCAAGCTTTCCGTCAGCTTTGTAGCTCCCATCTTACGGCAAATAGACTCAAACCAATCAATGGAGGACAAACTTTTGATTTTGACAAACGCCCCGCTTGCCGCACGCATTGCGCCAATGCGTTTTGCATTCTCTACACGTTTTTCTAATTGATGCAGACCACTGAAGACAGCGTAAAGGGCTTTGCCAAATGTACTTTTCCCCGTGTTGTTTTCACCTGCTACAACGGTAATGCCTGCTATTTCAATCTCAGCATCATTCAAGATGCCTATATTCTTAACATGCAAACGCATTTATGCGTCCCCTTGTACCGTCGACAATGACGGAACCATTTGTCCAAACCTCGGATTGGTCATTTTACCCGAATCAGATTCATGCAAGTCTTCCATTTCGCAGTAAAAAAGGCGAATATGAGCCATTTGAAAAAAGACTGACGCCAAGCAGGTAAGATACAATCCTCTCAAGCACAGCACCGTCGACAACCAGGTTCTCGTCTGCCTTCTCTTTTTTTCTTTCCATGATCTATCCAGAAAACCGCTTTTGGGCCGAGGAGTTCATCCGATCGGTCGTCACTGCTCGGCTTCCGCGCCGTTTTTTGAAAAGATCGCTTGAAGTATTTAATTTGGCGCTTCGCGACGTCTCAAACCCAGATTTTCTTGAATCCATTGACAACGCCGTCAGTGCATCACAAAACGGCGAACTTCTGAAGTTTTTGTTTATCTACGGCCTTGGTGAGGAAACTACCTTTTCCTATCGAGCTCCTTGGAAGCTCGTTGACGACACGCGTTTTGACGGATTCATAGCCGAATTGATCACGCGTCCTGATCTGGTGGAAAAAATCTTCGCTCGCGTCTATCCGCGAGAGCTGCATGCAATGATGCTCAGGCACGACATCAATCCGATCCCTGACGGCAAACGCCTTTCTGTTCACCTCGGCAAGCCCGAGTTCTTTGACGACATCGGCGCAGAAGAAACCGAAGACGACGTGCTGGGGCAGGTCACTGTCTTTCTAGCTGTCTGGATATGCACTCATACCGACTCGTTTCTGCACGTGGCCGTCGGCGACATCACAAAAGCACTCAATGATTACGGGCTCTCGCCGCAACGGCCGATCACAGCGCTGCCCCGTTCGCTTGAGCGCGTTCTGCGCGATGAAGCCCAACTCATTGACATCGGACTGCCGCCGACCAAACGCCGCGCCTACGGCGAACTTCTCTTTTTCGGACTTCAGCCCTTTGCTTCGCTTGGCACAACGGTGGGCTCCATATTGCCGGCTTACGTTGCGCAAAGCTATCGGCACGGCAACATGCTCTATCGTGAAAACTGTCCTTTTGCCGGTCGCTATGAGGAGCTTCTCGGCGTCGCGCAAAGACAGATTCGCAAACTGCTGCCCGCTCTTGAGGCCGGCGAAAGCGACTTTGAGCCAAGCGGCCGCCGCCCCCTCACGCTCTGGGAAGAAATGCTCCAAGAGCGCGGCCTTGCTGGCAGAACGTTCGAGCATCTCAGCGTCAAGGAAAGCCCGAACGAAAGCCCCTTTGACCTCGTCTTTGAAGCAACGCTTGCGCCGGCTCCATTCAAGCCCAATGAAAAAGAAACGGCTGCCGATATGCCTTTGGAGCTTAGCGCCGAGCAGTTTCTCGTGCCGCTCATGACGATGCCGCGCTGGGCCGTAGTTGATGCTCCGGAAAACTTTGTCGTTTGGCGAGCCGTCGTCCGCATGGCGGCCAAGCTTTTGGCTGCGGGCTCTCTCGTTCCGACTCCGGTTTGGCACGAAGACACGCTCGAAGTCAACTATTTGTGGCTGCCGGCCATGTATCTTCCGCAGGTGCGCGAGCGCGTCTCAAGGCTTGCCGCATTGCTTAGCCCCTACAGCAAAGAGCTCTTTGCCAAAAGTCTTCAGATGCAGGGCAAGCACGTTGAGCAGCTCACCGCGCTGCGCGCCCTTGCTCTTGCCGTTTCAGCCATTTTGCGCATGAGCGTGAAGAGCAAAAAGTCTCTGGCAAATCATGAAATCGTCGAGCGTCTGACTGCGTCGTCTTTTGGGAAAACCAATCCCGAACTCAACGACAACTACTTTTTTCATATTCAGCGCAATCGCTTTGACTCGCGCTGCGTCTACAGCGATCTGCGCACGCTTTTGCTTCGCACGGCGCTGCCCGAAGAACTGGTGATATCCGTTCGCAACGCGGGCGGCGGCAAAGCAGCAGCAACGATTGGCTTTACCCCCAAAAAGACGCAGATTGCTGATGGCCGCCTTATTCGCGTCGATCAGGTTCTAAGCGCTCAAAAGGCATATCCCGCTCTGGCTAGAGCGGCTGCTTACACCGTTGAAACCTATAGCAGCACATTCAACATTTTTTCCCGTTTTAAGCAAAAGCTTGACAAGTACATTCGGCAGGCAGCAAAAAAGACGCCCAAAAATGCCGCTTCCCCGCACGAAGCGCTCGAAGTCGAGCTCAGTACATCTGAAATTGAGGATTTTCTCTTCAACGAAGCGCCCAAATGTGCTGTTGCCGGCATCTACGTGCGTCTGCCCGAGGAGCTCAAAAATCTTCTTGAACCCAAGCTCATTGCCGTGGCCGAAGCGGGCGAAACGCTCGAGACAAAAGGACTGCTCGACAAATATTCTCTTGCCGATTTCCGCTGGGAAGCCGCTGTGGGCAACGCGCGCATTTCTCTTGACGAACTGCGCGGACTCATCAAGAAGGCCGGACATATCGTCTCCTACAAAGACCGTTTTGTATACCTCACGCAGGAAGCTTCCGAAAAAATTCAAGGGCAACTTGCCGCCAACAAGCGCGTCACGAATTGGGACAAGCTGCGTGCGGTTCTCACGGGCAACTATCAGGGCGCAGCAGTAGAAGCTTCCGACTCCGTACGCGAACGACTCAATGCGCTTTTGGCCGTTGACGAGCTGCAGCCGCCGGCAGAGCTTGCAGCAACGCTGCGCCCTTATCAGCTGCGCGGCTTTTCCTGGCTCATGAAAAACCTTCGTTTGGGGCTCGGAGCCTTGATTGCCGACGATATGGGGCTTGGCAAAACGGTGCAGGTGATTGCTGCGCTGCAGCAGTTTAAAAACGATGGAGAACTAAGCGAGGGCAGCGTTCTTGTCGTCGTTCCAACCTCCGTCATCACCAACTGGATGCGCGAACTTGCCCGCTTTGCCCCGTCACTGTCCGTGACGGCTCATCACGGACAAAACCGCAAGCTGCCTCAGACGATGCCTGACGTCGTCATCACGAGCTACCGCATTCTGGCCAACGATCTTGGGATTTTAAGCAAACGCAAATGGCGGCTTTTGGTGCTCGATGAAGCGCAGGCAATCAAAAACTCAGCAACCGAGCAGTCAACGGCCGCCCGGCATTTCCCTGCACCGCAAGTCATCGCCATGAGCGGCACGCCTGTTGAAAACCGCCTGCAGGAGTTCTGGTCAATCATGGCCGCCGTGCAGCCCAAGCTCTTGGGGTCGCTCAAGAGCTTTCGCGACACCTTTGCACGCCCGATTGAAGAAGAGCGCAGCGAACTCGTGCTCGAGCAGTTCCGGCGTCTCACAAAACCCTTCATGATTCGGCGCATGAAAAGCGACAAAAACATCATCGCCGACTTGCCCGCCCGTGAGAGCATCGACTACTTCACGACGCTTACCGTCGCGCAGACTGCGCTCTACGAAGAGTGTCTGAAAACGTCTTTAGCCGATCTCGATCAGCTCTCCGAGCAAACCCGGCAAATCGAGGACAGCGCACAAAACGCCGAAGGCTCTGAAGGAGAAAATCAGACTCTAGCCGCGCTCAATCTCAAGCGTCGGGGAAACATTCTGCGCATGATCACGCACCTCAAGCAAATCGTCAATTCGCCGAGCCACTTTCAAAAGAGTTCTTGCGACAAGCCCGATTCGGGAAAGGGGCAGGCGCTTATTGAACTGCTCGGCCAGTGCTTTGAAGCCGAGCGCAAGGTGCTTGTCTTTACGCAGTTTGCCGAAATGGGGCACCTTCTAGTCGGCTGGATTGCGCAGGCCTTCGGACGCAAGCCCGACTTTCTGCACGGGGGCGTTCCCTTTGCCGAGCGTCAGGCCATGATCGACAGATTCCAAAACGACATTCAATCCAAAGTTTTGGTGCTTTCGCTGAAAGCGGGCGGCTTGGGACTTAATCTGACGTCAGCTTCTGCCGTCATCCATTACGACCTGTGGTGGAATCCGGCCGTCGAAGCCCAGGCAAATGACCGCGCCTACCGCATTGGTCAAAACCGCGACGTGATCGTCTATCGCTTCATCACAGAAGGCACGTTCGAAGAAAAGCTCAACAAAATGATTGAGCGCAAAAAGGAACTGGCCGATGTGACGATCACCACAGGCGAGGCCTGGATCGGCGATCTTTCCAACCGCGAAATTGAGGAAATCTTCAAGATTTCCCGTTAATTCCGTCTGATGCCGAAAAGCCGCGGCCTTCTGCGGCTTTTTCGACATCCTGAGCGCTCTTTTGCACCGGATATGGAAAAACCGGCAGGCGCCTCTGCTTATTTTTTTTAACCCCCACTGTCAAGAAAAACCTTCTGCCGCCCATTTGACTGTACCCATTGCTTCCCATGTCAGACTTTCATTTGACCGCCGCTGATCGCGCTCGAGCTCAAGCTCTGCTTGAACAAGCTCTTGACTTCAATCAACAATTGCCTCCGGCAGGAATGCTTGATCTTTGGCTCAATGATCATCGCATCGGCCTAATTTCAGAAAAGACTGTTGGCGAAATCAACTCATCTTCTTTAAGCACGCTTTTTTCCCGCACGCCGCAAGGCGTTGTCTTTACCCCTCAATCGAACTTCAACGAAGGTCTCGCACTTGCGGCAAACGTCTTTCACCAAGCAGGGTTTTTCTTTCAATGGCGAAAAGAACTGCTTGATGTTCGCGATCTCGACACAGGAGACGTTCTCGCTCAAGCCGAAAGAGGACTTTTTCGCTATTTAGGCATGGCAACGCGCTGCATCTACGCTGTGGGGATGACCGAAGACGGCCGCATCTTCATGAGCCAAAGAAGCTTCACAAAACAAGTCGACCCCGGACTTTGGGATGCGCTTGCTGCGGGCCTCATTGCTGCGGGTGAAGCGCCGCACGAGAGTCTTGCCCGGGAAATCGCAGAAGAAGCTGGGCTCAAGCCCG
This sequence comes from uncultured Duodenibacillus sp., assembly GCA_944388865.1. GTDB lineage: Bacteria > Pseudomonadota > Gammaproteobacteria > Burkholderiales > Burkholderiaceae_F > Duodenibacillus. The sequence goes on along the minus strand of CALXKM010000021.1, from coordinate 25,239 downwards.
GCGACTATTCTTTAGAGGACTCTTCTTGGCAATTTACCATTCGCCGTCCGGTTGAAGAAGGCTGGATGCACGAAGATGCGTTTTGTCAAAAAGTCGTCGTACACAACACTGAAAACGTGCACAATACCGATGGTGAAGTTGCTTTCATTGAGCTTTTAGAACCCGCAGATGTGCTCGAGCGCATCGCCACCGGCATTGTTCCCTGGGACAGCGCCGTCGCCTTTTTGACGGCAATGACTTAAATTTGATCCTTCAAACTTTTAGGTTTTCCTTATGCAGATAGCCACCTGGAACGTCAACAGCATCAAAGTTCGTCTCAATCATGTTCTCAATTGGCTCGAGCAGACGCAAACCACTGCGCTTGTCATGCAGGAAACCAAAACCGTCGATGATGCTTTTCCCAAAGATGACTTTGAAGCAGCGGGCTTTGAGGTTCTTTTCTGCGGCCAGAAAACCTATAACGGCGTTGCGCTTGCCGTGCGCAAATCGCAAGTTTCTGCCGTTGACGATATTGTTTTCAACATCCCCGGCTATCCCGATGAGCAAAAGCGTCTGATCGCGGCGACCATTACCACAAAAACCGGAGAAAAAGTGCGGCTAGCCGGTGCCTACTTTCCCAATGGGCAGGAAGTGGGCTCTGACAAATACTTCTATAAGCTTGAATGGATTGCCGCGCTCACCCATTGGGTGCGAGATGAACTTGGCCGTGAAAAGAACTTCGTGCTGGGAGGCGACTTCAACATTGCTCCCACAGATGCTGATCTTTGGAATCCGCAGGAGTGGAAGGGAAAGATTCTGGTCTCGGCTCCCGAGCGCAGCGCCTATGCGGGCTTAGTACAAAGCGGTTTGGTCGATACCTGGACCTTGGGGCTTCACGCTCCTGAAACGTACTCATGGTGGGATTACAGGATGTCAGGCTTTGAAAAAAATCATGGCCTTCGCATTGACCACCTGCTTGTGAGTCCGGCTGTTGCCAAGGACATGAAGGATGTATGGATTGACGCCGCACCGCGCGCACTTGAAAAACCAAGCGATCATGCGCCGGTCGTCATGCAGCTTGATTGGTAGTTGCAATTTGAGCCTTGCCGGAAAACCCTGAGTAGCAGCAGGTGAGCTGCTCAGCCCATCTCAAATCAGCTATTCTGCTTGCAGAATCTGCTGTGGTCGGCAGATTTCTTTTCTCTTCTTTTTAGGCTTGGGCTCTCTATTTTTATGACCAAACCGCAAGCTCGCGGCCTTGCGGCCAGCCGCACGTTTGAGCGCATGACGACGGCTCCCGTGGCAGGACTCGTCCTGCGGCTGGGCGTGCCCACCATGCTCTCGATGCTTGTCACTGCGCTCTACAACACGGCAAGCACCTATTACGTCTCTTACCTCGGCACGTCCGCCGTCGGAGCCATGGGCGTGGTGTTTGCCCTGCAGATGATCATTCAAGCCATCGGCATCATGATTGGTCAGGGGTGCGCAACGCAGACATCGCGCCTATTGGGAGCGCAAAACTATGCACGCGCCAATACGCTTGCAACCTCAGCCGTCTTTGCCGTCTTGTGCGCGGGTTCTCTTTTTGCTCTGCTTGCGTGGGCTTTTGTGGATGCGCTCTTGTCCGTCATGGGAGCAACGCCCACCATTTTGCCCTATGCCCGGCAATATGCTCAAGCAGTACTCTTGGCCTCGCCCTTCATGGCCGGTGCTTTTACTTTAAACAATATTCTGCGCTCAGAGGGCCTGGCGCTTGTGGGCATGATTGGGCTTGCCGCCGGGGGACTGCTCAACATTGCTGTTGCGCCCGTCTTCATCTTTGTGCTTGATGCGGGAATTGCGGGTGCCGCCTGGGCGACGGCTTTGTGTCAGACGCTATCCTTTTTCGTTCTTTTGTCGCACTACATGCGCGGCAAAGGCTCCATTGCGATGCAGCCTTCCTGGATTTCGCGAAGCGCTGCTGTCTACGTCTCTCTCGTTAAAAACGGCATCCCGTCGCTTACCCGCAATGTGCTCGGGGCTGTTGCTGCGTCGGTATTGAACCTTATGGCAGGAAGCTTTGGCGACGCAGGCGTTGCCGGCATGTCGATTGTCGGGCGCGTCATGATGATCACGGCTGCCGCTTTGATCGGCATCGGGCAAGGCTTTCAGCCGGTACTTGGCTACAACTGGGGAGCCAAAAAGTTCGACCGCGTCAAGAAAGCCTTTGACGCGACGCTTTTGATGTCGACAGTCGTCATGACAAGCCTAGCTTGTCTGGGATTTATCTTTGCCCGAGAAGTCATCGGATTTTTTGAAACCAATGATCCGGAAGTGTTTGCCGTGGCCGTGCTGGCGCTTAAATTTCAGTGCGCCGTTGCGCCCTTGGTGCCGGTCAACGTCATCGGCAACATGACTTATCAAGTGCTCGGACGCACCACGATCGCCACGCTGCTTGCCAGCACTCGGCAAGGACTTTTCTTTTTGCCGATGATTCTTCTTCTGCCGCCGACCTTTGGGCTCATTGGGCTGCAGAGCGCGCAGCCCTTAGCTGAAGTCGGCTCTTTTCTGATTTGCGGATGGTTCGTTCTTCGGTTTAGGCATGAGGTTTCAGAGCTTGCCGCACACAAAATATCCGAGTGCTGAAACTTATCACGCAAAGATTCACTTTTTCTGCGACTCCCCAATCAGGGCTAGCGCTCGTCTATCCACGCCTGCAAAATCGCCTCAAGTACTCTTTCGTTGCTTGCTTCGGGATCATCATCAAAATCAGAGAGAGCAAGCACGCGCTCGCGCAGTTCGCTCAAGCGCAGCGTCACCGGGTCAAGCTCTGGTTCATTGTCATAGAGCTCTTCAGCAAGCTCTCGAGCATCGGTCCACTTGTAGCCCATGATGCTTTCTCCTTCGAACGCGTCCTACTCTTCTGTGACGAGGTTGCGGTTGTTTTTCGGAATTTCAATCGTGATGTCTTCTTTGCCCATCACTGTCTGGCAGGCCAGTCGTGAAAAGGGCGTTGCGCCAAAGGCGTTGTCGAGCTGATCATATTCGTCGTCATCTGGTTCGTTCAAGCTGTCAAAGCCTTCGCGCACAATGATGTGGCACGTCGCGCAAGCGCAGTTGTACTCGCAGGCATGAGGCAGCTTGATGCCGGCCTTGTTGAGCGCTTGCGCAATTTTTTCGCCCGTTTGAACTTCAATCTTTGCACCCTCTGGGCAAAGAGCGGCATTGGGAAGAATTGTGACAAAAGGCATGATCAAATCCTTTACTTGCAAATACGACTTATTGCTCTTTTTCTTCAATCACGGCATCAACGGAGCGCCCTGCGAGTGCCTCGCGAATCGAGCGGTCCATGCGGCGGGCTGCAAATTCGCCCGTGTCTTTGGTAAGTTCCGCAATGCCCTCTTTGATGCGGTCAACGTCTTCGCTCTGAGCTGCCTCTTGAAGCTTTTGGATGGCAGCATCAATAAGCGCTCTCTCATCAGCGCTCAAGAGATCGGCATCTGCTTCAAGGGCAGAATTCGTCGACTCAATCAAGCGCATGGCCTCTACGCGCTGCTCTCTAAGCTCGCGCTCGCGCATATCGGCCTCAGCGCTTGCCGACCCGTCTTTGAGCATGGAGATGACGTCTTCATCGGTCAAGCCGTAGCTGGGCTTGACGACAATGCTGCTTTCCACTCCGGTTTGGGTTTCACGCGCAGAGACCGACAAAAGGCCATCGGCATCAATTTGAAACGTCACGCGAATGCGCGCTGCGCCCGCGGCCATAGGCGGGATGCCGCGCAATTCAAAACGCGCAAGCGACCGGCACTTGTCGACCACTTCCCGCTCGCCCTGCACCACGTGCAGCGCCATTGCCGTCTGGCCGTCCTTGAAGGTCGTAAAGTCCTGCGCCATCGCCACCGGAATGGGGCTGTTGCGCGGAATAATCTTTTCGACCAAACCTCCCATCGTTTCCAGACCCAGCGACAAGGGCGTAACGTCTAGCAGCAGCCAGTCGTCGCCTTGCGAGGCGTTGCCCGCAAGCTTATTGGCCTGCATGGCTGCCCCCACCGCCACCACCTTGTCGGGATCAATATCGGCAAAGGGAGCGTGCCCGAAATAATCTTCCACGGCCTTTCTCACGCAAGGCATGCGGGTTGCGCCGCCCACGAGCACTACCCCCTTGACGTCAGAAGCACTCATGCCGGCGTCTGAGAGCACGTTTTTGACCGCATCCATCGTTTTTTGCACAAGATGAGCGACCATATCGTCGAACTCTTTGCGCGTGAGCTCAGCTTCAAGCTTGCGGCCATTTGCCAACTGCACATCAACGCACACGCTTTCTTTTTGCGTCAACTCTTCTCGGGCCTTCTTGAGCGCAAGCGTGAGCGTTCGCTTATCGGGCCCGCTTAGAATCTCAGCCGAAACGCCGGCTCCCAACTTTTCAATGGCCCAGCACACCAATCGGTGATCAAAATCGTCGCCCCCAAGAGCCGAATTGCCGCCCGTGGCGAGCACCTCGAAAACGCCCTTGGTAAGCCTCAAGAGCGATACGTCAAACGTGCCTCCGCCTAAGTCATAAATGAGGTACTGGCCCTCTGCGCCATTGTCAAGCCCATAGGCAAGGGCGGCCGCCGTCGGTTCATTGAGAAGCCGCAAAACGGTAAGGCCCGCAAGCCTTGCCGCATCCTTCGTTGCTTGGCGCTGTGCATCATCAAAGTACGCAGGCACCGTGATGACGGCTCCGACAAGTTCTGCTCCCACTCTTTTTTGCGCACGCTCGCGCAGCACCTTGAGGATTTCCGCAGAAACCTCCACAGGCGTTTTGACGCCGGCTCGGGTGCGAATCTTCACCATGCCCGGAACGTCTTCAAAGTCATAGGGAAAGATGATGCTGCCCGCAACGTCCTTTAACCCACGCCCCATCAAACGCTTGACCGAACTGATGGTATTTGCTGCATCTGAAGATGCGTCAGTGGCCGCCTCATAGCCCACATCTATGCTGCCGTCGGGACAATAGCGCACCACCGAGGGCAAAAGGCTTCGTCCCTTTTCATCGGCAATGACTTCCGTCGTGCCGTTGAGCACAATGGCAACAAGCGAATTCGTGGTGCCCAGGTCAATGCCGACGGCGTAGCGCTCTTCGTGCGGAGCTGCCGACATGCCGGGCTCTGCAATCTGCATGAGTCCGATCATCTTTTCTTCTTATTCGTGTGGATGAACTTTGCCGCGAATCATCTCGCGACGCATCTTTTCAATAAACATCAAGCGCCGAACGGCGTCGCGCGCGAGAGCCCAGTCGTGGGTTTGATCAATGGCAATGGCAAGCTTGCCTAGGAGTTCGCTTCGAACCGCTTCTACGCGAGCCAACAGGGCTTGCTCGGCTTTCTCGTTGCCTGCAGCGGCTTCATGCTCTTCGCGCCACTCGATTTGCTCGAGCAAAAATTCAGCCGGCATCTTCGTGTCGGTCTCGGCTCCCACGTCTACCCCAGCGGCCTTAATCAAAAGCGAGGCGCGAGAAACCGGATCCAAAAGGGCATCTTTGGCTTCATTGATTCGTCCTGCCCACTGCTCGGCCACGCGCCGCTCAGCGGGCGTTTTGTCCGCAAAGCGATCTGGATGCACGAGCGCAATCGTCTTGCGCCAATTTTCTTCAATTGCCGCGTCCTCAAGAGCAAAGCGCTCGGGCAGCCCCAGAATTTTGAAGGCTTCGATTTGAGCCATGCACGCACCTTCAACTTTCAGACATGAAACGACTTGCCGCAGCCGCAGGTTTCTTTTTCCTGCGGATTTTTGTACTTAAAGCCTTCCTGCAGGCCTTCGCGCACATAGTCAAGTTCCGTGCCGTCGATATAAGGAAGGCTCTTTGCGTCAACAATGACCTTGACGCCAAAACTCTCCCAAACCTGATCATCGTCGTTGACGACGTCGGCAAATTCAAGCTTGTAGGCCATGCCCGAGCAGCCGCTCGTCTTGACGCCCAGGCGCAGTCCGATACCTTTCCCGCGCTTGGCGAGAAAGGCCGCCACGTGCTTGGCCGCAGCCTCAGTAAGTGTCACTGCCATGGTGGATGTTCTCCTTGTCCGTATCGTGCGGCATCAAGCCTTCTTTTGCTTGGACTTGTAGTCGTCAATGGCTGCCTTGATGGCATCTTCGGCCAAAATCGAGCAGTGAATCTTGACGGGCGGCAGCGCAAGCTCTTCGGCAATGTCGGCGTTGGAAATCTTTGCTGCATCGTCGAGCGTCTTGCCCTTGACCCATTCGGTCACGAGCGAACTTGAGGCAATGGCCGAACCGCAGCCGTAGGTCTTAAATTTTGCGTCTTCAATCACGCCCTGATCATTGACCTTGATCTGCAGGCGCATCACGTCGCCGCAAGCCGGAGCGCCGACCATGCCGGTGCCCACCGAATCATCATTTTTGTCGAGCGTGCCCACATTGCGCGGATGCTCGTAGTGGTCCATCAGTTTTTCGCTGTAAGCCATGATTTGTCGTTTCCTGGTAATGGGGACTTTTTCAATATGTTTATCCTCTGGCGTGCGTCAGGAAGGCGCTGACCTCAAAAAAGACAAAACGTCGACTTTTTTGATGAAGTAAAGCCGCTTCAAGACGCGTGCAGACTTTTTTAGTGTTCGCTCCACTTCACGGTCGAGAGATCAATGCCCTGCTGGTGCATCTCCCACAAGGGGGACATTTCGCGCAGTTTAGCGACCTGCTCGGTAAGGGTCTTGATGGTGAAGTCGATTTCTTCTTCGGTCGTGAAACGCCCGATCGAGAAGCGAATCGAGCTGTGGGCAAGTTCATCGTCGCGCCCAAGAGCACGAAGCACGTAGCTGGGCTCAAGAGAAGCCGACGTGCAGGCTGATCCTGAACTCACTGCAATGTCCTTGACGGCCATCATGAGGCTCTCGCCCTCAACAAAGGCAAAGGACACGTTAAGCGTCGAGCAGACGTGGTGCTCCATGTTGCCGTTGACATAGACGTCAGGAATGTTGTCCAAAATGCCCTTTAAGAGCCGATCGCGTAGCTTGGTGCAGTGCTCAATGTCGTGCTTTTGCTCGAGCCTGGCAAGACGATAGGCTTCGCCCATGCCCACGATCTGGTGCGTGGCCAGCGTCCCCGAGCGCATGCCGCGCTCGTGTCCGCCGCCGTGAATCTGCGGCTCAATGCGAACGCGCGGCTTGCGGCGAACGTAAAGAGCCCCCATGCCCTTGGGGCCATAGACCTTGTGCGACGAAAGACTCAGAAGGTCAATTTTGAGCTTCGTCATATCAAGCTCCATTTTGCCCGCGGCCTGCGTCGCATCACAGTGAAAGATCACGCCCTTGCTGCGGCAGAGCTCGCCAATGGCTTCAAGATCCTGAATGACACCGATTTCGTTGTTGACAGCCATGATGGACACAAGCGTCGTATCCGGACGGATGGCAGCTTCAAGTTCCTTCATGTCGATCATGCCGTCGGGCTGCACGCCAAGATAGGTGACTTCAAAGCCTTCGGTTTCAAGATGGCGCATGCTGTCTAAAACTGCCTTGTGCTCGGTCTTAACCGTGATGAGATGCTTGCCCTTGTCCTTATAAAAGTGCGCAGCGCCCTTAATGGCAAGGTTGTCAGACTCGGTTGCGCCCGAAGTCCAAACGATTTCGCGCGGATCGGCGTTGAGGTATGCTGCCACCTCATTTCTGGCTTCTTCAACCGCCTTTTCCGCTTCCCAGCCATAGGCGTGGGAGCGGCTTGCAGGGTTGCCGAACTTCGTCAGAAGAAAGGGAAGCATCTTTTCGACCACGCGCGGATCGGTGGGCGTAGTGGCCGCATAGTCAAGATAAACAGGCAATCTCATTTTGATTCTCTCTTTTTTTCTTCTTTTCCACGTGGAGTCTGATCAAAAAATCAGCCGCTGGAAAAGCTGCACTAAAAACAAACGACTCAATTCCTTTTCGTACGGGATGCTCTCATTGCGAAACAGAGGAAGTCACTCTTGCCGAACGATGCAGGCTCACCACATGCTCGGTGTTGCCGGAAAGCGCTGCCGTGCGGCTTAAATTTCTATCCTTGATCGACTGCAAGGTCTGCGAATTTAAAAATTCCGCCATCTTGGCGTTGAGCTCCGACCATAGGCCGTGCGCAAGACACTGCGCGCCGCCCCTGCAGGAGGCTTCGCCCCGGCATTGGCTGACGTCCACATCGCCTTCAACTGCCCGCACGATTTCGCCGGCGGTGATCTCAGCAGCGGGCTTTCCCAGCAGATACCCGCCGCCGGGGCCGCGCACGCTTTTGACGAGCTCGGCATGACGCAATTGGCAAAAAATTTGCTCAAGGTAGGCAAGCGACATCTTCTGCCTGCGTGCAATGTCGCTCAAGCGCACAGGCTTGTTCTCGGCATTGAGCGCCAAATCAATCATGCTGGTGACGGCAAACCGTCCGCGAGTGGTAAGCTTCACTGCTCAAAATTCGGGGTTGTTGAAATGCATCCATGTCAGCAGGGAAAAAGAAAGCTCGCGAAGAAACTCTTCTTTTTGCAGCGTCTTTTCGCAAACTTTCAAATACCCTACTCAATTAGTCAGGAATCATACAGAAAAATACCCTACAAAAAAACATGGGTATTTTCCAATTGATGCTTTTGCCTGCAAGCATGCACCATCCTGCCGTTGATGAGAGTAGATGAACTGCTTTCGCCAGCAGCTGCCATCTGCGTCAACACTTTTCCCCGGCAACAACTAATTCTTGTTGAGCAGCATGTCAAAAATCACTGATGCCAGCCGCGTGCGCGCGTTATTCTTCTTTTGCTGGACGGCATACTTCTGCTCGTACCTCGGAAGACTCAACTTTTCGAGCGCAACGCTTGACATGGTCAATGCAGGACTCGTCACCACCGCTGCGGCGGGCCTCATCAACACGGCCTATTTCACGGCCTATGGAATCGGAAGCTTTGTAAACGGCTTGGCAGGCGACCGGCTCTCTCCCAAAACAATGATTGCTGCCGGCCTTGGTTTGTCGGGTGCGGCCAATGCGCTCATGCCCATAGTAGCGCACACGGATTTTCTTTCTCTTGTCTGGGCTGTCAACGGCTGGGCGCAGGCCATGGTCTGGGCTCCGATGCTGCGCATGTTTGCCTTGCTTTTGACTGATCGCGACAAGATTTCCTTTAGCGTTGACATCGTGTCTTCTCAAGTGGGCGGCACGCTTGCCTCGCTTTTGCTTGCTGCAGCTGCTAGCTGGCTTATCGGATGGGAGGGCGTTTTTGCGGTGCCCGCCGTCATTCTTCTTGCGGCTGCCGCAGGCTGGCTTTTCTTCTTTGAAAGGCTCACCGGCTTTCAAACGCCCGACTTCTGGAAGGCTACGTCAATGAGCGGCACTTCGAACATAAAGAAAATGTTCTCGCAAGTGCTTTTGCTTTCAGGCTGCGGCATCGCGCTTTTGGCCTGGCCTGCATTTGTGCACGGCACGCTCAAAGATGGCCTCTCAGCCTGGACGCCCACGATTCTGGGCGAGAGCTTCGGCTTAACCGCCTCGTTTGCACTTCTGGTAACTGCAGTGCTTCCCATCATCAACTTCTTTGGGGCATACCTTGCTAAAGCTGTGCTTAGCCTTGTGAAGGAAAACGTATTCGTCGCCACAGCCTTGCTGCTCAGCGCTGCCGCCTTGGACCTTGTCATTCTCTCACTTTGGGGCATGAATTCGCTATTTGCCGCGGCTTTTTTAATTGCGTTTGCGGCGGCTCTTACGATGGGCGTCAATACGCTTCTTGTTTCCATCTATCCGCTTCGGTTTGAAGGACGCGGCACGGTCTCAAGCGTCTCTGGCCTATTGAATGCTCTGGGGTATCTCGGAGCCGCAGCCTCAACTGCAGCAAGCGGAGCTTCGGCTCTTATTTGGGGATGGGAGCCAACGTTTCTCATCTGGGCAGGACTCACGGCAACAGCAACTGTCGTTTGCCTGCTGGGACGAACGCGCAAGCCCAAGCAATAAATTTGTACGGTCGCAAAAATCATCCCAGACTGTGACGCCTCAGTCTTACAAAGACCAGCGCAAAAACGTGCAGGCTTGAAATTTTGCGCACCGTCAACACGATCTCGCTTATACTTTCGGCCTGTGCGGAATTTTTACTTTCTGCATTGGTTTTTTACATGACTGCCAGCTTTGCCGCGCACTTCGCGCAAAGCCTGCATTTCGGACCGACGCCCCATGGAATTTGATTTTTCTCTTATTACGTCTTCGCTTCCGCTGCTTTTGCAGGGAGCGCTTGTGACCCTCGAGATCACGGCTTTGGCCGTGGGCCTTGGCTTGGTGTTTGGTTTGCTTGCCGCACTTGCGCAGTTGAGCCGCTGGGCACCGTTGCGCATTGTTGCCAAAGTCTACGTGGACTTCATCCGCGGCACCCCTCTTCTGGTTCAGATCTTCATCATCTACTTCGCACTGCCGGTGATCATTGGCCAGCGCATTGATCCCTTTGTAGCTGCAGTGGCTGCCTGCTCAATCAATTCCGGTGCGTACGTTGCTGAAATCTTCCGCGCCGGCATTCAATCAATCGACATCGGCCAGATGCGCGCGGGCCTCTCTCTGGGCATGAATTGGAACCAGACGATGCGCTACATCATCCTGCCGCAGGCATTTAAGCGCATCATCCCGCCGCTTGGCAATGAGTTCATCGCTATGTTGAAGGACTCTTCGTTGGTGTCCGTCATCGGCTTTGAAGAACTGACCCGTTCGGGGCAGCTCATCATTTCGGAAACCTACGGCTCGCTTGAAATCTGGTCGGCTGTAGCCATTCTCTACCTCATCATGACGCTTTCGATTACACGTCTTGTCGGGTACCTTGAGAAGCGCTTTAAGATTAGCGACGCACGATAAGCCGCCCGTCAGAGAGCTTGTTACAGAGCCGCGCCTTTTCTTGAGGCTGCGGCTTTTTGGTACTCCCTGCGTCCTCCATCCGACTCGCGCGATCAGCCTTGCGTTGAAAAACAGGACATTTTTTCATTCATCTTGCGGGCAAAGCACGCAAAACCAAGCAGAATACAAACAATAGATGCGAAGATAAACCAAAAATTTGTTTATCTTGATACAATGGTCTTTCTTCTTTCGGAGGGGTTGACATGCTCGAAAGCATAGAAATCAAAAATTTTTCCTGCATCAAACACCTTCATCTTCAGCTGAACTTTGCCGAAGGGAAAGCTCCCAACGGCTACAAAGAGAGCCCCTTGTGGCCATTCATTGAAGCAGGAAAAAGCACCAAAAGCAGACTGTGTCCTGTCATGGCCCTCTATGGCCCAAATGCATCCGGCAAAACAACGGTTTTGCTGGCTATGCGTCTGCTGCAGCAAATCGTGAGAACTGGTTGGAAAAAACACTTCTTCAATCCCAACAAAATTTCCGCAACTGTACACGATGCATCGCTTCTTTCTATTGTTTTTTGGAAAGAACTCAAAAGATTTTCGTATTCTTTGGAATTCGGTAAAAACGGCATTGTTGCTGAGCACCTCGAATGCGAGGGAAGGAAGATTTTTGATGTGGTCGGTGCAAAGTTGGCCTTCTTGGATGAAGGCATCGAGTCCCTGCAAGATGACGTCTTGTCGACATTTGAGTCCCGATGCATTCACGCCGCTACCAAACAACAAGTCAATACTTTATTAAATGAACTTCCCCTGGCGCTGCCTGGCATCAGCGAAAATCTTTTGCTGGCAAGAGAATTCATAACATCTGATTTGATTTTTATTGATCAGAGCATTGATTTTTATCGAGGTCTCGAACTGCTTGCCGACACTTTTGGCGGCACAGAGTCTGACAACATGCAAAAAGCTCAGGAGTTGTTTGTTCAATACCTGAAAAAACTTGACTTTAGAATTGTCGGCATCAACATACAAAATTTAGATCCCGAAAAATCTGGTCTGCCTGCCGAGATACTGAAACTTTTCGAAGATGTCGGAAACAATTTTTCTCTGCACGTATTAGAGACGCTGCACAAGACCGAAGCCGGAGAAATTGTTAAATTCGATATCTCTTATGAATCTCGAGGAACACAGCATCTTGCACGAATACTGGGCGGACTGCTTGCTGCCATACGTCAAGGAAAGACTGTTCTGATTGATGAGCTTGACGACTCTCTGCATAGTCTTCTAGTGATGGAACTCGTCAAGCTCTTTAAAGAAAAAAGAATCAATGAAAACAAGGCTCAATTGATTTTTACCATACACAACACAGACTTGTTGTCCGAGAACTTGCTTGGTCTATCTGAGATCGGAATTGTGAGCCAGCGAGGCTTTGAAGGAAGCAAGCTCTTGCGGCTTGTTGAAATTCCTAGATTGCGAAACAGCGCTGACTTTCGACGCCGCTATTTACGCGGAGAATTTGGGGGCATTCCTTTTCCTTACGTGTGAGGCGACTATGTTTCCTGTCACCATCATTTGCGAAGGCAGCTCGGAAAACGCTTACCTGCAAAGCCTCAACAGAATTCTTCGCTGCACCAATTATTCATGGGATGTCGGACCGTTCATTCCCAGGGTTGCCCACCAGGGTTATTATGGCTCAGTCATAGCCAAACTCAAAGAAGAACAACAGCGAAACCGAAAATCAACTTTTCACGTTTGGGTTGATCGCGATATTTATATCCGCAATACGAAAAACTCTCAGACAAATTATCAGCAAAAACCTAAAAATATTCCCAACTTCTTTTTCTCCACAATGAACTTTGAAGATTTTCTGATGCTACATTGCGAAGATTCATTGATGGACAAATGGATAGCCATCTGCGTACAGCATCAGCACTTCAACACCCCGATGACGGATGCTGACTATATGCCGTTGTACCGTTTATTGCTTCCAGACTACAAAAAAGGCGAGCTTCCATTTGATTTAACCAAAGATCGTGTTACTCTCATGCTTGATCGTTTAAAGCGCCCCAAGAATCCTTTTGCTAATGATTTCGGCATGTTTTTAAGCACCGCCCTGACTAACGGAAAAATCGAGTTTATTGCATAGCTGCAAACTCTCCATTTCCTGACGCTTACATCCTCGGCACTGCTGCTAAAAGCTCCCTCGTGTAACTTGTTTTCGGCCCTGCAAGCACTTCATGAGCGCAGCCCGCCTCCACCAACTCGCCGTGACGCATTACCGCCACTTCATGCGCAAGGTATTCAACTACGGCAAAGTTGTGCGTAATGAAAAGCATCGCCACCCCGGTTTCTGCCTGTATTTGTCTCAACAAATTCAAAATCTGAGCCTGCACCGAAACATCAAGCGCGCTCGTGGGTTCGTCGCAAATCATGATGCGAGGCTCGACGGCTAGCGCTCGAGCAATGGCGATGCGCTGCCGCTGGCCGCCAGAAAACTCGTGCGGAAGCTTCATGGCTGCGCTTTTTGCCAACCCCACCTGATCGAGCAGTTCATTCACCCGATGCTGTCTTTGAGCCTTCTCCATGCCGGGAAGCAATGCCGTTATCCCCTCTTCAATGCATTCGCCCACCGTCATGCGGGGATCTAACGAAGCAAAGGGATCTTGAAAGACGATCTGCGCCAATGCATGCAGCTTCGCATCAAAATGCCCATGCCCGTCATAAGCAGAGTGCCCAGCAAGCATCACCTTGCCGGAAATCCTTGCGTCCTCTAAAAGCCCCAACGCCGCTTTGGCCAGTGTCGTCTTGCCTGAGCCTGACTCTCCCACAAGTGCGGCTGTCTGTCCCGCTCGAACGGCAAGACTTACGTTCTTGACAGCATCAAAGAAAAGCGGTGATCGTAAAATTCCGCGCTTTTTTTCATAAGAGACACTCAGGTTTTGGACTTCAAAAACGATGTCTCCAGATTTGGACGTCGGTGCTTCAACGAACTTCTCAAGAGAAATGATGGAGTCTGTCCGAAGGCAGCGAATTGATGCTTGGTTGGTCCTTCTGATCAAAGGAATTTCTCGGCACGTGCACTCCTTTTTGGCGATTTTGCATCTCGGAGCGAAGCGACACCCCTTTGGCATTGCACCAAGCTCCGGCACTGTTCCTGCAATGCCGGTCAAAAGTCCTTTGCTTTTATCTGCCGAAGGAACTGCGGCCAAAAGCTGACGGGCATACGGATGCTGGGGATGAGCAAAAAATTCCGCTGCAGCATTTTCCTCAACGATTTGCCCGGCGTACATCAATGCCACACGGTCAGCGCACTGCCTCACAACAGCCAAATCATGCGTGATGAGCAAAAGGGCAATGCCGCGCTCTTTTTGCAATCTCTTGAGCAACTCCAGAATCTGCGCCTGCAGCGTCACATCAAGTGCCGTTGTTGGTTCATCAGCCACCACAACTTGCGGTTCGCAGGCTAGCGCCATGGCAATCATGACGCGCTGCTTTTGCCCGCCGGAAAGTTCATGCGGAAAAGCTTCAAACCTTTTTTCCGGTGCATCAATGCCCACTCGTTCAAGCCACTCAAGCGCTTTGCTTCGCGCGTCTTTTTTGCTGATCTTTTGATGCAAAAGCACAGCTTCAACAATTTGATCGCCAATGGTCAATACTGGATTTAAGCTTGTTGCGGGTTCTTGAAAAATCATCGCAATCTGCGCACCGCGGCGAGACTGCATCTCTTTTTCGGGAAGCTCAAGCAAATTTTCCCCATCAATCGTCACGGAACCCGCGGTAATCTGCGCAGATTCCGGCAAAAGCCGCATCAAGGAAAGCGCGGTGAGCGACTTGCCGCACCCCGACTCTCCGACAAGAGCAAAGCACTCCCCTTTTTGCAAAAAAAAGCTCACGCCGCTTACGGCTTCTAGCAAACCTTCGGAAGCGTGCACCGCCACATGAAGATCCTTAACTTCAAGCACGGCTGCCTCCAGATCGCGGGTCAAATGCTTCCCGCACGCCAGAAGCAAAAAGGTTGGCCGAGAGCACCATCGTTACCATGAAAATAAAGCTTGACAATAGGTTCCACCAGATCACCGGTGAACGGCTCATTTCAACGGCTGCCGCATTGATCATGGAACCAAAGGAATCCATGGTGGGATCGACGCCCACGCCCACATAGCTTAAGACCGCCTCATAGAGCACGATGCTGGAGAAATCAAGCACCATGACGATGAGCACGATGTGCACAACGTTGGGAAAAATGTGTCGCGCCATGATGCGCGCATCAGACACGCCAAAAGACTTGGCAGCCGTCACAAAATCCATGGCAGAGACCTTCATCGTTTCTGCCCTCAAGAGTCTTGCTAATCCTGCCCAGCTTGTCATGCCGATAATGGCTGCCAGCAAAAACAACCTCAAATCGGCTCGCTCAAGCCCTGTTGCAAAAAGCTGCGGATTTTTGTCGATGAAGACCTGCACCATCAGCACGGACGCTGCAATCAAGAGAACCGATGGAATGGAACTGATGGTCGTGTAAATGTACTGAATGACATCGTCGACCTTCCCTTTGAAGTACCCGGCGCTGATGCCCAGCACCACGGCAAAAGGAAGCGTTGTAAGCGTAGCCAAAGACCCAATCACAAACGCCGTGCGCACGCTTTTTAGGGCGCTGTAGAGTGCGTCGCTTCCCGTCGCATCTGTTCCGAGGATATGCCAGGACGGCCACAGAAATGAGAGCACGCAGGCAATCAATATCGCCAATTGCCACACAAGAATTGCTGGCCGCCAGGGATTGCTGCGAGCTGTCGCCCGCTGCAAAGCTTTCCCGAAAGGCTCTTTGCAAATCACCTTAACGAATAAAGAGAGCACAATCCAAAAAAGCGCCAAGATGACGGCAGAGGTCATCACGCCGGCGGCAAGCTTCTTGATGAATTTTGCGCGAAAGCCTGTCTCCTCAATTTCTGGAGACGCTCCTTTGAGCCGCTGAAAAATGCGCTCCGGTCCCTTGTCAGTGACCACTGTCGTCTTGTCAAAATCGTGCATTGAAAAGGGTGCCGAATAGCTTCGCTCACGTCCGGCAATCTTTTCACCTACAAACACATCAAGAAGCGATACGGTCTTCGTTTCCCAAGCTTGAACAGCCGCATTTTCCTGCATTGGCAGCGCACGGCGAAAATGCACGCTGTCGGTCAAGGCTACAACAAAAAAGACCGACAACACTGCCGCTGCCGCAAGCGCTGTACGATTGGCAAGCACTTTGCGCCATTTCCGCTTGGTCAATGGATCTCTCAGCACGCGCCGGACATACAAAACAATTGCGGCAAACAAAAGCCACATCACGGCGTCCGTATAAAGAAAAACGAACTTGGCATCAAACATCTTGCTTTATTTCCCTTCGTGTCAGCGCAGTCTGATGCGCGGATCAGCAATCGTGTAGCTGATGTCAGTCAAAATAAGTCCCGCCACATAGGCAACGGTTCCAAGAAAAACCATTGCGCGCACAATGGCAAAATCCTGCGCGTTGATGGCATCGATGGTGTAGGACCCCAAACCCGGGATGCCAAAAAAGCTTTCCATGATGAGTGAGCCCATAAAAAGAAGCGGGAACACGGCGACTGTACTTGTGAGAATCGGGAGCATCGCGTTCCTAAGCACGTGATTGAACATCACGCGCGCTTCGCCTGCTCCCTTTGCCCGGGCCGTTCGAACGTAGTCTTTTCCGACTTCTTCTAAAAACATGGCGCGGTAAAGAAGAGTGTCGCTCCCGAGCCTTGAAAAAATCCCGATCGCTACTGGCAAAATCAAAAAGACTGCCATGCGCCAGCCGTCCATGAAACCTGAGACAGGGACAAGCTGCAATGTCTTTGCAAAAAGCCATTGCCCAAAAATGATGTAAAAAAGGCTTGAGATGCTCATGATGCAAACGCTCATGGCAACGCCCGCCCACTCGAGTTTGGTACGTCGAACAACCACAAGCATGAGCGAAAAGCACACCATGACGATAACGCCCAGAATGAAGGTCGGAATGGCCAAGGCAAGCGAGGGCCCCACACGATCGGCAATCTCACGATTGATGCTGCGGCCTGCGTCTGAAAGCCCCAGATCCCCTTTTAGAAGCGGAGCCGAGCGCTGAAAGAAGATGGTTTCGGTAAGTTTTTCAATGCCTTGCGCAGATTCATTGAACACGAGCGGCAGGTCGTAACCATGAGCAGCCTTCCAGCGCTCAATCGCCTCCGACGTGACGTATCTCCCGCCAATTGCCAGACGCGCCATGTCCTCTGGCGTATTGACGGCAAAAAAGAGAGCAAACGTCAGCGCATTGACGCCCAAAAGAATCAAAAAGCCATAGGCAATGCGCCGCACAATGTAGCCGATCATGCGGCCTCCCCTTTTGCTAGACAACAAGAAAGGCAATTCATTCTGGCTAATACGCTCACTGCCCCTTCAATGATGCTTGCAGGTCCTGTCCTTTGAGTCATGCTCTTAGCCTTTCTATTTATTTTTACCTGACGCTGCTCGAGAGGGTTCTACAGCCCGTTTGGCCGAGAGCCTTGCCGCGTGCACGCGCACGCGCCAAACGAGAACGCCCACGGCAATGAGAATCAACACAACAGGCCAGACAATCGGTCGATTCCATTGGTTGATTTTTTCCATGCGCTCTTTGGCATCGATTCTCATGTACTGCACGTTGTAGCGAATCATCTGCGTGGGCTTGGCATTTTTCACCCAATGCTGCAATGCGGCCACCGATGTAGGATAGTAACCAAAGCTCCAAGGAGCATCGTGCTGAACAATGCGCGTCATTTCATCAATTAAGCGAGCCTTCTCCGGACCATTTTCTAAATCCTTCATGCGCGCAAAGCGCTTGTCAAATTCGGGATTGACGTAATTGCTGGCGTTTTCGCCTCCTCCCGAAGCAACCTTGCTGTTGGGCCCGTAGAGAAGCGTAAAGAAGTTTTCTGCGTCCGGATAATCAGCCAACCACCCCCAGAGATAGATCTGAGCCGAGCCTTTGAGCATTTTTTCCTGAAAGCGGTTGTAGTCCGTGGCACGAATTTCAAGCTGAATTCCCAGCTTGGCAAACTGCTTAGTCACCCATTCCAAATAAGCTTTTGAACCAGGCGAAGCGCTTTGCCAATCAAAATTAAGCACCAAGGGCTTGCCGGTTTTGGCATCGCGCCCATCGGGGTAACCCGCCTGCACCATCAGTGTCTTAGCTTCTTCAATGCTTCTTCTCACGATGCGGCCGTCTTCTGTCTTTTTATAGACCACTTCATTGAAAGCTGTAGGACCATCATCGCTCCAGCCAAATAGACCTGGAGGCAAAGGTCCGTGCGCAGCTTTTCCCTGCCCTTTGGAAAAGATCGCAATCTCCTCTTCCCAATCCAAGGCGATGCTGATTGCTTGTCTTAAAAGGCGATTGCGTTTGGCTTCTTCTGGCGTTTTTCCCGCTCCCACAACGGGATCAAGCCAATTGAAGCCAATGTAGGAGATGCTTGCTTCAATCGTTGATGGAAACTGAAGATTCTTTCCGCGATAAAACTTAGCCTTATCTGGGTCGTCACCCATAGCCACGAGATATCCTTGACCAACATCCAACCTCGTGATCTGAGGGCTGTCGTAGTAGCCCTGCAAAAACTTCGTGGTGGTAGGAATGGCTTCTTTTTCCATGGACATCACCACGCGGTCAACAAAAGGCGTGGGCTTTCCGCAGTCTGCGAGCATTGCGGCCTTTTCATCTTCGGGCATCCCTTCGCACGGATAGGGTTCATAGCGGTAATTGGGATTTCTCTCCAAAACATGCTCGCGGTTGATAAGCGACTTGGTGAGCATAAAGGGACCTGCACCCACAGGCCATGTCGCCAGAGAAATATTGTTTTCCTTAAAGCCCTCATTGTGATAGAAAACTTCTGCTTCCCAGGGAACCGGAGCAAAGAAAGCCATGGAAAGCCAATTGGAAAACTGGCTGTACTTGCCGTTTAACGTGATCTCAAGCGTATAGCGATCTGCCGCCCTGACGCCAGCAATTTCGTATTTGCGCAGATCAAGCCAGCTCTTGTCGCCAATTTGTCTTTTCTTTTTAGCCTCATGGCACAGAATGTCGGCAAAATCTTTAAGCCCCACAATGTGGTTTGCCATCATGCCGAGCACGGGACTTACCACCACGGGAGACCCCATGCGCTTGATGCCGTAGACAAAATCTTCAGCCGTGACTTCGCGCGTGCCTCGGGCTGGCAGATCGAGAGGGCTTTTAAGTTTGGCAGCCTCTATTTCGCTGAGATTGTGGTAGAGATAATTTCCTTTTTCATCCTTAGCAAAGGCTGGGTGCGGCGCAAACTTCATTCCCTTTTTGATAGGGATGCGGTAAAGCGCTCGTGCTATACGTTTAGAGTCAGCATCGACAGGAAGCTCCTTTCCATCCTTGTCGTAGTAGATGGGGACGGCCACTTTTTCTGCCGCCCTCGGCACTAGTTCATACGGGCGCTTGAGATAGTGGTAGCCGTAGAGCATCTCATAGACGCCGTAGACGTAGATCGTCTCATCAGAAGAATATGACTCCTGAGGATCGAGCGTACGAGGACTGCGGCCGGAGAAACTTGAAAAAAGCGTATTGCTTGCGTAATCCCCTAACGCTCTGGGGGCATTGATCGGGCGAGAACAGCCAGACAGGATGAAAACGCTCAAGGTAAACAGCGCACATATAAAGGCAAAGAGAATTGATTTCCCAGACGCGTCTTGCTCCTTTGAATCAAACTTTGCAGAAAGGCTTGCGCAAAGACAAGCAGCCTTTTGGCTAGCTGCGCCGCTTGCCCCTCTCTCGCACTCATGCCGATGGCAAGACGGCAAGCGCTGCCCAGCGCCGGCATCCTTGCGATTGTCGCTATCTATTGCTTGCGTTTTGCTCTGAAAACTCATGACCTTTTCTGGCAAAAATTCCACCCTTTATCGTGCATTTCTTCGAATCCTCTGCCCAACATCCAATATACTTTCGGTCTTGGCAACAAGGAAATCTCGGCTTTCTGTAGCATGCTGTGCAGCGGATGACGGCAACTGTCTTGCGGAAGGGCTCTTGCGCGGCTTTGACTGGAATTATTCAAGACGTCTGCCGCACGCTTTTTCAAACTATTTTCTGAAAAGCTCCGTCAGCCCTTTGAGGCAACATATTTAAGCCACGCCTCTGAGATGTCTCCAGTACATGCCCGGACTGAAGAACCATTCTTTTGCTGCCGGCACTGTGCGGATATTTTGACTGATTTTGCCTTAGCAATAGCCTCTGCTGACAGCCTTTTGCACATTGAATGAGTAAATATTTGCTTCGAGCGAAAGATATCATGCTTGATAAAACCTTTAGGCTTGACGTGCGCATCTATTGGGAAGACACCGATGCGGGCGGCATCGTCTATCACTCCAACTACCTGCGCTATATGGAGCGGGCTCGCACCGAAATGCTTCGCTCTCTGGGTTTTTCTCAGCAGCAGATGAAGGAGTCGGGCGAAGCGCTCATCGTAGTAAGCAAACTTGAAATCACCTATCGCAGACCTGCAAAATTAGACGACTTGCTCACCGTGCACACGCGCATTGCAAGCCTCAAGCATGCAAGCGTCATTTTTGAGCAGACAATTACGCGCGGCGATGAAGTCATCGCGCAAGGGCGCGTGCGGTGCGCAAGCATCAGCGCATCAACCGGGATGCCCACTGAAATCAACCCGCGCATTCGCCAGGCGCTTTTGGACTACCTTGGGGAACCAAGAGATTAAAAATCTTTGGTTTCTTTGCTTTTGAGTAAGTTCATCCAGTACTGTTTTCATAATTTGTTCGATTGACCTTTGACATGAACACCACTGCCGATCTTTCCGTCATCACGCTCGTCATGAACGCTTCGCTTGTCGTGAAGTGCGTTCTGGCCATTCTTGTCGCAGCCTCTTTGTTGAGCTGGGCGACGATTTTTTCCAAGTGCATCGTCCTTTCCCGCGCCTCACGTCAGGCTGAAGATTTTGAAAAGCGCTTTTGGTCGGGAGCTGATCTCGCCAAGCTCTACGAAACGGCAACAACGCGCCAAGACCGCACAGGTGCCGAAGAGCGCATCTTTGCTGCCGGCATGACGGAATTTTTAAAGCGCACCAACCGCCATGACGACGACGCGCTCTCGGGCGTACGGCGCAGCATGACGGCTTCTTTTCAGCGTGAGCTTGACGACCTTGAGCGCGGCCTGCCGATGCTTGCGTCCATCGGCTCGGTGTCGCCCTACATCGGTCTTTTCGGCACGGTCTGGGGCATTATGAATGCCTTCACAGGACTTTCTTCGTTGGAAAATGTCTCGCTAGCCGTCGTTGCTCCCGGCATTGCCGAGGCTCTGGTTGCCACAGCCATTGGTCTTTTTGCTGCCATTCCGGCAACGGCTGCCTACAACTACTTTGCCAACCGCATTGAGCGCATCAGCAACCGCTTTGACAGCTTTAGCGAGGAATTCTTGAATATTCTCGCCCGTCAGCGTTGATTGAGAGACAAATCATGGGTTTGAGAAACACCTCTTCTCGCGGGCGCCGCCGCATGATGAGCGACATGAACGTCGTGCCCTACATCGACGTCATGCTCGTTCTTGTGGTCATCTTGATGGTTGCCGCGCCCTTTGTGAATCCGTCGGTCGTGAATCTCCCGTCCGTGCATAAGGCCGGCAAAGAACCGCCGGAAAACATTCAAATTGTTGTGCACCCCGATAGCCGCATGTCGATTAAGACAAAAGCAGGACTGCACCCGGTTGACATCGCAAGCCTTGTCAACAACGTGCGCACCGCGCAGGCTGGCCTTGCCACGCCCGTTGTCATTGCCGCTGACAAAGACGTGCGCTATGAGCAAGTTGTGGATGTCATGAGGGCTTTGCAGGAAGCCAAGATTGAACGCGTTGGCTTGGCGCTTCATATTGAAGCTTCGCGGCGTTGATAAGGGGAAATGACGGCATGACTGATCCCCGCCAACCACGCGTGAGCAACCAAAAGGGCTACGACTTGCCGCTTGGCTTTATCGCAGCCCTAGCCGTGCACGCTCTTCTTTTTGTGGGCTTTACGTTCGTATTTCAGTGGAAGACAGAACCGGAAACTTTTTATGCCGAGCTTTGGGCACCGGAAGATGCTTCTGGTCAAAGCATCGATGGGACGCTCAATGAAAAAGAGCCTGAGCCATCACCAGAAGAAATTGAGAAAGCAAAGCAAGCCGAAGAAGAACGGTTGGCACAGGAAAGAGAAGCTGAACAAGCTCGCCTTGCAGAGGAAGCGAGACTAGCGGAAGAAGCACGTCAAAAGGAGCTCGCTGAAGAAGCTCGGCTTGCAGAGGAGCAAAGACTGGCAGAAGAAGCTCGCCTTGCAGAGGAAAAGCGTTTGGCAGAAGAGGCCAGACTTGCTGAAGAAGCACGGTTAGCAGAGGAAGCTCGCAAAGCTGAAGAAGCCCGTCAGGCCGAGGAAGCTAAACGTGCGGAAGAGGCGCGTATAGCGGAAGAACAAAGGAAAGCTGAAGAAGCACGCATCGCCGAAGAACAACGAAAAGCCGAAGAAGCTCGCCTTGCAGAGGAAAAGCGTAAGGCTGAGGAAGCCCGGATTGCTGAGGAGAAGAGAAAAGCTGAAGAGGCTCGTCAAAAAAAGCTTACTGAAGAACGCCGTGCACGCGCTGAACAAAAGCGCATTGCAGAACAAATGCGAAGAGATGAACTTGCCCGCATCACCGGAGCGCCGCAAACTCGATCAAATCGTGCAGGAAAAACCACAGGCTCACCTGAAACCCAAAGACGCAATGTCACAGGGACAGCATCTGCACATTTTGCTGCTTCAGTTATTTCGTGCATCAGACCGCATATTATCTTCACAGTGCCATTAGGCATAACGAGGGGACAGTATCAGGCTGTCTATACGCTTAGACTATTGCCTAATGGGGATCATGCAGGCGCACCTGAAAGGCTGAAGAGTTCGGGATTGCCAGCATATGATCAGGCTGTGGAAAGAGCCATTGTAAAATGTGATCCTGTTCCAAGACCTGCTGACATGAACCCTCAGAATATGCCTCGAGAGTTGCGTCTAATTTTCGATCCTGTAGACGATTAACATATGCAAAAAAAATGTATCCCTTAATATTCGTAGGATCAACAGAAAGGATCCAAGAAAACGGTGAGAGATGGGGGGGGGGTAGCAGAAATTTTTCTCCCTAATTAGTTTTCAAAACATTTTTTACAAAAAGAATTTACCCCCTCTCATCTTTCGCTCAATAGCAAGCTAATGATCAAGCATACCCCTATAGAAAAGAGCAAATCTACACAAGACCATTTTTCTTAAAAGATTAAGTTATTGAGATGGACAAAATAAACATTAAAGGCGAATTCCTTAATGGAAAAAAAATTCTTATTCTTATATCTCAGGATACATTTTTTTTGTCTCATTTCCTGGAAAGAACTATTCGACTACAAGAGGCCGGCGGAGAGATAACAGTTGTAACAAAAATCACATCTACCGAAAACAAACTCACAATTGAAAAACAAGGATTTAAATTAATAGATAGCAGACTTAATAGATCCGGAATTAAAATATTTCCTGAAATAAAGTCTTTGGCAAGACTCTTTACCCTATTAAGGCAAATCAAACCTGATTTTTTACATAATTATGGCACAAAATGCATTCTCTACGGAACTCTCTCGACCAGATTTTTCCCAAAAAAGATATGTGTGATCAATAATTTAACGGGGCTGGGGATAATATTTTCAAGCAAGAAATTGCTTTTTCTTGTTCTAAAAGTTTTTCTAAAGATAGGATATCGTTTTTTACTCAACCCTCAAAACAGTATAGTCATAAGTGAAAACAAAGCAGATGCCGACTATTTTGTAAAAATTGGCGCAGCAAAAAGGGAAAACGTGCGTATCATACCTGGCGCCGGCATAGATATTTCAAAATTCTCACCTGTTCCTTGGCAATTTAAAAATCAAACTACAACTGCAGTAATGAATGCACGACTGCTAAAATCCAAGGGAGCACTTGTTTTTATCGAGGCAGCGAAAATACTAGACAGTCGTCATGTGCCTATTGAAATGTTATTAGCTGGCGACATTGATTCAGAAAACTCTGACAGCATCACTACAAAAGACATAAAAGATAACAATAAAATCAAATGTTTAAAGTTTTTGGGGTTTAGAACGGACATAGACAAAATACTAAAAAGAAGTCATATTTGCGTACTACCATCCACATATGGAGAAGGGATTCCGAAATCACTAATTGAAGGGTGTGCAACTGGACTCGCAATAATAACAACCAATTCCCCTGGATGTGTAGAGACTGTAGAGGCAGGCAATGGTTTATGCATAGCTCATCAAGATTCATCTGAACTAGCAAATGCAATAGAATCATTGATACTAAACAGCAATATCACAAAATTAATGGGGCAAAAAAGTAGACAGCTAGCAGAGAGAAAATTTGACTTAAACAAAATAAACGACAGCATCCTAAGAATTTACGCAGAGTTAAATTCCAAGCTGTAACTTTCACTCCTAATTTTTCTGCCAATATACGATGGTGACTTTCTCCCTCATCAGCAAAGTTGATTTTGCGCTATATGCGCCGGCAATGAGGAGTAAACATCAGGACACCTCAGACGGCGCGCGATTTCATGCTGGCGCTTCGTGACATCCATCATCTGCATTTTGCCGTCACGAGTCGTCAGTGCCTGCACTGTCTGCAACGTGTTGAGAATCTCTTCAAAGGTGTATTCGCTGCTGAGCGGAGCAATTTCCTTCGCAATCTTCCCATTGGCTCCAAATTCCACCAGCGGCAGGCGCATCCGGCGGCGAATTTCACAGATGATGCACAGCGCCAGGAAGCTCACGATGAAGCGCCCTTTGACCGTCGCCTCGCTGTGCGATCGCACCGTCTTCATGTTTACATCCGTTTTGCCCGCCATAAAACATTTCGCGATTGCATCGCGACGGCTGTACGTTTCAATGGCCGTCTGCGCGTCGCACTGCATTGTGCTGACGCTGGCAAAAAAGCCAAAGTAGCGGCTTTCCGCATTGATGACATCGTAATTTCGCTACAGTTCGCATTCACCAGGGCCGGCCGCAGGAGTCTCAAAGAATTTCAGCCAACTGTTCTTGCTCAGCGCATTGCGCTCCTGTTCGGTGCTGTGCGCAGCGTGCTTCCACTGTGCTTCGTACTCTTCAATATCCTCAAAAGACATGGATCCAGACTTTGCGCGATTTTCCGTCGTCAAAGGTCAGCGTCTTTTCAATTGTTGCTCCCCAGACCGGGGGCTTCCTAGGTCTTGATCGAGCATCCCAAAGCTGCGGCATGACGTCTTCGGCTGCCTCTGCTACCCAGGAGATGTTCATCTTTGCCGCAATCAGGACGCGGTGTCCTTTGTCGATGCATCGCGCCAGATTCTCCAAGGAGAAATAGCCTCTGTCGAGCACCGCGGCGACAATCTGATTGTCCGTGAGCAGGTCGTATCGGGTCAGCAGATC
>CALXKM010000020.1 GCA_944388865.1 uncultured Duodenibacillus sp. | reverse complement strand
CGGCTCATCGTGAATGTGCGTGAAAACAACGCACATGAAAACAACACTTAATGATGGAATCCTTGAGAACGGCGAACGAAGAGGTCAACGATTTGTAAAGATTTTTCGTTTTTCCGGGCAATATTGAGTGGATTTTTAGTCTGAAATACTCAAAGTCTCTGAAGCCGTAGGCGATGCGCTTGAGGACTTTGATCTTGTTGTTGGCTCCCTCCAGAGGGCAGGAGCTAAACCCGAAGCGACCAACTTCGACGATGCCGGAAGCTCTGCGTTTGAGCATTTTTGCAAAGGTTCGGGCAGGTTCGAATTTATGAGCATTGGCGATGGCCAGACATAGCCTGCGCAGGTTCTCGAGCAAGCGTGCCGCCTCCTGTTTGTTCTTGCATTTCCAGAGATTGCGGATCATGTCGGCGAGTGGATAGAGATCATTGAGCAGCTGGTTGTGCTCGCGCAACTTCCGCAGTTTGTCGAACTCCCTCTCATCAAGCTCATCTTGCGGCTTGACAAGAACCCACTGAGCTGATGCCAGCAGTCGTTTGGCAGTGTTGAGAGCTTTTCCGCAGAGGCTTTCCAGAACTCTTTGCTGACACAGTTTCTTGGCAGCAACGAGAACATCGCGAGTGAACATTTGAAGGACGTGAAAGCCATCGTAGAGTACGACGGCGTTGGGCAGATATTCACGAACCAGGGAGGGAAAGCAGGCATTCATATCCATGGCGACTGAACGGATATTGCCGGCATATCCCTTTTGCTGCAGCATCTCGAAGAAGACCTTGACCTCCTTGCCGCTCTTGCCCTTGCAAACGAAGATGACCTGATGAGTGTCGGCATCCATGATGACCGTGGCGTAACGATGCCCCTTGCTGATGGAAAACTCATCCATGATGAGATGCTTGGTCTGAGAAAGATCAATGTCGGAAAAACACAATTGCAGCTGTTCCTTATCCAAGCGTTTGGCCACAGTCCAGTCAATGTGATACTTGCCGGCTACGGAACAGCAGGTAGCGCCGGCGCGCAGATCAGCCTGAACAACAGCGGCCAGCTTATTGGTGATGCGGCTATGAGGGACAAGCCAGGCAATGACTTCATTGGCCTTGCTGCCGCAGGCACACCGCACCCGGCGAAGAGGAAACACAATAGTCGTGCGCTGAAAGCCGTCTCTAGGAGCGCAGCGAACTTCGCGCTCACTCATGGAATGGAACTTGTAGCAAGGCTGTCCGCATTTGGGACAGGTGGCGGGGCCTATGGGCTCAAGCTTGAGGGTAATGCTGTCGGTAACGGCGCAGGTGGAGTAATCCTTGAGCCGGTAACCAGAATAAGCGTTGGTAAAGTATGTGTCAGCAGCGGACTGACCAAGTAAAATGTCGGCCATAGCGTGTTCCTGTTTGCGTTGGTTTTGTGCAAGAAAGCAACTTTATCAGGCAACACGCTATTTTTATTTGAGCAGGCAACAAGGCTGAATCTGGCGCTTCTGAGCCAGACCAACGGATCAGAGAGGATATGGATGTCAAGACAGCGTGGAATAAATGCCCTTAAAAGGGCGTTTATGCCGCGAAAGGTCTTGACAGCCTGAGAGAATAAGACGCTTTGGTTAGGGCAAGACGAAAACAGCTTGCCTGGTTTCGGCTTGGCCTTGCCAACCGCGTGCGACAGCAAGACTTCGTGAAGATTTTCCAAAATACAGAAAATTTCAGCCGATGGCGACGCAAAACCTACTTTCACGCAAATTCCCGAAGAACCAAGGAGGCGCAGGATACTGTGACTCGTTGGATATCTTATTACAATGGAACTCGGCCCCATTCACAGCTGGGGATGCGATCCCCTTATCAATTCAGATTAAGGGCGCAGGCCTCGTAATTCGGGCTTTTTTATCGAGATTCGAAATTCCGCGCCCACGTCCCAGTTCCACTTTGTCTCAGCTTTCCAAATCACCTTCTTCAAGCGCCGTGCGATGCAGGCAGAACAACATAATGAAAGCTGGATGGATTTTGAGAAGGTTTTGTTCTCGGAATTGGAAAAGAAAGGTTCTTTGACCGTGATGGAAATCATGCAAAGTTCGGGACTGAGCCGCAACGCTGTTTCAGTTCGTTTGCGCAAACTCAAAGATCAAGGCTTGATTGACGCTCTTGAAAAGCCAAAGAGTCCTAAGCAGCGATATCGGTTGACTCAAAGCAAAGCACAGTGATCGAAAACGCATTTTAGAAAGCGCACTGCAGCACTATTCGAGAACTTTTTTTCGTGATGTTTGGTATCCATTGGCGACGCTGCTGTCGGTCTTTGCAGTTCGGGTTTTGCTGCACGCTCATACAGATAAATTCAGACGAAAAAGAAATCCGGTGTTTTATAGGACATAACTCTTATATCGTTAGCGCGAGTTGAGTGATCGGCGAGAGCTCGTTTGGCGCTAGAAAATGCAAAAAGAAGCTCAAATTTTGCTGATGAAGGTTTTGCTGCCGCAGTCGTCTACAGACGCGCATATCTTTCATTGCAGCCAACGAATAGCTTCATTTTGACTGCGGCGGCTGCGCTATGGTTAGGGAGTTGTCCTATGAGTAATTTCAATCGTCGAACTTTTTTGAGCTCTGCTGCCGCCGCATCAGCTGCGCTTGCTGCGCCAGTGTTTGCTGCGCCCGAAAATCCCTGTCAGCAGCCAAAGAAGTGGGATGCCGAGCACAATCTCGTTGTCGTGGGATCGGGCGGAGCAGGACTTGCCGTTGCAGTGTCTGCTGCTCAAAACGGGCTCAAAGATATTGTCGTGTTGGAAAAAATGCCCTTTATCGGCGGCAATACGATGATTAGCGGCGGTGCCTTCAATACGGTTGACTCCAAGCGCCAGCCCAAGCAAAAAATCAAGGATAGTCCTGAGCTGCACGCTGAACAGACCTTGAAAGGCGGCGATGGTCGCGGCAATCCTGATCTCGTGCGCAAGATGACGGCCAATTCCGAAGCCGCTCTCAACTGGCTCGAAGAAATGGGCGTCGAATTCAAGCCCAATGTCTATCAGGTCTATGGTGCTTTGTATCCGCGCTCTCACGACGCCGTCCACGCGCTCGGTTCCGACTACATCAAAGTGCTTTCGGCACAGTGCGAAAAGCTCGGCATCAAGATTCTTACTCAGTCGCATGTCACGCGCGTTGTGCGCGAGCAGCCTCTTTCCGGCAAAGTGCTCGGCGTTGAATTTACCGATGCCGACGGCAAGCCGCATGCCTGGAAGGCCAAGGTTGCCGTCGTGGTTTGCGCCGGCGGCTTCGGAGCCAATCCGAAGATGCGCGCCAAGTACGATCCGCGCATGCTCAACCTGACGACGACCAATCTGCCCGGCGTTTCCATGGGCGACATGATTGCGCCGATGTGCGACATCGGCGCAGATACCGTCGGAATGGATCACATCCAGTGTAATCCCGGATGTCCTCCGGGACGCAAGCAGCGCATCGTGCTGCACATGCACGTTGAGCGCCTTTTGATGGTCGGGCCCGATGCCAAACGCTTTGTGGCTGAAGATCAAAGACGCGATGTCATTCGCGATGCCATTCTCAATCTGCCCGGACAAACCGGCTATTCAATCATTGATGCCGACGGTTATGCGGTGCTCAATCCGGGACACGTTGCCGGGTTGAAGAAAGGGCTTGAGACGGGTGACGCGTGGACCGCCAACTCGATTGAGGAGCTTGCTCAAAAGATGAAGCTCGATCCCAAGGCGCTCAAGGCAACGGTTGACAAATACAACGCGGGCGTTGATAAAAAAATGGATGAGTTTGGCAAGAATCCGCGCAATCTGAACCGCATTCAGAAGCCTCCGTTCTGGGCTGGTTTCTCGGGCATGAGCGTGCACCATACGATGGGCGGCGTGCGCATCAACACCGATTGCCAGGTGCTTGACCGCTACGATCAGGTTATTCCCAATCTGTATGCGGTGGGTGAAGTCACGGGCGGCATTCACGGTTCGAACCGCTTGGGCGGCAACGCCATCTGCGACATCTTTACCTTCGGCCGGCTGACCGGCATGCTTCTTGCTAAGAAGGCATAAATAAGCACAATCAAAACACCCGGGAATGAGAAAAATTTTCCCGGGTTTTCTACTTCGGATAGGAGCAATCCCTATGACATCTCGCAGAAATTTCCTTGCTGGTTCGGCAGCTGCGGCAGCTGCAGCATTTGCAGGCAACGCGAATGCGGTGCCAGTCATGAAGCCTGCAAAATTCGACGAGACTTTCGATTTTGTTGTTGTCGGAGCAGGCGGCGCAGGTTTGTGCGCAGCAGCGCATGCGGCTGAAAATGGAGTCAAAACGGCAGTCTTTGAAAAGATGGGCATTGCCGGCGGATCGTCAGCGCTGTGCGGCGGCGCTTGGTCGGTCGGAGGTTCTGATATGCAAAAGAGTAAAGGCATCGAAGACTCCGATGAGAAGTTTTTTGCCGATATGATGAAGACCGGGCAGAACATGAATGATCCCGAGCTCGTCAAGACCTTCATCAACTACTCGAAAAAAGAGTATCAATGGATTACCAAGCAGGGCGTCAAACCTTCGACCGTGAGCATTGCTTCGGGCATGAGCGTGCCGCGCGCGCATCGCTTCAATCCGCAAAAGGTCGTTGAGTTTTATCTTGACTATGCCGAGAAAAAAGGCGCGAACGTGCGCTTTAACGCCAAGGTTGAAAGACTGCTTTGGGACGGCCAAAAAGAGCGCATCTGCGGCGTGAAGGTCACTGTAGACGGCAAGGTCAAGAACATTCAGGCGCGCTTTGGCGTATTGCTTGCCAACGGCGGCTTCTCGCGCAATCCAGTGCTGCTGGGCAAATATGCGCCGCCCATGCGCTATGCCGCAGTGATTGCCGGAGCAGGAACTGCCGGCGACGGCATGCTGATGGCTCAGGCCTATGGCGCTGATGTTCTTGATACCAACTATGTGAAGGCTTCCTACGGCTTTAAGCTTAATCCCACGACGATCCGGCATATGACGACGATCTATTACGCCGGCGCCATCATCGTCAATAAGGCGGCAAAGCGCTTCGTCAACGAATCGCTTTCGTACAAGCTTTTGGGCGACGAGGCTTTAAGTCAGCCTGAGCACGCAAGCTTTTTGGTATTTGACAATGCCATTCGCAAAAAGCAGATGGCCGACCGCCCGATCGATCAAGAGCTTTGGGGCTGCATTGATCAAGGCAAGCAGCCTGAGTTTGCTTATATCGGCAATACGATTGAGGAGGCCGCCCAGAAGGCAGGGCTCGATCCCAAGACGCTTGCGGCAACGGTGGCCGAATACAACAAGCTTGCGCCTGCCGGGAAAGATCCTTTGGGAAGAACCTCAATGTCTTCGGGCTACGGCAAGCCGGTGGCTTTGACCGAGCCTCCCTTTGTCGTCATGCCGGCAACGGCAGCCATGATCGGCACCTATTGCGGCGTGAAGATCGACTCCAAACTGCATGTCATTGACGTCTTCGGAGAAAAGATCAAGGGGCTTTACGCCGCGGGCGAAGTCGTGGGCGGCGTGCACGGCGCAGCCTATATGACCGGTACGGCCTTCGGCAAAGCAATTGCATTTGGCCGACTAGCTAGCGAAGTCGTTGCTCAGGAACGCGGCAAATAGCTCGAGGCAATGGCCGCTCTCTGGCGATGCTGAAAATTGCCGGCAGTGAGTTGTCGAGAGCGGCCTTTTTCGCACGGCGCTGCTTTGCTTTGCTTTCTGTAGCCAAATTTGCGGAGGCGATTTGGACCTGGCGCCTGCGGCACATAGGCCGCATTTGCAGGTACTATTAGTAGGATCAGTCAATCGCAGCCGTTGTTTGGCTGCGATGTCCTTTTTGGTGATTCGCTTCTGACTATAGAATGCGCACCTTTGTCCAATTTTTTGTGAGTTCTACGAAGTGAGAGCAACTGCACGCCATAACAAAACCAGAACTTTCAGCAAGCGTTTGAGCGCAATTGCACTTGCCGTCAGCTTGCTTCCGATGACGAGCTATGCGTTTGAGGACATCGTCTTTCATGAGAATGCCGATTTGCGCCCATGGCTTGTGGATCAGGCCTGGGATATTTATGACGGCAGCATTCACAACTCCACAAGCGACAATATCTTCGAATTCAATCTTCCTGACAGCACTGAGCTCAAAAATATTTCGTTTTATGCCGCATCGGGGGCGCCTGTTCAGAACAACAACAGGATCATCTTCAATGGCGGCTCTTACCGGACGAATAGTTCAACGGATGTTTTTCATGCGGCCCATGATTTTTCATCTCAAGCCAATCGCAATTTGATAGAGATTCATGGAGGAAAGTTTTTGGCTCCAACCGATACAGACTATCCTGATGAGTACGATATAACCTTCGCGGCAGCAGACGGGATCGGTAGTATGAGCGGCAATCAGGTGGTCGTTACAGGAGGCGAATTTCAGGCACATGCCTTGTTTTATGCGGCGAATAATCCTCTTGAAGAAGAGCATGGCGGAAGTCAATACGTTTTGTCTGACAATCTTGTCAAAATTACAGGAGGGACTTTTATAACGGCTGCCGATGCTGAGGCTGCATATTCAGAAAAAGGTACTTTGTTGAGGAACAGAGTTCTAATTGAGAATTTGGAAAATGGGAAATTCGCAATGATTTATGCAGCCCATACCCAGTTTGGCAACGCATATGACAATGTGGTAGAGATACGAAATTCCCAAAACCTCGAATCTTCTTGGGGTATTTATGCCGCACAGGCTGCCTCTAAGACACCTTCTGTTCTGAGGGATAATCGTCTTAGCATCACAGATGATTCCTCCGTCAAACTTAGTTTTCCTATTGGTGGCGCCTCTAACAAAAGTGGAGACGTTTTGGAAAACATCGTTGAAATTTATGATTCGCAAATTGGCAGCATTGACGGGAATGGATTTAAAGTTTACGGCGGCCTGCTCTATGGGGTAGAAGGCGTATCGGCCAATGCGACAGGAAACATTATTCGTCTCAAAAATGTCGAGCTTGATATAGGGGAAGAGGCGGCTTTTTTCATTGCTGCAAGCATCAACGATGTCAATACGGGCAACATATCAAACAATGCTATTGAACTCTATGGCAATGGCGAATGGGATGGGAGACTTGCCAAAGCTCGACTGATCGGGGGACAAAGAGGAGATGAGGACAGTAGCTTCGGCGTGCACGACAATGCTCTGAGGCTTATTGGCTGGTGCGGCGAATTGTCATCAATTAAAAATTTCGACACCATCGAATTATCGAACATTCCCTGGAATCATGGCGACACAGTGCTTGAGATCGCTCACAAACGATACGAATATTCCCCCGATGCGGCAGAAGAGGGGGATGGACCATTTGTTGTCGAAAGCGACCACGTGGATCTCAGCCGCACGCAGTTTGTGTTTGCCGACAACGGCTTTCAGTTCGAAGGCGGCCCGCAGGCGCATCTCGGCGAGTCGATGACGCTTGTTCATGCGGGTGAAAACACTTCCCTGACGCTCAATCCGGAGTTTGACGGCGAAGGCAAATCCGTGTGGTTTACTGCGAGCATTGATAAGGAAATCGAAGGCCACATCGTCAACGGTCAGGACGGAAAGACCATTACGGTGAAGCTTGAAGATGCTCCCGAACCGAGCAGACAGCTTGGCATTGTCTCCAACAACCGCAACATGTCGATCACATTCCTGGGACAGGCTGGTGAAATCATTGGCGACACGCTTGCGCTTCCTCCCAAGGAGTATCAATGGGGTCCCAAGACTTTTGCCATGGTCAACGGAGCTGACGTCAGATACGATTCCTCGGGAAAACTTTCCGTTCATGGCGTCAACTTCATTGCCGGCGCAGGCACCAGCGTGAGGACAAACGGCGGCGGCTGGCGCGTTAATTTCTTTGCTGAACTCGGACGTGGTCAGTTCGGCGAACAGATGCACCTTGGCACGCTCACGAGAACCGTTGAAGGCTCAATGGACTACTACGGCATTGGTACGTCGGCCAGGCGACTTTTCGAAAGCGGTTTTTATGCTGAAGGCTCTTTGCGCCTCGGGCGCTTTCACAACGATGTTGAAAGCGGGCTTCTTGGCGCTGACGGCCGCTCGCACGGCTACGATGTGCGCACAACGTACGGCGCAGCGCATGCGGGCATCGGCATGCTGATGCCTTGGGCGTACGGCACGGAGCTTGAATTCTTTGCGAAGTATTTTTATCTGCACTTGCCAAGCGACAGCGCGACCGTGCGAGACGGCGACGATGCAACGAGCCTGCATTTTGAAGCCGTCGACAACAGCCGTGTGCGTACCGGCATGCGCTGGTATGCTCCTGCCGGAGCCTGGCAGGGCTATTTGGGCGCGGCCTACGAATATGACTTTACGCCTGATGCAAGAAATGAGGCCAACGGCGTGCATATTGAGGGCGGCGAGAATCTGCGCGGCTCAACCGGAATCGGCGAAATGGGCTTTCGCTACAGCGCGCACGATTCCGGCTGGCTTGTGGACTTGCGTCTGCGCGGATATTGCGGTCAGAGAAAGGGCGGCAGCCTCAAGATGCAGGCTGAGTACGCGTTCTAGACAACGAAAGGCGGGCGCTTTTGGCTAGCGAATCCTATATCGCGTCAAGCGCCCTGCGCCTTCCTTGACGATTACTCCTTTGTCCGCCAAGCTATTGAGCGTGTTGATCGTTGAGCCGTAGGATCTGTTGAGCGCAGCCTGGATTTCACTTCGCTTTGCCGGTCCGTTTCTCCTAAGAAATTCGAAGACTTCCATTTCAACCGCGTTCAGATGATCCGGATGCAGCGTAATCTTGGGAAGGACGATCATAAGAGCTCGAGGAAATTCGAGAAGCTTGGGCTCCATGCCAAAAGGCTCGTAGCTCGAAAACATAAGCGGAATGCCGATTCCGTACTTTTCCATTGCCGAAAGCCTTAGCAACATTTCTGCAAGCATCGGATTTCTGGGCATTGATGCGCCAAGCCGCAGCAGTTCAGGATCGGCTTCCGGAAGCAGTCCTCCGAAGCTCAAAAGTTCAATGCGATCGGAAAAGCAGGTAATGGTTGACGGCGCTGCGATGCTGTAGTCTCGATGAGCAAACATATTGACAAGGGCTTCGCAGATGGCGGCTTCTGGATATTCCTTCACTTCATTTCTCGTGCCGTCACGACGCAGATCAAAAGCTGCAATTTCGTAGGAAAAGCCAAAACGGTTGTCGAGCAGTTGTCGAATGCGGTTGTATTGGTCAACAACGCAGCCTTCAAATGTTAGGATCCCACCAGCATTGGAAGCTTTGTCGGTACCGGAGAAAAAAACCAACTCGCGTCTGAACCGTGCTTTGGTCCGATACCCAAAACGCGAGGTTTGTATAAAAGCCGCTCGGAGTCGTCAGACCCAGTACGCGATATTTATTCTCGGAAAATTCGATGCCGGCGGCCGAGAAGAACTTTTCAAGCGTTGCAAAGGACAAATTCTGCTCGAGAGAAGGCTTAAGCTCATGCGGAGTTGGATCTGCTTTGCGGTAAAGAGCCTTGAGTTCTTCATCGTTGACTTCGAAATTGCTCGATCCGTGCCGCAGATAGCATCGACGACTTTTCGTTCGATTTTTCGTTACTGTGACAAAGTAGGGCGGATTCGGGCCTTCGATTACGTGCGCTGCAACGACGATTTTGCCGTTAATTTCTGAGCGAGTTACTCTGCACAGGGTGCTTGCTTGCGGATGCATGGCAAACCTGAAGACGGAACCGATCGAACGTTCAACGAGATCCGCATCGTCAACACCAACTACGTTGCCGTTATCGTTGACTCCGAAGAAAACTTGACCTCCGGAAGTATTAAGGAAAGCATTGAAGCTTTCTTTGGCCGTATCGGACCATGTCTGCTTGAAATCAACGGTTGGGCCTTCAGCGGCAGGAATTTGAAAAGCATCACTCATATATCAATCATGTATCAAATCTTTCATAAGTATCAACACTATCAAATTTGGCGACCGCAATGATGGATAGATGCAGCCTTTTTGCATCGGTATGCGCGCCAGCTAATAATTCCGGAAGCTTTTAGGTCTGGCGATGTTGGTGAGCCCAAAAACGGCAGCCGATCGGAACCAACAAAGGAGATGCTGAGAAAGCAAAGGCTCGGAAAGAGAAATTCTCCTCCGAGCCTTTGTCGTTCTCTGTTTTTTATGGGTTAGCCAAGAAACAGCTTCATTACAAAAAGCGAAACCAGACCCAGAATCGTCGGAAGAGTCATCAAGCAGGCAAGTTCCTTGGGATAGTTGGTGATCCCGACAACGCCAAGCATGCGGCCCTGAACTGCACCTGGGAGCCTAAGATGAAAATGCACGGCGTGAGGATCGCGAGCTCAGTCAAGTTGAGCAGGCCGCCTTCAAACAAGGCTGCGGCAATGCCCACGCCTCCGCCGATGGACAGCCAGGCACCGATGATGGCAGCTGCGGCTTCGCCCGGCAGTCCGAAAAACGACATGACCGGAGCAAAGACCTCGCCCAGAATGTCCATCAGCCCAGAGTGGTTCAGGAACTTAATCAGAACAAAGGCCATGATGATGTTGGGCGTCATGAACTTGACGCTGATGTTCCAGCCTTTTCCGATGCCTTCGCAGAAGACTTCGGTGATCATCTTTTTGCGGGGCGCTTGCGTCGTCTGGGCGGCTTGCGTTTGAACGTTCGTTGTCATGGTATCTCCTGCGGTAATTTCTAGACATTCTTAAAGATGGTCATCGTTAAGCCGCGCATGATGAAGCAGCTGATGAACCGGAAGGCCAGCAGAACCAAGAAGGCCGTTCCCATGGTGAGGGGGATGTGCGCTCCATCAGCCGCGGTGAGCGTAAAGAGCACAGCGCCTGAACTGAAGAAGTTGGTGATGCATCCCGGAGAAACCATGTGGTACGCGCAAAGCCTCAGCACTTCCTTGTGCGTCATGTCGCCGCCTTCTTCAAGCTGCCGAGTCATGGCAGCTGCGGCGTCCATGGCCTGCATGGAGGTAATCATGGCCAAAACGGCAGTCCCGGGAAGACCCAGTACAGGACGCATGATGGGGGTGAGCAGACGCCCGGCGGCCTTCAGTGCGCCGTAGTGCTCAAACACCGTCACCATGCTGATGGCAAACATTACGGCAGGAAAGAGCGTCAAGGAGAACATGAACCCGTCAAAAGCGCCGGAGCCGCCCTTGCCGCGGAACACGCCGGAAACCGTTGTGAGTTCGCTGCCGTCAAGACCAGCGCCAATCAAGACCTTGCCGAAAGCGCCTTTCAAGACGGAAAAGTCAAAAACGCCGTACCACTCGGGCGAAGTCAAGGTGCCGGAGAAGAAAATGCAGGCGCAGATAAGAGAGATGTAGGCACCGATGCCCACTTTTTCTTTTTGAAGGGGTGAATCAACTGGCGGTGTTGACGTCATAACACTATCTCCTATGGTTTGTGGCTCCCGTCTGCTGGAGACAGCAGCAGACGGGAAATTTCAAGCGTTCTTTTTCGGGCGCTCTTTCAAACTTCGCCGTAGACGCATTCGTCGCCGACAATGGTCGCGAGAACCTTGATGTCCTTGATCACGATCGGATCGGCCGTCAGAGGATTGGTGTCGAGAATCACCATGTCGGCAAGCTTTCCGGGCTCAAGCGACCCTTTGTAGTGATCTTCGTGGTACTGATACGCGCCCCAGATCGTCACTGATTTGAGAGCATCCAAAACGCTGATTCTTTGTGCAGCGCCGAGCACCTTGCCGCTGCTCGTCAAGCGGTTGACGGCAGACCACACCGACATCAACGGATCGATTGGCGTGACCATCGTGTCGTTGTGCAGCGTGAAGGGAATGCGCCGCTTAAGGGCGCTGCGCAGCGGAGAGATTCGTGATGCGCGGTATTCGCCCAGGAAGATGTCGCGGTGACGATCACCCCAGAAGTAGGTGTGCGTCACGAAGAAAGACGGCATTGCACCGATGCGGGCGATGCGATCGAGCTGATCTTCACGCACGGTCTGACAGTGAATGGCGATGTCGCGGGCATCGGCGCGGGGATAAGCCTTTTGCGCGGCCTCGTAGGCTTCAAGCACATCATCGATGCAGGCGTCGCCGTTGCAGTGAATGGCCACTTGCCAGCCTTGCTTGTGGTAGTTGACCACAAGATCAACGAGGGCCTGGCGGCTGCGGATCGGGTAGCCGCGCCACAGGTCGTCGTTGGAACCTGCCGGAGAAGTAATGTACGGATTGGTCAGGTAGCCCGTGTAGCCCTCAAGACTGCCGTCCTGGAAGATCTTGACGGCGCCCATGCTGAGCTTGTAGTCAGGCGTCAAGGGCGTACCGCATTTCGTGGTGGTGGCCAAAGAAAAATCAAAGTGCGCATGCTTGGGCAGAAGCTGGATGCGGTTTTTGATCATGCCGCGCTTGTAGGCAGCCATGTAGTTGCGCCACATGGCGGTGGTGACGCCGCCGTCATGGGCTGTGGTTACGCCGTTTATCTAAAACTGCCAAATCTTCCATCCGCGCAGTTTCAAACATTTTTTCGCTCTGCTTCCTGGCGGATGGCTCCGCCAGAGCAGTCCGGCGCTCAACGGTATTTTCATTCACAACAGCGCCGTTTCTTTCGGCTCTTTGCTCTCGTCTGAGTGATCGGCTTCGATTCGACCCGGCGGGCTATTCGCGGCCTGCTCTCGCTTGCCGCCCCTGTCTACGGTCTCTGCTCAGCTCCCTGCAAAGCGCTTAGCGCGTCGCATTTCGCTTTTGCCCGTCGGCTTTTCTTCTTTTCTTATTTTTTGCCGCGTTGTTTCAATGGGCAAGAGAACTTAGCGGCTCCGGCATTGCTCGTTGCTGCGGCTTTTGTGCCGCAAAAAAAACTCCGCCGGTGGTCTTCCGGCAGAGCCTTCGCAAAACCTTTTTGTTTAGCGGCAGCCTTAAGGAACTTTGAAATCAAAGTTGTGGCACTGCGCGCAGAAGTTCTCTGGCTTGGAATGCATGTAGTGGCAGTTCGTGCAGTCAAGCTGATCCTGGTAGTGCGGAGAGGTATGCGGATTGGTGGGCTTGACGTTTTTCGTCTTTTCCACCAGCTGCTTGGTGTTGTGGCACTTCGTGCAGGTTTCGATGGTCGGCATTTCGGGGTTGGCCTTATCCGGTCCATGGCACATCGTGCACTGCACGCCCTTGGCAACGTGCCGGTCGGCGCCGAACTTATCAGCAGCCTGAGCGCTCAGAACAAGACCCAGCAATGCAGCAAAAAGCGCAGCCTTTTTCATAATTCGTCTCCCGTGGGTATTCTTCTATGGAGAGGTTACACCTCAAAAGACTGCCCCGGGATGGAGGCAGTCTTTTTTTCATCAAACCCCGCAATCAGGAATCTGAACTGATGTCAAATCCCTGAAGGGGGTTTTGCGGCCTCAAGCGCCCTGATTAGGCCTTGGCAGCTTTCTGACCTGCAATGCGGCCATTGACCAGGCAGTCAAGAATAGCGCAGGAACCCAGACGCACGGCGCCGTGCACGCCAGCGGTAGCTTCGCCGGCAGCGTACAGACCGGGGATCGGCTTGTCGGTGACGATATCGATCACCTGGCAGTCGATGTTGGTGTACAGACCGCCCATGCAGTGGTGAACCTTCGGGCTCATTTCAGCAGCGTACCAGGGACCTTCGGTAAGAGGCTTCTGTTCGTTGTTGATGTAGCGGCCGAATTCCGGATCCTTCTTGCTCTTGACGGCGTCGTTGAACTTGGCAACCGTCTTCTTGAGTTCGTCAGCCGGGATCTTGTAGTCGGCAGCGATGCTGTCGAGATCCTTGTACTGC
This sequence comes from uncultured Duodenibacillus sp., assembly GCA_944388865.1. Classification (GTDB taxonomy): domain Bacteria; phylum Pseudomonadota; class Gammaproteobacteria; order Burkholderiales; family Burkholderiaceae_F; genus Duodenibacillus. Next base: position 55,191 of record CALXKM010000020.1, on the reverse strand, counting down.
TTGACGATGCCCTGCTCGAGAAGCTTTTCGAGCGTGCCGGGGCGAGCGACCTTGTAGGCATCGAGGTTGTTCTGCGTGCAGATGGCCACGGCGCGATGACCGTTGGTCTGCTCAACCATGATGGCATCGGCACGAACCTTGCGGTTGGCCAGTTCGTTCACAAAGCGCTTGCCGGTCGTCGACACCCACAGACCGTATTCAGCGGCACCCGACTGAGAGAACGTCCAGCCAATGCCCATGCCCTTTTCCTTGGGGTTGTTCCAAGGCGTGCACTGAATCCAGTCATTCTGAACCTGAGCGCAACCGATGCGGCTCGTTTCGCGCCACAGTTCGGCGGTAGCGCCAGGCTGGTTCGTAGAGTCAAGCGTAGCAACAAGCTTCGGATCCTGCATCGTGCGGTAAGCCACGTCACGAGAGAAGCCGCCGTAGCAAAGCACTACACCCTTGGTTGCGCGGATGAACTTGGTCTTGCCGGAATCAGCCTTCGGGAAGCGATAGCCTTCGAGAACTTCCAAGCCAACCACGCGGCCCTTGTCGTCGCGGATGATGTGCTTGACATAGGTGCGCAGGCGCACGGGCACGCCGAGAGCCTTGACCTTTTCAAGTTCCTTGGACACGATGCCCGAGCCCGAGCCGTTCTTCGTGAAGACATAACGCGGAACGCTGTGGCCGCCTTCCTGACCGATGGCGTCTTGGTTGTATTCAACGCCGAGTTCCTTGACCGTCCATTCGTAGTTCGACAGGGCGTTCTTGGCCAGGAGCTTCACCTTTTCAGGCTGGTTCATGTAAAGACCGGCAACGAGGATGTCCTTGGCAAGCAGCTCGGGAGAATCCTTAATGTTGTGCTTTAACTGCTGCGGGCAGCCGGTGGCCGTCAAAATGCCGCCGTTGATGATGGAGTTGCCGCCTGCGGTGGGCATCTTTTCCAAAACGATGGTCTTGGCGCCTGCCTTCTTGGCTTCAATAGCAGCTGCCAGGCCAGCAAAACCGGAACCCACGACGATGACGTCAACCGTTTCGTCCCACTTTGCGGGGGTCTTGGCCGCAGCAACGCCGGCAGCGCCCATGAGGCTGGCAGCACCGAGAACGGCAGAGCCCTTCAGCAGGGAACGACGAGACAAATCAGACATGTTCTTTCTCCTCTTTTTGCAGCGCGGTGCGCAGCGCTCATACGTCCGCAGCCGTCTGCTGTCTGCAACAAATGCATCTTCAAGTAAAGATGCCTTTACTCTCTGCGTCCATTATCCGACGGCAAACCTCCTAGGAGATTTGCTTAAAAGCATGGGGTTTGGAAAGAAATCTCCTAAGAGATTTGCCTTAAGGCAAATGCGGAGAATTTTTGTCGTCATTTCAACAAAAGTCCGAGCTCTCTGCCTGTGCCGCAACGGTCTCTACGGAGAGAACGCAGGGCTTTCTTGCGCGTTGTCCTTGAGAAACTTCCGAACAATTGCCGTGAGCGCTTTGCCGTAGCACTCCAAACGCTTTTCGCCCATGCCCTGCACGTCGGCAAGAAGTTGGCGGCCGCACGGCTTTTGTCTGGCGATGTCGCGCAGCGTCGCGTCCGGACAGATCACATAAGCGGGTACGCCCTGGCGCTGTGATTCTTCTTTTCGCCACCCTTTGAGCAACGAAAAAAGCGCTCGCTCGTCGCTTGAGAGATCATCGTCGGCGAGCTTTCTGACGGGCGCCCTCTTGCGGCTGGCGCGATGATCATCGTCAACCACAAAAACTTTGAGCTCGCCCTTGAGCAGATCCTTGGCGCGAGGCTCGATCGTGAGCGTATTCATGTGCTCGGCATCGACCCCCACAATGCCCATGACGATGAGCTGACGCAGCACGCGTCTCCAATGATCCTCCTCAACTGCACGGCCGATGCCGAAAGTGGAGAGCTTGTCGTGGCCGCGTGAAATGATGCGCTCGGTTTCGCGCCCCTGCAAAACAGCAAAAATATAGCCCGCACCGTAGCTGTGTCCGCTTGCTTTGATGCAGCGCCAGATGCAGCTCACGAGCTTTTGAGCAAGAATCGTAACGTCAAGCACCTTTGGAGGATACAGGCAGTTGTCGCAGTTGTCGCAATTGTCCGGCGCCTCCTCGGCAAAGTAGCGCAACAGCATCTGTCTGCGGCAACTTGAAGTTTCTGCAAAGGCCAGCATCGCATCGAGCTTGGCGCGCTGCCGCATTTTGTAGACGTCGCTGCCGGAGCTTGCATCAATGAAGTAGCGCTGATCGAGAATGTCGCTGATGCCGTAGGCCATCCAGGCGTCGGCCGGCTCTCCGTCGCGTCCCGCGCGGCCTGTTTCCTGAAAATAGTTTTCAATGCTCTTGGGCATGTCAAGATGCGCCACAAAGCGCACGTCAGGCTTGTCGATTCCCATGCCGAAGGCAATGGTCGCGCACATCACGATTCCGTCTTCGCGCAAAAACCGATCCTGACGCTGCGCGCGCACCTCGGCTTCAAGTCCCGCATGATAGGAAAGCGCCGCAATGTCGCGCTCGTTGAGCGCTCTGGCAGCCTCATCCACGCTGTCGCGCTTAAGACAGTACACGATGCCGCTTTGGCCGAAATGCTCCTGCTTAATAAACCGTACGAGCTTATCGAGCGCCTGCGAGCGGCGATGCTTATTGACCACGGTATAGCGAATGTTCGGGCGATCAAAGCTTGCCACAAACATGCGATGGTTCATCAGGAGCTTTTCGCAGATTTCCTTGCGGGTATTGAGATCGGCCGTTGCCGTCAGAGCAACTCTGGGCACCTGCGGCCAGTGTTCGCGCAAAAAACTAAGCGCCCCGTACTCCGGCCTGAAATCGTGCCCCCACATCGACACGCAGTGCGCCTCGTCAATGGCAAAAAGCGCCACTTCGAGTTTGTCGAGCAACTCGACCATGGAGGGCATCACCAGCCGTTCGGGTGCCACGTAAAGAAGCTTCACGCGCCCCTCGATAAGAGCGCGCTTGACCTCAAAGCTCTCCTTTGCCGTTTGCGTTGAATTCAGAAACGCAGCCGGCACGCCGATTTGCCTGAGCGCACTGACCTGATCGGCCATAAGCGCAATCAATGGCGAGACGATGACGGCCACGCCCGAGCGCATCAGCGCCGGAATTTGGTAGCACAGGCTTTTGCCGCCGCCCGTGGGCATCAGCACCAAGGCATCCTGTCCTGCTGCGACCGTCTCGATGACTTCCTGCTGAAAGCCTCGAAAGGCATGCAGGCCGAAAACAGTCTGAAGAATGTGCAGCGCTTGATTGGTGCTCTCAGTCATGGGACGAAAATTTCCGGTCGCCGACTGCAGCGCCGACGACCGGGAGGACAATTTGAAAGACCGTATTTTACGGGCGCCGATAGGCTACTTGCCGCTTTTTTGCAGCGCTTGGGCTTCAAGCCGCTTGGCGCGCATGCAGGCCGCCGCCGTAAAGAGCGCATCCGAAGAGCTGTTGAGCGCCGTCTCCGCGGAGTCCTGCAGCACGCCGATGATAAAGCCCACTGCCACGACCTGCATGGCCGTGTTGTTGTCGACGCCAAAAAGCGAGCAAGCCAAGGGAATGAGCATCAGAGAGCCGCCGGGCACGCCCGCTGCGCCGCAGGCGCAAAGACTAGCCACGACGCTTAGCAAAATTGCCGTCGGAATATCGACTGTCACGCCCAGCGAAAAAGCCGCCGACAGCGACAGCACGGTGATCGTAATGGCCGCGCCCGCCATGTTGATGGTCGCTCCCAGCGGAATGGAGACGCTAAACGTTCCCTCATCGAGGTTGAGCTTGCGGCAAATCTCCAGATTGACCGGAATGTTGGCCGCCGATGAACGGGTAAAGAAAGCCGTCACGCCCGACTCGCGCAGCATCATGAGCGTCAATGGATACGGATTGCGGCGAATGCAGAACCAAACGATGACCGGGTTGATCACAAGCGCAACAAACGCCATGCATCCCAAAAGCACCACCAGAAGCTGTGCATAGCCCAAAAGCACTGAGAGTCCCTCGGTGGCAAACGTATTGGCCACCAGGCCGAAAATGCCCACCGGCGCAAAGCGAATCACCACGCGCACGATAAATTCCACGCCGTCGGCAATGTCGTTCATCACGCCGCGGGTGTTGTTTGAGGCCTTGCGCATGGCAATGCCCAGACCAATGGCCCAAGCAAGGATGCCGATGTAGTTGCCGTTCATGATCGCATGCACTGGGTTGTCGACCACGCTCACCAAAAGATTGCGCAGAACTTCGACGATATCGCCAGGCGTTGCCACATCTTGGGAGGCCTTGGCAAACTCAATGGTCACAGGCCAAATGAAGCTGACGATCACCGCGGTTGCGGCCGCTGCAAACGTCCCCACCAGATAAAGCACAATGATCGGCCTCATCTGCGTTCGGCCATCAATCTGCTGATTGGCAATTGCCGCGCCTACCAATACAAAGACGAGCACCGGGGCAACCGCCTTTAAGGCAGACACGAAAAGCGTGCCTAAAAAACCGCAGACAACGGCTGTCGAGGGCGACACGAATGCCACAACAATGCCCAGAATCAAACCGATGATGATCTGCTTGACTAAAGAGCCTCCCAGCAAAAAGGGCATGGCGCGATGCATGAGAGGACGATGTTCATGAGCCGGCATAAAAAGCCTCCTTATTTCTTATTGTTATCTTTGGCGCAACCCGCTCCATAGGGCATCTTTTTTTACTGCCGAAAAAGATGCCGACGGCGCAAAGCGTTCTTTTTTACAGACGCCAGCGAACGGACCGCTTGCATCAAAATTCGAGAAAACGATTTCGACAGGCTAAGCGCGTTTGGCGCAAATTGCAACAAAAACAGCACTTTTGCGCCTTTAGGCTTAAGACATCCTACTTATGTGCAATGACGACAAACTCAAAAACGAGCTTTCTGCCTGTCTCCGGATCCTTGATGAAGGTAAGCGGCACGGCTTCAACCGAGCCAGCTCCCAATTCGATGAATGTCGACCAGTCCCACCCCGGACGATCAACCTGTCCCATGGGCAGCATGCGGGCAATTCTGTCGATTCTTTCGGGCGAAACTCCCAGCATGATATGGTTGTCGTTAGGAAGCGGCTCCTGTCTAGCGCGAGCATACGCCGCATCAAAATAGTGCCGGTAATGATTGCCGTCAAAGACGACGATTCTGCCGTCGTCTCTGAGCATCCTCCACCAGACCTCATAGGCCTCTCGCGGCCAGGCCAGATTCCAAACGACGTTGCGCGAGCAGATCAAATCAAAGCAGCCCTCACCAAAATCCAGCGCCTGGCAATCGGCTTGAAGCACCTGCACATCAACACCAGCAGCCTGAGCGCGCTGGCGCGTTTTTTGCAGCATTTCAGGACTGATGTCGACAGCGGTCACGCGAGCGCCTCGCCGGGCAAGCTCCACGGCAAAAAAGCCGGGACCGCAGCCAATGTCAAGCACATCCTTGCCGTTCACATCGTCCAAATACTCGAGATAGGCTTCAAAAGCACCCTCGCTTTCTTCCTTTTTCACCTGCGCGTCATAGCCTTCCGATCGTTCATTCCAGTAATCGGAAATGTCTTCAAGGGTTGCTTTTGCTTGGTTTTGATCCATCGGTCTTTGTCCTTTTTCGCAAAACTCAGAACTCAAACGAATACAGGAAGTCGAGCGCCTGATCCACGCCGCTCACGGCTTCCACATAAAGTTTGGGGATGACGCGATAGCGCAGCGTAAGCGTCGTGAGAGAGTCGAAAATGCCCACGCCGTACTTCACCTTCAAGCCCGGCAGCACATAGCCCGAAACCACAAGCTGGGAGCTGTCGCCCACGCCTTCGGTCTCCAAGCCTAGGCCGCTGATGCCCACGGCATCGCCAAGCGATTCAAATACCTGAGAGCCTTGGCTTAGGCCCAAATTGATCAGTGCCGAGGTGATCATCGTGTTGTCCGAGTCGCCTGAAGGATCAAGTCCTTCGCCGCGAATCAGGTAGCTTAAGGCTTCTGTTTCGGACATCTCGGGATCGGAAAACACCTTCACCTCAGGAAAATCTGCCGTACCCGTAATGCGCACGCCGGCGATGACATCGTCGGCCGTTCGCTCGGGATTGCGGATGGCTTCAAGATCGAGCATCGGATTGGCCGCCGCGCCAGTAAAGTGAAACTCTCCGCGGCGCACGATCAGATCCTGACCATAGGCCTTGAATTGCCCGCTTGGCACGGAAACCTCTCCTGTCAACCCCAACGTGCCATTGTCCTGAACAACGTGCAGTTCACCCGTTAGGCGCGCCTTGAGCCCCATGGCCTCAACGCGCACATCGTCGCCGATGTTGATGAAAAGATTGCTTTCAATGGGAATGGCCTGCGAACGATCTTTTTTCTTGATGCGAGGACGATCCATGCGCACCACATCGTCGGAAACCTCCACCGTCGAAGGCGGCAGTTCGGAGACCTGCACGCGCGCCCACGGCAAATCAAGCGAACCGTCGAGCTTGATGAGTTCGGCACTTGCCTCGCAGCGCACATCAGTAGTCAAATCAAACTCCACATCGGGCGGCAGCGTCACTCGCAGGCTCACGCCCTTGGCCGAGACGACCGCCTTGCCTTCTCCGAAGGTGCGCCAGTCGGCAGCGCCCGCAAGCTTGATTTCCCCCTTGGGGGTCTTAAGCAGCCCGTCCAAACTCGAATTGTTGCCTTCAAAGGTCAAGGCAAAAGAGCTCGGGAGCATTTCAAAGGGCATCTTCGTTGAATCAAGTCTTGCGCCTCGAATGCCCGTCTGTCCGTAAATCTGCGGCTCCTCAAGCGTGCCCGCAAAATGCAGATTGCCGTAGACCTCGCCTTCGGCCGTCTCGCCAGGCGACAAAAACGAGTTCACCAATGTTGCGTCAACCGCATCAAGCACGAGCGTTCCGCTAAGCGTTCGAGCATTGAAGATGTCCTTGACGCTTAAATTGCCTTCGATGTCGCCGTTGTTGGTGATGCGGATCTTCCAGCGCGCATTGACCGAATCCTTTGTGTTGCCCACGGTAAGATCAAGCTCATCGAAGCCCACTTTGAGATCGTTGAGATCCATGCGGTAATTTGTGCCGATGCCTGCGGCCTGCACGTGCACGGTGCCGCGCGGCAGTTCAGCCATGCCTGCGGGAATCGTGATGTCGGCGCCGGCCTTGACGATGCCGTTTGCTACAAATCGTCCGGGCAGATAATGCTCAAAGAAGGCAAGATCGAATTTTTCGAGTCCAAGCAGCACCCGCAGATCGCTTTGATTGGTGAGATCGACCTTGAGATTATTTTGCAGACACAGTCTTGCATCGGGGTGATTAAAGCACGCCTTGCCGATGTTGACGTTTTGCTCAGCGCTGATGAAGGCAATCGGCATGACCTTGTCGAGCTCGACCGGACCGTAGGCGCTTTGCGCCTTAAACTGCGCAAGCGCTCCTATCCAGTTGTTGAGCATCCTGTGATAGGACCCCGTGAGCTTTAAATCCACCGAAACTGGCTCGCCTTCTGTTTTGACGGTCACCTGATGGCGCCACTCGGAGCCGCGTGCATTGACCTGCGCTTTTTTAAGCACCATGCCCTGGCTCTTGAGGTCTGTGAGCTCCAAAGACAGGCTGCCCGAAACAGTGCCGTGCGAGCGCACGCGCCCAAAAAGCCTGCCTTCGGCAAGAGTTGTGCCCATGTAGTCAATATTTTTTGCCGTGACGTCGGCATCAATCACAGGCAAATCGGTCGTGCCGGAGACGGTGAGCTTACCTTTTACAGAACCTTTGAGGTAAGGATCGATCAAGCCGAAATCAGGCGCGTCAATCGTGGCCTTGAAGTCAAGCTCAGGCACTTCCTTGGCCACATCAACATGCCCCGCAGCTTCGAAGGTGTTGTCGCCCACCGAGAAGAAAAGTCCAGGCGTTTCCACCATGCCGTTGCCGCGCGTCTCAAACCCTCCGGTGAGCGCAAGCGAATGACCTCTGAGTTCGCCTAGGATCGTCAAATCCTGCAGCTTGGCCCACAGGGCGCCGTTTTTCTGCGCCCCCCAGACAACGAAGCTCCCCGCGGCCTTTAATGGCGACTCGGGCATGATCGACGCCGTGTTGACGTCGTTGATGTACATCGCCGCCGCAAAGCGAATCTCGTCGCTCCAATTTGCCTGACCATCGATTGAGGCCCGTCCGAGCTCTGAATTGAGAGTCAGCTCCTTGAGTCGTGCGCGCACCTCGCTGCCCTCGCCCTTGAGCGAAACGTCAACAGCAACAAACTTCATCTCGGAGACCGGATAGAAGGCCTTTGACGTTGAGCTAAAGGCATAGTCCACCGCCTTGCCCTTGAGGTCAAAGACAAAGTCTCGAATCAAGGAGCCTGAAATCTCAACATATTTGGCCTTTAGCTCGCCCTCAATCGGAAGTCCCTGCACCGCAGGCGAGAGCTTGAAGACAAAAGCGCCGTCGACCACCCCGGGAACATTGTCGGCCGATCCTTTGACCGTGATCTCTTCGGCAAGAGCGCCCTCGGCCGAGACAGCCAAAGCGATGATGACGGGAGGCCGCGGCGCAGGCTTGGGAAGCATGCCGCGCGCTTTTTCTCTCCAGGCCTGCAGTCTGGCTCTGAACTTGGCGGCAGCCTTGCGGCGCGCCTCAGGCGTGCGCCTGGCGCTGCGCTCGTCTTCTTGCGTGCCAACAGCTGTGGTACTGTGCCCGTCGGCATTTTTGCCGGCAGCGGCTTTTCTTGCAGCTCTTCTAGCCTTAATGGCTTGAACACGCTCGGCCCGAGCCTCTTTGATGCGTTCATAAAAATTGTGCGTCTGCTCGGCAGTGAGCTTGGGCTGCTCGACTTCGGGCACCTTCCCGGTCGGAATCGCCTCACGGGGAAGTTCAGCAGAAATAAGCATGGAAGCCGAAACAACATGCCGGGCATCAAGCCCCAGCGAAAGAGAACCTGTCACGGCCGCATTCATTGCTCGGGCCGTAATGTCCTTCATTTCAAGCACGCCCTTTTGCGCAGAAAGCGCAAAAGAGACATGATCGATTTTCTGATCCGGCTCGCCCTTGAGCGTAAAGTTTTCAAGCACAAAAGACGCGAGTTTGACGTCTACGGGCAGATCGATGGCGCCAACGGCAGGCAACACAGGCTGCGAAAAGGTTCTCTTGAGCACCACGCCCAAAGACTCTTTGACGGGTTCGGCAGGAGCCGCCAAAAAGCTTGAGTCCTTCAAACTCAGGCTTTCGATGCTCACCAAATCCTTTTGCCAGAAAAAGTCCGATGCAAAATCGCCCAGCGCGATGACATTGCCGTCAACATCAGCTTCAATCTGCTTGAGGCAAAGCTTGCCGATACGCACCGGCAAAGGAGCCTCCATTCGCTTGGGCTTCTCAATGACGGCCGCAGCCTGACCGCTCTTAGGGCTTTGCCCGGATGCCGGAACAGCGCCCTGCGCGCCCTCAGAGGCATCTTCAACCGATGGCGGCTCAGCCGGCGTCATCTGCGCCGTGCGCACATAAATCTTTGCCTTAGACAGTTCAACGGAGGCAATTTCAACTCGTCCCGTCAAAAGCTTGCCGAGGCTGATGTCCCAGACAATATTTCCTTCAAAGGAAATGCCGGGCTCTTCGTACTTGACGCCATTGGCCTGCAGCTCGAGAAGCGAGCCCGTCATCGACTCGGCTCGAAACCCCGGCACAGCACTTTCCATCATGCTGTGCACAATCCTCAGTCCAGGCCCGGTGCTGATTAAAAGACCGGCACTGATGCAGACAACGCCCGCAAAGCCCAGAAGGCCCGTCAACACTTTCTTTGCAATGCTCATAGTTCGGGCCCCAGACCGATGTAAAACTGAATGCCGTTTTCTTCGGAATCATCCACGGGCGTGGCAATGTCGAGCTTGACCGGTCCCAGAGGCGACTCCCAACGAACGCCCACGCCCACGCCTTTTTTCATGTCGGAAAACTCGAAATTATTGGCAGCTCGGCCCACGTCGACAAAAACAGCTCCCCACCATTTGCCCATGACGCGCATCTGATATTCAAAGCTGCCCGTGAGCATTTTTGTTGCACCGGTGAGCTCTCCGTTTTCGTCTTTGGGCGAAATCGATTCATAGTCGTAGCCGCGAATGCTTCTGTCACCGCCCGCGAAGTATCTCAAGTCAGGCGGCACGTCGTTGAAGTCGCCCGTTTCAATCCAGCCCAGGTGCGAGCGCAGCACGAAGCGATGATTTCTGGCGTAGGTGCGGATCAAGACAAACTGCGCCTCGAGCATCAAAGCGTCAACATCCGACCCCCACATCTTGTTGGCATATCCCACGGTATAGCGCTGCGAGTCGCCCCAGCGCGGCATCAGGCCTCCGCGGCTGCGCGAACGCGACAGCGAAAATTCCGGGTAGATCATCATGGTCTTGTTGTCGACCGAACCCTGCGTGAAGTCATCGAGCCTCCACTTCAGAGAAACGCCCTTTTGCCAGCCTTCGTACAAATCCCAGCGGCGCGTGGCGGCAAAGGACAGAGCATCGGACTTCGTATCGTTTAAATCCTCGTGCTTGTAGCCGCCTCTGAAAAGCCAATATTGTTCGAGCGCATTTTCCTCAAGAGGCATCTTGTAGGACATATCCCACAGCTGCTCAAGCCCTGAGATATCAGCATCAGACTCAAGGCTGTGCCCCGAATCATTGATCCATGGCTTTTTCCAGATGAGTTTTCCTCGCGGTCCGACGTCCGTCGAGTAGCCCAGACCGGTTTCAATCGAATTCTTCGTCTTGGGCGAGACACGCGCCGAGACCGGCAGCTCCTTGTTCTCACTCTTTCTGCCGGCTTGAATGTCAGGCGTGACGACAATCGAATTGAACCACCCGGTGGCCGCAAGTCTGCGGTTGAGTTCTGCAATCCCGTCGGAAGAATACGGCTCGCCCTTTTTGAAAGGAACGATATTGCGCAAAATAGGCTCGCGAATCTGGCTTCCCTCAAAGGAGACGCCCCCAAAGGCATAGCGCCCCTTGGGATCGAAAACGAGCAGCCAGTCGGCCTCATTGGTCTCGGCATTGACCTGCAATTCGCTCTCGGAAAACTGTCCGTCAAAGTAGCCGTAGCGCATGGCCGTGCGCTCCACTGAAGACTTGAAGTCGCTGTATTGCCCATGATTGAGCTGCGTGCCTACCTTGGGAAGCTGTCGTTGAAGATGACGAAAAACGGAATGCTCCGTTAAATCTTCACCTTCTATTGTCAAGACGGCCTTTTTGATGCGCACCGGATCGCCGAGCTTGACCGTTGCCACCAGCACCGGTCCTTTGCCTCGCTGCGAACCATCGAGCCTTGTTTGACGCAAGGCCTCATCCTGAGGCGAGCCCGGCAGAGGTCTTTGAAAACGAACATCGCCGGCAATGATCGTTTTTACCGGAACTGCATCAGACAAATCCGTCTGATCCTTCACAAAAGGCGACGTTTCCGCAGCCACGGCGGCCAGATTGAGGCTTTCGAGAGCTTTCTTTTTGTCGGGAGTTTTGTCTACTTTGTCTTTTTCCTGATCACCGTCTTGCTGCTGAGCTTCTTCTTTTTTAGGCTTTTCCCAGCGATAGCGAATTTCGTACTGATAGTAGCCCAACGCCTCAAGGCCTCTTCTGATCGACTTGTCGACCTGCGCGCGATAAGTTTGAGGCTGCTGCGTTGAGGTGCGCTCTCGCACAGGAGTCAGCATGGCCTCAACGTTTTCCTGAGGCTCGCCCGAAAGACCTTCAACACGCACGTCAAAAGCCTGCGACGGAGAAGAAAGCGCAGCGGCAATCGCAGCCGATGCCGCAATCGTTTTGGCGCGAGCAGCTCGAAATCTATAGAAATGTCCGGACAAGCAAAACTCCTTGCTATTTGGCGCTCGAAAAAACGCCCCTCTTTCTGCTGATAGCCTCTTCATTGGGTCAAATCGGCGGCTCAACAACCGCCTTCACAAGGCCTCATTTTATAGAACGGGGGCCAAAACGCTTTTTTTGCAGAAAAATCCCTTTGGTCATCACTTAAGAGCCGAGCGACGCGCAGCCGAAACCATCTGCAACACATTTTCAAAAGAAAGCCTTTACACTCGGGCACGCGCCCGACATTTTTCCGATCGACAGCATTCAAAGCAAGGCGTGTCGAGCCGGGATCTCTTGGCTCGAGCCATCAAGAACAAAAACAATTTCGAGATCAACAACGCCATGCCCACACTTAAGCCGCGCCTTGGTTTTGTGCTTGCCTGCATCTTTCTGGATGCTCTGGGCATCGGCCTGATCGTGCCCGTTCTCCCGCGCCTGATCGGGACGCTTGCCGAGACGCGCGACGCGCAGACCTGGTGGTACGGCCTCATTATGCTCAGCTACGGCATCATGCAGTTTGCAAGCGCCCCGTTTCTGGGAGCGCTCTCAGATCGTTGCGGCCGCAGACCAGTGCTGCTTGCCGGCATCTGCGGTCTGGGCGTCATGTTTGCCGTGCCCGCCTTCGTCGCCTCGCTGCCTGCCATTTTGATCAGCCGCATTGCCGGAGGCATGCTATCTGCCAACATGGCCGTCGCCCAGGCCTACGTAGCCGACCTCACCGCCGGCTATGACCGCTCGGCAGCTTTCGGCAAAATAGGCGCGGTCTTTGGCATCGGCTTTGTTCTTGGCCCCGCACTGGGCGGCATTCTCGGACAAAACGACCCTGCGGTGCCTTTTATGGTTGCCTCGGGCGTGACGCTTTTAAACTTCATCTACGGTTTTTTTGCTCTGCCCGAGTCGCTTGCGGTTAAAAATCCCAAGCCTCTGACGCTGCGCGGCAACACGCCCTTGGCCTCGCTGTCGGTCATGTTTCAGCAGCCTAAGGCGCGCCTTTTTCTGCTCACGCTTGCGCTGACGGGATTGGCAAACGGCGTCATGCAATGCACCTGGGCGCTTTACACTGAATTTCGCTACGGCTTTACGCCGCTGCAAATCGGTCTTTCCGTCTTTGGTCTGGGAGTGAGCATCAGTTTCGTTCAGGGCTTTTTGCTGCAGAGATTTTTAGCGCGCTTTGATTCGATTTTCATCGCCGTGCTGGCCATCGCCTGCGGAGCTCTGTGTCTTGCGGCAATCGGGCTCACCACAAGCGGAGCTGCTGCTGCGGTGTTTGTCTGCCTTTATGCCGTCTCAGGCGCCATCAGTCCGCTTCTGACGGCAGCCATCAGCCGCGAAACGCCGCTTGACGCTCAGGGCAAGGCAATCGGCTCGGTGAGCTCTTTGAATTCGCTCACAGGCGCCATTGCTCCCGCTCTCGGAACCCCTCTTTTGATGGTCACGACGAAATGCTCGCCCTCCGAGCTGCTTGCCGGCACTCCTTACTTTGTCTGCGCTTTGCTTTCGGCTTTCGCGCTCATTTTATTTATTGCAGGGGCCCGCAAGCTTTGGAGCGCTCCGCGCTCGCCGATTAAAAACGCCGAGGGCGAAACATCCGGCTTTGAAGAATAAGACTGCGCCGCAGACAGATATCAGATGCGCTTTTCAAAATAGTGCCGGGCAAGCGGCAGCATCACCATTGCAACGGCAATTGCAGGCCAAAGCGTGCGCAATATTTCCCACCATCCGGCATCGGCCAGATAAATGCGCCGCACGGCCAACAGAGCAAAGCGAAGGGGATCGGCATAGGTCAACGCCTGAAGCCAGCCCGGCATATTGTCGACCGGCGTAAAAAGGCCCGCCAGAAGCACCATCGGCACCAGCAGAGCAAAAGCAATCAAAAGCGCCTGCTGCATGCTTTTGCTATAGGCCGAGATGGCAAGCCCAATGCCGACAATCGACAAAATGAATATCAAGAGCACCACATAGATCTTGAAAATGCTTCCGGCCAGAGGGATATCAAACCACCAAGCGTCGATGACAAATATCAGCGTACTCTGAAAGAGTCCGATCAGAATCGGAACGATCGCCTTGCTCGCGAGCAGCTCGTTGGTCGTAAAAGGGGCCACCAACAGCTGCTCAAACGTTCCCTGCTCGCGCTCGCGAGCAACCGAAAGCGCCGACAGAACAATCACCTGCAGCATGGAGAGCATGACGATGAGCCCGGGCATGATGAACCACTGCGTGATGTTGTTCGGGTTGTAGAGAAAGCGCGCCGTAATCAATCCTCGGGCTCCGCGGGAAGCAGCAAAGTCCTGCGCCAGCACGCTCAGGTAGCCTGCTGCAAGCTGCGCCGTCGTGGAATTTCTTCCGTCAATGATGACCTGTACGCGCGCAGCCTCTCCCCGCGACAAATCACGCGCGAAGTCTGCATCAATGGCAACAACGACAAGCGCCTTGCCCTCTTCGACGGCGCTTGCGATTTGAGCCGTGTTTGAGAGCGTTTGCACGCGTTCAAACACAGGACTTGCATCTATGCGCCGCGCAAATTCGGCCGAAGCCCTGCTCTGCGAGAGATCCAAAAGCGCATACGGCACGTAGTTGAGATTGAAGGTCGCGATGTAGCCAAAAAGGATCACGTACAAAACGATGGGCGCAACCAAAATCATGCGGCTTGCGCGCTCCTTGAGCGTGGTTGCAAACTCCTTTTTCAAAAGCGCACCGAGCTCTTTTAATCGAATTGAGCACCACTGACAAGGCATGCACATCTCTCCTTTTTGCCCAAAAAAGCTATTGGCGAAGTCTTTTGCGGCAATGCCGATAGGCAACAACAAAGGCCGCCAAGGCAAAGACGAGCAAAATGAGCAGGTCGCGCAGCACGATCGAATGCATGCCGCCCGTTAAAAAGCCGATTTTTAGCACCTCCAGAAAGTACGCCGGCGGCAAAAGATAGGCAAAGCTCTCGGCCCAGCCCGGTGCTGTGCGCAGATCAAAAATAAAGCCCGACAACAGCACCGCCGGCAAAAAACTCACCAGCACTGTGATCTGAGAGGCCAAAAACTGCGAGCGCGTCACGCTCGAGATCACCAGCCCCAGGCCAAGCCCCATCAAAAGATAAAGCGCTGAACTAGCAAAAATAACCGTCAAGCTTCCGCGCAGCGGCACGCCGTAGAGAAAAACCGCCGCACACAAACACAGCCCCCAGCCGATCATGCCCAGCAAAAAATAAGGCAGCGTTTTAGAGGCAAGAAACGCCAAGGGCGAAATAGGTGTGGCAATCATTGCCTCCATCGTCCCTCTTTCCCACTCTCGGGCAATCACAAGACTAGTCATCATGCAGCCCGTAATGGTGAGCACCACGACGAAAAGCCCTGGCACGAGATACCAGCGGCTTTGCACGGATTCGTTGAACCACACGCGCGGCACAACCTCTATGCCTGAATTCTGAAAACCATGCGCCGCGAGCACAGCCGCAAAAGCGCCGTTGACGGCATTGGCAGCCATCGTTGCGCGAGGCGCGTCGATTCCGTCGACCAGAAGCTGCACGGCCGAGCCGCCCGCATTTTGTTCAAACACCAAAAGCGCCTCAATTTCAAAGCGTTCAAGCGCCTGCATGGCAGGCTTGCGCGCGGTAAAAAAATGCACGTCAAAAACGTCGTTGGCCGATAGGCTTTCTGAAACAAGGCTTGCCATCGCACTCTCTCCTGTCGAGACGATGCCAAGCCGCACGTTTTTCACGTCAAACGTCAGTCCGTAGCCAAAAAGAATGATGAGCACCACGGGCAGCACGATTCCTAAAAGAAGGGCGCTCTTGTCGCGTGCAATCTGCCGACATTCCTTTGCTGAAAGCGCCCAGAGGTGCGTGAGAAATTCCGAGTGCTTCATGAGCCCTCCTCAGGTCCTTCGGCTTTTTCTCGTCTGCTCGCTCTGGCCTCAAGCACAATGCGCACAAAAGCCTCATTCATGGTGGCGCTCTCGCCTCGAACCTGTGCCGGAGTTCCGAGCACCAAAGGCTTGCCTGCGTCTTGAATCAGGATGCGATCGCAGTAAAGCGCCTCCTCCATGAAATGCGTGGTCACGATGATCGTTGTGCCGGCAGCGGCAAGCGCCGACATCCAACGCCAAAATTGCCGCCGCGTCGGAATGTCTGCGCCGCTTGTGGGCTCGTCCAAAAAAAGAATTTTCGGTTGATGCAAAAGCGCCACGGCCATAGCAAGACGCTGCTTGCAGCCGCCCGGCAGCGCCCCTGCTTCGCGCGGCATGTCATCGTTGAGCCCGAAGTCGTCTGCCATCTTGGCAATGCGCTTTTGCGCAGCCTTGCCGAAAAGCGCATAAGCGCCCGCAAAAAATTCAAAATTTTGGCGCACTGAAAGATTGGGATACAGTGAAAACTTCTGCGACATGTAGCCCAAACTTTCGCGCGCAAGCGATCGGGCGCTTCTGACGTCTACGCCCGCAACGACAAGCACGCCTTCGCTGATTTCAATGAGTCCGCAGAGCATCTTGAAAGTTGTGGTCTTTCCTGCCCCGTTGGGACCGAGAAGCCCAAAAATTTCTCCGGCGTGCACATCAAAGCTCGTTTTATCGACGGCAACAAAGTCGCCGAATCGCCGCACAAGACCTCGAGCACGAATCACGACATCGTCTCCAAAAGACTGTACGGCTGCGCCCGCAACTGCAGAAAATTGAGGTCGCCCGAGCAGCTCCCGACGCTTCTCGAGATATCCGTCTTCAAGCGTCGGCGCTCTCGCTGTGAGGACCAGTTCGGGAAATGCTTTTTGCACGTCTTCTTTTTGCGCCTGCGGCATCAGCAGCAGCCGCACGCCGCGGGCCTGCGGCACGGCGTCAAG
Organism: uncultured Duodenibacillus sp.; assembly: GCA_944388865.1. Lineage (GTDB taxonomy): Bacteria > Pseudomonadota > Gammaproteobacteria > Burkholderiales > Burkholderiaceae_F > Duodenibacillus. The sequence goes on along the minus strand of CALXKM010000020.1, from coordinate 38,598 downwards.
CACTAAATCCTCGGCATCGAGCAGCGCCGCCTGCACGGCACGCACGTTTTTCTCTTTGTCCAAATCAACCCAAAAGGTGCGTCCACGCGCGGCTTCGGCAATCTCCTGCGGCGCACCGACAAGCTGCAGGCGCCCGTCTTCGAGCACCATCACCGCATCGCAAAGCGCCGCCTCATCCATGTAGGTCGTTGCAACGACAACGCACATACCCTCATCGTCGACATTGCGCCGCAATATCTCCCAGAGTTCCTTTCTCGAGAGCGGATCAACGCCTACGCTCGGCTCATCCAAAAGCAGAATGCGCGGATGGTTCAAAAGCGCACAGGCCAATCCCAGCTTTTGCTTCATGCCGCCCGAGAGCTTGCCTGCCAGTCGCTGCGTAAAGCCGCTCAGCCCCGTCATCGCCAGCAGCTCGCAAGTGCGCTCGCTGCGCACTTCTTCGCTCAGACCGAAGAGATCGGCGTAAAGAGAAAAATTTTCCGCCACGCTCAAATCTTCATAAAGCCCAAACTTCTGCGGCATGTAGCCGATCCACTTCTGCAGCCGGCTGACATCACGGTAGAGATTTTCGCCAAACACAAGCACCTCGCCCTCGCTCGGAGGCAAAATGCCCGCCAAAATGCGCATGAACGTCGTCTTTCCTGCCCCGTCGGCGCCAACAAGCGCCGTGAGCTGCGCCTTTTGAAAAAGAGCGCTCACGTTGTGCAGAATCTCCGCCGCCGGCCTTTTTTCTCTTCTGCTGATGTTGCGAGCTGCAATCGCCGGCAAGGCGCCGAACTTGAAAACGTCCTCATCCATGGCTTTCACCGCAGGCCTTTTTTACAGGTCTTTTCGCACACCTTTTTTCAAAAATTATTTTTTGCCCGGCAAAGGATCGAGTTCAACCGTCACCGGCATGCCCAGCCGCAACAATCCCTGCGGATCTGCAACCGTTGCGCGAACCTCATAGACCAAAGAGGTGCGCAGATCTTCGGTCTGCACCGTCTTGGGCGTAAATTCAGCCACGCTCGACACAAAGCCCACCACCGCCTCAAATGTCTGATCGGGGTAGCTGTCGACTTTAACGCGCACCTTTTGCCCGGGCGCAACACGACCGAGATTGACTTCGTCGACCCAAACGCGCGCCCACAAAGGGTTCATGAGCGCAAGCTCGTAGACCGCACTCTGAGCGCTCACCATGTCGCCCTTTTCCCGCAACCGGGTACGGATGACGCCCTCAGAGGGCGAAAGCAGCGTACAGTTTTCCAATGCCCTATGGGCATCTGCCAAAGAGGCCTCGGCGAGCTCAAGATTGGCGCGCGCCACTTCGATTTGCTCGATGCGAGTGCCGGCCAACAGCAAATCAAGCTGCTTTTGCGCTGCTTTGGCCTGCGCTGCCGAAACCTTCGCTTGCGAACAAGCCTCGTCGACTCTGAGCTTTGTTGTTGCCTCTCCGAGCTTGGATTCCCGCGCGCAGGTGCGCTGCGCAAAGCGATAGGAGCTCTGGGCAGCTTCAAGCTCAGCGCGAGCTGCATCAATTTCTTCCTGTCGAGATCCTGCCAAAAGAAGCTGCAGCTCTTTTTGCGCTACAGCCACCTGAGCGGCCGCCGTTGCTCGAGCAATCTCGTAGCGGCGCGTCTCAAGCTGCGCAAGCTTTTGGCCTGCGCTCACCCTTGCTCCTTCTTCGACCAACACCGCTTTGATGCGGCCGCTTTCTTCAAACGCAAGATCCACGGTGCGCATGTCGATGCTGCCGTAGAGCTTGAGCGCACGAGCGCCGTCCCGCGTCAAGTCGTAGGCGACAAAGCCGCCTGCAACAAGCACGACCGCAGCGGCAAGCAGTAAAAATACGTTTCGCTTACTCAATTGCATCGTCTCCAACACCGAGCAGCTGCGCTCGGAGAAAAAAATTCCTTCCGTTTTTTTGAGATTATCACGCCGCTCAAAGCTTCGCGTTCCCACCCATCTCGATGAGCTCGAGAACACACCGGCGCCAGAGATCCGTCCTAGGCAAGCGTCTGTGGCAGCTTCATGTTTTTGTTAAGCTTGAGGAAGCCTCTTTTTGTTTTTTTCTCATGCGCAGCCTTCTGAAACTGCTTACATCGCTTTGCTCGCTTGCCTTTGTTTGTGCCGCAAGCGCGCATCAGCCTGCGCAGGCCGCGCTCGAAAGCAAGCAAAAGCCTCTGACAGTGACGATTGCCGTGGCCGACTCGCTTGAGGCCGTCACGGACGACCGCAGCATTGAGGAAACGATCAACTCTCTCAAACAGAAGCTTTCGTCATTTTTTGACATCCGCAAGGTTTCTTTTCTCTCGGCCGATGCAAAAAACTTCGTCGCCGAAAACAAGCCCGACTTCGTCATTGCAACCACAGGATCGTCGCCATTTTTCTCTGAGACTGCCGATGGTTCCTATCGCATCGCCACAAGAAAAAACCCGGCTACGGAAATTGCCTCTCAAAGCATCGGTTCGACCGTCGTCGCGCTTAAATCGCGCACCGACATCAATTCTTTTGACGATCTCAAGGGAAAGACCATCGCGGCAACGCTTCCCGTATCGGTCTCTGGGTGGCTCGCCTTTGCCGGAGAAGTCGTCGATCTCGGTCAGGATCCCAGGCACTTTTTTAAGCAGACTCTTTTTCTCAACACTCTTTTTCCGACGCTTACCGCTGCTCTTTGGGGCGGCCGCGCCGATGCCGTCGTGCTTCCGGCTTGTTTTTTAGAAACGCTCGAATCCTCTGCTCTGGCCGATGTCTCTCAGATCAAAGTGCTCAATGAAAAAAGCACCGACGTGCTGCACTGCCGCCATTCGACGGCTCTTTATCCAGACGTGAGCCTTTACGGCTTTCGCTGGACTGACGAGTCGGCAGCCCGCGCCCTTACCATCGCTTTGCTTTCAATGACTGCCGAAACAAGCACTTTCGAGTGGAGAAGCAACGTTGCGGCCGACAGCATTGATGCGCTTTTTCGCAAACTCGAAATCGGCCAGTACAGTTTTGACAAGCACTTCTCGCTGTCGCGCTTTTACGCTCGCTTCAAGCGAGAAATTCTCATCGGCCTATTTTTGGTGCTGCTTCTGATCGGTCACGGTCTCGTGCTGCAGCATCTCGTCAAAAAGCGCACCGCAGAGCTCTCCTGCGCTTTAGAAAGGCAGCAGCGCGCTGAAGCTCTCGCGCGCGAGAACCGCTCAAGGCTCGGCACCCTTGAGCGGCGCAACATCGTCAATCAAATGTCGGGCATGATTGCCCACGAAATTCGCTCGCCGGTCGGCGCCGTCATGAACTTCAAAGCCATCCTCGACGTCGTGCTGCCCGAGTCAATCAAAAAGGAACAGACGGTGTCGGCCGCGCTCTCCGGCATTGCAAGCGAGACTCGAAAAATCGCCGGCATCGTCGATCGCGTGCGCAACTACGCCAAATCGCAAAAATCCGCACAAAAGCCGTGCCGCCTCACCACAATCGTCGACAAGGCCATCGAAAGCGTCAAAGCAGCTGCCGAAGTCGAAATTCGCATCATCAAACATTTCAACTGTTCCGAGGATAAAGTCTTGGGCGATGCCCTGGAGCTTGAGCTTCTTGCGGTCAATCTGATCAAAAACGCCTGGCAGGCTCAGACGCCTGACGCGCACCCGAAAGTGAGCATCAGCATTGACGTTTGCGAACAAACTCCCGTCCACCGAACCGACCGCAGCATGCGCAGCCGAAATGCTGTTGTGCTCACCGTCAGCAATCCCGGGAAAAAACTCTCTGACGAAGAATTTGCACGGCTCTCGACAATTGCAGATAGCATCAAGCCCGAAGGTCTGGGCATGGGACTTTCGATTGTGCGCGGCATCTGCGACAGTCATGCCGCAACGATCACCTTTCAAAGAAACCCTTCGGGAGGCGTATCGGTGCGCATTGCCTTTCCCGCATTGCAGGATGAACAATCATGATCAACACTAGAGCACTCGTACGTTTCATTGAAGACGATGAAGTTTTTCGCTCCTCTCAGGAACTGCTGCTGCGCGCGCACGGCTTCGAAGTCGCGGGCTTTTCAAGCGCCGTCGATTTTCTTGAACACGATGATCTTCTCCGCCCCGGCTGCCTTGTACTTGATGTGCGAATGCCCGGCATGACAGGGCTTGAGCTGCAAAATATTTTGCTCGATAAAGGCTGCGAGATTCCGATTGTTTTTCTGTCGGGGCACGGCGACATTGCCATGGCCGTTCACGCCATGCAGCTAGGCGCCGTCAGCTTTCTTGAAAAACCAATCGAGCCCACGCTGCTGCTGGAGACCATAAAAAAAGCCGTTGATGCATCCGTAGCCCAATACAAAGCCGCCCAGCAAGCGCGCCGCAATCGTGAGCAGTTCGAGGCGCTCACGCCGCGCGAAAAGGAAATCGTTCTCTTGGCTGCCCGAGACGCCGCCAACAAAGAGATCGCGCGCGAACTCGGCATTGCCGAGGCCACCGTCAAAATGCACCGAGCCAACGCTTTTGCCAAGCTTGGCGTTAAAAGCCCGCTTGAGGCGCATCTTGCTCTGGAGCGTCTGGGCATTATTTCGGCCGGAGAATAGCCATGCAGCGCAGGCCCCTGATTGCCGCCGCCGCAGCAGCGGCTCTTTTTCCCAAAAGCAGCTTTACGCAAACGCACGATGTCGTCGACGTTCTCGTAGCCGGCAGCGGTCTGGCCGGCCACGCCGCAGCCATCGCTGCCCGCGAAGAGGGCGCCGAGCGCGTGCTTGTTGTCGAAAAGGGGCCGGTCATCGGCGGACACTCCGCTTATTCAAGCGGATCGCTGGCCGTCTTCAGTCCTGCGCTGCAAAACGAGCAAAACCTCTCGGACCCTATTGAAGAGTGGCTCAAAGACAGTCTTGATATTGGAGGGAAAATCAATGAGCCCGTTGTGCGCGCCATCATTGAAGAAAGTGAAGCTGCCTTCAGGTGGCTGAGCTCAATGGGCGTAGACTTTTCGCCTTCTCTTTTTCAGGCCATGGGCGGCTTGAAACCCCGATGCCTGGCTGCGCGAAGCGGCCTTGGAGGCAAGCAGTACATTGAAAAAATGCATGCTGTGCTTGCCGATCTTGATATTGACTCAAGGCTTTCCACGGAGCTTGCCGCACTCGAATTAAATCGCTCCCAAGACATGTGGCAGGCCGCCCTGAAACGCTCAGGCAAAACCAAAACAATCCTCGCCAAAAGCGTTGTTCTTGCCACGGGCGGCTTTACGGCCAACACGAGTCTGCGCATGTTCTACGACAATCGCTTCAGCGCTGCGATGCGCACCACGGCCAACCCCGACGGCATCGTATGGGACGGCGCCATGGGCGATGGAATTCGCTTGGCGCAGCAGCTTGGCGCCTCCATCGTCGACATGCACAACATCCTGTACCTCCCTTACTGGGGCGGACGCACGCTTGAGTACTCAGGCGCTGAAATCTACGTCAATCTTGAGGGAGATCGTTTTGTCAATGAATCTTCAAGCATCACAGCCATCGCTCAGGCAATGACGCATCAAAGCGAGCAGTCGATGTGGGTCATCACTGATGCCAAGTCGACCAAAGGCGTCAATACGGGATCCAAAATTTCTTCCGGACGCGTGCATCTTTCTGAATCCATCGCAGAAATGGCCCGCGGCATGAACATTCCTGCCGCAAAACTTGAAAGCACGCTTGCGCGCTACAACTACTTCGCAAGACAAAAAGAAGATCCCGATTTCTGCAAGGAGTTCTTTACGCAAACGATAGATACGCCGCCTTTTTACTGGGGCAAAGAGAAACTTTACGTGCACTGCACGCTGGGCGGCATTGAAATCGATCAGCACGCGCGCGTGCTCGATCCCGCAGAGCACCCCTTGCCCGGACTTTACGCGGCGGGAGAAACAACAGGAGGCATTTTCGGACAAGACAGATTGGGCGGCATGAGCATGTCCAACGCTCTGGTCATGGGACGCAAGGCCGGCAGGAGCGCTGCCATACGCCTGTAGCGCGCACCGCTCCTTAAGTTTTGAAAATCAAACTTTTTTAAGCTTTCACAAGCGCCTTCTCGGCGCACTTGTCCAAGAAGGCGCGCGAGCCAAAGAAAAAAGCTTTCGCAGCGCATTGCCTCGCACCGCGAAAGCTTCCCGAGAATTCAAGCCTCAAATCGGCCGCCGGCTTCCCGACGGCCGAGCGAAAATCACTTAGATGTCTTCGCTTACCATGTCAATGGCTCCGCACGGGCATTCGTTGGCGCACACGCCGCAGCCCTTGCAGTAGTCATAGTTGAACTTGAACTTCATGCCGGGGCCGAGCTTGACGACGGCATTGTCCGGACATACGCCGTAGCAGTTGTCGCACTCAAAGCAGTTGCCGCAGCTCATGCAGCGGCGCGCTTCAAAGAGTGCATTCTCTTCGGTAAGACCATGCTGGACTTCATCGAAGGTCGTCTGACGGCGCACGATGTCGAGCATCGGACGCACAGTCTTGGGCGCATCAGCGTAGTACCAGGTATGCAGACGGTCAAACGTGGCAAGCGCCGGCTTGGCGGGCTCAACATAGGTCTCGCCCTTGAGGTAGGCGTTGATTGCGCGAGCTGCCTTCTTGCCGTGGCCGATGGCCACCGTCACATTCTTGTCGCCTGCGACCATGTCGCCGCCGGCGAAAATGCCGGGCACGGAGGTCATCATCGCCTGATCGACCACAACCTCGTCGTTTTCGATCTTCAAGCCGGGCAGATTTGTCAGAAGCGACAAATCGGTCTGCTGGCCTAGCGCGAGCACGAGGCTGTCGGCTGCGATGGTCTCAAACTCTCCGGTTCCCTTAGGCTTGCCGTTTTCATCGAGCACCATCTTTTCGATCTTGATTTCGCCGCTTTCGGCCTCCTTCACAGTCGAAAGCCACTTCATGGTCACGCCTTCTTCAATGGCTTCCGAAATTTCAGACGGATGCGCCGGAGCTCTTTCTCGCGTACGGCGATAGACAACGAGCGGCTCTGCACCCATGCGGCGCACGGTTCGCGCCACGTCCATGGCCGTGTTGCCGCCGCCGTAGACCACCACGCGGCGTCCGAGCAGAGGCTTTTCGTCTTCGGCCACATCGCGCAGAACCTTCACGGCGTCCATCACGCGGCTCGCGTCGCCCGCAGGAATGTAGGTGCGGCGCGCCAAATGAGCGCCGACGCCGAGGAACACGGCGTCATAGCCGCCATCCTTCATTTCCTTGGCCAGGTCGGCCACATTGCGCGAGCATTCGATTTCAACGCCCATATCCGCAATGCGGGCGATTTCGGCATCAAGCACCTCGCGCGGCAAGCGATACTTCGGGATGCCGTAGCGCATCATGCCGCCTGCGGCCTCGGCACTGTCGACCACATGAACAGCGTGTCCCATGCGGCGCAGATGGTATGCAGCGCTCAAACCCGCGGGACCTGCGCCCACAACGAGCACCTTTTTGCCCGTTTCCTTCTTGGGCGCTTCAAACTTCCAGCCCTTGGCAAGAGCATTGTCGCCCAAAAAACGTTCGACGGAATTGATTCCGACGCAGTCGTCGAGCTGTGCGCGATTGCAGGCCGTCTCGCAGGTGTGATAGCACACGCGGCCCATCGTGGCTGGGAATGGATTGTCCTCAACAATGCGCTTCCAAGCGCTTTCATAATCGCCGGATTCGGCAAAAAACAGCCAAGACTGACATTGTTCTCCGGCCGGGCACTTGGCATTGCAAGGCGGCAGCCGATTAACGTAGACGGGCTTCATCGTGCGCCAGGTACCTGTGCGGTTTGCCAGCGACGAACCTACGTCCAGAGTAATGGCAAAAGGAATGTTCTTCTGAGTCATTTTCAACTATCTCCTTTTGAGCCGCATCAGATGATGTTGTGGCGCTCTTCGCCCTGTTCGGGCACAGGCACGCCGCGCGAAGCTTCTTCTTCGTCGTCGAGCAGGCCGTACTTGGCGATGTTGCGGTCGGCAAGCATTTGCAGACGGGCCAGAATTTCCGGATTGCCCTTCTTGCCGAACAAGTGGGCAAAGCGCTTTTGCAGCTTCAGATACTCTTCAACAGGAAGCTGGCGACGGATCTTGGAAACCCGGGTCACTTCGCCGTATTCAGCCTCGAAGACCGGGAAAATGCCCGTGAGCTGCGCCAAGCGCGCAAGCTCGATGGTCTTGGAGGATGCTGCGCCCCAGCCGAGCGGGCACGGCACAAGGATATGGATGTAGCGAGCGCCGTGAATGCCCATGGCGTACTTCACCTTGCGCTCTAGATCGTGCAGATCGGCCACCGTGGCAGTTGCCACGTAGGGAATGCCGTGCGCCATGGCAATGGCTGGCACATTCTTGCCCTGACCGAAGGTGTTGCCGGGATGCCCCGGCGTAGGCATTGTGGTCGCCGTGCGAGCCGCAGGCGGCGTAGCAGACGATCTCTGCACGCCGGTATTCATATAGGCCTCGTTGTCAAAGCAGATGTAGAGCACATCATCGTTGCGCTCAAACATGCCCGACAAGCAGCCAAAGCCGATGTCGGTCGTACCGCCGTCGCCGCCCATGGCAAGCACGCGGTCAGGTTCCCTGCCCGTTTTGCGGGCGCGTGCGCGGGCAGCAGCGGCCATGCCGGTCGCTACGGCTGCGGTGTTGCCAAAGAGCGAATGGAACCACGGCATCTGCCAGGCAGATTCCGGATAAGGCGTCGAAAACACCTCCAGGCATCCCGTTGCATTGGTCGCAATCAGGCGGCCGTGGGTGGCCTCAAGCGCAGCGTCGACCGCATAGCGCGCACCCAGAGCCTCGCCGCATCCCTGACAGGCGCGATGGCCGGAATTGAGGGCATTGAAGCGTTCGGTCGAGGACTGCACTGTGCGCTGCTGAGGATCGAGCAAACGGTTGCCGACGGTAAAGGTTCCCGTCTGATAAAAGCGGACTTTTGTTTCTTGCATCTTGCACGTCCTCCCTTACTGACGCATCGCCGCGTCGCGCACCACTGCCTCGGGCAGCGGGCCGGTTTTTCTTGTGAGACGCTCGCGTTCGAGCTGACGGTTGACGAGCTCTTCATCGAGATCCATGAAGCTGAAGTTCTTGAGCGTATCTGCCTCGCACTCGGCAAGCATCTTCTTGAGCGAAGCGCGCGTAATGGCGCGTCCGCCCAGGCCGGCGATCACCGTGTAGCGCTTGACGTCTTGCTTTTGCAGCGCAACCATGATGTCGCGGCTCAAAACGCCGCCCGAACCCACGGCAAGCGCACGGTCGATCACGACCACCTTCTTGGCGCCCTTGAGCGCTTCGGCCACGGCGTCCATCGGGAAAGGACGGTAGCACTTGATGCCCACCACGCCGATCTTGTGGCCGGCTTCACGCAGCTCATCGACCGTATCCTTGATCGTGCCAAGAGTTGCACCCATGGCCACGACGCGGATGTCGGCATCTTCGCACCGATAGGTATGCACCAGACCGCCCGACTGACGGCCGAAGACCTCGGCAAACTCCTGCTGCACCTGTGGAATGAGCTCAAGAGCCTGAAGCTGCTTGACGTGAGCCAAATAGCGCACTTCGGTAAAGGCTTCGGGTCCGACCATGGCGCCAATCGAGACCGGATCATCAGGGTCGAGTTCCTGACGCGGCTCATAAGGCGGCAAGAACTTGTCGACTTGCTCCTGCGAGGGCACATCAATGCGTTCAAAGGCATGCGTGAGCACAAAGCCGTCCATGCAGACCATCACCGGCAACGAGAGCTCCTCGGCGATCTTAAAGGCCTGAATGTGCATGTCGGCCGCTTCCTGATTGGTCTCGGCAAAAATCTGAATCCAGCCGCTGTCGCGCTGACTGAGCGAATCGGAGTGATCGTTCCAGATGTTGATCGGAGCTCCGATGGCGCGGTTGGCCACGGTCATCACGATGGGCAGTCCCAGGCCGGAGGCGTTGTAGACGGCTTCCACCATGTAGAGCAGCCCCTGGCTGGCAGTGGCGGTATATGCACGGGCTCCGCCCACGCTTGCACCAATGGCCACGCTCATGGCGGCAAATTCGCTCTCGACATTGATGTACTCGCAGCCTTCAATAAGTCCCTTGCGGGTCATCGTTCCCAGTTTTTCAACAATGTGCGTCTGGGGGGAAATGGGGTACGCACAAATGACGTCAGGACGGCACAGAGCCACAGCTTCGGCCACGCCCTGGCTGCCTTCAATTTGCTTGAGCATCAGCAATTCTCCTTTTACTGCGCCAGCTGCTGCTGAAGATGACGATAGGCGAGCTCGGCAACGGCGGCATTTGCTTCGCCAACCTTGCCGACGTAGCGGGCCAAATAGGCCTGCTGCACGCTCTCGAGCTTAAGACCGCCCGTCATGGCCGCAAAACCGGCCAGCATGGCGGCGCCCGGCAGAGGACGCCCGATCTTTTCCAGAGCAAAGCGCGTTGCCGGAACGGTCAGAACATGTCCTGCGGGAAGACGATCGACAAGCTGCTTGAGCCCCATCTCTTCGGGAGTTGCAGAACTGTTGATGAGCACGTATCCATTGTCGTGCAGACCGCCGAAAACGTCGACAGATTCAAGCAGCGTCTTGTCCTGAACAAGCACGACGTCCGGTTCCTGAATCGGTTCGCGAAGACGGATTTCCTTTTCGTCGATGCGGCAGAAAGCCACCACCGGCGCGCCCGTGCGCTCTGAGCCGAAGCTCGGGAACGCCTGCGCCCAATGGCCTTCGGTGAAGGCCGCAACGCTGAGCATTTCAGCGGCCGTCACCACGCCCTGGCCGCCTCGGCCGTGAAGTCTGATTTGATACACAATAGTTCTCCTTTTTTCTCGAACAGTCGCGGCGGCAAAAGGAGTCCGGCCGCAACGTCACGCACCGCGACGACCGATCGCATGCCAGACGTCGCTCATGAAAAGGCTTCTTTTTGACGCAAACGGGGTCCTTGCTGCCTTTTCGTGCACCTCACTGTAGCAAAGATTACTCCTTCTTGTTGAGGGTTTTCCAGTCTAAAAAACAATGGTTTTCTCTATGTGAAATCGAAAGAGCAGATTTACATTTGCTTCAGGTCAAAAAATCGGCCTTTGCTCGCCTAAAATCAAACCCGTCGTCAAACATGCGCAAATCTTTGCTTTTTTTTTTCGAGCCTTTTTGGTACTTGCCATGCAAAAGAAAAACCGATCTCGTCTTTCTGGCCGCCTTTTTTTTGCGCTGTGCGCCGCAAGCGCTTTTGCCCTTTCGGGCTGCTCTGGTCTGAGCGAATTCATGTCAGCCGGCGATCCGATGGCTCCTGAAAAAGGCAAGCTGCTCATGACGCTCAAGGCCTCGGGCGAGCAACAGTTTCAGTGCACGGCCGACAAAAAGGGCCGTTGGTGGAAATTCATCGCCCCCGATGCTGTGCTTGTCGACGAAAAAGGGCGCATCATTGCGCGGCAAGGACCCGACTTCATTTTTCGTGCTTCCGACGGCTCCGTTCTGAGCGCAAAAATCGTAAAGTGGGACACGCACCCGAAGTCGCACAACAACCTGCGAGACGTTCTTTTCGAAACCCGCGCGCAGGGAAAGAAAAAAGGCGTGCTTACCGGCATTCGGTGGGTGAGCCGCACAGAAGGCGCGGGCGGCCAGCCGCAGACGCGCTGCTCGCCCTCGCAAATCGGCACGACGCTTAAGGTTCCGTTTACGGCTGTCTACCGTTTTTATCAATGATGCTCTTGCAGCAAACGTCTCTTTGAGCACCAGCGAAAGTCAATAAAATCAATGCTTTCCGAATAATTCCTCCAGAATCAAGGACTTGGAAAGCGGTTTCGGATCAGGTAAAATTGAGTGTTTTCGTCAGATATTATGACGACCCATTTGGTACGAAAGGATTCTTGGAGGTTTTATGGTAGGTGCTACGGTTCTGGGCGTCTTTCTGCAGGGATTGCCGCATGATCGCCGCGTAGCTATGGCCCGTGTAGCCAGTCTTATCCGCCGCGCAGCGCGCGGCGTGCGCGAAAGCAAGCGCTTTGGGCTTGTTTTCTACGAATTAAGCGGCGGCCCCCTGTTTGCGCTGGAAAGCCGGGAAAAGTCGCTCACCCTGTACATTGCTGAAAAATCCGTCGTCGAGCCGATGGCCGACAAATTCAAGGGCTTTGATCACGAGCACAGCCTAATTCATTTCGACGACCTCAACCGCCTTCCTCTGCCTGACATTGAAAAAATCGTGCGCTCAAGCGTTCTCGTTCGTCGGGAGCGCGGCACCGTGCCCGCTCAGTCTGAAATTCTTCAGCTCTGGGGCGTCAAGGAAGAAGAAGCTGCCGTGGCCCCGCCCGTTGTGCGCATCTCCATGCGCACGGCCGAAGACGAAGCTGCTGAGGCCGCGGCCAAGGCCGAAGCAGAGCGTCTGGCTTCGGAAAGCAAGAAAATCCTGCGTCCGACCAAACCCGAAAAGAGCCTGGTGCAAAAGCGTCAGGCAGCAGCCGCTGCGGCTGCTGCAGCTGCGGCCAAGTCCGGCGAGAAGGTCAAAAAATCCAGCGCCAAAAAGTCTTCCTGCAAAAACGCAAAATCTGAGCAGGCCGCTGAAGCCGTCATCACCATCGTTCCCGATGCAGAGCCCGCGGCAGTCAAGACGACAACCCGCACCCGCAAGGCGGCCTCAGCCAAAGCCGGCGCCAAGAAGACAGAAACCAAAGGTTCTGCGCGCCGTGCCTGCTCGAAGTCCAAGTCTGCTGCCGCTGCCGCGTAAGACAAATTGCTGCAGGCCCCTGACGGCCGCATCGCAAAAGCCTGAAGGCTTCGAAGTCAATAAGCGCTTCGAAGCCTTTTTTCCTTCCCTGTCTGCCCGCAAAGCTTTTGATCATGTCAACAAAAACTTCTGCTGAGTCCTCTGCCAAGGCCGCATCCGCCGATCCTTTGTCGCCTCCCGAGGCATGGCATGCGTCCGACGGTTCGGTCATCTCATGCACGGAAAAAGTCAAAGTCCTCAACGACAACTGGAAGGAACTGCGCGAACTCCTGCAGGATGCGCTCGATGACGCCGTTTTAATGGGCTGCACGCAGACGCAGTTCAAACATGAATACAAGCGTCTGATTGACGCGCTGCAAAGCGAATTCAAAGAACAATCCTGACAGAGACAAAATTTCCCCTAGAACTCGAAAATTTGGCAGTGCTTTGCATCATTTGTGCAATGTTTGAGAAAACGTTGGCCGCATAATTCTTCCTGCCCGTCCTTACCTCAACAGGCATATTCCCCTTCAGCATGCGGCGCAGATCATGGCCGCATGCGGTGAAAAATTTTGAGGAGTCCCGCCATGCACAAAGACAGCTGCAATTGCTGCAAAAATCACGTAAAGCAACACGGCCTGCAGCGGCGCGAATTATTTGAACTGGCCGCTGCCGCCGGACTGAGCGGTGCAGCTGGTCCAGTTTTAGCTGCTTCGGCTAAAAACAAAGGAAAAGCGAAAATGACTCAACAAACTTATCCTCAAGCCCCCGTCGTGGGCTGCAGACGCGTTGCCGAGGATGCCCCCGGCGCCAAGGCCCGCGTATACTTCTCGCCTCGCATTGATGCCCAGAGCCTGCTTGCGCTCTATGACAAAATCAACGAAGCCATCTACGGGCACGTCGCCATCAAGCTGCATACCGGCGAAAAGCACGGCCCCAACATTCTGCCGCGCGAGCTCGTCGAAGCCTTCCAGTCAACGATCCCCGACAGCACGATTGTCGAAACAAACACGCTCTATCAGGGAGATCGCTACACAACCGAACAGCACCTTGAAACGCTCAAAGTCAACGGCTGGACGTTCTGCCCGGTCGACATCATGGATGCGCACGGCACGGTAAACCTGCCTGTGCGCGGCGGCAAGCATTTCAAGGAAGTTTCCATGGGCGGCTCCATCGTCAACTACGACTCCATGATCGTGCTGACGCACTTCAAGGGGCACGCAATGGGCGGCTTTGGCGGCTCAATGAAAAATATTGCCATCGGCTGCGCCGACGGCCGCATCGGCAAGCAGCAGGTGCATGCCGTCAGCGACGTCAACCTGCCCTGGGATCAGTGGCCGGCCAAGGAAATGCTCATGGAAACGATGAGCGAGTCGGCCAAGGCCGTCATCGACCACTTCGGCAAGCACATCGTCTACATCAACGTACTGCGCCGCATGTCGGTTGACTGCGACTGCGCCGGCACCTCTGCGGCAGAGCCCACAATCCCCGACATCGGCATTCTGGCCTCTACCGACCTGCTTGCCATTGATCAAGCAAGCTGCGATCTTGTCTACAACGCCAAGAGCAACAAGGATCTCGTCGAGCGCATCGAGTCGCGCCGCGGCCTGCATCAGCTCGAGTACATGCGCGAGCTCAAGATGGGCAGCGATCGCTACGCGCTCATTGAAATCTAAAGCTCGGCTTTCGTTTCCCGAACCTGCCCGCAAGGTTCGGGAAAGCCTCCTTTTGGATCACTTCAAAAAATCCGTTTTTGCTTCGCTTGCCTTGTCGCCGGCACCTCCTCTATGCGAAGAGCGCCTTGCGAAGCAAACGCCAAAAAGAGCCTTTTTAACATGCTGCGCAGAAACCTTCTGGCCGCAAGCGCCCTGAGTTCAGCCATAGGCTTCATTTCGAGCATCCTGCCAAGTGCGGCGCAGGCTGCGCGAAATTGCACCGTTGACCTCAAGCCCAGCTGCGCGCGCAGGCCCGCCTTCAACATGGAGAGCAAAACCCCTACTATCAGGACACGGACGTCGTTGAATTCATCGCAAATCTGGGCATCATCGTTCAGGCTTGGTATCCGCTCGGCGGCCGCGGCTACAACCGCGAGCTTTTGCCTGATCCCGTTTTAGCCGACATCGCACTCGCCCACGGCAAGTCGCTGGTGCAGGTCATTCTGCGCTGGAATCTTGAGCGCGGCGTCGTCCCCATTCCCGGCTCAAGCAACCCTGCCCACATCAAGGAAAACACGGAAATTTTTGACTTTGAGCTCACCAAGGCACAGATGGAGCGCATCGCGGCGCTCAACCGCAATGAAAAACACGACTGGTACTGATTTTTTGAGTCTTCATTGCCTTTTTTCGTCCGCCAGCTACGCGGACGATTTTTTGTTTGCTTGGCCCTAGCCGCAATTTGGCTCTTTTTCGCTTCTTCTGCCGCTAAAATCCTTCTTCAATCCCTTCAATTGATTCTTAGCGACCTGAATTTTTGCGCGCTTATTTTTTCCATGGAATTTTCCCACTCGCTTAAATCGGCCTTCATCCCGCGCGCTGTAGCCGTTGTCGGCGCCAGCGACCGCGAGGGAAGTCGCGGCACCTACGTCTGGAACGGCGTCATGAACGGGCGCCGTGCGCTCGAAGCCTATCCCGTCAATCCTAAATACAAGTACATCGGCGTAACGCCCTGCTGGGCTTCGCTCTCGGAGCTGCCGGCCAAAATTGATCTGGCCGTGATCACAACTCCTGCCTCGACCGTCATGGGACTTCTCAAAGAATGCAAGAAGCTTGGCATCGGCAACGTTTTGCTCTGTCCGGGAGATGACGCCTTTACGCGCGACCGTCATTGGCGAAAAGAAATTGCGCAATTTGCCGCAGACGCAGGACTGCGTCTGATCGGTCCTTTTTCCATGGGCATCATGCGCCCGTCCATTGGCCTTAACGTAAGCTATTGGCCGCATCTTGCTGAGACTGGCTCAGTGGCGCTCATCAGTCAATCGGGCGCCGTGACGGCCTCCATTCTCGACTTTGCAGCCCGCAGCGCTCTGGGTTTTTCAAGCATCATTTCAAGCGGCGTGGAAAGCGACGTTTCGCTCGCTGAAATCATTGATTTTTTCATTGAAGATCCGCAAACCGAAATCATTGCGCTGCAAATCGATACGCTCTACCATCCGCGCTCCTTTCTGTCGGCTGTGCGCGCAGCCTCGCGCATCAAGCCCGTCATCGTGCTCAAGGCCGGACGCGGACCAAACGCTGAACGTGTAACAGCCAGCCACCTGGCCGCAGTCCCAGGCAGCGAACTTGTCTTTGATGCAGCGCTTGAGCGCGTCGGCGCTGTGCGCTGCGATCGCGTCGAAGACTTCTGCACCACGCTTGAAGTCTTTGCCTGCGGCAAAAATCCTCGCCAAGGGCGCCTTGCGGTGCTTGCCAACGGCATTGGGTTCGCAGCACTCGCCGCCGATGCGTGCGACGCCGCCGGCATCAAACTGGCTGATTTTCCGGCAAGCCTGCAGAAAGATTTTCGGCAATTTTTGGGGCCATCAAGTCCTATTCTCAATCCCCTGACGCTGGGCTCAGATGCTTCTGCCGATACATTTGCTCAAACCCTAAAGCTTGCTCTAGCCTGCGACTCGGTCGATGGAGCCATCGTCACGCTTGCGCCCTCGGCTCTTGTTCGTACGCCGCGCACGGTGCAGCTGCTTGCGCAGACCGCCGACGAAAGCTTCAAACCCGTCATCGTCAACTGGGCCACGGATTCGACGGATCCCGACACGCGACTTGCCTTCAAGCGATGCAGACTGCCGTGCGTGTCTACACCCGATCTGGCTGCGCGCGCCTTTGCCAACCTTGTCAAGAGCTATGAGCTCAAAGAAAGGCGCCATGCCGCGCCGCGCGAAGGAAGCGATTTTGCCAACGCCAATCTGAAAGTTGCCCGCGTCGTCATTGCAGATGCCCGCGCCAAGGGCGAGCATATCCTGAGCGACGAACAGACCGCGCAGCTTCTTTCGGCCTTCGGAATTCGTTCTTTGCCCTCGTCTTTTGCCGCCACAAGTCAAGAAGCTGTGGCTGCCGCCCGGCGCATCGGCTTTCCCGTGGTACTCAAACTTTCGGCCAACGGAGTCGCGCACAAAACCGACGTCGGAGGCGTGCTGCTAAATGTCCTCACCGAGTCGGCCGTTGCCGATGGCTTTGACGAAATCCGCTCCAAACTTGCCGATCTCGCGCCCATGGCTCGCTTTAACGGCGTTTTCGTGCAAAAGATGGCTGAAAATCCGCACGCCCGAGAACTGTCGATGCGAGCGGCAACCGATCCCGTTCTTGGCCCGGCAATCTATTTTGGCGCAGGCGGCAGAACCGGAGAAATATTTGCCAAGGAAACCATCGGTGTTGCCCCTCTTACGGAACCTATGGCCCTTGAGATGATTGCCCGTCATCCAGTGGCCGCTTCACTTGAGCGCTTTCGCGGCATGCCCGCGGTCAACAAAGAAGCACTTGCAGGCGCGCTGATTCGCCTCTCGACCCTGATGAGCGAGCTGCCGGCCGTAGCCGAGGTTGTCGTCAATCCCCTCATCGCCGACGAACACGGCATCGTTGCGCTTGACGCCTCGGTGTCGCTCTGCGCCAGAGCTGATGCGCCTGACGCTCGCTACTCACACATGCTCATTGCTCCGACGCCGACGCTTTTTGATGAAGAAGTCACCACCAAGGCTGGATTGATGCGCATCAGAAGCATCAGGCCCGACGATTTTGCAGCAGAAAAACGCCTTCTTGGCCGACTTTCGCCCA
Organism: uncultured Duodenibacillus sp.; assembly: GCA_944388865.1. Lineage (GTDB taxonomy): Bacteria > Pseudomonadota > Gammaproteobacteria > Burkholderiales > Burkholderiaceae_F > Duodenibacillus. The sequence goes on along the minus strand of CALXKM010000020.1, from coordinate 21,241 downwards.
AAACCGCCTACATGCGCTTTCATAAAAACGGTCCGGACGTGACCGACGATGAGATCATTGACTTCACTCAAATTGATCATGATCGAGAAGCCGCGCGCGTTGTGATTGACAACAGCAACGTCAGTCCGCAAATGCACGGCGTCGGCCGCATCTTCATTGCCCCGGGCTCGAAAACGGCCGAGTTCGGGATTTTGATTGAAGACGAATACCAGCGCGCTGGTCTCGGATCGATTCTGATGCAGCAGCTCGAAGACGAGGCGCGCCGGCGCGGGTGCTCGCGCATACAAGGCTACGTCCTTAAAGGAAACGATCCAATGGCGGGATTTATGGCAAGCCGCGGCTACCGCGCTGTAGACTGTCCGCAGGATGCCAACATGCTCATCTATGAGCTCACGCTTGCGGAAAAGTCCTCTGCAGGCAAGCACTAAACTTTTTTCTTGGGAGTGAGAACAATGCCCATTATTGAAAGCTTAAGCGAGCACATTCTGACATTGGAAATTTCGCGTCCCGAACGGCGCAACACGCTCGATGCAGCAATGCTCACAGAGCTTGCCGCCGCCTTTGAGAAGGCTTCAAGCAACGCAGACGTGCGCGTCGTCGTGCTTTGCGCTCAGCCGGGCATTTTCTGCGCTGGCGGCGATCTAACCGAGCAGATCAAGGATCTCAACGCCAATGCGGATTCTCCGTCAGGTCGCATGATCTCCGCCTTGTCTGGCTGCACGAAACCCATCATTGCTTGCGTTGAGGGGCCTGCTGTCGGGCTTGCGGTGACCATGCTCTACCATTGCGACCTGGTGTATGCCGGTTCGCGCGCGCTGTTTTCGCTTCCCTTTACGGCGCTTGGCTTGACGCCGCGCTTTGGCGCATCGTATCTGGCAACTGCCGCCTGCGGACTTCACAAGGCTGCCGAAAAGATTCTGCTCTCTGAGCCCATTACCGCTCAGGAAGCACTTTCCATGCACATCGTGAACGGTGTTTTCGACGATGCGCAGGTTAGAGAACAGACAATGGCAAGAGCATCGCGCTTGGCCAAGCTCTCGCCGCTTGCGGTTCAAAACACCAAACGCGTGCTGCGCGCAAGCCTCATGGAAGGGCTTCGCTCCGCGCAGGCTCTGGAAGCGAGGACTTTCAACGAAGTGGCCAGCTCTGATCAGGCCAAGGAAGCGTGTGAAGCGTTTCTTGATGGCCGCATGCCCAAGTTTTAACTCTCTTTTTCTTTTGATTGCTGTATGCGCGTATTGCTTACCGGCGGAACCGGCTTCATCGGTTCACACACGGCCGTTGTGTTGCTCGAGGGCGGCCACGATGTCTTTATTTGCGACAACCTCTGCAACAGCCAAGTCTCTACGCTTGATGCCATAGAGGCCATCTGCGGACGGCGTCCGGTCTTTTTTGAAAAAGACATTCGCGACAAAGCGGCCATGCGCTCAATTCTTGCCGACAACGGCATTGAGGCGGTCGTACACTTTGCCGGCCTTAAAGCCGTAGGCGAAAGCTGCGCCAAGCCGCTTGAGTACTACGACAACAATGTTGCGGGCACCGTCAGCTTGCTGCAGGCCATGCAGGACGCAGGCTGCCGCTCGATGATCTTTTCGAGCTCCTCAACCGTTTACGGCACGCCGCAAAAGCTGCCTCTCACCGAAGATCATCCCGTGGGCGGCGTCACCAACCCTTACGGACGCACCAAGCTTGTCATCGAGAGCATTCTTTCGGACTTGTGCGCGGCCGACAAAAACTTCTGCGCCGTATGCCTGCGCTACTTCAATCCGATCGGCGCACATGCCTCAGGCCTTATCGGAGAAAATCCAAACGGCATTCCCAACAACCTCCTGCCCTACGTTGCACGCGTTGCTGCCGGCCTTTTAAAAGAAGTCAATGTCTTCGGCAACGACTATCCGACACCCGACGGCACGGGCGTGCGCGACTACATTCATGTCATGGATCTTGCCCGCGGTCACGTGCTTGCGCTTGAATACGCCCTCAAGCACCCCGGCTGGGAGGCCATCAACCTCGGCACGGGACAAGGCTACAGCGTGCTCGAAATCATTGCTGCCTTTGAAAAGGCTTGCGGCAAAAAGATTGCCTACCGCATTGCTCCACGACGCGCAGGCGACATTGCCGCCAACTGGGCAGATCCCTCCAAGGCACTCAAGCTGCTGGGATGGAAGGCTGAGCTCGGCCTCGAAGAGATGTGCGCATCGGCCTGGAACTTCCAGCAGATGCTGCAGAAAAAATCAAACTGACGATCTGTGGACGGCACTGCGTCGATTTGCATCATCATGCTGCGGAGCATTTGGAGTTTTCTCGGGCAACCTGTGTTTGCCCTGCTGGCGTCTTTTGCACTGGCGCTGCCGGCTGCTGCGGGCGTTGCCCTGACCTCGAGCAGCACGGCCATGGCCGTCTCAAGTGCTGCGCTCATCAAAAAACTAGGCGATGAATACGCCCCAGACAAACGAACTTCGCTCTGGGAAATCAGCAGCAAGGAAATCCACGGTCAAATCGTCATCTTCGGAGAAACCGACAACAGAAAAGCACTCGCCGCACTAAAGCGCAAGCTCAGATCCGAGAAAACGCCTGTTTTGCTGCAGGTTCGGCTGCTTCCTGACGATGATCCCGAAGCCGGGCCAAAACCCTGGGCGCTTGTCAGCGTACCTGTTGCTTCATTTCTTGCAAGTCCGGCTTTCACCGGTACAACAACAACGCAGGCCGTCACCGGAACGCCTTTGCGCATATTGCAAAAGCGCGGCCCCTTTTGGCGAGCGCAGACTCCTGACGGCTACATCGGCTGGGTTCACGACAGACAAATCGAAAGACTCACGACCGAAGAACTTTCTGAGTGGAACGCCGCCTCAAAAGTCGTTGCCGCAGTCAACATGACGCACATCACCGACGCCGCCGGCCGCACGTTGGCGCCGCTTCCCGCAACCGGCATGCTGCGGCTGATTTCTGCAGAAGGCGATCAACGCATCCGCGCGCAGCTTCCCGACGGGCGTGTGGGCTTTGTTCCGGCAGCAGATGTACGGCCCGCTGACGAAGACTTTCTGCACTGGCAACGACTGCGCGAAGGACCTCGTGAAGCTTTTTGGGACGCGTTTTTGCGCCGTGCACAAACCTTAACGGGCATCTCTTACCTCTGGGGCGGCACAAGCAGCGCAGCCGTCGACTGCTCTGGACTGGTGTCCGTCATGTGGCGCATCGCCGGCGTCATCGTCGGCCGCGACACCGACCAACAGATCGCTGCCGGAGAACCGCTTTCGATGACAACCCCGCAGAGCATTCCTGCAGGCGTTTTGCTTGCGTTTGGCAAAAAAACTCCCTCAGGATCAATCCATGTCGATCATGTCGGATTTTCTCTGGGAGCAGGCCGATTCCTGCACGCTTTAGGCAGCGTGCGCGAGGAATCCCTCTTGAAAGACTCGCCTTTGTTCTCTGCTTACGAATACGGGCGCTATCTTGATGCCTACGCCTTTGATCCGACGCTGCGCTCTGCGCCGTGCATTACAACGATTCAGACAAACGGCTTTTTCCAAGCTCCGCCTCGAGAGCTTGATGCTTGCCGTGCGCCACAATAACAAACGGCCGCGCAGGAATGTCTTTTTTCCTTTGCGGCCGACAAAGGCAGCCTTTTGGAAACTGCCTCGCAAAGCGCATCAACTGCGCTGATTACTTGGCGTACTTAGCTGCGCTTGCACCAGCCTGACGACCGAAGACGAAGACGTCGGCAATGGCGTTGCCGCCCAGACGGTTGGCGCCATGGATGCCGCCGGTGACTTCACCTGCAGCAAAGAGCCCTGCAATGGGTTTGCCGTTGGTGCCGATCACCTCAGCCTTGGTGTTGATCTTCACGCCGCCCATCGTGTGGTGCACAGTGGGAACCTTCAAGCAGGCGTACCAAGGACCTTCAGTCATCGGAGCGTCGTCGGTATTGGTTGCGGCAAATCCGAACTTATCCTTTTGAACCTGATGTGAAGCGGCCTTGTTGTACTCAGCAACAGCAGCCTTGAGGTTGTCTGCCGGAACGTTGATCACCTTGGCAAGCTCATCGAGCGTTGTCGCTGTCTTCACACGGCCTAGCGCGAGCATATCCTTCATGGTGATGCCCATGCGGTCGGGCTTGTTCATATCGGGATAGCGAAGCTTATTCATGATCAGCCAGTAGGTGCCCTTAGGCTGCTGGAAGATCGCCTTGCAAAGCGTATCGCGCGCAGCGCCCTCATTGACGAAGCGATCGCCATTGAGGTTCACGAAGATGCGATTGCGGCCAGAGGTGGCAATATCCTGCATCAGCCCCGTACCGGGCGTGCCGTTCGGATGCAGCTGGATGTCGGACAGGCCAATGAGCTCAGCTCCAACCTTCTTTGCCATCACAAGACCGTCGCCTTGCGCAGCTTTGTTGATGTTGGTGGTGCCGATGCGGTTGTCGAGCACAACTTCCTTCCAGACGCCGGTGTTGACTTCCTGACGGAACTTAACGTTGGCGCCGAACCCGCCCGTGGCAAGCACCACGCTGTCAGCCTTAACGGTGATGGGCTGGCCGTGACGCACAGCCTTCACTCCGGTCACCTTGCCCGACTTGTCAGTCAAAATCGCCTCGGCCGGGCATTCCATCAGAAATTCCACGCGGTCCTTGTACTTGGTCTTCAGGACGTTTTCAAAGACCGACGTGTAGGCATTGCCTGCGGGCTTGACGCCGTAGTGGCTGCGCTGGCCCAGAGAGCCCGTTGCTGCGCCGATTCTGTCGCGAAACACAACGCCTTGCTTTTCCATCCACTCAACGGTGGGATAGGCGTTCTCGGTAAGATAGCGCACGAGCTCGGGCGTACCCACATTGTGGCCGCCCTTCATCGTAGCGGCATAGAAGGTTTCAACGCTGTCCTTAATGCCCTGTGCCTTTTGACGCTTGTCGTCAACGGCATTCAGAGCGCCGCCCGAAACATTGGTCGAACCGCCAAGATAGCCCAGCTTTTCAATGATGACAACCTTGCCGGCGCCGTTTTCAAGAGCCGAGACAGCCGCGGCAAGCCCCGTGCCGCCGCCGCCGATGATGGCAATATCCCCCGTGACGGTCAAAGGCTTGGTGGGATATGTCACGGCCTTTTTGGTCCACTTGTCAAGATCGGCCTGCGTGGCGCCGGCCGACTTGAGGCACTCTTCAACGCCCTGAATCAGCGCGAAGCTCGAAAGCGTAGCGCCCGACATGGCATCAATGCCAAGAGATTGACGGGCCACGATTTCATCGCCTTTTTCCTTGAGAGCCGTCTTGCCCACGCCGAAGGACTCAAGATCCTGCGTTGAAATCGCCGTAATCTTGCCCTTTGCAATGGTTACCTTGACGGTCATCGGCGCATTGTGGCCGACAACCTTGGCTTCATACGAGCCGTCCTTGAGGGCGGCAGACGCCGTTGTTGCAACGGCGGAAATGACTGCTGCAGCAATCAAAGTGCGAAACTGCATGTTTTCTCCAAATAACATGATTGCGCAAAGGCCCTCTGGCGGCGCGGCAGACATCCGCTCCTTTGCGCCAGTTCGTCTGTGGCGTCAAGCAGAAAATAAGGTCTGCTCGACTTTTGGATTCTAGCTCAAGCAAGTATCAATCAACGGCATTATTGCCTGCTGCAGTATTTTCACGCATCTTGCGCTACATCGTATTCAGAGTCCTGGCGGCAACTTTTGAGCCATCAGATCCCGAAAATCGAACCTCTCGCCGTCGGCGCAAAATGTGCCGTCGCCGCGAGCATGCAGCACTCTGGCATCCTTTGGCGAGTCGTTTTCCACAACGCGCAACACTTTGAGAATGGCAAAGCCGTACGGTTCAATGAAATCCTCGAGACAACATTCAAGACAAGCGAGCATGCCGTCAATGAGAGGTGCACACACATATTTCGCTTGAATCGCCGTAAGTCCAAAGTGCTTGAACTTATCGACTTGGGCTCCGCTTACCGTGCCGATTCCAACAACCGTTTGCGCCAACGAAGCCGACGGTACGCATACCACGCATTGTTTTGTGCGCAAAAGCGCAGCAAAGGAGTGATTCCATGGACCTGTTGTCAATGCAATGTGCCCGTTGAAGTCAATCGCCATGGTCCAGGAAACCGTCATTACATTATTCTTGAGGCCGTCGCGGGTCGTCACCAAAACCACCGGACCGGGCTCAATCCAAATCAAGGCGCGTTCGAGCGCTGCATCCTTGTACATATGACTGTCTCCTTGAGCAAAGCAGCCCGCCAGCCATTTTGACAGAAATGGAAAAACGCCGGCAGTCAAAATTCAGACCACCGGCGTCTTTGATTTTTTGCTTCGTGCCGCTTTAGGCAGCAAAGGCTTTAAAAATTATTCAGCCTTTTCTTCCTTGACTTCTTCGGCAACTTCAGCACGTTCCGTGAGTTCCATGTAGGCCATGGGAGCATTGTCGCCCACGCGGAAGCCCATCTTCAGGATGCGGGTATAGCCGCCGTTGCGGTTGGCAAAACGGGGGCCGAGCACATTGAAGAGCTTGGTGACCATCTCGCGATTGCGCAGACGGTTGAAGGCCAGACGACGATTGGCAACCGTATCGGTCTTTGCCAGCGTGATCATGGGTTCAACAACGCGGCGCAGTTCCTTGGCCTTGGGAAGGGTCGTCTTGATGGCTTCGTGTTCGATGAGAGAGTTCATCATGTTGCGAAGCATGGCGAGACGATGTGCGGAGGTGCGGTTGAGCTTGCGAAGTCCAGAACGATGACGCATTTTAAATATTCCTATAAAGTCTTTGACTTGGCCGAGAGCTGTTGAACTCTAGGGCAGTCTCCCAACTCTTCTATCCAGCTTAAAAAACAGCCGGCGGGCGGGTTTTGGTTTAATGAAAGCCCCGAAGTGTACACGAAATGCAGGCACTTCGGGGAACTGGAAAAAAGTTTTCCGCGATCAGATTAGTGATCGAGGTTGGCCGGCGGCCAGTTTTCCAAACGCATGCCGAGCGTAAGTCCGTGCTGAGCGAGCACTTCCTTGATTTCGTTCAAGGACTTGCGGCCAAGATTCGGGGTCTTGAGCAGCTCGTTTTCGGTGCGCTGGATCAGATCGCCGATATAGTAGATGTTTTCGGCCTTCAGGCAGTTGGCGCTGCGCACCGTAAGCTCGAGGTCGTCGACCGGACGCATGAGGATCGGATCCAGAGGCGGCGGAACTTCTTCCTGAACCTGCTGATCGGCCTCAGCCTCAGTCTTGATCGTGCCGAAGATAGACAGCTGATCCTGCAGAATATGCACGGCGTTCTTGAGAGCGTCTTCGGGACTGATGACGCCGTTGGTCTCAATGGTCATCTCGAGCTTGTCGAGGTCGGTGCGCTGGGCAACGCGGGCGGCAGACACAGAGTACGCAACACGGCGCACAGGCGAGAAGCTCGCGTCCATGATGATGCGGCCGATCGTCTGCTTGCTGTAGTCGTCGCGGAAGGCGCGCATGTCGCCGGGCTGGTAGCCGCGGCCGGTCTCAACGCGAACCTGCATGTCGAGCTTGCCGCCCGAGAGATTGGCAATGACATGATCGGGATTGAGAATCGAGACGTCGTGCGGAAGTTCAAAATCGGAAGCCTTCACAGGGCCGGTACCGGACTTGGTCAGACGCAACATCACATCCTCGCGGCCGCCTTCAAGCTTAAAGATCACGCCCTTGAGGTTGAGCAGAATATCGACCACGTCTTCGATAACGCCGTCGATCTGAGAGTATTCGTGCACCACGCCCACAATGGTCGCTTCCGTCGGAGCATAGCCTACCATGGAGGCCAGAAGGATGCGGCGAAGCGCATTGCCGAGCGTATGACCGTAGCCGCGCTCAAAGGGCTCGAGCGTGATCACAGCCAAATTGGGGTTCTTTTCGTCGATGACGGCCTCAACCGTCGTCGGCTTCAAGAGCGTCGTGTTAGCCATTTTTTAAAGATTTCCTTTTCAATACCCTCGGCTCGTTACACCGATAAGGCTGAATGGTTGGAAAAATTCGGGGTTTAGAAAATGCTTAGGCGCCCGACACCCCGAGAGAGTCGGACGCTCGTAAATTCTGTCGATTCTGCCGAAAGCTGCCTTGCACTACAGGGCACCATCGGCAGAATGTCGTCAACCAGATTAACGCGAATAGAATTCGACGACAAGAGCTTCGTTGATGTCCGGAGCAATTTCGTCGCGGGCGGGCGCGTTCTTGAACGTGCCTTCCATCTTCTTTGCGTCCACGCTCAGCCAGGCGGGGAAGCCGTTCTGACCGGCGAGCTCGAGAGCTTCAATGATGCGGGTCTGCTTCTTAGCAGATTCGCGAACGGAGATGACGTCGCCGGCCTTCACATTGTAGGACGGGATGTTGCACTTCTTGCCGTTGACGAGAATCGCGCAGTGGCTCACGAGCTGACGTGCTTCTGCGCGCGTCGAGCCAAAGCCCATGCGATAGACGACGTTGTCGAGACGGCTTTCAAGCAGAGCGAGCATGATTTCACCCGTGTTGCCGGTGCGACGGCTGGCTTCTGCATAGTAGCGGCGGAACTGGCGTTCGAGAACGCCGTAGATACGCTTGATCTTCTGCTTTTCACGCAACTGCGTACCATAGTCCGAAAGGCGCTGACCGGAGATCTTGCCGTGCTGGCCGGGCTTAACACCGGCGTCCTTGACCTTGGAGTCGAAGGAACGGCGAGCGCTCTTCAGATTGAGGTCGGAACCCTCGCGGCGCGAGAGCTTCAACTTGGGACCGAGATATCGTGCCATTTTATCTGTTACCTCTTCTATCCTGCGGATCAAACCGCATTGAGTTCGCGATTGACGATATTTTCAACGCAAACGCAGGATACGAATTTCTATAAATCTTTCGTTTCGTGATTACACGCGACGACGCTTGGAGGGACGAACACCGTTGTGAGGAACGGGCGTGACGTCCTGAATGCTCGTGACGCGAATGCCAAGGGCATTGAGCGCACGAACGCTGGATTCGCGGCCGGGGCCGGGACCCATGATGCGGACTTCAACGTTCTTCAAACCGTATTCGAGGGCAATCTTGCCAGCGTGTTCGGCAGCCACCTGGGCGGCGAACGGCGTGGACTTACGAGAACCCTTGAAACCCTGAGCACCGGCCGAGGAAGCCGCAACGGCATTGCCCTGGCGATCGGTGATGGTGATGATGGTGTTGTTAAACGAAGCATGCACATGGGCGATGCCTTCAGTGACAACCTTCTTCACCTTCTTGCGGGCACGAGCGGCCTGCTGTGATTTGGGAGCCATAGTTTTCCTTCAGTATTGATTACTTCTTGAGCGTGACGCCGACCTTGCGCGGGCCCTTTCGGGTACGAGCATTGGTGCGTGTACGCTGACCGCGAACGGGCAGACCACGGCGATGACGGAAGCCGCGATAGGTACCCAGATCGATCAGTCGCTTGATCGAGAGCTGAACTTCGCGGCGCAGGTCACCTTCGACGGTGTACTTGCTGACCGCGTCGCGGATCTTTTCGAGTTCCGCATCATCCAGGTCCTTGACCTTCTTGGAATATTCAATGCCGCAGGAGTCCAGAATCTCCTTAGCACGGGGACGACCGATGCCATAGATGGCAGTCAGGCCGATCACGGCGTGCTGATTCGGCGGAATGTTGATACCGGCGATACGAGCCATTTGTTTTTACCTCATTAGCCTTGACGCTGCTTGTGACGCGGGTCTTCGCAGATCACGCGCACAACGCCTTTGCGCTTAATGATCTTGCACTTGCGGCACATTTTTTTGACCGAAGCGTTAACCTTCATTCTTCATCTCCAGTCCAACGCTCTGTTCGAGCGCGGACATCTTAAAGAGTGCCAACACGGGGAAAGAGCGAGATTTTACCCGTTTTTTCCAAAAAAACAAGTCTTAGCACTGTTGGATTTACACGAAAAAGGCGTAGTGCTCCTCTTTCAACCACCAATGCTTGAGACAACTCCGCTGCAACTCCACAAGATTTGCGGGCTTGCAGCGGAAATTGTTTCTTTTCGTGTATCGACCGCACTCTGGTTGAAAATGCGGCCGGCACTATAGTTGTTGCGGTTTCAATCTCTATAAATTAGAGACCGGAACCAAAGCCCTTGAAGTTTGTCTTCTTGAGCAAATTCTCATACTGGTGCGACATCATGTAAGCCTGAACCTGATTCATGAAATCCATCGTCACAACGACCACGATCAGCAGCGACGTGCCGCCGAAATAAAACGGAACGTTGAAGCGAAGATTCAGGAATTCGGGCACAAGGCACACGAATGTCAGATAAGCGGCTCCGCCGAGCGTCAGGCGCACAAGCACCTTGTCGATATAGCGGGCCGTCTGTTCACCCGGACGAATGCCGGGAACGAACGCACCACTCTTTTTCAAATTCTCGGCCGTCTCCTTCGGGTTGAACACCAACGCCGTATAGAAGAAGGCAAAGAAAATAATCAAAGCGGCGTAAAGAAGCGTGTACAGCGGCTGACCGGGGCTCAGAGCCGCGGCCAGATCGCGAATCCAGCGCGTGGAATCGCCGCTCGTAAACCAGCCGGCGAGCGTTGCCGGGAACAAAATCAGCGATGAGGCAAAGATCGGGGGAATCACGCCCGACATGTTCATCTTAAGGGGCAGGTACGAAGCCTGACCACCGTAAATCTTGTTGCCGATCTGACGCCGCGCGTAGTTCACCGTAATGCGGCGCTGACCGCGTTCGATGAAGACCACAAAAGCGGTCACGAGCACAACTACGGCGATCACGAAGATCGCGGCAAGCGGCGAAATGGCGCCCGTGCTCACAAGCTGGAACAATCCGCTTGCAGCATTCGGAAGGCCGGCCACAATACCAGCGAAGATGATGATCGAAATGCCGTTGCCCAGGCCGCGTTCGGTGATCTGCTCGCCGAGCCACATCAGAAACATTGTGCCGGTCACCAAGCTTACAGCGCAGGTGAAGCGGAACATGTATCCTGGATTGATGACGAGACCGGCCTGAGTTTCGAGAGCTACCGCAATGCCGACGGCCTGAAAGAAACCCAGTGCGAGCGTTCCGTAGCGCGTGTACTGAGTAATCTTTCGACGACCGGCATTGCCTTCTTTACGCAACGCCTCAAGACTCGGCAGCACGTACGACAGCATCTGCATGATGATCGATGCAGAGATGTAGGGCATGATGCCGAGAGCAAACACCGAGAAGCGCGAAAGCGCGCCGCCGGAGAACATGTTGAACAGCCCGAGAATGCCGCCCTGCTGCTCGCTGAAGAGCTGGCGGAGCATGTCGGGATCGATGCCCGGAACCGGCACGTGAGCGCCGATGCGGTACACCACAAGAGCGAGCAGGAGGAAGATCAGGCGACCCTTCAGGTCGCCGTACTTCGCCAAGCCCGTCGGTTTTGTGCTGGGGCTGGTCGCCACGTCTGTGTCCTTAAAGCGTTGGTTAAACCTAAATTAGGCTTCAACAGTGCCGCCGGCAGCCTCAATGGCAGCCTTAGCACCCTTGGTGACGCCCAGACCGCGAACGGTCACTTTGCGGGTGATGGAACCCGAAAGGATCACGCGGGCATCCTGAGCGAGAATGGAAACGACGTTGGCCTGCTTAAGAGCAGCCAGATCGATCACATCCACAGGCATAGCTTCAAGTTCATTGAGACGCACGACTTCAACGAAGCGACGCGTCAGCGAAGTAAAGCCGCGCTTGGGCAGACGGCGATGCAGCGGCATCTGGCCGCCCTCAAAGCCGACCTTGTGGAAGCCGCCGGCGCGGGACTTCTGACCCTTGTGGCCGCGGCCAGCGGTCTTGCCCCAGCCGGAGCCGACGCCGCGACCGACGCGATGCGCCGCGCTCTTGGCGCCTTCATTGGGCTTGATGGTATTCAAACGCATTTTCTTGTTCCTTCAGATCATTCAACGCGCACAAGGAAAGCCACCTTGGTGATCATTCCACGCACAGCAGGCGTATCCTCGAGTTCGCGCGTCTGGTGCAGCTTCTTGAGGCCCAGACCGAGCAGCGTGGCGCGATGCTTTTCGCCCGTGCCGATGGGGCTCTTGACGAGCGTGACCTTGACGGTCTTCTTGGTTTCAGACATGTTGTCGATCTCCTCGTTTACGCCGTGATCTCTTCGACGGTCTTGCCGCGCTTGGCAGCGATATCAGCCGGAGAGTGCAGGTTTGCGAGAGCGTTGAGCGTGGCGCGAACCATGTTGTACGGGTTGGTGGAGCCATACGCCTTGGCGAGCACGTTGCGCACGCCGACAGCGTCGAGCACGGCACGCATCGGGCCGCCAGCAATCACGCCGGTACCTTCAGCGGCAGGCATCAGCAGAACGCGGCTGGCGCCATGATGACCTTCAACAGCGTGGAAGATGGTGCCGTTGTTGAGCGGAACCTTCTTCATGCTCTTGCGGGCGCGCTCCATGGCCTTGCTCACGGAAGCCGGAACTTCGCGGCTCTTGCCGGTACCCATGCCAATGGAACCATTGCCGTCACCGGCAACCGTCAAAGCAGCGAAAGCCAGAATGCGACCGCCCTTGACAACCTTGGTGACGCGGTTCACCGCAATCATCTTTTCGCGAATGCCGTCATCGATTTCTTCGACGGCGTTCTTCTTATCAACCTTAGCCATAAGCCTCGATTCCTATTAGAACTTGAGGCCGGCTTCGCGCGCGGCCTCGGCCAGCGCGGCAACGCGGCCGTGGTAACGATAACCGGAACGGTCAAAGGCGCAGGATTCGATTCCGGCAGCCTTGGCCTTCTCAGCCAGACGTGCGCCAACAATCTTGGCAGCGGCGATGTTGCCGCCGTTCTTGCCTTCAGCAGCAAGCTTGGCGCGCACTTCTGCTTCAACCGTGGAAGCGCTCACCAGAACGCGATCACCGGAAGCCGAAATGATGCTGGCGTAGATGTGAAGATTGGTGCGGTGCACCGACAAACGATTGACCTTCTGCAGCTTGATGCGGGCGCGCGTAGCACCGGCGCGGCGCAGACGGTTTTCCTTCTTATTGATCATAATCTCACGACCCCGCTTTACTTCTTCTTGGTTTCCTTGATGATCACGCGTTCGTCAGCGTAGCGGATGCCCTTGCCCTTGTAGGGTTCCGGTGCACGGTAGCTGCGGATGACGGCGGCAGTCTGACCAACCTTCTGCTTGTCGGCGCCCTTGATGACGATTTCCGTCTGGCTGGGCGTTTCGACAGTCACGCCGGCGGGCATTTCGTGCACGACGGGGTGAGAGAAGCCGAGCTGGAGGTTGAGTTTGTTGCCCTGAGCCTGAGCGCGGTAGCCGACGCCCACGAGCGTGAGCTTCTTTTCAAAGCCCTGAGAGACGCCCTTGTTCATGTCGGCCACGAGAGCACGCATCGTGCCCACGTTGGCGTTGGACTCACGGGTTTCTTCAGTTTGCACGAACTTCAGAACGTTGCCTTCCTGGTCGATGCGGATGCGCGGCAGAACGTGCATCTTCACTTCGCCCTTAGGGCCCTTGACCGTGATGAAGCCGTCGGCGATCGTGGCGGTCACGCCGCTGGCGAGCTCAACGGGATGCTTACCAATACGAGACATATTGCACCTCCCGATTAAGCAACGTAGCAGAGCACTTCACCACCGATGCCGGCAGCGCGGGCCTTGCGGTCGGTCATCACGCCCTTCGGGGTGGAGACGATGGCAATGCCCAGGCCGTTCATCACCTGGGGAATGGACTCATGGTTCTTGTAAATGCGCAGACCAGGGCGAGAAACGCGTTCAATGCGTTCAATCACGGGGCGGCCCGCATAGTATTTCAAACCGATATGCAGTTCAGGCTTGCCTTCATTGGCAACGACGTCAAAACCGTCGATGTAGCCTTCGTCCTTGAGAACCTGCGCGATGGCAACCTTGAGCTTGGAGCTCGGCATCACGACTTCGGTCTTGTCGACGATCTGACCGTTACGAATACGGGTCAGCATATCGGCGATCGGATCACTCATACTCATGTCAGTAATCTCCTCGCTTACCAGCTGGCCTTGATGAGGCCGGGAATGTCACCACGCATGGCCGCGTCGCGGATCATGCCGCGTGCAAGACCAAACTTACGGAAAGTGCCGCGCGGACGGCCAGTGAGGCCGCAGCGGTTGCGCAGACGCACGGGGCTTGCATTGCGCGGCAGCGCCTGCAGAGCCAGACGGGCATCCATGCGCTCTTCCATCGAGCGGGAAGCGTCATTGATAATCGCCTTGAGGGCGGCGCGCTTGGCAGCGAACTTCGCAACAGTAGCTTCGCGCTTGAGTTCGCGGTTAATCAGAGATAACTTCGCCATTTGTTTTGCACCTATCTCAATTGCGGAACGGGAAGCGGAAGCCTGCCAAGAGAGCCTTGGCTTCTTCGTCGGTCTTCGCCGTCGTCGTGATGGAAATGTTCAGACCACGGATCGCATCGATCTTGTCGTATTCAATTTCCGGGAAAATGATCTGTTCCTTGAGGCCGATGTTGTAGTTGCCACGGCCATCGAATGCACGACCGGACACGCCGCGGAAGTCGCGAACGCGCGGGAAAGCGATCGTCACCAGACGATCCAGGAAGTCGTACATGCGTTCGCCGCGAAGCGTCACCATGCAGCCGATGGGCATGTTCTCGCGAATCTTGAAGTTCGCGATAGCCTTGCGAGTGCGGGTAACGGCAGGCTTCTGGCCGGCGATCTTGGTCATATCGGCAACGGCGTTGTCGATCATTTTCTTGTCATTGACCGCTTCACCGACGCCCATATTGAGCGTGATCTTGGTGATGCGGGGAACCTGCATGACAGTCTTGTAGCCGAACTTCTTGGTGAGTTCAGGAACAATCGTGTCACGGTACAGGGTTTGGAAACGGCTCATTGTCCTTACTCCTTAGGCCTTGGCACCGACAACGGCGCCATTGCTCTTGAACACACGGACCTTCTTGCCGTCGACTTCCTTGAAGCCGACGCGGTCGCCCTTGCCAGTGGCAGGATTGACGAGCATCACATTGGACTGATCGATCGGAAGAGTCTTGTCAACAATGCCGCCCTCGGCGCCCGTCATGGGATTGGGACGAACACACTTCTTGACGACATTGACGCCTTCGACCACGATGTGACGGTCGTCGGTACGAGCAGTCACAATACCCTTGACGCCCTTATCCTTGCCGGCGATGACGATGACTTCGTCACCTTTACGGATGCGTTGCATCTGTCGGCCTCCTTAAATAACTTCAGGAGCAAGAGACACGATCTTCATGAACTTTTCGGTACGCAGTTCGCGCGTCACCGGTCCGAAGATACGGGTGCCCACGGGCTCCAACTTCGAGTTGAGCAAAACGACGGCATTGCCATCGAAACGAATGAGAGAACCGTCGGCACGACGGACGCCCTTGGCGGTGCGAACAACGACAGCGTTGTAAACCTCGCCCTTCTTGACGCGGCCGCGCGGAGCGGCTTCCTTCACCGTAACCTTGATGACGTCACCGATGTTTGCATAGCGGCGCTTTGAGCCGCCCAACACCTTAAAACACATCACCGAACGCGCACCGGTATTGTCGGCGACGTCCAGTCTGCTTTGCATCTGAATCATGGCTATTTAAATTCCAACTTATTCCGTTAGACGGATAGTATTGGTCCCGTTCGGGAGAAAGACCGCAGCAAGCTGCTCCTCCTGGATATCCTGCCGGCACGCTCTTTATCAAGCTGCAGCAGGCAGAGGCGACAGTTCGCACGGCCCTGAACTTTCGACGCAAACGCCGACCCGCTAGGGTCGGCATTTACGCGAGTGCGCAAGTATATCTAAAGAATCGACAACTTGCAAATTTTCTATCGATCAGACTCGATTAGATGATCACTGCCTTCTCGATCACGCGGGTCACAGTCCAAGACTTGGTCTTGGAAAGCGGACGCGTTTCAGCGATTTCGACGCGATCACCGACACCGCACTGGTTGGTTTCATCGTGAGCATGATACTTCTTGCTCTCGACGACATACTTGCCGTACAGAGGGTGCTTCACGCGACGTTCCACGAGGACCGTCACGGTCTTGTCCATCTTATCGCTCGTCACCGTGCCGATGAGGGTACGGGTGAGCTTGGTCATTTCAACGTTGTTTTCCGTCATTTCGCAGCCGCCTTCTGAGCGAGAATCGTGCGAACGCGCGCGATGTCACGACGCGTCGTGCGCAGCTGATTCGTGTTCTGGAGCTGTTGCGTTGCCTTCTGAACGCGCAGCTTGAAGTGCGTGTTCAAGAGTTCGTTCAACTCCTTGTTGAGCGCGGCCTCATCCATGGCGCGCAGTTCTTTTGCTTTCATGTCCGTCTCTCCTTACATGCCGATCTGGCGGACAACGAACTTCGTCTTCAGAGGCAGCTTCGCCGCGGCCAAAGCAAAAGCTTCGCGAGCGAGCTGTTCATCAACGCCGTCCATTTCATAGATAACACGGCCCGGCTGGACCAGAGCGACCCAGTATTCAGGATTGCCCTTGCCGTTGCCCATACGAACTTCCGCAGGCTTGCTGGAAATGGGCTTGTCCGGGAAAACACGGATCCAAACGCGGCCACCACGCTTGATGTGGCGGGTAAGAGCACGACGGGCGGCTTCGATCTGGCGGGCCGTCAGACGACCACGCTCGACAACCTTGAGGCCGAACTCACCGAAGCTCACGTTCGCGCCGCGCTGGGCCAAACCGTAGTTGCGGCCCTTCTGATCCTTACGGTACTTAGTACGATTCGGTTGCAGCATTCTTATTCTCCGTCTTTCTTGTCAGCGGCAGCGGCTGCGTTGCGGCGGGGACGACGAGCTGCACGTTCGCCATCGGCGCCCTCACCTCTGCGGGTGCGGCGGCCGGGACGACGACGATCTTCGCGTTCAGCCGGAACGGCAGCTTCGGCAGCATCTTCGCGGCCGAGCTTGTCGCCCTTGTAAACCCAGACCTTGACGCCGATCACGCCGTAGGTCGTGTTGGCCTCGGAAAAGGCGTAGTCGATGTCAGCACGCAGCGTGTGCAAAGGCACACGGCCTTCACGATACCACTCGGTACGAGCAATTTCAGCACCATTGAGACGACCCGAGCTCATGATCTTGATGCCCTGGGCGCCAAGACGCATGGCGTTTTGCATCGAACGCTTCATTGCACGGCGGAACATCACGCGCTTTTCGAGCTGCTGAGTGATGTTGTCAGCAATAAGCTGGGCATCGAGGTCCGGACGGCGGATTTCTTCGATGTTGATGTGCACGGGCACGCCAACCATCTTCTGAACTTCCGTCTTGAGCATTTCGATGTCAGCACCCTGCTTGCCGATCACGACACCGGGACGAGCCGAGAAAATCGTGATGCGGGCGTTGTTGGCAGGACGCTCGATCAGGATGCGGGAAACGCTTGCATTCTTGAGCTTTTCCTTCAAGAAAGCGCGCACGCGGAGGTCTTCGCCGAGCGTACGGGAGAAATCACGGCCATTGGCATACCAGCGCGACGTCCAGTTGCGCGTAACAGGCAGGCGAAAGCCGGTAGGATTAATTTTCTGACCCATGGTTCACCTTCCTTTTACTTGTCGCCAACGGTCACGAAGATGTGAGCCGTCTGCTTGCAAATACGCGTACCGCGGCCCTTGGCGCGGGCGCCGAAGCGGCGCAGCGTCGTGGCCTTTTCCACGTAAATCTTGGTTACGTACAGCTCGTCGATGTCGGCACCGTCATTGTGCTCGGCATTGGCGATGGCAGATTCGAGCGCCTTGAGAATGATGCCGGCGGCGCGCTTCTGCGTGTACTTCAGGATGTTGAGGGCCTTGTCCACGGGCTTACCGCGAACCAGGTCGGCGACCAGACGGCCCTTCTGAGCCGAGAGGCGAACGCCACGAACGATTGCAGTAGTTTCCATTTAATTACCCCTTGACCTTCTTGCTGTCGGCAGCGTGACCGTGGAAAGTGCGGGTCAGCGCAAATTCGCCGAGCTTGTGGCCAACCATGTTTTCATTGATGTACACCGGCACATGCTGGCGGCCGTTGTGAACGGCGATCGTCAGGCCGATGAACTCCGGAAGAATGGTCGAACGACGAGACCAGGTCTTGAGCGGACGCTTGTCGCGGCTCGACTGAGCAGCTTCAACCTTCTTCATCAGGGACCCGTCAACAAAGGGCCCTTTCTTTAACGAACGAGACATTTACGAGCCCCCTTACTTGTCGTAGCGGCGCTGGACGATCATGGAGTCCGTGCGCTTGGAGTTGCGAGTGCGGTAGCCCTTGGTGAGCTGGCCCCACGGGGTAACAGGCGCGCGGCCCGTACCGGTACGGCCTTCGCCGCCGCCGTGCGGGTGATCAACCGGGTTCATCACCTTGCCGCGAACGGTCGGACGGATGCCGCGCCAACGGGTAGCGCCGGCCTTGCCGAGTTCACGCAGGCTGTTTTCTTCATTGCCGACCGTACCGATGGTCGCGCGGCATTCAATGAGAATGCGGCGGACTTCGCCGGAGCGCAGACGAATCTGAGCATAGGCGCCTTCACGGGCGATCAACTGTGCATAGGCACCAGCCGAACGAACAAGCTGGGCGCCCTTGCCGGGCAGCATTTCAATGCAGTGGATGGTCGAACCAACCGGAATATTGCGCAGCGGCAGTGCATTGCCAACCTTAATCGGAGCTTCCTGTCCGCTCATGATCGTGTCGCCGACATTGAGGCCCTTCGGGCAGATGATGTAGCGGCGTTCGCCGTCTGCGTAGAGCACCAGCGCAATGTGAGCCGAGCGGTTCGGATCATATTCGATGCGTTCAACGCGGGCGGGCACATTGTCCTTGTCGCGCAGGAAATCGATGATGCGATAAGCACGCTTGGATCCGCCGCCTTTATGACGGCAGGTAATGTGGCCGTTGCTGTTGCGGCCAGATCCGCGATTCTTCTTCTCGGTCAGAGCAGCAAAGGGCTTTCCCTTATGCAGACCGGGAGTAACGACCTTGACCGCATGCCGGCGGCCGGGCGAGGTCGGCTTAAGTTTGACGAGAGCCATTACTTCACCTCATCCAAGAAGTTAATTTCCTGACCTTCCTTGAGGGTCACGTAGGCCTTGCGCACGTTGCTGCGAGCACCGTTGTAGCGGCCGAAACGCTTCTTCTTGCCCTTGATGGTCAGAATCTGAACGCTGGTAACTTCGCACTTGAAGCACAGTTCAACAGCGGCCTTGACTTCCGTCTTCGTAGCATCAGGCAACACAACGAAAGCGTACTGATTCGCCTTTTCGGCGATAAACGTGGCCTTTTCCGAGATGATCGGGCCAACGAGGACCTTTAACAGACGTTCTTGCTTCATCCCAGCATCTCCTCGATCTTGGCAACCGCGGCCTTGGTGACCACAACCTTGTTGTAAAAGATCAGCGACAGCGGGTCAGCGTAACGCGGCTCCACAACGAGCACATTCTTCAGGTTGCGGGAAGCCAGGAAAAGATTGTCGTCAACCGTTTCAGTAATGATCATCACGTGATCAAGACCCATGGTCTTGAGCTTGGCGGCAAACTCCTTGGTCTTGGGAGAGTCGGCGCCGATATTGTCGACAACAACCAGACGACCGTCAGCGGCAAGCTTCGAGAAAATCGAAGCCATAGCAGCGCGATAGGCCTTCTTGTTCATCTTGTGGCTGAAATTCTCGTTGGGAGAATTCGGGAAGGCACGACCGCCTCCACGCCACACAGGAGAAGAGGTCATGCCGCTGCGGGCGCGACCGGTGCCCTTCTGACGCCAGGGCTTTTTGGTCGAGTGACGCACGAATTCACGGCTCAGCTGAGCACGCGTGCCCTGACGGGCGTTGGCCTGGTAGGCAACCACGAGCTGGTGCACCAGAGCTTCGTTGTATTCGCGGCCGAACACGGCATCGGAAGCGGCGGTCTTGCCCGTTTCCTGACCCTGTTCATTGAGTACATTCAGTTCCATTGATCGCTCCTAATTAGGCCTTGACCGCCGCGCGGACAATAACTTCGCCGCCCTTGGAGCCCGGAACGGCACCGCGGACGAGCAGGAGACCACGTTCAGCGTCGACGCGAGCAACCACAAGATTCTGGGTCGTACGCTGAGCGGCACCAAGATGGCCGGCCATGCGCTTGCCGGGGAACACGCGGCCCGGATCCTGGCGATTACCAATAGAGCCGGGAGCGCGAGTCGTCACGGAGTTGCCGTGCGAAGCGCGGTTCGACGAGAAGTGGTGGCGCTTGATGGCGCCGGCAAAACCCTTACCGATGGTGGTGCCGGTCACGTCGACCTTCTGACCGGCCGTGAACATGTCGGCGCCGAGCACGGTGCCGGGCTTGTATTCGGCAACCTTGTCAGCATCGATATGGAACTCTTTCAACGTGGCAGCTGCTTCGATGCCAGCCTTCGAAAACTGGCCGGCAAGCGCCTTGTTGACGCGCGAAGGCTTCTTGGAGCCAAACGCGACCTGGATTGCGTTATAGCCGTCGGTTTCTACCGTCTTGACCGCCATCACGCGGTTACCGGACACATCGAGCACCGTCACGGGAACGGACGTACCGTCTTCCTGGAAGATGCGCGTCATGCCGATCTTGCGGCCGACTAAGCCGAGCTTATCACTCATTTATATCTCCACCCCGGCTACGATTGGCCGGGACCGTACTTTTAATAAAATCGCTTCACGACGGGAGGTTCGAACTTTCTTGGGCTCGCAACACCGATCGATTGCTTTGGTGAGCCAGAAGCGACGCAAAACGCGCCCGCCCTCTTATCCGTCTTTCTTCTCAGATTGATCGGGAAGGTAGCGAACGCTGAAAATCTTTCGATTACTGCACCTTGATCTTGACGTCAACGCCAGCCGGCAGGTCGAGCTTCATCAGAGCATCAACCGTCTTGTCGGTCGGATCGATGATGTCCATCAGACGCTGATGGGTGCGGATTTCGAGCTGGTCGCGGCTCGTCTTGTTGACGTGCGGCGAACGCAGAATGTCGAAACGCTGAATGCGGGTGGGAAGCGGAACCGGACCACGAACCACAGCGCCGGTGCGCTTGGCGGTGTCGACGATTTCAAGAGCCGACTGGTCGATCAGCTTATAGTCAAACGCCTTAAGGCGAATGCGAATGCGTTGAGACTGCATTTCTTTAATTTTCCTGGTAAAAGAACAAAAAAGAACTAGGGGGCGCAGTATAGCTACGCCCCCGAACTCTGTCAAGAGTTTTCAAAGGAATTTTTTCAATTCCTTTTTACGAATCGATCTTACTCGATGATCTTGCTGACGACGCCGGCGCCGACAGTGTGGCCGCCTTCGCGAATAGCAAAGCGCAGACCTTCCTGCATGGCGATCGGGCAGATCAGCTGAACCGTCATCGA
>CALXKM010000019.1 GCA_944388865.1 uncultured Duodenibacillus sp. | reverse complement strand
CAGGAGCAATTAGCCTTGTAATTGCAAGCAGGGGGCTACTTTTAGGCCTGAAAATGCAAGCCCTTGATTTGAAAGGAGGTGGCTTTACCTCAAGCGGGGATGCACATTTTTAATTTGGACAGCAGTGTTGCAAATTGCAAAACTGCCTCGGCTTTCGAGCACTGATCACAATTTTGCGGTAGGCTCGGTGCCTGCTGAACTCGACACACATTAAGATTTTCATGTCTTTGCAATCTTTTCATACGCTCACCGCCTGCGTGTTCTGCGGTTCACGCCCCGGCGCCGATCCCCTCTTTTCTGAAATCGCCGCTCGTACAGGAAAAACTCTTGCTCAGCGCGGCATCAATGTCGTTTTCGGCGGAGGCAACTCCGGCCTGATGGGCATTGTTTCCCAAGCGGCTTTATCGGCAGGCGTGCACGTCACGGGCGTCATCCCTGAGTTTCTCAAAAGCAAGGAACCTCCCGCGGAGAACCTTACGCGGCTCATTACCGTTGCCGACATGCACGAGCGCAAAAAGACGATGGCCGATTTGTCGGATTTTTTCATTGCGCTGCCCGGCGGCATAGGAACATTCGAAGAAATTTTTGAAGTCATCACCAACAACTCCATCGGTGTCTTCAACAAACCGGCTGGCTTCTTCAATGTCGCCGGCTACTACGACAAGCTTTTTGAGTTCGTAGATCAATCCGTTCGGGCCGGCTTAATGACGCCGCAGACCAGAGCGCTCTTTTATCAATCCGACAAAATTGACGAACTTGTTGACCTTCTTGCGACAGAAGCATTGAGTGCGCACAAAGCAAAAGACGTTGCATAAATCGACAACTTTATCCCGCAAACATTTGATTTTGTTCATTTTTAGGTTCACGCGCAAACTACTACTTAAGGCTAGGTGTATACTACCCAACTTTGGATTTACCTCCTTTGCTGAGAGCGTATGCACAGAGCGCTCTTAAGGGAGTTTGCTGCATGCCTCATCTACGCTCTACCAAAGAACTGCGCTGCCCGCTTGAATACGGACTCAACATTTTCGGCGGCAAGTGGAAGTCGCGCATTTTGTGCGTTCTCGCTGTCAAGGATCGTCTTCGCTACAGCGACATTCGGCGCGACATGGTCAACATCACCGATGCGGTCCTTGCCAATACCCTCAAAGATTTGATTGCTCAAGGCATGGTGAGCCGCGAGCAATTCGATGAAATACCTCCCCGCGTCGAGTACCAGCTCACCGCCAAGGGTGAATCAGTTCTGCCGATTTTGCGCAGCATCTGCCGCTGGTCTTCGAACTACATCAATACCGACAATGAGGCTGACGGAGAAACGATGCCCCACTGCCTGCACTGCCGCTACAACAAGCTCGTTGATCTGCCTCTTGAGACTTCTTCCAAAGACGCAGACGATGCCGGCAGCTCCAAGCGCAGTGCCAGGCAAGCTTCCGCCTAGGAAAAACTGACGCCGCGCATGCGTCATTTCCGCTTAGGTGCGCAAGCAGAACCAAGCGTGCGGGGGCCTGCTCTGCTTGCTTTGCAGCAGAGAGTTTTACAATTCATTTTTTATTTTTCAGCCTTTTTGTTCTGTTTGCATTGTCGTGAGAACTGCTCTATACGCCGCAGGTCCGCTTTTTCTTTTTATTTTGTGGCTTGCCGCCTCGCATATCAGCGCCGTACCCGCCGTCTTGCTGCCTTCGCCGATTGATGTGCTCAAAGCCTTCGGCAGGCTCGCCGTTTCGGGCGAACTCTTTGACCATACGTTGGCATCGGCCGCCAGATCGCTTGCAGGCTTTGCGCTGGCTTCTTTGACCGGCGTCGGACTAGGACTATTCTTTTCACGCAGACTGAAAGCCGAGCAAAGCGTGCACCTTGTGCTGGAAGCGCTTCGCGTCACGCCGCCGCTAGCCATGATCCCGCTGCTTATATTGTGGCTGGGCATCAACGAAGCCCCCAAAATTGCCATCGTCTTTCTCTCCGGCTTCTTCCCGATCTACCTCAATACGTTGACGGCCTTTAAAAACGTTGACCGCAAGCTTCTTGAGGTCGGCGCATCGCTTGACTTTTCCAGCTCAGAGGTTTTCAGGCTCATCATGCTTCCTGCGGCGATGCCCGGCATCCTCACCGGGCTCAGACTGGGATTTGGCTACAGCTGGCGCGCGTTGGTGGGCGCTGAGCTCATTGCCGCCTCATCAGGTCTTGGCTATCTGATCAACGAGTCCGGCGAATACCTCAAAACAGACTGCGTGTTTGTGGGCATCATCACAATTGCGCTGCTTGGCATTGCGGCCGACCAGGCGCTGGCCGCCGCACTCGGACGCATGAGCTCAGCAGCCCGGCGACAGACAAAGTCTGCTTGTGCAGCAAAGGAGAAGTGACATGTTTTGCATCCGCTGCCGAGGACTCGTCAAGCGCTACGGCAAAACGACTCCTGCTCAAGACATTTCGTTTGAATTTGCCGCAGGACAAATCACCTCAATCGTCGGCGAAAGCGGCTGCGGCAAAACCACGCTTCTGAGAATGATCGCAGGGCTTGAGTTGCCCGATTCCGGCAGCGTCGAATATGTTGACCAACAATCCCGTGACGGAAGCAAAACTCCTGTTATTTCCATGGTCTTTCAGGAGCCTCGACTTTTTGACTGGCTCACGGTTCGAGAAAACATTGCGCTTGCCGTGCGCAGCAGGCCCAGAGACGAGCAGCTTGAACTCATTGACGAGACGCTGCGGACTGTGGGCCTTTCGGCCGCCGCAGACAAATATCCGCAAGAGCTCTCGGGCGGCATGGCGCAGCGCGTCGGCATGGCCCGGGCTCTGTGCCGACGCCCCGACATCCTGCTGCTCGATGAGGCCTTCAGCGCGCTTGATGCGCTTACCCGCGAGAAGCTGCGAGCGCAATTCATATCGATTGCCGCGCAACGCCCCATGACGACCATTCTCGTCACCCACGACGTTGCCGAGGCCGTCATGCTTTCGCGTACGGTCTGCAAGCTCAAAAACGGAGCAATTGAACAGGTCTGGAATGTTGCTGCGCCCTACCCGCGCAGCATCGGCACGCCGGGACTAGCCGCTCTTGTCGATGAAATTCTTCAATCTTTTTTTGTTCACAATGAGGCAACGCCCGTTGACGCTGTCCTTTAGCATTAAAAAACAACTGTTATTTGGAGTTTGAAATCATGCACTCATTTTTTAAGCACGCTCTGACGGCCCTGGCCGCCGCAGGCATCATGGCCTCAAGCGCATTTGCTGCCTCAGGCGGCATGCCCGATGAACTCAACATCGTCTACGTCAAGGCTCCCTTTAATCTGCAGAACATGGTGCTCAAAGAGCGCGGCATGCTCGAAAAAGCCTTTGAAAAATACGGCACTCGCGTGAAATGGCACACCATCACCTCGGGCGCCAAACAGGCCCAAGCCATGGCCGCCGGCTCCATTGACGTCTCGGCCGTCATGAATACTGCCTCCTTTTTGATGGGCAACGGCGCAGGCAGCACGATTTACATTGCCGACGGCGTTGCGCACCCGACCGACACATTTGCGATTGTGGGCCCCAAGGGAAAAAATCTTTCAATTAAGGATCTGCGCGGAAAGAAGGTGGCAGGGCCCCGCGGCACCGTGCTGCATCAGCTGCTTGTGGCCGCGCTCAAAAAAGAAGGCATGACGATTGATGACGTCGAATTCATCTCTATGGATCCTGCGCCCGCGCTTTCAGCGCTTTTGACGGGCAATGCCGACGCAGCGCTTCTTGCCGCAAGCGCCGTGATCAAAGCTCAGGAAAGCGGCTGCAAGACGATTGCCACCGCACGCGGTCTGGTCAACGTCAATCTCGTGCTCACGGCAAGCAAGTCCTTTGCGCAAAACAACCCCGAAGCCTTGAAGCTTGTCGTTGCCACGCACCGCGAAGCCCTTGACTGGATTCAAAAAAACTCCAAGGCTGCAATTGAACTCGGCGCCAAGGAACACGGCATCTCTGTTAAAGACGCCCAAACGCTTGCTGACTGGTCGCACTACTACAGCACCGTCACCGACCAAGACATCGAGGGACTTAAGCTTGATCAAGCATTTCTCATAGAAAACGGCATGATGCAAAAACCCGTTGATGTCGAAAAGCTGGTGCTCCCGACAGCCCGCAAATAAAGCAATATTTCGGCAAATAGCCAGTTTGCAGGTTTTTATGCGCAAAGATTGACTTTGTCCGCTTTGCAAAAAGGTGCAGCTGCGTTTTTTCGCGCAGCCTGCACCTTCTTTATTTTTTCGCTTAGCGCTTTATCTGCGGCTTGCGAGCCGAGCCGCCTCGCGCCCGGCGATGCGCCCAAAAATCATTGCATCTGAGTTCGCGCACGCGCCTTGATAGGTTAAACCCCAAAGCGAACCGAGTTCGCCCACGGCGAAAAGCCCGGCAATGGGCTTGCCCTGCGTATCAAGGCACTCTCCCTTGACTGAGCGCTTCGGACCGCCCATGGTGTGGTAGAGCACCGGAACCAGGCGAACAGCATAGTAGGGACCTTTTTCTGAAAGAGGCGCCGACCAGGCCTTGACGTCGCGGCCGACAAAAACGCTCTTTTGCTTGGGATCAGCGGAAATTCGACGGCCAAATTGCGTATCGACGCCGTGCGTCTTCAAATCCGAATTCCACTGCGCAACGGTACTCTCAAGCGCTTTGGCCGGAATGTTGAGTTTTTGCGCAAGCTCGGCAAGCGTATCGGCCTTCACGATGACGCCGGACTTGATCTCGGCGCTGTTGTCTTTGCTCCAGACATAGTTCTCACGATTGATTGCATAGCCTGAGCCGCCCGCAGACACAATGGGCCCGGCCTTGATGTAGGATTCATCCATCACCATGAAGCAAGGAATGGCCGGATACTTGTGATGAATCGCATCGAAGTGATTGACGGCCATCCAAGAACAATGGTAGTCAAGTCCTTTTTCATCGCAAAAGCGCTTTCCGTACTGATCAACCCAGATGAAGGCAGGCTGCCTTGTCACCAATGCAATGCCCGCCTTGACGCCCGGCACCTGTATTCCCAAAGGTGCAGAGACGGCATTCATGTGCCAGAGCTGCGCACCTGCCGACTGAGCCATCAGCAGACCGTCGCCGGTGTGCCCGGGACTGCCCAGATACGACATCGGCTGACCAAAAATATATGTCTGCATAAGCTCGGGATTGCACTGAAAGCCGCCTGTTGCAATGATGACGGCCTTAGCGGCGCGCACAAAGAAAGGCTTGCCACCGCGAAGGGCTTCAACGCCGATGACTTCGCCATTTTTCATCACGAGTCGGCGCGCAGGCGTACTTAGATGAACCGCAATGCCGCGAGATTCGACGGCTCGCGCAAGCACGCCGAAGAGTCTGTCGCCTCCCTTTTTGCCTGGGACGCCGCGAATGGAAAACTTGCGCACGCTGTCGGCTCCGGGCAGCGACTGGTAGCCTGCATGACCATAGACGCCGACCTTTGCCTTGGGCTCAAGCGCCTGAACATATTCAAGCAGCTTCATGGACTCATCGCAAAAAACCTCCAGCAGTTCCGGCTCCCACTGCGAATGAGAAAG
This sequence comes from uncultured Duodenibacillus sp., assembly GCA_944388865.1. Lineage (GTDB taxonomy): Bacteria > Pseudomonadota > Gammaproteobacteria > Burkholderiales > Burkholderiaceae_F > Duodenibacillus. Next base: position 42,598 of record CALXKM010000019.1, on the reverse strand, counting down.
TTCGTAGAGGCTCTTAAGATATGTGTAATAGGCCTTTTTGTCAGTAGGAACGACAAAGCCGCCCGAAGAGACGGCCACATTTCCGCCGCCTTCGGCCATCTTTTCCAAAATCACAACCGAGGCACCGGCGTCATGCGCGGCAATGGCCGCATTAGTGCCTGCGTTTCCGTAGCCGAGCACAACGACATCGGCCGTCTCATTCCATTTGACATCGTCGGCTGTCTGCACGGCGAGCGCCTGAGAAGATGCCGCCGTAAGCGCCGAAGCAGCTCCTAAAGCCAAGAACCTTCTGCGCGAGCACTTTGCTGCTTGCTGTTGTCCGTTGCAAGTCATTGCCTTTTCTCCTTTTAGGAAGCTCTGCGAAAAATTTCTCTCTCGCCTTGTCTGCGCTTATTTCTCAGCAAGCAAGGCTTCGCAGTCGATCGTAACTCCAAAGAGCCGCCCGCGGCGATAAGCAAAAACACGATGAGCGCAAAAATATCGTTCAATCAACAGCTCTTCATAAGAATTTCCAGCCAAAATATGCTTGCTTGCATCCTTGCGCCGCAAGCCTGAAGCTGCGGCAAAAAGCTCGTCTCTTTTCCGTCTTTTCTTTTTCCGGGGCCTCCTATGAGCACCACGAACCTTAAGCATCATCCCTCTCTTGCACAGTCTCCAGACAAAGCCGGCGTACGCGCGCTTGCCTGGCGCAAGGGCATGCAGTTTGATCATCAGTCCGACATCATCATCGTTGGATTCGGCGGCGCAGGAGCCAGTGCGGCCATTGAAGCGCGCAGGCTCGGCTGCTCGGTCATCGTGCTCGAAAAACTTGCCTGCGGCGGAGGAAACACCGCTGTTTCTGCCGGCAACTTCATCATTCCGTCGGATGCGCAAAAAGCTTTTGAATATCTCAGCAAAACCTTCGAAATGGGTTCCAGCGAAATGGATGAAGAGGCTGTTCGACATTTTTGCAAAGAGGCAGCGGCAACAAAAGAGTTTTTTGCCGAACTTGATCCCAACATCGAGCTTGAGGTAGCAGGCCACGCCAACTTCCCGCACCTGCCCCATGCCGAGGTCATCACGAAATACCACGTCAAGGGGCCTAAGACGGGCGGCATCAACCTTTTCATGACGCTCAAGAAATGGGTTGAAAAACTGCAGGCCCAAGTCCTCTACGAGACTCCGGCCATGGAACTTGTCGTAAAAGACAACGCTGTGGTCGGCGTCCTTGCACGGCAGCACGAAAAAGAAATTTTGATCAAAGCAAACAAAGGCGTCATCCTCTGCACCGGCGGCTATGAATGCGACGCTCAAGCTTTAGACGAGTATTGTCAGGCAAGCCGGGTGCTCTCTCTGGGAACTCCCGCCAACACGGGCGACGGTCTGCGCATGGCGCAAACCGTCAACGCCGGACTCTGGCATATGCGCGCCTACTCTTGTCCTCTCGGCATGCAGGTCCCGGGGCTCAACAGCGCTCTGCCGTTTCTGCCGATGACGCCGGGCTACATTTGGATCAACAAGTTCGGCAAACGCTTTGCAAACGAGGCCGATGTCGACTTTCACTCGTGTCTGTACAGCGTCAACAATTTTGATCCGGTCGCACACTGCTACCCTGCCATCCCCTGCTGGGCGGTTTTTGATGAAGCGGCGCGTCTTGCCGGCAGCCTCACGCACCAGCGTTTCGGCTACGGCGCGGTCATTGAAGGCTATGCCTGGTCGGCTGACTGCAGTCGCGAAATTGAAGCCGGCGTCGTCAAAAAAGCCGAAACCCTCGAAGAACTTGCCCGAATTATCGGCGTTGACCGCAGCTCGCTTTGCGCAAGCGTCAAGCGCTGGAACGATGCTGTTGAAAAAGGATGCGACGAAGAGTTCGGACGCCGCATGCAAAAGCCTCTTTCCGAAAAAGATTCTCTGGCCGGCCTCACGCCTCGGCGTTTGTCGGCCCCGATCAGCAAGCCTCCGTTTTATGCCGTAGAACTCTACCCAGCGCTTCTCAACACGCAGGGCGGTCCGCGACGCAATGAATTCGCGCAGGTTCTCGACAGAGCCGGCCACCCTATTGAGCGGCTTTACGCCGCAGGCGAACTCGGTTCGCTCTGGGGCACCGTGTATCAGGGCTCGAGCAATGTTGCCGAGTGTCTGGCCTACGGTCGAATTGCCGCGCGCCACGCCGCAGAGCTCCCCGAATGGGTCGAGAGTTGAGCGGCGCCTTCAGCGGACTTTCTGAAAACTATTGCAGCTCGTTGAGCACAAAAAGCGCGTAGTTTACGTACAGGCTGCAGGACACGAGCAGACCGTCTTCGTCGATGTCGAAGTGCCCATTGTGATTGGAGTACTCGGTGCCCGGCTTCTTGCTGCGGGTGCCGAAGTACACGAACGTACCGCAGACATGCGGCAAATAGTCGGCAAAGTCTTCTGCGCTCATCGACTTGGGATAATCGGCCGCAATTCCTTCGGGGCCGACGATCTTTTCAGCAATGCGGCGCACTTCTGCCGTTGCCTTGGCGTCAGTAATCAGTGGCGAGGAGTAATTTTTAAACGTCACTGAAGCCTGGGCGCCATAAAGCGCAGCCGTCTGCTTGGCGATTTCCTCGACGCGCCTATTGGTGAATTCACGCACCTCGGGCGTAAAGGTGCGCGTTGTGCCTTCGAGCACCGCCTCTTCGGCCACAATGTTGTACTGCGTGCCGGCCCAGGCCTTGCCCACGCCGACGACGACCGCATCCATCGGATCGGTGCTGCGCGCAACGATGCTTTGCAGCGCCACCACGATCTGGCTTGCAACGTAGAGCGCATCAATGCCCATATTGGGCTTGGAGACATGCGCGCCCTTGCCCTTGACGCTGATGCGGAAAAAGTCGCAGCTCGCATTGATGGGCCCCGCAACGGCCGAAACCTGTCCGACGTCAAGAGAGCTGCTGACATGCGCGCCAAAAAGTCGGTCTACGCCCTCAAGAAGTCCCGCAGCCACAAACTGACGCGCACCCTGACCGATTTCTTCGGCCTGCTGAAAAAAGAGCCTCACTTCACCGCAAAACTCGTTTTCGCGCGCCTTGAGGATGCGAGCCGCTGCCAAAAGCGTCGCCGTATGTCCGTCATGACCGCAGGCGTGGCAGAGCCCTTCGTTTTGCGAAGCGTACGGGCAGCTCTTTAGGTCCTGCATGCCCAGCGCATCCATATCAGCGCGCAGCGCCACCACGCGGCCTTTCTTATCCGAAATCTTTTTGCCGACAATGCGGGCAAATACGCCTGTTTCGCCCACGCGCTCGTACTCGATGCCCTCGCGTTCGAGCTCTTCAATAATGCGCGCGCTTGTTTTGTACTCCTTGAGGCTGATTTCAGGATGCGCATGAAAGTATCTGCGCATATTGACGATGTAGTCCTTTTGTTCGAGCACGAACGGATCGATATGAAGCATTTGAAATTGTCCGCAAAAAAAATTTGCCCGCACAAAGTCTGCGGCCGGATGCATGCCGAAAAAGCTTCGTGCGGACGACTGATGCAAAAATCAGAAATTAATACTTGTAGTTTTCAGAACCCGCCCAGACCGGCGTAAAGGCGCCCTTGTAGACATCCATGAGCGTCTTGGCAGTCTGCTGCGTATGGTAGGCTTCGACCACCTTCTTGTAGACAGGATTGTCCTTATCTTTGCTGCGCGCGACGATCACGTTGTAGAGCTGCCCGACGTTGGGATTTTCCTTGGCGTTGATGTTTTCGGCAAAGATCGAATCCTTGACGGCGTCAAGCCCAGCGGTATAGGCATTGCCGCCGTTGATGAGCGCAGCCGAAACGTCGGGCAAAATGTTGTAGAGCACGCCTGACTCGGCTTCGCGAATTTCGATCTTGACGTTGTACTTTGTGATGTCGGTCTTGGTGGGAACATAGCCCTTGGCCGGATCGCAGACGATTAGCCCTGCCGCTTCAAGCACCTTGAGCGCGCGGCCGCCGTTGGTGAGGTCGCTCGGAATGGCAAAGATGTCGCCGTCCTTGACCTCGTTCATGGACTTGAGCTTGTTTTTGTTGTTGAACACGCGCAGCGGCGTGATGATCGTATCCCCGATTGCTTCAATCTTGTAGCCGTTGCGGGCAATGTCGTTGGCAAGATAGGCCTTGTGCTGGAAAGCGTTGAGATCAATTTCGCCATCGGCAAGCGCGCGGTTTGGAGTGGCGTAGTCGGAAAATTTCACCAGCTTGATGGTGATTTTGTCCTTTTTAAGAATTTCGTTGATCGTATCCCACTGTGCGTTGTAGTCGCCCACAACGCCGACCTTGACGACCGTCGTGCCGGAAGCAGCTGCCTCGTTCTTGTCGTCGCCGCACCCAGTCAGAGAGACTGCGCAGACAGCGGCCGCGGCAGCGCCGACGGCAAACTTGGTCAGACCCGAATTGATGTGCATTTTTCTTTTCTCCCTATGAACGCTGAATCGCAAGCCTAATGCGTGGATTTGCGGATGATGATGTTGCCGAAAAATTGGAAAACGCTGATGATGAGCAAAATGATGATTACGGTGAGCCAAATCATATCCCGATAGCCCATTTGGTAGCCGTAGCGAATGGCAAAGTCGCCCAAACCGCCCGCGCCGATGGCCCCTGCAATGGCCGTGATGCCGACCAGGCTGACGAAGGTAATCATCGTCACGCGGGTAATGCCCGGAATGCTTTCCTTCAGATAGACGCTGAAGATGATCTCGCGCGGCGAAAAGCCCATGGCCTGACTTGCTTCAATCAGACCGTGGTCGATGTCTGAGAGCACCGACTCGATCTGGCGGGCAAAAAAAGGCACGGTGCCGGCAACGAGCGCCACAAAGGAGCCCGTCACGCCCGAACCCGTTCCGACCAAAAAGCGGCTCACAGGGATAAGCAGCACGATGAGAATGATGAAGGGAATGGAGCGGATGATGTCGATGCCTCGATCGAAAATCGTGAAAAGCACGCGATTTTCAAGGATGCCGTGAGGGCGGCACACAATCAAAAGTACGCCGACGGCCACGCCCAGAACCCAGGCAATGGTGCCTGAGACGGCAAGCATCGTGAAGGTTTGCCCAATGCACTCGAGCAGTTCGCCGCTCAGACGCTCGAAATTGGGCATCAAGGTGTTGATGAAGTCCATTTTTACGAAAGCTCCTCAATGGCAACGCCGTTGTCTCTTAAATACTGCTGAGCAGCTGCAACGGCCTCAGGCTCGCCCGAGAGCACGACGCCGAGTTTGCCGAGCGCCGAGCCTTGAATGAAGTCAATGTTGCCAAAAACAATGTTTGCCTTGACGTGAAAGCGCTCGTAGAGCGCCACCACCATCGGCTCGCCTGCCGATTTTCCCGTATAGGTCAGCAGCAGCACCTTGTCGCCCGCATTGAGTTCGGAGGCAAGCTCGCCGCTTGAGACCACCTCAAGAAACTTCTTGACGTTGTTGGCCGTATTGATGAAGTCCTTGGTGAGATCGGCCTGCGGGTGCGCAAAAATCTCCGTAATGCTGCCCTCTTCAATGATGCGGCCCTTTTTCATCACCGCCACGCGATCGCAAATTTCCTTGATGACTGCCATCTGATGCGTGATGACCACAATCGTGAGCTTGAGCTTTTGATTGACTTCCTTGAGAAGCTTCAAAATGGAGTGCGTTGTCTGCGGATCAAGCGCGCTTGTAGCCTCGTCGCACAAAAGCACCTTGGGATCATTGGCAAGCGCTCTAGCAATGGCTACGCGCTGCTTTTGCCCGCCCGAGAGCTGCGCCGGATAGGCGTTGATCTTGTCGGACAACCCCACAAGGGCAAGGAGCTCTTTGATTTTTCGAGCCTTGGCCTCTTTATCAAGACCGGAGTGACGCAGTGCAAGCGCGATGTTGCCGAACACCGTGCGGCTGGGCATGAGATTGAAGTGCTGAAAAATCATGCCGATGCGGCGGCGCACGACGCGCAGCTCAGCGTCCGAAAGCTTTGTGAGATCAGTGCCGTCGACGATGACTTCACCCGAAGTCGGCCTTTCGAGCAAATTGATGCAGCGCACAAGCGTGGATTTTCCTGCACCCGAAAAGCCGATGATGCCGAAAATCTCTCCGGGACGAATCGAAAGCGATACATCGTCAACGGCAGTGACGGCACCTGCTTCGGTTTGAAACGTTTTTGTAATGTGCTTTAGTTCAAGCATGTTGCGTGTAATTGCTGATTGGGTATTTTTCTCGAACCGGACCACATCCTGCAGCGCAGGCTTTTAGACCCGCAGATCTGCAAAAAATGGGTTTTCTATGAGAACGTCCGGCAAAGGCTGAAGCCGCGTCAAAACTGCGGCCCACAAGCAGATCAGAGTGCAGGCCGCATGAGGCACGACCGGCAGTAGGCGGTCGCGGCAGCAAAGGAAAAAAGAATGAGGCTGCGAGACTTCATGGCGTCAGAAAATTGAAGCAGCCGACGACTGCTTCGAATATTTCAACAAAAGCACCTGAGAGTGTCCGATGTTCGGGCTCTTTTGTCAAGTTTTTCGCTCTGCGGCGTTGATTCTCTTGCTGTATTACAGCCAACGCAAAGGAGCCGGCCGGAGCAATCCGGCTGGCAGCGAACCTCTGCACAAAACGAGTTGAGCGGCAATTCAGAAATAAAAAAGCCCGCGCAAAAAAGGCTGCAAAGCATCAGAGCAATTCAATCAGCGCCTTGACGTCATCCTCGCTCGTTGCCCAGTCGGTCACAAAGCGCACAGGCGTTTTCTTTTCTCCTCTTGGTCCCCAAAGCTCAAAAGTCGCCGCGCTCTGCAGTCGATCGATGACCTCGTTGGGGAGCACGAAAAACTGCTGATTGGTAGGCGAATCAATAAAAAGCTCAAACCCCGCCCGCACAAAGGCCTCTTTGAGCTGCATTGCTCTGGCAACAGCGCTGCGGGCAATCTCTACGTAGAGATCGTCCGTAAAAAGTCTCTCAAACTGCACGCTGATCAGTCTGCCCTTGGCCATCAGCGCGCCATGGCGCTTGATGAGCGGCACGGCATGCGCAAAAAGTTCGGGGTTGCTGACGACGACGGCCTCGCCGAAAAGCGCGCCTGCTTTGGTGCCGCCGATGTAGAAAACGTCGCAAAGCCTCGCAATGTCCTTGAGCGTCACATCGGCCTCAGGCGAAGCCAGGCCATACCCCAAACGAGCCCCGTCCAGATACAAGGCAATATGCGCCTTGCGGCAAATCGCGCTGATGGCTTCAAGCTCCGAGAGCGAATACAAAGTGCCAAGCTCGGTAGGATGCGAGATATAGACCATGCCGGGAGCGACCATGTGCTCATAGGTGTCGTCGCCAAAAAAATCATCCAGCCACTTTTGCAGATCTTCAGCCCACATCTTGCCCTGATGCGAAGGCAGCGTGAGCACTTTGTGGCCACAGGCCTCAATGGCTCCAGCCTCGTGCACGTTGATGTGCGCGGTTTCTACGGCCAAAACGCCTTCATGACGAGCAAGCACGCTGTCGATGACCGTGGCATTGGTCTGGGTGCCGCCCGAGAGGAAAAACACCTTGCCGTCTTCAAGCCCGCAGGCCTTGACGATGAGTTCTCGTGCGTGAGCCGTGTATTGGTCTGTTCCATACCCAGGAGTTTGCAGCAGATTGGTCTCCATGAGTCTTTTCATTACCTCGGGATGCGCCCCGCGCATGTAGTCAGTATCAAAGTGCAGCATTTTTTCGCCTTTTTGTTTGCCGTCGATGAGCTGCAGGATAAGCAGCTTTGCCGAGTGTAGACCAAAAATGCACTCTGAGGCTTATGCAGCTCTCGACGATTCTTCTGCAATCTGCCGCAAGATACCGGTCGCGTCTGCAAAACCATCGCATGTGCATTGGACTGCGCGGCTAAAATTGCTGAATTCCATCAGCCGCCATTTTCAGGCGTGCGCTGCTTTTAACAACCGGGTTCTCAGACGCTTTTTCTTTCCATGGATCAGCCGCATGTCGTCTTCATTGATGCCGAGATTTCCTGCGACGATAGCAGACTCCTTGAGCTTGGCGCATTGCGCGAAGACGGCGGCACTTTCCGCAGCAGCCGCGCGGCTCCTTTTGTTGAGTTTGTGCGCGACGCGCACTTTATCTGCGGGCACAACATTGTTGATTTCGACGTGCCGATGCTTGAGAAGTTCGGCATTCATTTTCACAAGCCGCTCATTGACACGCTTTATCTTTCGGCTCTGCTTTTTCCCAAAAAGCCTTATCACCGGCTTGTAAAAGACGACAAAATCGTCTCCGAACAGCTCAACGATCCTGTAGCCGATGCCGGTAAAGCAAAAATTGTCTTTGACGAATCTGCTGCCGAGTTCTGCAAGCTGCCTCGTCCGCTGCAGCGCATTTATGGTTTGCTGCTGCGAAAACACCGAGCTTTTGAAGGTTTTTTTGCCTACCTGCGAGCCGCAGGACTCTGCTCGGACGACGAGGCCATCGTTGAGAGCAAACAAACCGCCGCGCTCATATTGGACTTTTTTGAAGGCAAGCTCTGCTCGCATGCCGATGTGCTTGGGCTGATTGCCGAGGCCTCCGTTGAACTTGCCTATTCGCTTGCTCTGATCAGCGCAGACGACGGCTCGTCAACAACGCCGGCTTGGCTGATGCACCGTTTTCCGTCGATAGAAACGGTGATGCAAAGGCTGCGCAGCACCTGCTGCCAAATGGGCTGCAAGTACTGCAGCAGCGCTTTGAATCTCCACGTCGGGCTGCGTCGCTTTTTTGGCTTTGATCAATTTCGCCTCTATGCGGGCGAACCACTTCAAGAGCTTGCGGCTCAGGCCGCAATTAACGACGAATCGCTTCTAGCCATCTTTCCGACAGGAGGCGGCAAATCGTTGGCTTTTCAGTTGCCGGCTCTCATGGCTGCGCAGGCAAGCCGCGGACTCACAGTCGTCATCTCTCCGCTGCAATCTCTGATGAAGGATCAGGTCGATCACCTAATGCAAGCGGGCATCAGCGAAGCAGCAACCATCAACGGAATGCTCGATCCCGTAGAGCGCGCAAAAGCCTACGAGCTCGTCATCAATGGAACGGCTAGCATTGTCTATCTTTCACCCGAAGCGCTGCGCTCCAAAACAATAGAAAAAGTTCTGCTGTCGCGCCGCATTGAACGCTTTGTCATAGATGAAGCACACTGTTTTTCTGCCTGGGGGCACGATTTTCGCGTCGATTATCTCTTCATTGCCGACTTCATCGCCAGAGTACAGCGCATTCGCGGCAGCAATCGACGCATTCCTGTTTCGTGTTTTACCGCAACGGCCAGACAACGCGTTGTTCAAGACATCTGCGAGTACTTTCGGGAAAAACTGGGATTAGAGCTCAAAATTTTCGCATCGAAATCCGTGCGCACGAATCTTCGCTACAAAGTGACGGAAGTCAAAGATGCCGAAGAAAAGTATGCACGCCTTAGAGAAATTCTTGAGCAAAAAAATTGCCCTTGCATCGTCTATGTCTCGTCAGTGAGGCTCACGCTTGAACTTGCAAACCGCTTGAGCACCGACGGCTTTCCGGCTCTAGCCTACAACGGCCCGATGCCAGCTCCTCAGAAAAAGCGCAACCAGGAAGATTTTCTCTCTGATCGCGTGCGCATCATCGTTGCAACCAATGCCTTCGGCATGGGCGTGGACAAAAAAGACATTGGGCTGATCGTGCACTACGACATTTCGCCTTCTCTAGAAAACTACGTACAAGAGGCCGGCCGCGGAGCTCGTGATCCCAACCTGCAGGCTGACTGCTGGGTTTTATTTTGCGAAGGCGATCTGCAAAAGCACTTTCAGCTGCTTTCTCAAAGCCGGCTGAGTCTGAAGGAAATCAAAGACATCTGGCGCGGCATCAAAGAACTCGCAGGTCCAAGACAGGCTTTTTCAAGTTCTGCACTGGAACTTGCCCGAGCCGCCGGCTGGAGCGACGAGCAGACCAACAACGCCTCAGAACTCGAGACAAAAGTCAAAACGGCGCTTGCCGCCCTTGAGGATGCTCAATACATCCGCCGCGAAATGAACTCTCCGCGAGTATATGCAACGAGCATTCAAGTTAAGAATCAGCAGGAAGCGGTTCAAAAAATCAGCTCTGTTCAAGCTTTTGCTGATCCTGGCAAGAGGCAGAAAGCCGAAAGAATCATGCGCTCTCTCATCTCCAGACGCAGCACATCGATGGCCGTCTCGGGCGAAGCTGAATCTCGCATCGACTATTTGTCTGACCGTCTGGGCATTGCGAAGCCCGAAGTGATCGAAATCGTAACGGATCTGCGCGAAGCCGGCATTCTCAAGGATGACACGGACATGGGCGCCGTCGTCGGCAGCAAAGGTTCCCAAAAGCACACGATGCGCCTGCTCAAAGATTTCTTCTTGCTTGAAAAGTTCCTGGCCGATGAGCTTAGAGACCGAAAGGATCCTCGCGTGAGCCTCAAGGAGCTCAACACGAAGGCTTTAGAAAATGCTCTTGCCTCGAGCGTCAAGAACATACGCACAATCTTTTATTTCTGGCGCATCTCCGGGCTCATTGATCAGCTCATTAATGCCGGCAGTCAATGCGTAGACATTCGATTCGAAGGAAAGTACGAAGCTGTTGTCAAAAGTCTTGAGTCGCGCAAAGCGCTGTGCTCGAGCATCATCGAAATTCTGTATTCTCTGCCGCCCGCAGAAAACTATTCGGACGGCAAGTCGCTCGTTAAGTTCTCTCTTGTCGGTCTAAGCAGACAATGCAAAAGCTTTTCCTTGCTCAATCAAGATGCAACGACGGCGAGCGTGCGCAACGCCCTGCTTTATCTGTCAAAAATCGAAGCCTTCGCTCTTGAAGGCGGCTTTCTGGTGATCTACAACGCCATGACCATTAGGCGCCTGGTCGCAGACAATCGCATGCAGTATCGCAAAGACGACTACAAAAAACTTGACGGATATTATCGCCAGAAAATTCAACAGATTCATATTGTCGCAAAATATGCAAGTCTGCTTGCCGCCGACTACGGACAAGCACTTGCATTTGTCAAAGACTATTTTTCGCTTGACTACAAGCTTTTCATTCGCCGTTACTTCAAAGATGAAAGCGAGGCCGCGCTCTCGAGACCAATCACTCAGAGCACTGCGCGCCGCCTCTTTGATGGGCTGTCTGAAATTCAGCGCAAAATCGTCAACGACAAGCAATCCCAATTCATTGCCGTGGCGGCAGGGCCCGGCAGCGGGAAAACGAAAGTACTAGTGCACAAGCTTGCCTCTCTTTTGCTTCTGGAAGAGACAAAAAGCGAACAGCTGCTTGTGCTGACATTTTCACGCGCTGCGGCAACCGTGTTCAAGCAGCGCCTCATTGAACTTATCGGCTCGGCCGCTCATTACGCCCAGATCAAAACCTTCCACTCCTTTTCCTTTGACCTGCTGGGCAAGCTCGGCACTTTGCAAGACGCTCAAACCGTGGTCGCCGACGCTGCTGCAATGATTCGCGAACACAAGGCAGAGTCCGCTCGCATTGCCAAGTCGGTTTTGGTTGTCGACGAAGCTCAGGACATGAACGAGACAGACTTTGATCTCATTCGTGCACTCATTGAGCGCAACCCGGAAATGCGCGTCATCGCCGTCGGCGATGACGATCAAAACGTCTACGAATTTCGCGGCTCCGACCCGAAGTTTTTCAGATCATTTGCCGAACATCACGCCACCAAACGTTACGAAATGATCGAAAACTACCGCAGCACAGCTGCCATTGTTGATCTTGCAAATACTTTTGCTGCAAAAATCAGCTGCCGCATGAAATCCTCGCCTGGCAAGGCTGTCAACGACGCTCGCGGTCAAACGCGCGTCATTTTGTACGAGTCTTCTGCGCATTTGGCCAAGCCCATTGCACGAATCATTGCCGACCAACACCGCCAGCGCCCCGCCGCAGGCACAACGGCTGTTCTCACGCGCACCAATGCTCAGGCTCTTGAGGCGTTCGGCGCACTTGCAGCTGCAGGCATCAAGGCTAAATTGGTTGAAACCGAAGCAAATTTTTCATTAGAAAGAATTCTTGAAGTAAGAGCCTTTCTTTGCGAACTTGACAAACGGCGATGCGACTGTCCTCTCGTTCGTCAGGAGGACTGGGAGGCGGCGCTTGAAAAGATTGCGCGCACATATCGAGAAAGCACCTCCTTCGAGATCCTTTTGAAGCTCACGAAGCTCTATGATTCGATTACGCCTAAAAAAGCTCGCTACTACACGGATTTTGTTGAATTCGTGCGCGAGTCGCGTATAGAAGACCTTTATGAAGCACATCAAAAAAGCATCTTGGTCTCAACGATTCACAAGTCCAAAGGCACGGAATTCGATACCGTGCATTTGTGGCTGGACAATGCGCAGAGCCGCCTGAACGACGAGCAAAAACGCTGCCTGTACGTTGCGGTCACGCGGGCAAAATCAAACCTTTTCATTCATGAAAGCCAGCCGATTTTCTCCCGCCTTCAGTGTTCGGAATTCGTGCACGAAGTTGACCGCACGTTCTGGACGCCGCCCGAAAAACTTTTCGTTTCTTTTTCATTGCGCGACGTTCATCTCGACTTTTTCATCGGCAAGAAAAAACTTATCTGCTCGCTCAGAAGCGGCCAAGAACTTCTTGCTCGGCAGGACTCGCCAAAAATGTTTCAGGCAAACACTCGCTTTGGGCTCAAAAATGTCCTGCGCATGTCGGAAAAAGGCATGACTCGGCTGCAGAAAATGCAAGCGGCCGGCTGGATGATTGAGCGGGCTGAAATCGGCTTTATCGTCGCATGGAAAGATCGCAAAAACGATCAAGAAGAAGCCGTCGTACTTCCGAAGTTTCATTTTCGAAGGCTCTCTGAGCAAAGCTGATTTACCGAGTTCCGCCAAAAAAGACTAAGCTTCGTGCTTTCTGCCGAGGCATTCGAGGCGAGCAGAAATTTTGGTTTTCTTCCTTTTATGCAATTTCGAAAGTCCTGCAGCATGAGCTCTTCAGCAACCTCTCGTCTTGGTCTTGTCGTCGAAGGCGGCGGCGTGCGCGCGATTTATGCCGCCGGCGTCCTTGACGTGCTGCACGATCTGCATCTACCCATTGAAGGCGTCATCGGCGTGTCTGCCGGAGCAATCCATGGCTGCTCATTCGTTTCCGGACAAAAAGAAAGGAGCTATCGCATCTACAAGCGCTTTTGCAAGGATCCAAGGTTTTTCAGTCTGCGCACGCTTCTGAGAACCGGCAGCATTGTTGACAATGACTTTTGCTATCGCGTGATTCCCTCCGAGCTTGAACCATTCGATGAAGAAGCCTTTGAAAACTCGGGCATCGGCTTTTGGGCAGTAAGCACCAATATTGAAACCGGCAGACCGGAGTATCTGCGCATGCGCAACTGCATCGAAGAGATGCCTGCGCTCATTGCCTCGGCTTCCCTGCCCTATGTTTCCCGACCAATTGAGTATCAAGGCAAGAAGCTGCTCGACGGCGGCTGCTCGGATCGCGTGCCGCTCAAGGCTTTTGAAGAGATGGGCTTTGCGCGCAACATCGTTGTGCTCACGCATCCGCAGGAGCATCACGTCAAAGACCGGGATGCTATTTTGGCGCGCGTCTTTTATCGACGCTATCCAAACTTCTGCCGCACTTTTGAAAACAGTCCGGCCCATTACGAGCGCACGCAGGCCTATATCCAAAAACAGCAGCAGGCGCAATCAGCCTTCGTCATTCGCCCCGCCAAGCCGATTCCCGTAGGCAGGCTCTCGCATGATCCCAACGAAATCGAACTTGCCTACAACATGGGAAAAAGTGATGCGCTCGAGCTTCAAAACCAACTTCTTGCGTGGCTTGAGCATACATAGCCCGCGAAAAGTTCGCTTTGCCTGCGAAATCTTTTTTCAAACGGTGCAGGTGCTTTTTTCGGCTCTTGCCAAATGCAGCAAAGTTGGGGAAAATTATGGGTTCCCGATTTTGCTAGTAAAAAAACAACATTTGGGATAAGCAATCAAACCAACACCACGAATCACCATTGCGCAAAACGCCCGAAAGGGGAGCTTTTTGCGCCGGCGGTTCTTTCATAAACATTACAAGGGAGGATTTCGTGGCGATTGAAAATGCAGCCAATGACATGCTGATAGTTAACGTCGATATGGTGCAGGCGCTTGCGCTGGCCGTTTTAGCCTACTACGGCGGCGTCTGGCTCAAAAAGAAAATCAGTTTTCTCGAACGCTTTTCCGTACCGAGCCCGGTCGTAGGCGGCATGCCCGTGGCGCTCGTTTTGTCCATTCTTGAAGCAAGCGGCATCCTGCAGGTTCACTTTGACTCCAAGCTGCAGTCGATGCTGATGCTTGCCTTTTTTACAACCATCGGCATGATGGCCAGCCTCAAGCTCATCGCTCAGGGCGGAAAACTTCTTGTTTGCTTTCTGCTGGCCGTAACGGTGCTTTGCTTTGTACAAAACGGCATCGGCATTGTCGTAACAGAATCGATGGGGTATGACTTTCACTACGGCATTCTTGCAGGTTCCGTTTCCATGATGGGCGGACTGGGCACGTCGGCAGCATTTGGCCCCTACTTTGAAGATCTCTACGGGACAACCGGGGGCACGGTCGTTGCCGTGACTTCAGCGACTTTCGGCATGGTTGCAGCCCTTACAATCGGCGGACCGTTCGGCGAATGGCTCATTCGCCGCTACAAAGTTAAAACGCCGCTTACCGATCCAGACATGGCCAAAGAGCTCAATGTTCCCGAAGAGGTGAAAACCGACGTCATTGACGAACATTCGGCCGAACACCCGAGCTTTACTGAGCAGCTCTTTAAAGCTGGCGGCATGATTGCCGTGTGCATGGCCCTAGGCACGTTTCTGAGCAACTATCTTGGCCAGTTCATTACGCTGCCGGGCTACATCGGCTCGATGATTATTGCCGCCATCGTGCGCAACATTGCCGACTTCACGGGCAAGCTTCAGATTGACAAAACCGGTTTGAATGCCGTCGCCGACATCAGCCTTGTGCTCTTCGTAACGATGGCCATCAATTCGCTCAAGCTCCACGAGCTCGTGCATCTTGCGCTGCCGCTGGTCATCATTTTGCTGTGCCAAACGATTCTGATGATGATCTATGCCTACTTTGTGCTCTTTGGCCTGTTTGGACGCGACTATACAGCCGTGATGCTCACGGTGGGCGGCATCGGCTTTTCGATGGGCGCAACTGCCAATGGTCTGGCCAACATGCAGGCCATCAGCGAGAAATACGGTGCAAATCCGCAGTCATGGCTTATCGTCAGCATTGTCGGCGCTTTCCTGATCGACTTGATCAACGCGCTGATCATCACCTGGATGGGCGCGATGAGCTTTTAGTGGAAAGCTGCGCTTGCCTTCTTGAAAAAAGTGCCTGCAGAATTTACGCTGCAGGCCTTTTTTTACCTTTTGCAGCGCGCTTCGCGCCGAGAAAACTCGAAGCTTTTGAATACCGAAGAAATTTCGGGCGAAAAAAAAGAGCCGGACACAACGTCTCGACCCTTCTTTTCTGAGAACATCGGCACAATTGGCAGGGGTAGTAGGATTCGAACCTACGAATGGCGGATTCAGAATCCGCTGCCTTAACCGGACTTGGCGATACCCCAGTGCCTGGTGCGGTCGGAGAGACTCGAACTCTCATGACTCTCGCCACAGCCACCTCAAGGCTGCGCGTCTACCAATTTCGCCACGACCGCATGTTCAGATTTTTTTCGCTCAGCTTTCGCTTCGCGGACCGCCATTTTATATGAAACAGCGGAAAAAGCAAGAAAATTTGCACTGCAGCACAAAACCCGTGGGTTTCTGGCAGGGGTAGTAGGATTCGAACCTACGAATGGCGGATTCAGAATCCGCTGCCTTAACCGGACTTGGCGATACCCCAGTGCTTGGTGCGGTCGGAGAGACTCGAACTCTCATGACTCTCGCCACAGCCACCTCAAGGCTGCGCGTCTACCAATTTCGCCACGACCGCTTGCAAATTTTTCTTATATCTTCGCTGTCCGTTTCCGTTCAGCGAAGATGAGTATTTTAGCGCGGAATCTGGTTGGATTGCAAGTCGTTTGCACCACCCTGTGCAGAATTTTCTGCTCCCGCAGCCTGTTCGGTCGTTACAGAACCCAAAACGCCGCCGGCCTTCTTCTCAGCGCTCTTCTGAAAGACGCCCGAACCAAGGGTGATGGCGATCGTCGCGCAGAAAAACACCGTCGCAGCAATAGCCGTAGAACGCGACAGAAAATTGGCCGACCCCGTTGCACCGAAAAGCGAACCGGAAGCGCCGGCGCCAAAGGCTGCACCGAGATCAGCACCCTTGCCGTGCTGCAGCAGGACCAAAATAATGACTGCAACCGCGGCAATGATCTGAACCACAATTGCAACACTCATCAACATCTGCATTTGAGCTTTCTCTAATAGTTGTATGTCAAGTGTTGAAAAAAACGACTTGCGCGCATCATGCCGCGCAAATTGCATGAAAATCTTCGCTCTTGAGCGCTGCGCCGCCGATCAAGCCGCCGTCGATATCGGGCTGAGCAAAGAGCTCGGCCGCATTCGAAGGCTTGACGCTGCCGCCGTAGAGGATGCGAAGCTGCCGAGCAGTCTCAACATCAAAGCGGGCAACTGCATCGCGAAGCGCTGCGTGAACGTGCTGAGCAATCTCAGGAGTCGCGCTCTTGCCCGTGCCGATTGCCCAGACAGGTTCATAGGCAACAGCGCAGGAGGCAAGCGCTTTTGCACCTACCTCGGAGATGACGGCGCCGAGCTGCTCTTCGACGACGCGAAGCGTCTGACTCGATTCACGCTCCTGAAGCGTCTCGCCCACGCAAACGATGGGCTTGAGTCCGGCAGCAAGCGCTGCCTTCACTTTGGAGGCCACCACCGCATTGGTTTCGCCAAAAAGCGTGCGGCGCTCCGAGTGACCGATGATGACCCACTCAACGCCGGCATCAACAAGCATCTGCGCTGAGACTTCGCCCGTATAAGCGCCGGCTGCATGCTGACTCACATTCTGCGCTCCAAGCCCAAGACCAGCCTGAGCCAAAAGCGGCTTCATCTGCGCCAAGTACACGAACGGAGCGCAAACGGCCGCCTCGCACGCAGGGCGTTCAAGACGCATCCAGCCCTCAGCCCAGGCCGCATTGGCCTCAAGAGAGCCGTTCATCTTCCAATTAGCTACGACCAGCCTTTGGCGCGTCATAGTATTCAACTCCAGGATAATGCGAGTCTGTGAATTTTAATGAAATCAACGGTTTCTGCCACTTTCGGCCCGTCTTTTTCCATTTTCTCAGGCGCGCCGAGCACTGTCGGCTCAAGCGCACCTGTCAGAGCAAAGGCAAACTGCCCAAAGGGAAAGTCTGCATCCTTTTGGGCAACGTCTGTCGATTTACTGAGCGTCGTCGTTTAAAAGAGCCTTCATCGACAAACGCACGCGGCCGCGATCGTCAAAGCCGATCACCTTCACGCGCACCGTCTGATCTTCGGAAAGGTAGTCCGAAACCTGATGCACGCGCTCGTTGGCAATCTGGCTGATGTGCAGCAGACCATCCTTGCCGGGCAGCAGGCTGACGATTGCACCGAAATCAAGCAGTTTGATCACCTTGCCTTCGTAGATCTGGCCGACTTCGAGTTCAGCGGTGATCTCTTCAATGCGCTTCTTGGCGATTTCGGCCTGAGCCGTATCGTTGGAGGCAATCGTCACCATGCCGTCGTCTTCGACGTTGATCTGGCAGCCGGTTTCTTCGCACAACGCACGAATCGTTGCGCCGCCCTTGCCGATGACGTCGCGGATCTTCTCAGGATTGATCTTGAGCGAGAGCAGACGCGGAGCCCAAACGGAGAGTTCCTTGGCGCCGTCGCCGGCCATTTCATGCATCTTGCCCAAAATGTGCATGCGGCCTTCATGAGCCTGAGCAAGCGCAGCCTGCATGATTTCAGCCGTAATGCCTTCAATCTTGATGTCCATCTGCAGAGCGGTCACGCCATTTTCGGTACCAGCCACCTTGAAGTCCATGTCGCCCAGGTGGTCTTCGTCGCCCAAAATGTCGGTCAGAACAGCAAACTTGTTGCCTTCCTTGATGAGGCCCATAGCCACGCCCGCAACATAGTCCTTCAAAGGAACGCCGGCGTCGAGCATCGACAGACATCCGCCGCAGACGGAAGCCATGGAAGACGAACCATTCGATTCGCAGATTTCGGAGACAACGCGAATCGTATAGTTGAACTCTTCGGCGCTCGGCAGCACTGCCTTCAGAGCGCGCTTAGCCAGACGACCATGGCCGATCTCACGGCGCTTGGGGCTTCCCACGCGGCCGGTTTCACCGGTTGCAAAGGGAGGCATGTTGTAGTGCAGGATGAAGCGGTCGCGGCTTTCGCCCATGATGCCGTCGACGATCTGCTCATCTTGCTTGGTGCCAAGCGTGGTGAGAACCAGCGCCTGCGTCTCGCCGCGCGTAAAGAGCGCCGAGCCGTGGGTGCGGGGCAGGATCGACTGACGAATCTCGATGGGACGCACCGTGCGGGTGTCGCGGCCGTCAATACGGGGCTTGCCGGCAAGAATGTTGCCGCGCACGATATGCGCTTCCATCTCAAAGAGAATGCCGTGCACTTCGTTCATGTCGGGTGCTTCAGCACCGGCCTTTTCGGCATCTTCGACAAGCGTCTTCTCGACGAGCTCATAGACTTCGCGAAGCTTGTCGTTGCGCTGCTGCTTGGAGCGAATCGTGTAGGCCTCTTCGAGCCCGGCGCGCGCAATCTCTTCAATGCGGGCAATGAGCGCTTCATTCTTCGGGGCGGGCTGCCAATCCCAAGCGGGCTTGCCGGCTTCGGCCGTCAGCTCATGAATGGCATTGATGGCAACCTGCATCTGCTGATGACCGAACATGACGGCATCGAGCATCGTCTTTTCGGGCAGACGGTCAGCTTCGGACTCAACCATCAGCACGGCGCGTTCGGTGCCGGCAACCACGAGATCAAGACGGCTGTCTTTGAGCTGGCTCACCTTCGGGTTGACCACGAACTGATCATTGATGTAGCCCACGCGGCAGGCGCCGATCGGGCCCTTGAACGGAATGCCAGAAATCGTCAGAGCGGCGGATGCGCCGATCATGGAGGGAATATCGGGATCGACTTCAGGATCCACAGAGAGCACATGGATGATGACCTGCACTTCGTTGAAGAATCCGTCCGGGAAAAGCGGACGAATCGGACGGTCGATCAGACGGCTCGTCAGAGTTTCCTTTTCCGAAGGGCGGCCTTCGCGCTTAAAGAACCCGCCGGGGAACTTGCCGGCAGCGTAAGCCTTCTCGATGTAGTCGACCGTGAGCGGGAAGAAGTCCTGACCGGGCTTGGCTTCCTTCTTGGCAACGACCGTGGCGAGCACCACTGTATCGTCCATCTGGCAGATGACTGCGCCGCTGGCTTGGCGCGCGATTTCACCCGTGGTCAGGGTAACGTTGTGATCTCCGAACCGAAAGCTCTTGGAGACTTTGTTGAACATAGACATGTGTGAGTGTTCCTTCAAATAAATGAATTGAGCTGCTCACCCGGTCTTCACGGCTTGCTGTCGTCTGAGCTGCAGCCTCGAAAGAGCTCTGCGGCAGGCAGACCGACGGCACGCTGCGGCACAGAAGCTTTCAGAAATCTCGGAAAAACGTGAAGAAAAGCCCTTGTGTCGCAACGCGCGCTGACCATCAAGCAAAGCGTGCCGACCGGGATGAAACGAAATGAGAAAGAGCTCTAAAGAACGAAAAGAGAAGTCTGAGGCGCCTTTGTCCTCAGTCCTGCGACAAACTGACGGCCTGCTTGCTTTCGGGCAAACAGGCCGCTGATTTTTTGCAGCAGATTACTTGCGCAGGCCGAGCGTATCGATGAGCTTGCGATACGCATTGACGTCCTTGCCCTTGAGGTAGTCAAGAAGCTTGCGGCGACGGCTGACCATCTTCAGCAGACCGCGGCGGGAGTGGTGATCCTTCTTGTGTTCCTTGAAGTGACCGGTCAGAGAGTTGATGCGGGCCGTCAGCAGAGCGACCTGGACTTCAGGAGAACCGGTATCACCGGGCGTGCGGGCAAACTTGGCAACGATTTCAGCCTTGTTGATCTGTTCAGACATGTAATTCACCTAAATAATTGGCGGTTAAACGTGCGGTGCCGGTGTCGAGGCCTGCACCGTGAAAGAAAACGCTTTATTGTACTGAATTGCCTTGGAAAATCAAGGCCGCAGCGCACCCACAAGCAAATAAACTCCCATTGCGCGAAAAGGGACGTCAATTAGGCCGCATTTGTTTGATTCTCCGGGCCGCCAAACTCGATGTTTGACCTGCGCGACGTTATATATAGCGCCCAGTGCGGCTTTCCGGACATGCTCTGATTTGCTGCTGCGTTCCAGCCGCCACGATCATTCCCCCTGCTGCTCCTCCTTCAGGACCCATATCGATGATCCAGTCGGCATTGCGAATGACGTCAAGGTCGTGTTCAATGACAACGACCGTTGCGCCGCTTTCGATCAACCGGTCAATGACTTCTAGAAGCGTGCGCACATCAAGCGGATGAAGGCCGATAGTCGGTTCGTCGAACACAAACACGGAACTTTGCTGCGAGCGGCCGATTTCGCCTGCAAGCTTGAGCCTTTGCGCCTCGCCGCCCGAAAGATTGGGCGTCGCCTCGCCCAGCGTCAGGTATCCCAGACCAAGATCGTCAAGCGTCTGCAGCCTGCGGCAAACCGTTGTCAGCCCGCTGCAGGCCTCAAGCGCCGAGTGCACATCCATTTCCATAAGTTCGGGCAGCGTGTAGCTGCTGCCCTTTTTATTGACAAACCGCACCGTCTGCGCTTCGCGACCATAGCGGCTGCCGCAGCAGTCCGGGCAATCGATGCTCACATCGGGCAAAAACTGCACGTCAAGATTGACTTCTCCCGTTCCGTCGCAAGTCGCGCAGCGCAGCCTTCCCGTGTTGTAGGAAAAGTCTCCGGCTTTAAAGCCCTGCTCCTTAGCCTGGGGCGTTTTGGCAAACACCTTGCGCAGCTCATCGTGCACGTTGGCGTAAGTGGCCACGGTCGAGCGCACGTTGACTCCGATGGGCGAGGCATCGATGAGCTTAACGGCCGCAATGCCGGGAGCCTCAAGACTTCTGACGTGCGCAGGAAGTTCTTTTCCTGCTGTGCGCGCGGCCAGCGCAGGCACAAGACTTTCGAGCACAAGCGTGGTCTTGCCCGAGCCGGAAACGCCGGTGACGACCGTCAATCGTCCTTTTGGAATGCGCACTGAAAGAGGCTTGACCGTATGAATTGCTCCGGTCTCGAGCAAAATCGAGCCTTTTTCAAAAATCTGGTCTGCCGCAGAGGGCTGCCTCACAGCAACCGCTTGACCGGCAAGAAACGGTCCGATGCGAGAAGCCCTATTGCAGGCAAGCTCCTTCACTGTTCCCTGAGCGATGAGCACGCCTCCCTCGGCGCCCGCCCCCGGCCCCATTTCAATTAAGTGATCGGCCGCCTTGAGAATCTGCACGTCATGATCGACGAACACCACGGAATTTCCGTCGGCCACAAGGTCGTGCATGACCGCAATCAGTCCCTCAATATTGCTCGGGTGCAGGCCGATCGAAGGTTCATCCAAAACGTAGAGCACGCCTGTGGTGCGATTTCTGACGGCGCGCGCAAGCTGCATGCGCTGCCGCTCGCCGGTCGACAGCGTAGAAGATGCGCGATCAAGGCTTAGGTAGCTCAAGCCCAGATCGCACAGGCGCTTTGCGTTTTCCAGAAACGATTCGCAGATGCTCTGCGCCATGAGCCTCATCTCTTCGGGCATCGTCTGCGGCACGCCCCTGACCCAGTCGACGAGCTCAGCAAGAGTTTTGCTGCAGGCTTGGGCAAGCGTAATGCCGCGCACCAATGGCGCTCTTGCCTTCTCGGACAAGCGAGTTCCGGCGCATGTCGGGCATGGCTCTTCTTTGAGAAACTTCGCCACGCGCTTCATTCCTGACTCGTCCTTGACCTTGGAGAGTGCATTTTCAACCGTGCGCACGGCACTGAAATATGTAAAGTCAAGTTCTGTCGGATTGGAATTCTTGCCGCCTTTGTAGAGAATGTGCTTTTTTTCAGCCGGACCGTCGAAAACAATCTCCTTTTCATGAGCCGTCAGGTCTTTGAACGGTACATTCGTGCGCACGCCCATCTCTCGGCACACATCGACCATCAAAGACCACATCAATGAGCCCCAAACCACCACGGCTCCTTCTTCTATAGTGAGCGTTTCGTCTGGCACAAGCGTCGAACGATCGACCGTGCGCACAATGCCCGTGCCGCTGCAGGACGGACATGCACCGGCGCCGTTAAAAGACAAATCCTCTGCGGAAGGCCCAAAGAAATGCGCTCCGCACTCCGAACAGACGATCTCTTTTTCTGCGGCAACCGCCAGCGTGGGAGGCACATGGTGACCGTTGGGACAGACATGGCTGCCCAAGCGCGAGAACATCAAGCGCAGGCTGTTGAGCAATTCCGTTGCCGTGCCGAAAGTGCTTCTCACGCCTGCAATGCCGGGTCTTTGCCGCAAAGCAAGCGCTGCCGGCACGTGCAGCACCTCATCGACGCTTGCCTTGGCGGCCATCGTCATACGTCGCCTTGTATACGTCGACAAGGAATCCAAATAGCGTCTTGAGCCTTCGGCGTAGAGCACGCCGAGCGCCAGAGAAGATTTTCCAGAGCCTGAAACGCCGGCAATGCCGACGATTTCGTGCAAAGGCACTGAAACACTTATATCTTTGAGGTTGTGCACGCGTGCACCGCGCACTTCAATGCTCTCAATTTTGCTCATGACTATTGCCAAAAAAGATTGCCTCTTAGACGAAAGGATTATTGACAACAAAATGAGCTGCGCTAAAGTACGCGGCTCCTTGTCCTATCTCATTTCTTTATCCACTCACTCTCGCCGGCTCAACTTACTGTGCTCAGCTGCTCATTCTCAGCAAGCCGGCAGGTCTGATTTCCCTTTTACCGCATGATTAAAACACTGCCTCCGCGCTTTCGCAACCTGCCCACTCCTATGGCCGGACTTGCTCTTGGCGTTGCCAGCATCGGGGTCTGCTTTGAACTGGCGCTGCCCTGTCATGGCTGGGCGCAAGCCGCTGGCGCCTTGATTGCTGCCGCCCTGCTCGCCCTCTTGAGCCTGCGCTACAGCTTTCACTTTGACACGCTCATCGCCGATCTCAAGCACCCTGTGCTCGGCAGCATTGCCCCCACATTTGCCATGTGCCTGATGGTGCTCTCGAAAACCGTCGGGCTCATTTCAATCAACGCCGGAGCCATTGTCTGGTCAATTGCCGTCGTTTTGCACCTATTGATTCTGGCAGCCTTCATCTACCACCGGCTCTCAACGCCAAGCCTTGAAGTCATGGTGCCGAGCTGGTTCGTGCCTCCTGTCGGACTTATCGTGGCCGACGTCACATTTCCCGGGCTTGATTGGCTCTACCCTGCGGCCATCATCATTTTGTACGTTGGTCTCGCAAGTTATGCCATTCTCCTGCCCGTCATGCTCTATCGTCTTTTTTTCTATTCATCAATTCAAGCCGGGGCGCAGCCCACAATCGCCATTATGGCCGCACCGGCTAGCTTAAGTCTGGCGGGCTACCTCACTGTCGTCAAAGACCCCAATCTGCTTTTGTGCGCCATTCTTCTTGGCATTGCCATCTTGATGACCGTGGCCATCTATTTTGCCTTCTGGCGCTTGCTACGGCTGCAGTTCTCGCCGGGCTACGCTGCATTCACATTCCCGATGGCAATCGGCGCCACGGCTCTGTACAAGGCTGCCGACGTCCTTGCCGCCATTGCTGGCGCACATGAATATGAACGCACGCTGAGGCTTATTGCGCATGGAGAGCTTGCCATTGCTGCGCTTGTCATCTTTTACGTGCTTGCGCTGTACTTGAAAAACTTCAAGAATTTTTTCCCAAAATAATTTTTTCATCCAAGGCAAAATCAAAAAAGCTCTGCCCGCAATGAAGTTCAGCGACAGAGCTTTTCTTTTTGCGCTCGGTCGCGCTCTGTCATGAGCGCAAAACGAGCGACTTAATAAAGGACGGCGGACTACACCGTATGCTGCGGATTGCAAGGCGCCTCGGTAGCGAGCTTGCTGAGCGCATTGAGGTAGGCCTTGGCCGAAGCCGCAATGATGTCCGGATCGGCGCCCGTTCCGTTGACCACGCGGCCGCCCTTGGAAAGACGCACGGTCACGTCGCCCAGACTTTCCGTGCCGCCCGTGATGGCGTTGACGCTGTAAAGGAGCATTTCGGCACCCGACTTCACCTCGGCCTCAATGGCGCGCAGCGAAGCATCCACAGGCCCGTTGCCGTCGGCCGTCGAGCGCTTCTCCACGCCGTCCTCAGTCCACACAACGGTCGCCGTCGGACGCTCGCCCGTTTCAGACTGCTGCGTGAGGCTGACGAACTCATAGCGGTCGCGCTGACGACGCTTGTCCGAACCGCGAAAGAGCGCTTGAATATCCTCGTCAAAAATCTGGCTCTTGCGGTCGGCCAAATCCTTAAAGCGCAGGAATGCATCGTTTAATTCGGCTTCAGACGAAAGCGGAATGCCGAGCTCCTTGACGCGCTGACGGAAGGCGTTGCGCCCGGAGAGCTTGCCCAGAACGATCTTGTTGGTCGACCAGCCCACATCCTCGGCGCGCATGATTTCATAAGTCTCGCGGCTCTTGAGCACGCCGTCTTGGTGAATGCCGGAGGCATGAGCGAAAGCATTGGCGCCGACGACAGCCTTGTTGGGCTGCACGGGAAAGCCCGTAATTGAGCTCACAAGCTTGGAAGCAGGCACAATCTGCTCGCAGTGAATGCCCGTTTCAAGACCAAAATAGTCTCTGCGCGTGCGCACGGCCATCACAACCTCTTCGAGCGCGCAGTTGCCGGCGCGCTCGCCCAGGCCGTTGATCGTGCACTCGATCTGGCGGGCTCCGCCCACCTTGACGCCTGCAAGCGAATTTGCCGTTGCCATTCCGAGATCATTGTGGCAGTGCACAGACCAAATCGCCTTGTCCGAATTTGGAACGCGCTCGCGCAGAGTGCGCAGAAATTCGCCGTAAAGCTCCGGCGTCGCATATCCAACCGTATCGGGAATATTGACGGTCGTGGCGCCGGCTGCAATGGCCGCCTCGCAGATGCGGGCCAAAAAGTCGAGCTCAGACCGATAGCCGTCCTCGGCAGAAAACTCCACATCATCGGTGTAGTTTCTAGCCGCCTTGACAGCCGCCACGGCGCGCTCGAGCACTTCATCGGGCGTCATGCGCAGCTTCTTTTCCATGTGCAGGGGCGAAGTGGCAATAAAGGTATGAATGCGCTTGCGCTCGGCCGGACGAATCGCTTCGCCGGCACGCTCGATGTCACGCAGGCTTGCGCGGGCAAGCGAGCAGACCGTGCTCTCGCGCACGTGCTGCGCAATTTGATGGATTGCGTCAAAATCGCCCTGAGAGCTGGCTGCAAATCCCGCCTCCATGACGTCTACGCCCAGACGCTCGAGCTGCAGCGCAATGCGAAGTTTCTCTTCCTGAGTCATCGAAGCGCCGGGGCTCTGCTCCCCGTCTCGCAGCGTCGTGTCGAATATCACCAGACGTTCCATAGTCGTCATCACTCCTAAAAGTTGTGTTTTTGAAGCTCCTGCTTATGAGCCGAAAAAGCGCGGGGGCATCTGTTAAAGGTAGCCCACGAAACCAACCGCGTCAAGTCCTTTTCTGATAGGTCCAGCCAAAGCGCCGCAGCTTTCCCGACATCGTCTTACCATTGCCGGCGAAATGCTCTAAGCGAAAGCAGCACGCCAGCGAGCAAAAGCGCCAAGCCAGCAGTCATTGTTGGCTCGGGCCAAGCCGCGCGCAGTGCATGAGCGTAGATCACTGCAAAAATCGTTTCAAACACGATGAGTTGCCCACCAAGAGCCGTCGGCAGCCTCTGACTCATCGCATTCCAAAGCACGATGCCCATCCACGAGCAGACGATGCCCGAAGCGGCAACCACCAGCACAAACCACCACGGATCTGGTCCCAAAAGCGCGCGACCCGGTTCGTCAAACTTCCATACAACCAGATAAAAAACGATGGCAAAGGGCAGCGTCGTGAGTCCTTGAGCGGTCGACCAAGTCCGCGCCGAGCGCTCAGGATGCGCAAGCAGCCATTCAGCATTGCGAATCGGATACCAAGTCCAGGTCAGAAGAGCCAGCACACCCATGAAGACCCCAAACCAAAACCGAGCGCTACCATCGCGCGAGGCTTCAACGACAAGCCTAAATTCGGTGATGTTGGCTATCACCAAGCCCGCCAGAATCAAGAGCAGCCCCGGCGCAAGTCTCGACAAAGGCAGTCCGCGCCCCTTGCGTCTGTTTTTGAAGTTTGAAACAAGCGCCACCAGCACGGGAACAAGCGACATGCACATGCCGGCAAAAGGCGCTCCTGCATACTGTATGCAGTATGTCAGACACCAGAAATAGACAATGTTTCCAATCACTCCCAGCTTGGCCACGTAAATCCAGTCGGCAAGCGTATAGCAGCGCATTTCCTCGCGCTCGAGCCAAATCAGAGGCCCGGCAAGAAGCCCAAAGCTCACAAAACGGCCGGCTGCAATGTAGGCCGGATCGTATTGCGGCAGCACCAGAGGCACGAGATACACAAAGCCCCAGAGCATGCAGGCGGCAATGCCATAGAAAACGCCGATGAACATAAACGAATTAAGAAATTTCGCACTGATGGGAAAAAATTTTTATGCTGCTTTGGATTTTGGCACAAACGCTCGCCCGCGCACCGAAGTACAATAAGTTGGTTGAGGTCTTTTCCGGCATTTGCGCTGAAGCGTCTTAGGTACGCTCGAATTTTTTTGCGCTGCGCCGGCTTCTGCCTCTTATGACTTTTGTATGGGTTGAAAAAACAATCATGACTACTGCTCCTTTGACCGAATGGTTTCGCCATGTTCCCGAAGACAAATGGCTGCGCGATCCCGCTGCAAGCCGCGCCGATGCCCAAAGCATCTGGGAAAAACTCGAGCTCAAGCCCGGCGTGCGCGTCTTCGAGTGCCCCTGCGGCAAGGCCGACATCAGCTTCCCGCTGGCGCGCATGGGCGCCCAGGTCGAGGGCATGGACTTTAATTCGCACTTCGTAGCCGCAGCTCGCAACAAGTTCTACCGTGCGGGACTGCAGGGCAGCTTCAGAACAGAAGACATGCGCAAGGCGCAGCTGCCCGGCGGCATGGATCTGGTGATCAACTGGTCAAGCTCCTTTGGCTATTTCTCAGACGAAGGCAACGCAGATCTGCTCGGCCGTTTCGCCTCCTGTTTGGTTCCTGGAGGAAAGCTTCTCATTGAAGTCGCCAATCCCGATCGCGTCATCGCAGGCGAAGCCACCCGCATCATCGCCTCGGGCGAAATGCTTTCCGAAAACTTCGATCCCGAGACGCACCGCGCCGGCGTCGTCTTTCCTGCCACCGACTACCGCGGACCTGTTGTCGCCAGCGTGCGCATCTACAAGACCGAAGAATTTGAAGCCATGATCAAAGCTGCAGGGCTTAAGCTTATCGGCTTTTTCGGGCCCGGCTTTACGCCCTTTACACGGCAAAGCCAGCGTCTGATCGTATTGGCCGAAAAGCCCGTCTAGTAGCATTTTCTCTATCCGAGAATTTCCTTTTTCTAGCCGCGCTCGAGTTGGGCGCGGCATTTTTTTCTTCTTCGACTCCAAGCTTAAGCGGCGTGCAAAATTTGATTGCATTTGCGTAGAATTTGTTCGCCCGCAAAGGCGCTAGGATATGCACAGATTCACTCATTTTGTTCGTGCTCATTTAAGGAGCAACTGATCATGCGTTTTTTTGTGAAACCTATTGTCGGCGCAGTCGTCCTTGCCGGCATCTATGCCGCTGCTGGATACATCGGCGTCCCGGCCGGCGTGCGCTGGGCCATCAACAACGTTCTGCCGGACGCTCTGTCCGGTCGCACGGCAACTGTGGGCGACGTGTCCTTCAATCCTTGGAACTGGACGCTCACCTTGAAAAATCTCGCCGTGAGCTCGGCCAATCAGCCTCAAAATCACCTGCTTGAACTCGATCAGGCTGTTGTTGACGCAAGCTTTTCGAGCCTCACCAATATGGCCCCAGTGCTTGACGCAGTGGCGCTCGACGGGCTGCGCGTGCAGCTTACGGCCAATGAGCTCAATAATGCCGAAGCCAAAAATGCCGTTGAGGCCGGCGCCGCTCAATCGCCGAGCACAAAGGGCGGACTGCCAGCCTTTAGCCTCTCGAACGTTTCCGTTAAAAACAGTTCCGTTCGGTTCATCAACGTTAAAAAGAGCGCTCAGGTCGACATCTCTGAAATCAATTTCAGTCTGCCGGTCATCTCTACGCTGCCCGGTACGGGCTCTTCGAGCGTCACCCCAAAACTCTCCTTCAAAATCAATGGCAAACCTGTTGACGCCAAGGGCAGCATGAAGGGTGAAAAAGCTTCGCTTGCCGTTTCCGTCTCTGAGCTTGATGCGGCACGACTCGTACGTGCCCTTCCTCTGACGCTTGACTACGACGTCAGAAGCGCACTTGTTTCCACCACCATCAACCTCGACTTTCTGCTTCCGAAATCCGGCGCGCCGCTCTTTACGGCTTCGGGCACGACGCAAATCAAAAATCTCGAGGTGCGAAACAACACCGGAGCTCCCTTTGCCAAGGCAGCTCAGGCCACAGTTGACATCGGCCGCTTTGATCTTGCTGGTCAAACCATTGAAATCAAGTCAGTGTCCGTCGTCAACCCAGAGGCCGATCTCACCATTGACTCCGGCCTATCTGCCGCGCAGACTGCCGCAAAAACGCAGCCAAAGAGCGCCTCGCCAAAAGGTGCTTCTGCAAAGAATTCAGAGCCAGCCTCCGCGGGTTGGAACTGGTCGCTTGAATCGGCTTCGGTTTCAGGCGGCTCGCTGCGAATCACCGACAAGGGCGTCGCCCCCAAGAGCACCATCACGGTCAGCGGCCTTACCGCTACGGCCAAACACTTCTCATCCAAGTCGGGCACTTCCGGCTCTTATGCAGTCTCAGCAGCCGTCAACGGCGGCAACGTTTCCTCTGAAGGCACGATCTCTCTAGCTCCGCTCGCACTCAGAGCCTCAACCAATTTGAAGGGACTCTCTTTGGCCTCCATTAATCCCTGGATTAAGACGGCCAGCGGCTACTCAATCCCCAAGGGAAGCGCCGAAGCTGCCGGCACGCTTGACTTCAAGTCTGGCGCCAAAACCGCCTTGACGTGGAAGGGAAAGGCGGCGCTGCAAAATTTGCAGACGCTCGACCCCAAGGGAACGCAGCTTGCCAGCGTCAAAAATCTCGCTGTTGATGTGGCGCTCTTTGACCTCAACGCTCAAAAAATCAGCGTCACCAGCATCGTTGCTGACGCACCCTCGGTTAATCTTGCATTTTCCAGCACACAGTCTGCAGCCGCTCCCAAAGCCGCACCAAAGACTGACGCCAAAAACACTGCAAAACCCAAGGCCCCAAAAACCGCAGCAAGCTCTGAAGCAGCTTCGAGCTGGCAGTGGTCGCTTGCCTCGGCTCGCATAACCAACGGCGCAGTCAAGCTCACCGATACGGGGCTCAAGCCCGCGCAATCGCTTTCGGTCACCGGCATTGCGGCCACGGCCAAGAACTTCAGCTCGGCAAAAGGCGCAGCCGGCACTTATACGCTCTCTGCCAATGTCAACGGCGGCACGCTTTCTTCAGACGGCACGCTCACGCTTGCGCCCCTTTCGCTTGCTGCCGCGACCAACGTGAGCCGCTTGGGCTTTTCGGGCTTCAACCCTTGGATCAAGTCGATTTCCGGCGCATCTCTTACCAAAGGAACGGCTGACGTCATCGGCAAACTCAACGTGAAGTCAGGAGAAAAGATGCAGCTCACCTGGACGGGAGACTTGGCGATTGACAATTTCGAAGCCAAAAACGCCAAAGGCAAGACGCTTATGACCTGGAAGCAGGTCACAGGCAACGGAATCAAGCTTGCCTCAATCGATCCCCTCTCGGTGACTGTCGGCGAACTTACCGTCAAGGAACCCGCGCAAAAGGCGGTAAAGACAACAAGCGCCCTGCTCGGTCTCTTTGGTCAGATTGCTGAAGCCACTGGGCACAAGAACACGGCGCGCCGCATGCAAAAGGCCGAAGACGCCGTGACGCAGGACATCACCGTACGCAACCTCACCTACAGCAATGGCCGCTTCAGCCTGGGCGGTGCAGGCCGCGATGCGCTCGAGTCCATTGTTGTAGACGCACTCAACAATGTCTTTACCAAGACATCGGGACGGTATTGATGTTTTGAACTTGCCGCCTAAATGATTAACGCCCGATCGCGCAATTTGCACGGTCGGGCTTTTTTTAGAACCTCATCATGAAGCTCTTTTTTTGTCCTTTCGAGCGGGCATGCAGCAAAGGATGTTTGCATTGCCGACGCTCTCGCTACGCATTGCTGCGGCTGCCGGTGCGGTACCAGCCGCTAAGCGCTCGGTGATGCAAAAGCCACGCGCCAAACCAGGTAAAAAAAGCACAGCCAAGCAAAATCACGAGCGCCGTCGTCCAACTTCGTCCCATCATCATGCGCTCATGCACAAGTGCCACAGCCGTTCTAACCCACTCGGCACCTGCAAGCACCAAAAGAATCGTATTTGCCGTACGCGCCCAGGAGCGCGGAACAAAAAGCAAAATATTGACAATGAGCACGGCTGCAACCAACGCCAGTCCAAGGCCATGAAACATGACATGCGCGGCAAAAAGCACATAGGCCAAAACCGCAAAAACGAGTCTCCACATGATTTCTCCTTTGCCTAATTCTTCTTTTGCTCTTCGGATACAGCCTCTGGCGTGGCTCTGATTGTCTGCGTACGAGGCTTGGCGCGGGGCTTTTCAGGAGGCGTCACTGTAAGCGACTTCCACAGGTGCTCAAGAGATAAAAGCGGATGCACGAAGATGATTCTGGGCCCAGCAAAGCGCATCACAGCGCCAATTTTTTCTCTCATCGCAGGCTTATAGCAGTGCACCTTGCATTTGGCGCACACGGGCTTGTCCTGCCCAAACGGACAGCAGCTCAGGCGCTTTCTGGCGTAAGCATTAAGTTCCTCGCATTCAGGACAAAGGCCGCTTTTCGTACCGTGATGAGCTCGGCAATAGAGCTCGATCATGGAGGCAATCGTTCGAGCTTCGCGAGCCAGCGCTCCTGACTCGAGCCTCTTCATGCGCTCCTCGCCGCGAGCAGAGCCCCGCTGCTCGCCGTCTGCTTTGATTTCTTCCTGCATTGCCATACTTGGGAAAAAAAATAAAACCGTCAAAATCAAACGACACTCTAAATGAGAATTCTTATCTCAAAATTGCTTTGTCCAACCTAGGTTCAAACCTAATCTTTCGGAAAAAACAGCAGGCCTATAATCTGATCTTCGGTTCCCAAACACCTTGCACGTTCAGGTTTCGACATGCTCCAGTCCTGTTGGATGCTCGTGGCGGCTTTCTTTTTTGCCACCATGACGGCATTCGTCAAATTTTCCTCAGCCGACGCCGGCACATTTGAGATCGTCTTCTACCGCTCCTTCATGGGACTGCTGTTCATCACCGTCCTCATGCTCGTCAAGGGCGTTTCCTTTCACACCAAATATCCTTTCGGGCATTTCAAGCGTTCGTTGCTGGGGACGATTTCGTTCACCATGTGGTTTTCCACAATGGGACACCTGCCGCTGGGAACAGCCACGACGCTCAACTACACGGCTCCTCTTTTTATTGCCGGCTACTTGATCTACGTCGCACTGCGGCATCGTGAAAAAGCCCCCTGGAATCTGGGAGGAGCCATTGCACTGGGCTTTGCCGGCGTCTGTCTCGTCCTGCAGCCCTCAGTGAACAACGAGCAGCTTCCCTATGCGCTCATCGGACTTGCGGCCGGCGCCATGGGGCCGGTCATCTTCTTTCAAATCAAACAGCTCGGCAAGCTCAGAGAGCCGTCGCTGCGCATCGTGTTTTACTTCTCGCTCGTGGGGACGGTCTGGGGACTTTTAGGCTGCCTGCTTTTTGAAGGCGGCCTCAAGCTGCACAACCTCGAAACATGGCTCGGCTTGCTTGGACTAGGCACGGCTGCCGTGCTAGCGCAGCTTGCGCTGACTCGTTCTTATGCCTACGGCAACATGATGCTTACGGCCTGCTTTCAGTTTGCAACCATCCCGATTGCCGAAATCATCAGCGTGCTTGTCTTTAAAGAAGAGCTGCCGGCAAGCGCGTTGCTGGGCATGGCGCTCATTTTGGTTGCAGGGTGCCTGGCGAGCATTCTCACGCGCCTGATGGAGCAAAAAAAACTTGCCGCGCGTTTGGCTGCTCAAGAACAAACCAACAAGCCTGAAGCCTGATTTCTTTTCCTAAACGAAAGTTTCTGCCGCCGACCATTTTGCGTTGGCGGCATTTTTTTCGCGCTCTGCTCTGAGCACCGATACCGAAAGAGAAAATTATTGCGAAGCGGACTTATCGGCATCATTTTGAGCCGGTTCGTGCGCTCTGAGCATTTGCGCGGCAAAAGCCGCCGTACGTGCAAGCTTCTGATACTGCGGCGTATCCATATGCAGGCGAGAAAGAAGATACTCGAGGTGCTCGAGCGCTTCCTTCCAGCGAGCCGTCTCCAGACAGGCAATGGCGTAGAGCTCGTGCGCATTGGCATTGGTCTCATCAAGCGAGAGCGCCTTGGCCGCCGCAGGCAGCCCCTTTTCGTAAGCATCGGGCTCAGGAAGACTCATGATGCTTGCTGCGTATTCAATCCACACCTCAGGGTCGTGCACGACCTTGCCGTTGAGATCAAGCGCAGAGCGATACGACGCAATTGCTGCGCTCCAGCTGCGCTCCTTCACATAGAGCCGCGCCAATAAAACCCATGCCCGCTCATCGTTGGGATTGCGCTTGAGATAGGCCTCCATAAGCTTGGCATCGTACTGAGGCGCTGCCGCAGCAAGCGTCCCGTCGGCACGCATCAAGCCATGCGTGCGCTGCGACTCCACAAAAGGAATCATGCCGGGAGCGCCGATTTGGAGATATAAGGCCAGCGCCCCTGCAGCGACAAAGAGGCAAACGCAGACCATGACGGCAATTTTGTGCTTTTCCTGCGTCTGCACCCGTCGGACTTCGGGGAGCTCTTCAAGAGCACGGCGGCGCACATCATCAACGCTTTCTTCGTAGATCGAATCTGAAATGAGTCCCGCGGCCCTTTCTTTTTTGAGCACATCAAGCTCTTCATTTAAAAGCCTGCGATTGGCCTGCTCGCTAGTTTGCTCGCCGCAGAAAAAGCGCGTGCGCGCAAAGGCCGCTGCAACAAAACACACAGCAGCAGCCAGCATCAAGCCGGCAATGCACCAAAAGATGATTTCGCTCGTCATAGGCAGGGAATTGTATCCAAGAAACCTTTTGCCAAGATTGCCGCCAAGGACTCGATGCCAAAGGAAAGGCAAGAACAACAGGCAAAAAACGAGGCGGCTCCAAACCTCAGAGTCGCCCCATTGCAGAAGATTCCTTTTTTCAGCGCCCTGTGTTGATCAACTCAGGGCGCTGCGCCTCAAAAGGATGATTTTTTACTTCATCTTCTTGGCGATGGCGTCGCGCAGCAGCTTGGTAGCCTTCTGAGCGGCGTCGGCAGACTTAGCCAGAGAGGCCTGAGCAGCCTGCGGATTGTGGAACCATGCGCCGTTTACAGCCGTCCACCATTCCCAATTGGTGTGGGCCACGGAGTGCAGCTGACGAGCTTCATTGAGAACCTTGTCGTCAACACCGACAACCGTTGCGAGGTCAAAGGCGTTGAACATGTCGGTCATGCGAGATTCGGCTTCACGCAGCTTGCCGTTGTAGTAGGCATGCATGCCGTCGATCACGCGGTTGAGCTCCTTGACCGTCTTGTCCTTGTGGCAGCTCTGGCAGGTTTCCTTCATGTAGTGGCGCGGCGAAGTCGTCCAGTGCGAGGTCGTCACCTTGCCGTCCTTGCCCTTGACCTTGGGCATATGGCAGGAAGCGCAGCCCACGCCGGCCTTGTCGTGCGTCGAATTCCAGTAGGTTTCGACGTCCGGATGCTGCATCTTGGTGAGCGCAGCGCCCGTCACGGGATGCTTGAAGTCCTTGAAGGAAATGTGCTTGTAGAAGTCGTCGATCTTGGTGACGTCAACGAACGGGAAGATGTTCGTGCGGCGATCGGTCATGCCGATGGCCTTGCCCGTCTTGGGATCAAAGCCCGGATTGCAGTTGTACTCGACGTGGCACTGAGCGCACATCAGCTTGGAGTCGGACTTCTCGAGCATGGCAATCTTGCGCTCGAATCCGCGCACGCCGGCGTTGACCACTTCAATCTTGGTGCGCTTGGCATCCTCAGAGTAAAGCGTCGGGAAGTCGGTGCGGGTCAGAGCCTGAATGAGGCCATGGCTCACCACGCGCGGCTTGGCCGAGTGCGGATCGTGGCAGAAGTTGCAGTTGACCGAATGGTTGACGTTGCGCATGATGTCGACAACGGCAGACTCGCGCGAGAACTTGGCTTCGGGGTGCTTGTCGCCCAGATATGCCCAGTCGAGCATCAGGTCGGTCGACTTGCAGGTCCAGCATACAGGGTTGCCGGCAGCAGCCGTGCCAGCGCGGCGCGGCTTCTGAGCATTGTCTTCAGGATACTTGTCGTTGATGACGTCCCAAACCTTGAAGGCGCCGTCGCCCATCGACAGATACATCCAGCCTTCCTTGGGCTCAAAGCGTCCGCCGAAGGCGCGGTCAACCAAGAACTGATCGAGCGCAGCAAAGGCGTGGCTGCGCGGCAGGTCATGTTCCTTGGTAAAGCCGTGAGCACCCATGGCGCGGTCATAGAACGGATCGGGAGCGATGCCGTAGCTGTTTTTCTTGGAGTCGCGCGGCACGCGTTCTTCATTGACCTTGAACATGGACTCAAACTGCGGCTTGTGGCAGCTGCCGCACTTGGCCGGATCCATGCTCGTTGCCGGACGAGTCTGCTTGCCAGGGGCCTTCACATGCTTGGCCAGGCCGTCATGGCAGCTCGTGCAGCTCACGGCCTTGTGGGCGCCGGACTGATGAAAGCCGCCGATATTGCTGTGGCAGGCAACGCAGGCCTTTGTGTCGACCTTTTCAGCTGCAAAAGAGGCTGGAATGAAAGCCATCGAAACAGCCAGTGCAAGGCAAGCCTCAACCAAATGTTTCTTGTTCATCATCTTCTTCTCCTATGAGCGGCCTGTTGTGTGTTTTGACGCTTGGGGATTGCGCGTTCAGGCTCGCTTAGTGTGTGATTGTTCCATAAGTCATCTTCTTTCGGAAACGACGACAAAATTCAGCTCTTGGCCTAGAGAGAACATGTCAACTTGCTTAAGCTCGTCTTAAGCCTTGATTTAAGCCGGTTAAGCTCAGCTTAATGCCCATCCCTGAGCATTCCCTCTGCGGCAAGCGTTCAGGGTAATCCCTTATGAATTTAGGCCAACACTTTTGAATGCAGGCCAATATTCTGCACATTTTTTCATTCTTGGCCTACTAGCAACGTGTTCGCACGCAAGAGACAAAAATGAGGCTCTGGAGCATTTCGGTTTTCGAAAAAATCCGACGTTTTTTATTTGAGCAGGAAACAAGCCCAATGCAGGTGGAAATCAAAAACATCGTCAATGAGGCAATCACCCGAATGCTCAGGCAAATCCCTGCGCAGGCGTACGTGCTCGAAGACTTGTCGCATCGCTTTGTGATGGGCGGCAAGTACAGCAAGCAAGTGCGCAATATGCTGAGCAAATGGGTGCGCGGGACGATCAAGGAGCGGCTGCTCTTTTAGACGGCCTGTGCGGGCGTGCAGGTGGTGTTCGTGCCGGCGGCGTACTCTTCGCAGCACTGTCCGGAGTGCGGGCATACGTCAAGAGACAACCGCAAGGGCGATCAATTTCAGTGTCAGCATTGCGGCTACACAGTGCAGGCTGATCAAGACAGAAACAAAAACAACAAAATAATCCGCTCGGCGCTTTGCAGGGGGGCTGAGCAGAGACCGCAAACAGGGACGGTACGCGAGAGCAGGCCGCGAACAGCCCGCAGAGTAGACGCGAAGCCAATCACTCAGACGAGAGCAAAGAGCCGAAAAAACGGCGCAGTTGGAAGTTTTTGCAGTCTTGGACAAACGAAGTGGTCAAATATCCCAAATGCTGTGGGCGACCACATCGCTTGCGAGGTAGCGAGGCTCTTGCGTCATGCAGATGAGCGCCCCATTGCCGCGCTTGACCTTATCGCCCTTTATGTTGACAAACGCCTTGGTCATGCCGACTTGCGGATGCTCAGTGGTCTTGATTTCGACAGGATGATGTCTGCAGATCATCGACTCTGCGTTAAATAAAATTACACGCTTAGTTTGAATAAAATTCAAAGTGCACTTGCATTTTCATTCCATTTTGCGTTGTCTGAAAAAAGTTGACGGTTTTTGCACTCTGATTGACTGAACGAGTTGACAGGCACATAGTCTCGCGTCTGATTCACTCAACAGATTTTTTGAGGAAATCCGATTCCGATTTTTTCAAGTGCTTCCACGAAAAAGCCCCGCCGCGCAGCTTTTGACAGCTGTCAAGACGAGGCTTATAAACCCAGGACCAGCTTATGAGTCAAGTCAGGGAAGACAAAAAAACAAGACTTTTGCAGCAGCGCGCTTAACAAGCCTTGTACCTATAGGCAACGCTCTAGAGAGCACGACCAATAAGATCGTGCTCCTCGCTGTCGGTGACAAGCACATCAACGAAGTCGCCCGGCTTCAGAGGCTTGTCCGTTGTGACGTAAATCACGCCGTCAATATCCGGAGCATCGGCCGTCGTGCGGCCGACGGCCACGCCGTCTTCATCCTCGGGCTCATCAATGATGACGCGCTGCGTCGTGCCGATTTTCCCTTTAAGGATATCGGCTGAGATCGCGGCTTGCACCTGCATGAAGCGCTTGCGTCTTTCTTCGCGGACTTCGTCAGGAAGCTGACCGGGCAGAGCATTGGCCTGCGCCCCTTCAACCGGACTATAGGCAAAGCAGCCGACGCGATCGAGTCTGGCTTCGCGCAGAAAGTCGAGCAAATATTCGAACTCTTCTTCAGTCTCGCCGGGAAAGCCCGCAATGAAAGTCGAACGTATCGTAATGTTGGGGCAAATCTTTCGCCAAGCTTGTATGCGCTCGAGATTTTTTTCTGCACTCGCAGGTCTTTTCATAGCCTTGAGCACGCGTGGATGCGCATGCTGAAACGGCACGTCAAGGTAGGGCAAAATCAGCCCCTGGGCCATCAGCTCGACCACCTCATCGATTGACGGATAGGGATAGACGTAATGAAGCCTCACCCAGGCATCAAGCCTGCCCAGCTCGCGGGCGAGCTCAAGCAGACGCGTCTTGACCGGACGGCCGTCGACAAAACCCGTACGATAGCGCATGTCAAGCCCATAGGCTCCCGTATCCTGACTGATGACCAAAAGCTCCTTAACGCCGCCCTTGACCAAATTTTCGGCCTCGCGCAGAACGCTTCCAACCGGACGGCTCACGAGCTTGCCTCTGAGATCGGGAATAATGCAAAACGTGCAGTGATGCGCGCATCCCTCGCTGATCTTGAGATAGGCGTAATGCGCGGGCGTAAGCTTTAACCCTGCCGCAGGCACCAGTTCATCGAAAGGCTCATGCGCGCGCGGCAAATGCGCATGCACCAAATCAAGCGTTTCCTTGAGGCTGTCGGGTCCTGTGACGCCGATCACCTGCGGCACGCGCTGCTTGACCCAGTTGGTGCCGTCGGCATTTTTCTTGCCGCCCAGGCATCCCGTGACGATCACGCGGCCGTTTTCACGCATGGCCTCGGCAATTGCCTCCAGACTTTCGGCCACCGCTGCGTCAATGAAGGCGCAGGTGTTGACGATCACCAAATCGGCCTCTTTGTAGTCAGCCGCAATGATGTATCCCTCTGCTCTAAGTTCTGTGACGATGCGCTCGGTATCAACGAGCGCCTTGGGACAGCCCAGACTAACAAAGCCGACCCGCCCGATGCGAGGCCGCGTGCGATTGGCTTGCTCAGACATAGCTCAAACCTCCTCGGGCTTAATCCAAATGAGCGCCGCGTGCCGGCCGGTGTGTTCGCCGTCGCGCCGATAGCTGTAAAAGCGCACTGCATCAGAAACTGTCGACAAGCCGCAGTCCTTGACCTTGGTCACGCCCGTGCGTTCGAGCGCAATTTTTGCAAAGCCTGCAAGATCGACAAAAAACTTGCCGTCGCTGCCTTTTCTGACGCATTCGGGCGCTTTTCCAAAATGCGCTTCAAAAGCCTCAACCACCTCAGAGCCCGTTTCAAAATCGTCAAAGCCGATGCGAGGCCCAAGCCAGGCGGCAAGAGTCAGTTCTTCACCCGCGCACTTTTGGCGCATGGCTTCGACGGTCTTCTCGACAATGCCCGCAGCCAGGCTTCGCCAACCGGCGTGCACGGCTGCTGCAACGCGTCCCCTTTCATCGGCAATCAAAACCGGCAGGCAGTCGGCCACCTGCACCGTGCAGACAACGCCGGGCGTCGTCGTGATCTGCGCATCGGCCTCAAGCGCCTCGTCGGCGACCTCATCGGCTAGAACCACACGAGTGCCGTGCACCTGCGTCATCCAGCGCGGAGCCGAAGGCGTGAGCTGCGCCACGATTGAGCGGTTCATGCGCACGCAGGCCGCGTTGTCGCCCACGCGGCTGCCGACGTTAAGTCCCATGATGCCATCAACGCCGCCCCAGGGGCCGGAAGAAACGCCGCCCTCGCGTTCGGTAAAGAAAGCCCCAATCCTGCTTCCCAGATCGGGAGCAAGGCACCCAAGTTCACTTTTGACCATCGACATTTGATGTTTCTCACTTCTTCGTGTTTGAGGTCGACGAAAACACCCGGCTCTTCTTTTGAAAACCTTTCGCTCTTAACGGACAAAAAGTCCAAAGCTCCCCGGGGATTCGACGACCGTTCTTATTGTTCGAATACGGCTGTGGGTTCATCCAGCGGCCCAAAGCCAAGCTCATCCATTACTTCGTACATATCTTGCGGCGGCGGCACGAACCACTCCTGCTCGTCTCCCGTTTCCGGGTGTCTGAGCCGCAGACGGCTGGCATGCAGCGCCTGACGTGAAAACTGCGCCGCAAGCCCAGCCTCCTGCGGAAGCTTGGAGGCGTTGGTTCGATAGAGGGGATCGCCCAAAAGCGGAAGCCCCACGGTCGTTAAATGTACGCGTATCTGATGGGTGCGGCCGGTTTCAAGCCGACACGCCACCCAGCTGATGGTGCGGCCTGCGGCCTGCGCAACGTCCACCAGCCGGCAGTGCGTCATCGCAGGCTTGCTTCCCTGCCCGCCGCGACAGCAAAACTTCAAGGGATTGCGGGGATCTCGCCCGATGGAGCGGTCAACAAACCCCGCCTCAGGGGCAAGTCCGAGCACAAGCGCCCAATACTCGCGCCCAACAGTGCGCGCCTGCAGCTGGCGCACCAGATCGGTTTGCGCCGACTCTGTTCTCGCCACCACCATCAAGCCTGATGTTTCCTTATCGAGTCGATGCACGATCCCAGCGCGCGGCACGCGCGCAAGTTCCGGATAGCGATAGAGCAGCCCGTTTAAAAGCGTGCCCGACCAGTGGCCAGCGGCCGGATGCACGACCAGACCGGCAGGCTTATTGATGATGATGACGGCCTCGTCTTCGTAGACCACGTCAAAGACGATTCCATCTTCGGGCGCATAGGCGTTTTCCTCGGGCGAGGGGAGCTTGACGAGGTCAATGACGTCGCCCCCGGCCACTTTGAGTCTGACGCTGTCGGCCTTTGCTGCATTGACCGAAACCGCCCCGTCTTCAATCCACTTCTGGATTCGCGCACGGCTCACCGAAGGCATCAGGCGCGCGAGCACCTTGTCGAGCCGCTCCGAGCTCTGCGACCAATCGAGTTCAAAGTGCTCGCTGCGTCCTGTATCATCAGCATCATCTTCAAAGAACGCCTGCTGCGTTTGCTGATCGTTTTCAACGATATAATCGCCCAAATTCTTATTTTTTATTGTTGCCATGAACTTAAAAACCATGTTGCGGCCGGCCAGGTTCGCAGCTGCTGCAGCAGCCATTGCCATGACGGCCGGCTGCTCCTGGCTCGAGAGCATCGAAATCGATCCCACCCGTGACTGGACGGCCAATCAGCTCTACACCGAAGCCCGCGCCGCCATGAGCGATTCCAATTGGGAAGTTGCAAGGGACTACTATACCAAGCTTGAAGCCCGCTACCCCTTCGGCACGTACGCGCAGCAAGCGCAGATTGATCTGGCCTACGTCTACTACAAAGACGACGAAGCGCCCACGGCCGTTCAGACGCTCGATCGCTTCCTGCGCGCCTATCCCAACCATCCCAACAGCGACTACGCGCTCTACCTCAAGGCGCTTGCCACGCTCAACGAGCGCGACAGCTGGTACAGCTCGTTTACGCGTCAGGACATCGCCGATCGCGATGCGCAGGCCGCGCGCGACGCCTTTGACATTTTCAAGGAACTCGCCGGCCGCTATCCTGACTCGCGCTACGCTCCGGAAGCCCGCCGCCGCATGCACGAACTAGTGCTTGCCGGCGCTCGTCATGAAATTTCGACAGCGCGCTTTTACTTTGACCGCAAGGCCTACATCGCCTGCATCAACCGCGCAAAAGTCGTCTTGACCGACTTCCAGCAGACGCCCATGCGCGATGAGGCGCTCGAACTCATTGCCGACAGCTATCGCGAGCTCGGCATGTTTGATCTTGAGGCCGATACGCGGCGCATCATCGAAATGAATAAGCCCGCGCAGACAAGCAGCAATTAAGAAAATCCTTCTTGCCTGAGCTTTTGCATCCAGCCATCAGCCGCCCGAAAATAGCTTTATGCTTCGGGCGGTTTTTCTTGCCTGCTGGCCTTAAAGTTCTTTGGCCTGCGCGAGCTTGCCCAGCAGATGCTGCTCGGCCCAGTTGAGCCCAATGATGGTTTTAACGTCCGTGATGCGCCCGTCGCGCGTCATGGCAAGAGCCTCCTCAAAGGGAATCTTGTGCACGTCAATGAATTCGTTGTCGTCGAGCTCTCGGGCGCCGCCAACGATCGTGCCCTGCGCAAGATAAATCACAATGCGCTCGTCGCTGTAGCCGATGGCATTGTGAATGGTGCCAAGCTCCACCCACTTGGAGGCCGTCATGCCGGTTTCTTCCAGAAGTTCGCGTCTGGCCGTCTCAAAAGGAGCTTCGCCCGGGTCGATCTTTCCGGCAGGAATCTCCCAGAAGGCAGCATCCATCGGCGAGCGCCACTGGCGCTCGAAAACCACGCGGTTTTCGCTGTCGATCACCACCATGGCTGCCGCCCCGGGGTGGTGGATCATCTCGCGCGTCGTCGTGCGCCCGTTTGGCAACTGCACCGTGCGGCGCATGACGTGAAGAAGTTTTCCGATGTAGACATCCTCTTCAAAAAGGACGTCCTCCTTGAGCTGCTGATCTTCAGGGATCGATTCGAGCATCTTGTCTAGTCCTTGTAGTTTTGCCGTGGCTTGCCGCGGGTCATGTCGTTTTTCATCAAACGTTCCTGCTGGCGCTTCCATTCCTTTTTGCTCTCGTCGGCGCGCTTTTCAAATTCACGCTTGCCTTTGGCAAGAGCAAGCTGCATTTTGACTCGGCCGCGCGAGAAATGCAGATCAAGGGGCACCAAAGCATATCCTGCTCGCTCAACTTTGCCGATAAGCCGTTCGATCTCCTTTTTGTGCATGAGAACTTTGCGCGTGCGCGTCATTTCCGGGTGCTCATGCGTACAGGTCTGATCGGTGGGCGTAAAGCTCGAATTGCACAGATACAGTTCGCCGTCGCGAATGTAGACATGCGCCAGATTAATGGTCGCGCGACCGGCGCGAACGCTTTTGGCTTCCCAACCTCTTAAAACAAGGCCGGCTTCAAAGCGCTCCTCAACGGTGTAATCATGCAGGGCGCGTTTGTTGCGAATGGTGGTGTTCAAAGCTTGTTGTTCCTCAATGTTTTTGCGAGCGCAATTTTAGCCGACGCTCCGCCCGTTCATGCTCTATTGGCGATGTCGACCAATAGAGGCGTTGCCAGAGACGTCACGCTTTGACTTCGGGATTACCCGTAAAAATTTAAAGTGTCACAGCCGACTGTCTAGTAGCCAACACTTTGTTCGAACGCTCAACCATAAGATCAGAGCATTGATCAAAAAATTAGGCCCTGCTGGGGCTTCTCGCTTCAGCAACAAAGGAGAGTTGAAAATGAGAAAAAGTTTAGTGGCACTGGCCTGCCTTTCCGCCATGGCTTGCGGTGCAACCGCTGCAGAAGTTGAACTCTACGGTACGTTTGATACCTACATTGCCGTCAACCACCAGGGCGGCGACGTCGACACCTCCATGCGAAGCGGCGGCGCTTCTGCTTCCTTCTGGGGCATCAAGGGTTTAACTAGTCGACAAAAAAAACGAACAAATTTGTCATAACCTTAGGAAAAGGGCTCGGTAAACTCATCGTTGAGAACGAATAGGAGGATCGAGAAGCAAGGACAACAACCCATTGGAGGTAGCTATGACACTTTGCTCGATTGGAGTCGTTGCCCGACAATACGGCGTTTCTGCCAGCACTATTCGCCGATGGGCCGCCAAAGGTCTTCTGACAGTTGCTTTGCGTACTCTTGGCGGGCATCGCCGCTTTGAGCTTGGCAGCACTCCTGTATCCGGCGACTCCGACGGCCGCA
>CALXKM010000018.1 GCA_944388865.1 uncultured Duodenibacillus sp. | reverse complement strand
GATTAAAAAGTCAGTTCAGAAACTTGTAGCCAAACTCAATTTCCACATCGACGAATTTGATTTGAATGCAATGACTCGCTGAGATGGCACGCGACCGAAGTCGCGTACCTAATTCCTAGCGTTACGGGTTAATCGGCACTCGAAAGCGCAGAACGGTCATTCAACGATATGGCATATCAAGTTGACGACCTGCGGGAACAGCCCGATGACCGTTGTTGCCCTGACCACGTGCATCACGATGATGTCCGTATTTTTAATTTTCAAATCTTCTAGAATCAATGCCATGTCGGCAGCACCTGCAGGCGTTTCAACCATCATGCCTTCCGTGCGGCCGTAGCCAAAAAGCCGTCTCTGCAGCGTGCCTGTCACAATGCAGTTGACGGCATAGAAAGCGATCACGATCAATATTGGAATAATGAGCTTATGGGCCGCTGAGAGCTGCTCGACCGTCATCAGGCTGCCTAAATAGCAGCCTGCCATCACCTGACAGGCCTTGCGAACCCAGCGCGG
This sequence comes from uncultured Duodenibacillus sp., assembly GCA_944388865.1. Lineage (GTDB taxonomy): Bacteria > Pseudomonadota > Gammaproteobacteria > Burkholderiales > Burkholderiaceae_F > Duodenibacillus. The sequence goes on along the minus strand of CALXKM010000018.1, from coordinate 72,105 downwards.
AATATAGGCAAAATCAAAACCCAGCTTCAGAATTAATGCCGCAACTATGGCAAAGGCAAAAGTCATTCCGGGCACGTGGGTAGCTTGCCCGACAAGACCAGCCAAAGCAGACACCCCCAGCACAGTCACTGTTGAAACCACTGATCGCTGATCCGACACCTTGCGAGGCGTGCTCTGCACCTGCACATGTCGAGCTCTCTGACCGCAATGTCCTCGGGAACTCTTGTAGCGATCATAGGCAACGACTGCGCTCGGGAGCACGGCAATGCCGAAAATTTGCCTCACGAGCTGCAAAACCGTCACGCTTGGCACATCGGCGCCCATATCTGCGGCAATAATCGGCGTATCGTTGACGCCGCCCGGCATTGCGCACATCAAAGAGGTTTTCAGGTCAAGCGGACTTACCCAGTAAATCGTCGTGCCTGCAGCAAGCATCAAAAACAAAAAAGACGCCAACATCATCAATGTGGGCTTGAAAATCACCCGCAGACGCCGAATATCGTCTCTTTCCATCGAGCAGCCGACATAGGCGCCTGCAATAATCTGTGCAATCGTTCGAGTCGAAGAAGGCATCCAGGCTGCTTCAAGCGTACATGCCAGCAGCGCGGCCCCGACAAAAGAGCCGATCATCCAGCCCGCAGGCACCTTAAGCACTTTAAAGACTCGTCCAACGACAAGCCCAACCGCAAGCGTCAACAGACAATACTGCGCTAATTCCCAATTGCTCATGTCCAGATCCGAGAAAAGAAGCAACTTAGCCTGTCAGATTGCGCCAAAAAAGAAGGCCCCGAAGCTTTCCGACTCAATGGCTAGCTTCGGGGCATTGGTTCGAACTACCTTCTGTCCGCAATAAAAGACAGAGTCTGCGCGATCAGTCCTCTTCGGAGAGCTTCTTGACAGGGGTCTGACGGCCGGCTTCAAGCGCTGTCAGATACTCTTCAGTCACATCGCCCGTCACATACTCGCCGTCAAAGCAGGAGCAGTCAAAGCGGGTAATGTCGCAATTGAGATCCGTAAGCGCACTCTTTAAGCCGTCAACCGTCTGAAAGATGACGGCATCGGCTCCGATCAGTCGGGCAACCTCCTCGGCACTCTGCCCATGCCCGCAGATAAGCTCAGAACGAGTAGGCATATCGATGCCGTAGACGTTGGGATACATGACGCGCGGAGCACTTGAAGCCACAAACACCTTCTTGGCGCCAGACTCACGCGCCATGCGCACGATTTCGCGCATCGTCGTGCCGCGCACGATTGAGTCGTCTACAAGCAGAACATTCTTGTCCTTGAATTCAACCGGCATGGCATTGAGCTTTTGACGCACGCTCTTTTTGCGCATCTCTTGACCGGGCATGATGAAGGTGCGGCCGACGTAGCGATTCTTGATGAAGCCTTCGCGGTAAGTGAGCCCGAGCTTTTGGGCAAGCTGCTGAGCAGCCGGACGGCTCGAATCGGGAATCGGCATAACGCAATCGATCTCAGAGAGATCAATCTTTTCGGCAATTTCGCTGGCGAGATACTCGCCCAAACGCAAACGTGCGCCGTAAACGCTGATGCCGTCGATCAAGCTGTCGGGTCGAGCAAAATAGACGAATTCAAACGCACAAGGATTGAGCTGCGGATTGTCTGCGCACTGCGCGGAACAAAATTCGCGATCCATGCTGATGAAAATCGCCTCGCCAGGAGCCACGTCGCGTTCAAATTGAAATTCCAGCCCCACCATCGTCACAGACTCTGAACTCACCAAGTAGTCCTTGGTGCCGTCGGGCTGCAGCTGAGTGCCAAAGCAAAGCGGACGAATGCCGTTGGGATCGCGGAAAGCAAGAAGCCCCTTTCCTGCAATCAAAGCCACCACGGCATAAGCACCCTTGACGCGCTTGTGCACGCCGCGAACAGCCTTAAAGGCGATCTCGGGCGAAAATTCCACGCCTACAGGGCTTGCCTTCATAAGTTCGTCGGCCAGCACATTGAGCAGCACCTCCGAGTCGCTCGAAGTATTGATGTGGCGGCGATCAAGCTTATAGAGCTGCTCCTTGACTTCGGCCGTATTGGTCAAATTGCCGTTGTGCGCAAAGAGAATGCCGTAAGGAGCATTGACGTAAAACGGCTGACTCTCCTGGTTGGAGCTTGCGCACCCTTGCGTCGGGTAGCGCGTATGCCCAATGCCGGCATTGCCAGTCAAATCGCGCATATTGCGCGTTCTGAATACGTCGCGCACGAGCCCCATTGCCTTGTGAACGTGAAAGGTCATGCCGTCGTCAAGCGTTCCGATGCCTGCCGCATCCTGGCCGCGATGCTGCAGCAAAAGCAAAGCGTCGTAAACGCGCTGGTTCACCGGTTTCTGGCTAATCAGGCCGACAATGCCGCACATAATTTATATCCTCGATTCAGCAAAGACGAAAAAGTTGAATGTTTAATTGTAAGAAACTTTGAGTCCAAGCGTTTTTATCCACTCGATACTGGCTACTAGATGTTGAGACCTTTGCCGCGGCGCAGATCAACGATCGCCTGAGGCATGTACGGCATGCAAAAGTCAATGACATGCTCGCAGGGAACAATAAGCACGGAATTTCTCCACAATCCCGTTTTAGTCGCCGACGTCAGTCCAAGCACGAAAACACAGGCGCAGACAATCACAACGCCGCGGACAAGGCCAAAAACAGCACCGATCGCACGGTCTTCAAATGTGATGCTGGCCGCAGCCATCAGATGCGCAAAAATTTTTCCGGCCATGCCGATCACAAGCAGCGTGGCAACAACGACGAGCACGGCGCCAAGCGCCGTACGCACAAGAATCGACAGCGAAGGCAGAGGAATCGCCTCTCCTACCATTGGAGCAAACTTCAGCGCAAGCAAAATAGCCAGCACCCAGCCCACAATCGCGAGAATCTCGCGCACAAGACCCCGGCTGACGCCAACTATCGTTGAGAGCGCAAGAACGGCCAAAATTACCCAGTCAACTTCGTTCATGGTGCGAAAAGCGAAAAAAGCGCAGTTTAATTCTTTTTAGCGGGTTCTTGGTTGACGCCGCCGTTTTCAATAGCGTTGAAGGCAAGGATATCCAGAGCGCGTTTTGCATCCTGCTCGGAAGCAAAGCGGCCAACGCGCACGCGCCACAAGTCGGTTCCTCTTCGGTGCACGATTTCAGTATAAGCGGGAAGCCCCAGTGCGCGCAGCTTCTGCGTCTGATTCTGAGCAGAATTTTTATTGCTCGTGGCAATGACCTGAATGAAATAGCGTCCATTGGCAACCGCACGCAAAGGGTCGCTTCCGGCCGTCTGCGCCGCGGGCTTGGATGACTTTTCTGCCGCATGCTGAGGCTTGGCATTGGAGAGCGTCTGCGTACTTTGCGTCAAACTTGACGCAGTCTTTTGGACTTCAGACTTTGCATCAGCAGTTTTTTTGAGCTGATCTGAAGTCTTTTTGACCGTCTTGGCTGGTTCATTCGGCGCAGGCTTGACGCCTGCGGCCACTTTGTTGGCCGCCGACAAGTTTGCCGCTGAACTTGGCTCCTGCGGCACGACAGGGACATTTTTAAGGGGCTTGGCCTTTTGCGGCGCAAGCGAGACCACCTTGGAGGGCTTTTCGTCTTGAAGCGCCGGAATTTCAAGCTTTGCGCCGCGATCGGCGTAGTAGTCATTGGGCTCAAAAAAGCTCGGCGCAACGACGGCAACAGCCATCACTAAAACCATCAGTCCGAGAATTCGGCGCTTATTCTTGATGCGAGCAATCTGCCTGAGATGCGCATCATCTTCCGGAGTCACGCCGAAATCCACCTCCCGTGGCCCATTTAACGGAGCGCGCGGCGGATTCGGTCCGAACAGCTTTTGAAACTTATCGATCATGCCCCGAAAAACTTTGCTTATTGAGAGTTTGCAGAAGTATCCAAAAAACCGGCCCTTAGCGCCTAAGAGCCGGTCTGTCTGGGATGTTTACCGAACAACCGCGCCTTCGCGCACATCGTGGCGCAGCGATTCGATCGCCGCAGCAGCGGTTACAAACGAACCGAAGGCGATGATTCTAACAGCACCTGGCTCTTCGTGCTTGCTGAGCTCAAGCGCAGCGCGCAGCGCTTCGTCAACAGAGGCAAAATCAGCTATCTTCGTCTCGTCAACGCCGGCTTGCTTCATTGCAGCCCGGAGTTCTTCGAGCGAAGCACCGCGAACGCCAGGCAATCCGGTAACGAACCACCGGTCAATATGCCGCATGAGCGTACGGGAGACCTCCTCCATGTTCTTGTCGCGAAGCATGCCGAAAACAGCCCAAGTCTCTACATTAGGATCTCCGTCGGCCGTGAGGTTGGCTGCAAGCACGCGGGCAGCTTGCGGATTGTGCGCTACATCGACAATAACGCTCGCACCATTTTGATCAGCTTGCTTGACCATTTCGTAGCGTGCCTTGATGTTGACGCTTTCGAGCCCCTCGACCACAGCGCTACGCGTGATCGGCAGCTCTGCGTTCAATAAAGCCAGCGCGGCAAGTGCGCCAGCGGCATTCTGAAGCGAAGCGGCGCCGCTGATCGAGGGCATCGGCAGATTGCGCCAATCGACGACTTCAGGGGTCGGACGATACATCTGGATTTCGAAATCAAACAGCCCATGATGCTTGTAGGTATGGAAATCCCGACCGTAGACGTGAAGCGGAGCAAAGAGCACATGCGCGTGCTCCTGCAGGCTCTTGGGAGGATTGGGATCAGTACAGACTGCGGGCTTGCCCATGCGGTAGATGCAAGCCTTTTCGAGCCCGATTTCCTCGCGTGTTGATCCCAGATAAGCTGTATGGTCAATGTCGATGCTGCAGACAACGCTGCAGGAAGGCTCTACTGCGTTCATGGCGTCAAGACGGCCGCCAAGGCCGATTTCCAAAACGACAGCATCGAGATGGGCCTTTTGGAAAATGCGCAAAATCGCCAAGCCCGTGAATTCGAAATAGGTGAGCGTCATGTCGCCGCGGGCACGCTCGACTTCATTGAAAGCCTCAATGATGCGCTCATCGTCGACTTCCTTGCCGTCAATCACCACGCGCTCGTTAAAGCGAATGAGGTGCGGCGAAGTGTGCAGGCCGGTATGGTAGCCGGCGTGACGCAAAATGCTGTCGATCATCGCGCAGGTACTTCCTTTGCCGTTAGTGCCGGCAACGGTGATGACCGGACATGCAAACTCAATGCCCATGCGCTCAATCATCGCCTTCATGCGCTCGAGACCAAGCTCCATGGGCTTGTCGTGCACTTTAGAAATATACTCGAGCCACTGGTTCAGATCAGCAGTCGCACCCGGGGTCTTCAATGCTTCAGATTGATTTGTCATAGTCATACATCCAATACAGGGCGGCTTCCTGCACCCGCTGCCCTTGGGTGTCACAGCAATTAACTTTTAATTTTATCGCGCCTGACATAAACGAACATCCTGCGCACCAAGCACATTTTTCACCCAACATTTGCGTGCCGCAATTCTTTGATAAAACGCACCATGTTCGGTTAGTCCGTCTTCAAAAGCAAGCACTCTCCAATGTCTGGGCACTAGCTCGAGAAGCTCGCCGGTGCGCAGAAAATGTTCTGGATTGCTCGGTCGTCGAACGCTTGCAAACTGCTCTTCGGTAAAAGTCTCGTACAAAAGCAATCCGCCTTGGCAAAGGCTTTCGCAAAAATTAGGAAAACGAGCCCTCCAAAGATAGTGAATACCCACAACCACGTCGAAGGCATTTTCTTCAAACGGCCAAGGATCGTTCTCGATATCCGCCTGTACGAACTCAACATTTGGAAAGGTCTGCGGCATAGAGTTGACGTCCACAGCCGTCACTCGGCAGCCTAGAGCGGCTAAAAACCGCGTATTTCTCCCACTTCCGCAGGCGATTTCCAGAACCCGACTATTGGGCGCAATGAGAGGCGCAAAGCGGATCAACCAGGCGCTGGCCGGGTCTGTCGCGGTAGACGTATCGCGCGCCATTGCACTCCCCTTCTATTCAAATACTTACGCTCCGGCAGCGGCAAAAAAGAGCCACCTAGCAAAACCAAGCACGGGCCGCGCCAAATATTCAAATACCCCGCTGAAGATAATCGCAGCCAGGATGATAAGGCCGTAGCGCTCGGTTTCGGCAAATTTCATGCTCCACTTCCAAGGAAGCAGGCCGACGATGATGCGTCCGCCGTCAAGAGGCAGCGCCGGCAGCAAATTAAAGGCCATCAGCACAAGATTAACTGTAATGCCGCCATAGCAGATCTCGATGAGCGCACCGAAAAGGCTCGCCGGCGCAACCAGCACCACGATTTTGGCAACGAGAGCCCACAACAGAGCCTGACCAAAGTTGCTTGCAGGCCCTGCGAGAGCAACCCAGATCATGTCGAATTTCGGATTGCGCAAGCGTGCAAAATTCACGGGCACAGGCTTGGCCCAGCCGAACATGACGCCGCCAAGCCCGGTGAGCATGCCTCCGGCCAAAAGAATCCCCGGCACAAGAATTGTGCCCACGGGGTCAATATGCTTGAGCGGATTGAGCGTCACGCGACCAAGGACCCAAGCCGTATTGTCCCCGAGCCTCTTTGCTACATAGCCGTGCGCGGCTTCGTGCAGCGTGATGGCCAAAATGGTCGGGATGGCGTAAAGAATAATGGAACGAAAAATTTCATACATAGCCGCACCATCCTAGCACGCGATTTCCTGTGCGAGCCTTAAAAATCCGGACAAAAAATGTTTCCTACCTTGTCCAAGCCCAAAATCCGAGCAAAATTTTGCCGCCCAACTCCGCATAGGGAGTCAGGCGGCGGTTTTGTATCAGCGTCTAAATGCTAATCAGAGAAAGCCGATTAGAACATGGCGCAGGCAAGGAAGCCCAGAGCCACGCTGAAGACGATGGCGAGAACGCCCGGCAGGAAGAAGGCGTGGTTGAACACCCACTTGCCGATGCGGGTCGTGCCGGTGTCGTCCATCTGAACAGCACCCAGAAGCGTCGGGTACGTCGGCAGAACGAACAGAGCAGACACAGCAGCAAACGAAGCCACGAGCATGTAGGAATCGCCCGGGTTGGCAGCGCTGATGCCCAGAGCGGCAACGATAGCAGGCGTAATAGCCTTAGCCGTAGCAGCCTGAGAGTACAGGAGCATAGCAGCCAGGAAGAACACTACAGCAAGAAGAGCCGGATAGTGAGCAACGGTGTCAGCAGCAAACGTCTTGATTTCAGCGCTGTGGCCGGACACGAAGGTGTCGCCGAGCCAAGCCACGCCGAGCACGCAGACGATAGCCACCATGCCGGACTTGAACACGCTGGTGCCGGCGACGTCGCCGAGCTCAATCTTGCAGCCGACAGTGATCAGGGTACCGACCAACAGCATCAAGCTCATGATGGCGGCGTCACGACCAACCACAACGTTCTTGATAATGCCGACAGCCGGGCTGATGGCAGAAGCGTAGAGCACCACAGCAAGCACGCCGACCAAGAAGATCAGCACGGAGCGCTTGGCATAGGGCTTGAGTTCAGTATGGGAAGCGCCGGTGGGGGCCTTGACCAGACCCTTGGCCAGACGTTCACGGTAAACCGGATCGCTGTCGAGGTCGAGGTTCTGGATCATGGTCATGACGAAAGCCGTCAGCATGCAGCCGAGGAAGGTCGTCACAATCCAGATGCCCAGCAGAGCGGGATAGCTCCAGCCGAAGGGTTCAAGCACGCCGGACATGTAGATCACGGCTGCGGACACGGGCGAAGCCGTAATGGCGATCTGAGAGGCCACCACAGCGATCGACAGCGGGCAGACCGGGCGGATCTTCTGTTCCTTAGCAACTTCCACGATAACCGGAATCATCGAGAAGGCGGTATGACCAGTACCGGCGAAGATCGTCAGCACATAGGTCACAACAGGAGCCAGATAGTTGATGTACTTCGGGTTGGAACGAAGAATGCGTTCCGCGATCTGAACGAGATAGTCAAGACCGCCAGCGAGCTGCATGGCGGAAATGGCCGAGATCACAGAAGCAATGATGAGGATCACGTCCCAGGGAATGTTGCCGGGCTTCATGCCGAGGCAGATGCCCAGAACCAGCACGCCGGCGCCGCCGGCATAGCCAATGCCGATGCCGCCGAGACGGACACCGATGAAGATTGCGCCGAGAAGCACAATCAATTCAAGGATGAGCATGATATCCATGATATCTCCAATTATGGTTTGATTTATGTTGTTGATTGTCTAAAACCGACAGTGCCCGAGCCGCTGTCTCCAACCGCTCAGGCGCTGCCAATCCTATTTGCTCAGTTTCCCAGCCGTCAAAACCAATACCGGCCGGGAAACGGAATTCTTCAGCAGGTTACTGAACGAACTTCGGAGCGATCAGGTTCTGCAGGTTGAAGGTCTTGTCCCATTCTTCCTGCGTGAGGAGCTTGCGCTCTTCAACAACAACCTGATGCAGAGCCTTGCCGGTGTGATAGCACTCATGGGCCATTTCAGAGCAGGCCTTGTAGCCAAGATGCGGCTTGAGCAGCGTCACGATGCCGCAGGAGTTCATCACCATCTGAGCCGTACGATCAGCGTTGGGCGTGATGCCGTCGACGCACTTCGTGCGCAAAGCGTTGCAGGCGTTGGTGAGAACCTTCATGGACGTGAACAATGCGAAGGTGATCACGGGCTCCATGACGTTGAGTTCGAGCTGGCCAGCGGAAGCAGCCAGCATCACCGTGGTGTCAAGGCCGATGGCGAGGAAGCACGACTGGTTCGTGACTTCGGGGATCACCGGATTGACCTTGCCCGGCATGATCGAAGAACCAGGCTGCAGCTGCGGCAGGTTGATTTCGGCCAGACCGCAACGGGGGCCGGAAGCCAGCAGACGAATGTCATTGCAGACCTTCGTGAGCTTGACGGCGAGGCTCTTGATGGCAGAAGACAGAGCAACGTAGGCGCCGCAATCGCTCGTGGCGGCAATCAGGTCTTCGCTGTTCTTGAAGTCGATGCCGGTGAGTTCGGCAAGCTTCTTGACGGCCAGAGCCGGATAGTCGGGGTGAGCGGTCACGCAGGTGCCGATGGCCGTTGCGCCGAGGTTGACGACCTTGAGGTGTTCCTGTGCTTCGCGAATGACCTTGAGTTCATCGGCGATGGTAAAGCCCCAGCCATGGAATTCCTGACCGAGGGTCATCGGAACAGCATCCTGCAGGTGAGTGCGGCCCATCTTCAGAACGCCCTTGAACTCTTCAGCCTTAGCGTAGAAGGCGCCGACGAGGTCTTCAACAGCCTTGAGCAGGACGCGGCTACGTAGCAGCAGAGCCAGATGCAGAGAAGTCGGATAGGTGTCGTTGGTGGACTGACCAAAATTGGCGTGGTCGTTCGGAGAAACACGCTTGTAGTCGCCCTTGACCGTTCCAAGCTTCTCAGCAGCAAGGTTGCAGATGACTTCGTTGGTGTTCATGTTCGTGGAGGTACCGGCACCACCCTGGAGCCAGTCGGTCACGAACTGATCGCGATACTTGCCTTCGATAAGCTGGTCGCAGGCCCAGACGAGAGCGTCGGCGACATCGGCCGGAATCGTGCCGAGTTCCTTATTGGCAAGAGCGGCTGCCTTCTTCACATAGCCAAAAGCGATGACGAAGTACGGCTCCTGGCTCATCGGCATTTCAGTGATGTGGAAATTTTCCTTGCCGCGCAGCGTCTGGACGCCATAGTAGCAATCATCAGGCACTTCGAGTTCGCCAAGAAAATCGCTTTCAATACGAGACATTTATATGCTCCTCAAAATTTCTCTTTATGTTTTGATGTATGCCCGTCCGACACCCGCAGCCAAGGGAATGCGCTGCGTGGTCTGACGCCGTTCGGGACGTTTGTAAGAAAAACCTAGGGACGCAAACAACACCCCTCGTTTTTCTTGGCCTAGATATTACTACTTAGTTTTCAAAAAGTTTGTGGAAAAGTCTGGACATGGATCAAATTTCCACGATATTTATCCTAAGGCGTTTTGCTTAGTAGTGTGCTGAGCGTGGCCTAACCTTTGGAATGCTTTGATTTTCTTGAATATTTTTCATCCCACAACAAATCCATAGCTTGTTGCCGACTCTTGTGTAAGTTATTTTTTCAACTTTTGATGCTTGTCAACAAATATGCATATCCCACCAAAATGCTCGATGATCAAGCTCATTTACGGTCTCTACAACAACATCTTGTGTTTTGCCACATTCAGGGACCAAAAAATTTTTCAGATTAAAAAAGCACTCCGCAGTTTGCTATGCGAAGTGCTTTGCTGATTTTGTGCATGCTCCCCTCTTCTGAGGACCATGCACGCAATCTCAACAGACCGGATTAGGCAGCCTTAATCGGGATAGCCTTCTTGGTCTTGGGGGTCGGAAGAACCTTATCGTAGTTCTTCATGCCCTGTTCAGCCATCTTGCGACGGATGAAGGCGATCTGAGTCTTGAGCGGCAGATCCTTCGGGCAGAAGTCGTGGCAAGCCAGCAAGGACATGCAGCCGAACACTCCGGAATCGTCGCCGATGACGTCGTAGAAATCAGCGTCGTTGCGGGTGTCGCGCGGATCAAGACGGAAGCGGGCAATCTTGTTGATGGCCACGCCGCCGGCGAAATCCGGACGCAGACGAACAGTACCGCAACCAGCAATGCAGCAGCCGCATTCCACGCAGCGGTCAAGAATGTAGACATCCTCGGCGAGCTGGGGATCCATCGGCTCTTCCTTCTTGCGCAGGTCGATTTCTTCGCTCTTCATGTGAACCCACGTTTCCATGCGTTCGCTCATGTTGCGCATCCACTTGCCGGTGTTGACCGAAAGGTCGCCGATGAGTTCGAACGCGGGCAACGGAGCGAGCGTGAATTCGGTGGGAAGGTCACGCGTCAGCGTACGGCAGGCCAGACCGGGCTTGCCGTTGATCAGCATGGCGCACGAGCCGCAAATGCCGGCACGGCACACAAAGTCAAACTGCAGGGAAGGATCCTGCTTGTCGCGCAGTTCATTGAGAAGAATGAACAGCGTCATGGAATCAGCTTCCTCGCATTCAAACGTCTGCATGTGCGGCACGCTTGCGGGATCAGCAGGGTTGTAGCGCAGGATGCTGATCTTGAGCATGCGGTGCTGCTTCTTAACTTGAGTACTCATTTAAGTCAGCTCCTTTAATTAGGACAAGGGTTCATCGATGCGCTCGTTGCGGCCCTGCAGACGCTTCGGCAGAAGGTCATGGAAGGGCAGCAGCTTATCCTGGATCGCAAAGCGATCAGCGCCTTCGGCTTCCATCTTGGCGCGAATCTCATCGACCTCAGCCTGACGCTTGGCCGATTCGGGATTCTCGATGTAGTTCTTGGCACCGTAACCACGCCAGCCCGGGGGCAGCTCCATCTTGGAGATGTCGAGCTTCTCGTAGTTGAGCGTGGGCAGCGTGTCGCCGTCCTTCCAGGTAGCGATCGTACGAGACAGCCAATCCTTGTCGTTGCGGACCGGATAGTCTTCACGGAAATGGGCGCCGCGGCTTTCCTTACGGGCTGCAGCACCGCAGGCGATGGTAAGAGCAAGCTTGACCATCTTGCGGGTTCGGTAGGCGTAGACGAGTTCGGGATTGTTGCCGGCGACGTCCTTGCAGGAAACCTTGAAGGTCTTCTTGTAGAGATCTTCGAGTTCGGCAATGGCGCTTTCCATGTCCTCGCCCTTGCGGAAGATGCCGATCTTGCTCGTCATCAGATCCTGCATGCGGGTGCGGATCACGGTCATGTCTTCAGTACCCGAATTCTTGATGAAGCCGTCGAGTTCGTCCTGAACCTTGGCAATGGCGTCATAGATGATCGACGTCGGGATGTCGATGCCGTTTTCGGGACGTTCGCAGAAGTCGGCAATGAATTCGCCGACGATCATGCCGCCGACCACGGTTTCAGCAACGGAGTTGCCGCCGAGACGGTTGAAGCCGTGCATATCCCAGCAGGCTGCTTCGCCGGCAGCGAACAAGCCCTTGAGCTGACGGGATTCACCGGTGTAGTTCGTACGCACGCCGCCCATCGTGTAGTGCATGGCAGGACGCACCGGGATCCATTCCTTGGTCGGATCAACGCCGAGGAAGTAGTGGCAGATTTCGTAGACTTCACGCAGGTTGTGCTTGATGTGATGTTCGCCAAGCAGCGTGATGTCAAGCCAGAGGTGTTCGCCGAAGCGGCTCTTGACGCCCTTGCCCTGAGCAATGCGTTCTTCCATGCGGCGGGAGACCACGTCACGGGAAGCAAGTTCCTTCTTTTCGGGTTCAACGTCGGGCATGAAGCGATGGCCGTCGACGTCGCGAAGCAGACCGCCGTCACCACGGCAGCCTTCGGTCACGAGAATGCCGGCCGGGAAAATGCCCGTCGGGTGGAACTGGACGGCTTCCATGTTGCCGAGGCCGGCAATGCCCGTTTCCAGAGCCAGAGAATGGCCGGTGCCTTCGCAGATCTGAGCATTGGTCGTCACGCGGAAGAGCTTGCCGGCGCCGCCCGTGCCGAGAGCCGTGGCCTTGGCAACATAGGCGAGCAGTTCGCCGGTGATCAGATCGCGGCAGACTGCGCCGTAGCAGCGCTTGCCGTCATGAATCAGGGAAAGAGCCTCCACACGTTCGACAACAGGCACATGCTCGGCAATGATGCGGTCGCTCACTGCATTGAGCATAGCGTGGCCCGTACCGTCGGACACGTAGCAGGTACGCCACTTCTTGGTGCCGCCGAAGTCACGCTGAGCGATGAGGCCAGCGGCTTCCTTGCGCTCGGTAATCGTCACCTTTTCGCCGTTGATGATCACCTGACGGTCGCCCGGGGTGATGCGGCTCCAGGGCACGCCCCAAGCAGCCAGCTCGCGAACAGCCTTCGGAGAGGTGTGCACGAACATGCGAACCACGTCCTGGTCTGCACCCCAGTCCGAGCCGCGAACGGTGTCGGCGAAGTGAATGTCTTCGTTATCGCCCAGGCCCTTGATCACGTTTGCCAACGAGGCCTGCATGCCGCCCTGAGCCGCCTTGGAGTGCGAGCGCTTCGGGGGCACCAGCGACAAAACGATGGAGTCATGACCGCGACGCTTGGCAGCAACCGCCATGCGCAGACCAGCCAGACCGCCACCGATCACCAGTACGTCGGTGTAGATGATTTTCATTTTTTATGGTCTCCTTGATCCGATGTGGATCCGCTCAACGTTCCTCGGACGGCTAGGATAAGCATGCCGAAGCCCGTTTGCAGCAGGGTCTAAAATTTCCTTCCTCGGCCACAAAACGCCTTTAGCGGCCAAAAAGCCGCCCAAAAAACGATTCGTGGAATTCCGCGCGTATTATCTCTCTAGGGGTAAGACGCGGGAATTTGCAATTCGAATCTCCATGATAAAAGCCAAAAGATCAGGTGCGCGTTTACAAATCAACACCAGATTTTGTGCCCACAACGCCGTGCAGACCGACCGCATTGAGCCAGAGATGTATGCATCAGCGCAAATGCTGCGCCCGAGATTCATTGCGTAAAAAATTTTACTTGTTTTTTACGCGGCGCCGCCTTGTCAACACGCTTTGAGCCGGCATTGGCCGACACCAGGGGTGTCTTTTGCAATTCAGCAAGAAAGGCCTGTCAGTTCCTGACAAAAAGCGGGTTTTCAACAGTCTAGGGTCTATACTACTCAAGTACTATAGGGAAATACCCTAAGACACACAGCCTAGCTCTTCTGTTCTCCACTACCTCTTCGGGGAAGACGATCATTACTTTGTGTCGATAAATAGAAGACTATTTCGTTAGTTTCACGTACGGTCTACTTCTTAATAAGTATCTTCAGCATTGCACAGAATGTTTCCTTAGTATTTGTTGATTGGCCCGCGGTGATTCATTGACACTTTCTATAAAATGCATCTAAAGCATCACCTCAAAATTATCCGCCATGCCCGTTGCTGCAAACAACACTGAAGCCAGAAACAAGCAGACAAAAAAAGGTCGCTCCTTTGGTTACGAAAAGGGTCGAAAACTCGCTCCGTTGGCCGAGCGCCTTGCCAAACTTGGACTTGTGCGCGACTGGGACTTCGTGCTGCACTTGCCCTTGCGCTATGAAGATGAGACGCGCATCACTGCCATCGCTGATTTGCGCTACGGCGAAAATTGCCAAATTCAAGCCACGGTCGTGCGCAGCGAAGTTCATCAGGGCGCAAGCATGCAGCTCGTTACTCAGGTCGCCGACTCGTCGGGGACGCTGCAGCTGCGCCACATTCATTTCTACCCCAGCCAAAAAAAGCAGCTTGCCCCAGGCAATCTCATTCGCGCCTACGGCCTAGTGCGTCAAGCCATCAACGGTCTGCCGGAAATCGTGCACCCAAAAATCAAAGCATGCTCTTCGGCCGATCAGGCTCTGCCCTCAACGCTCACACCTATTTACCCCGCTGGAGAAGGCATTACGCAGACATGGCTCAGAAAGCGCATTGACCGAGCCATTCTCGACGTTGACCTCATTGACTTGGTTCCTGCGGACATTTTGCAAAAGCTCGGCCTTCCGAGTCTTGCACAGTCAATCAAAGAACTGCACCACCCCTTGCCCGGCGCAGATTTTGAATCATATAGCCAGAGACAAACCCTCGGCTGGAGACGGCTTAAGTTCGATGAACTGCTCGCGCAGCAAGTTGCCCTGCGTCATGGTCGCGCGCAGCGCTCCAAGCTGCATGCCAGACCCCTGCTTGGCTCGGGCGCGGGCTGGGAAGCAAAGCTTTTATCTTCCCTTCCCTTTGAATTGACCGGCGCACAGCGCCGAGCCCTTAAAGAAATCAATTCCGATTTGGCGAGCTCTCGCCCCATGCATCGTCTAGTTCAGGGCGACGTCGGCTGCGGAAAGACAATCGTGGCAGCGCTCGCCGCGCTTCGTGCCGTTGACAGCGGCACGCAGGCCGCGCTGATGGCTCCCACCGAGCTTCTCGCCGAGCAGCACTATCAAAAACTGCTGGCTTGGCTTGAGCCGCTTGGACTTGAAGTGCTCTGGCTCTCAGGCAGTCTCAAGGCCAAAGAGAAAGCGATCGCTCAGGAAAAGATCCGCTCGGGCCAAGCCCGATTCGTCGTCGGCACACACGCATTGATCCAAGAAGCTGTTGAATTCGAAAATCTCGGACTTGCCATCGTTGATGAACAACACCGATTCGGCGTCAATCAGCGCCTCAAAATGCGCTCGAGCTCCGCCGATGGTTCTCTTGCTCATCTGCTCGCACTTTCTGCAACGCCTATTCCGCGCACTCTAGCGATGAGCTATCTGGCCGACATCGATATTTCGGTCATCGATGAACTGCCGCCGGGCAGAACGCCGGTTGCTACCAAAGCCGTCTCGCTTGAGCGCCTGGCAGATGTTGTTGCCGCCGTCAAAAACTCAGCCGCACAAGGCCGGCAATGCTACTGGGTATGTCCGCTCATTGAAGAAAGCGAAAAGGCCGATTTGACTGCAGCCACCATGCGCGCCGACTTTTTGGTCGAATCCATGCCCGAAGCGCGCATTGGACTTGTTCACGGCACAATGAGCGCTGAGGATAAGAACGCACGCATGGCGGCTTTTGCGGCTGGAGAAATTGACGTGCTTGTCGCCACCACAGTTATTGAGGTTGGCGTTGATGTGCCCAACGCTTCGGTCATGGTCATTGAGCACGCCGAGCGCTTTGGCCTCTCGCAGCTGCATCAGCTCAGAGGACGTGTGGGACGAGGCAGCGCCAAGAGCTTTTGCATTCTTCTTTTTGACCCAGGACTGAGTCAAACGGGCCGTGAACGCATCCGCATCATCCGTCAAACCAACGATGGTTTTGCAATTGCACGCGAAGACCTCAAGCTGCGAGGCCCGGGAGAATTCATGGGAGCACGTCAATCGGGCGTGCCTGCTCTTCGCTTTGCAGACATTCAAACCGATGCAGAGCTCCTTGACGCTGCACGTGATGCCGCAGCAAGCTGGCTTGCCGCTGATGAAGCAAAAGCTCTGCAGCATGCACGGCGCTGGTTTAGCAGCGAGAGCGACTATCTGGATGCCTAAACTCTTTTCAGGATCAATACAGTCATGACACTAACCGAACTTAAATACATTCTGGCCGTTGCCAAAGAACGCCACTTCGGCCGCGCTGCCGAATCCTGCCACGTCTCGCAGCCTTCGCTTTCGGTTGCCATCAAAAAGCTGGAAAACGAACTGGACGTGAAGATTTTCGAGCGAAGAAGCTCAGACGTGACGGTCACACCTATTGGAACCGTTATTCTCGAACAGGCCCAGCGCGTGCTTGAAAATGCCGACAAGCTCAAGGAAAGCGCAGCACAGGGAAAAGACCCCCTTTCCGGACCTCTGCGTCTAGGCGTGATCTACACCATCGCGCCCTATTTGCTGCCTCAGCTTGTAGGCCGCATGCATGAAACGACGCCCACCATGCCGCTCATTCTCTCCGAGGCATTCACCTCGGTGCTGCTCGAACAGCTCAAAACAGGCATCATCGACTGCGCAGTCATGGCGCTTCCCATCGCGCAACCCGGCCTCATGATGCAGCCTTTGTACGATGAGGAATTCGTAGCGGCCGTGCCCGCCGATCATAAGCTTGCCGAGCGCAGTTCCATTACCAGAGAAGAACTGACCAATGAACCGATGCTGCTGCTTGGCTCCGGGCACTGCTTTCGCGACCAAGTGCTTGACTTCTGCGCTGACTACGCCCGTAGCGAAGGCAAACGCACGGTTGAAGGCACCTCCCTGCAAACCATCATCTATATGGCCGCGCAAGGACTTGGAGTAACAGTGCTACCCGCATCGGCAGAGCCCTACTACCGCAGCTCGGAATTCATCAAAATTCTCCCCTTTGAAAAACCGGCAGTACCCAAACGACGCGTTGCTTTGGTCTGGCGGAAGTCCTTTCCGCGCACAGCCGCAATAGAGGCCATTACCCACGCCGTCGCCAAAATTTCGCTCGAAGGAACGCGCACGCTCACTGCGCTGCCCGCCGTACCCGCTTAGAAAAATCACGACTTGGTCATTGGGCTTTGTCTGTTCTCCAGTCAATGTCGGCAAGAACAGCCCGCTGCGTCATGTCGAGCATGCCGTCGTGCGCAAGTCTGCGCACGGCACAGCTCGCTTGAGCCTCTTGTTCGGCAGTCAGCTGCGCACGCAATCTCAGACGATTCAGGCACCATTCAACAGCCTCTTGCGCAGGCATGCTCTTGGAGCGAATCTCTGTGCGATACGAAATGTGCGGAAAGAATCCTTTTTCGATCAGATAATCAAGCACTCGGCAAACATGCCGAGCATATTGCGGCTCTCCGGCCAACCCAGCAGCTTCTCGAGCAGCAGTCACTGCCTTGTTTTCGCGCTGCAAAAAGACGGTGTAAAAACACCACCTGCGGCTCGAACGGGTCATACGATCAATGTCTTCGACCGAATCAATGGCGCCGGTGCGGTGCGCAAAAACCACATCGAACAACTCTTCGCAATAAAACGAATCCCAGGCAACCGACTCAAACCGCACATTGCTTAGACCTGCATCAAGCGCTCTTTGCCTTGCAGCGCGAATCATCTCAGCGGAAGCATCGCAGCCGACGACCAACTTTGCCCCGCGAGCCAAAACAACGCTGTAGCGGCCTGAACCACAGCCAACGTCAAGAAACGTCGACTCCGGCAAAAGAGCGCCTTTTTGCCGCATCAAGCAAATAAGAGGATCGTTTTGGAAATCTGCATCAGGTTTTTGAGCCCATTGCCGAGCCTCACGATCCCAAATCCTTCTGCTGCGATCTGATTGAGAGGCTTGACAAACCGGCTGATCTTCTAGCATGTCTGCTCCTTTTGGAGTACGAGCACAGCAACGCACGCCGCTCGGTCGGCGGTGCGGCGTCAATTGTTTGAGCGGTCAATTGATTGAGCGTATACGCTTTTTTTCTTCGGGTCTCTTTAGAATTGTGCCTGCCTAACCTTTTTACTGCACACAACAATATCAACGAATGTTCACAAAAAACGATGCTGCCAGCCAAGGCAGACTTCCAAAAATCTACAACCCCCTCGTCTGCGTGCTGCTGACGCTTCTGTTTACGCCCATGTTCGGCGGATTTCTGCAAGGACTCAACTGGCGGGAACTGGGCGACGATGAGATGGCCGCGCGCAGCATGGGTTGGGTGCGCTGGTCGTTTTACACTTTCGCCGCTTACACATTTGCCGAACCTTTCATCCGCGATACGCTCTTTGGCCGCTACCTCATGATTGCGCTTTTCCTTGGATTTTGGTTCAGCTGGACGTTTTCCATCGGTTTGAAACAGGTTCAATTCGTTCGTGAATTCGTTGGCGAACGTCGCATTCCTCAGCGCTTTGGCCGCCCCATCATGATAGGAGCATTCGGCTGGGTGGCTTACTGCGCCGTGGCGCTCACCTTGGTTCTGTTTTTGCACATCACGGGAATTGATCCGCTTCCGGCCGATGCGCCCATTTTGCAGCAGTAGCGGAGCCTGAGCGTGAAAAACAACATTGATCTGCGCTTTAGCCTGCCGCAGACGCGCTCTGCTCCTGCGATGTCGCGAGTTCTTGCGCTGCTCGAAGGCCGAGTCGATGCTGCCGCCCAGGACAAGCCTCACGACATTGAAGCTTGGCAACGGCAAGCAGCGCTTGGAAGCCCCGAGGCGCAATACGAGCTCGCCCGCGTGCTGACAAGCGGCAATCCTCTTTCGGCCGACAACCGCGCTGCCGTCAAGTGGCTCAGGAAAGCTGCGGAAAAAGAGCATGCTGCAAGCCAGCACATGCTTGGCGTTCTCATTGCCAGAGGCCAAGGCGTACGTGCCAATCCGCAACAGGCCGCACAACTCTTTCGAGCTGCGGCAATCATGGGAAACTCCGATGCGCAATACGATTTAGCCCGTGCCCTTGAGTGGGGGTTCGGCACTGAGGCAAATCTTCGCGAGGCCCTCACCTGGTACCGTCTTGCCGGCGCTCAAGGGCACACTCAAGCACAACTGGCAGTCGGACGCGCCTACTGCGAAGGCCGAGGGTGTGAGCCCAACCTTGCACAAGCTGCCTCTTGGTTTAGAAAAGCCGCTTTAAGTCACTGTGCTCAAGCCTGCTATGAGCTTGGACTTCTATATTTGCGCCCGGATAATCCTCAAGCAAGCAATCAGGAAGCCTACCGCTGGATTTCTGAGGCCGCCCGCTGCGGCCTTGCCAGAGCTCAGTATGAGCTTGCCATCTTTTACTGGTCGGGACGCGCGGTCGAGCGCAGTCTGCCGGAAGCTTTTGCCTGGGCAGCACGTGCCGCTGCACAAAACGATGTTCGCGCCCTGCTTTTTTTGTCCCGCTTGTACGAATCAGGAACCGGCTGCACGCTCAATCGATGCGGCGCCTATGCCCTCGCGCTGCGCGCACAATCCATCCTCAACCAAACACAAGAAAAAAAGACCGGAGCAAAAGCCGCGGGAAAGAAAGTACCGACTGCAGGCGCAGATCAAAGTGAAGCGCAGGAAGTTGAACTGCGGCTCAGAGAACTCTCGGCAATTGCAGAAGCAAGTGAAATGCGTGCCGCAAAGATGCTTTGCGAAGACAACCCTTCCACAAAGGAACTTCTTGAGAGCTTAAAACCAGCCGACAGACGCTAAGGAAAAAAACGCCACTGCATGACATCTGACCATAGCGCAAGCCTTCACGCTGTCCTGGGATAAGCCGACTCCATCACAAACCGCAGTTCCCGCTGCGGCCAAGCAGCCTCCCAAATCCAACTCTATTTCAGCAGTCGGTCCAAACATCAAGCAGTGGCTATACCACCAAAGGAGATATCAACGAGCAGAATGTCATCAACACCCGCTCTCTTGACATGCTCATTTAACCATTGTTTTCAAGCCTTTTCAATATTCCAAAGGAGTAAAAGGCAAGAAAAAAATGCTTATATGACTACCTCTTAAGTGGTAAATATGCCGATATTCCTCAAAAAATTTTCAGCATCAGCGCTATGTCCTTTGCTGACTGGAGCGGGTGTAGCTAGTTTATGTGTACATCGTCGCAAGCATCAATAAGATGCCGACATTCAGCCTTCGTGTAAGAAGGCATAGCCTCATAAATCGCTTGCGTTTGCTCAATAGTGTTGCATTTTTTCAAGATAAAAGCCGCCTAAGTCAAAAACTTGCATCTCCTTTGCCCAGAAAAGCTTTCAAAGCCTGGGCCGGCGCGGTATGATCGAGCTTGGTTAGTCGATGGTGCGGAAAAAATGCAGTTTCTGTCGTGATGCTCCTTGCCATCGCTGGCGCCGGATTTAGACCGACCAACTAAGGCAGCTGGTTGGCGCCGACGTTTTTGTTGTCTGTATTCCCATCGGGTACAAGGAGAAATTAAGATATGAATCGTCTCGAACTCGTTGCAAAGATTGCGGAAAAGCATGGTCTGTCCAAGGCGGAAGCTGCCCGCATTCTGTCGACGATCACCGAAGAAATCGTCAACACCGTCAAGAATGATGATCCTCTGACGCTCGTTGGCTTCGGCACCTTTAAGAAGCAAGTTCGCCCGGCTCGCACTGGCCGTAATCCCGCTACAGGCGAAACGATCACGATTCCTGAGACCAACGTTCCGAAGTTTGTTCCTGGCTCCGTGTTCAAGAGCGCAGTTAACTGCAAGAAGTGCTGCAAGGCCAAGAAGTAATTCTTGATTCATTTCTGCTCTGGGCATTTTGCCGGTTAAGGCCGACATGATGCCGCAATGCCAAAGCGAGCTCCTAAAAATACTGGGAGTTCGCTTTTTGTTCTTTGCTCTATTTGCCATAATCCATCCTGTCGTTTGTTTCACCCTTTGACCTCAAGCATGTCTGTCTTGTCCTGGTTTCGTGTGCATCCTCAAAATTGCACGACTAGTCATTCTTTCGTCCGCGTCCGGCGTGCAAGCGCAGCTGTGTTTGCGGCGGCATGCGCGATTACCCTTGCCGGCTGTCAAGCCCCGACGGGACAGTCTCCGAGTGAACAAGACTTAATCGATATGGCCAACTCTCTTCCGACGGAAGATGATCTCAAAGAAAGATTTCGTCAGGTAGGAAACGTCGTGCACGAAATCTGCCACGCACCTGAATTCAGTCCTTATTTTGAGAAAACCCCCTGTCTGGCAACGCTGCTTACTGAAAAGCACATGCAGGACAAATCGCGCATCACTGCCGAGCAGGGACGCGCCATGCGCATGGCCCTGCGCGAGTTCGACGAATTAAACCGAGTGACGCGCCGCATGATGGTTGAATCGCAGCTTGAAAACTACGCGCAGCTTGCCCGCCGAGCCGATCAGATAGACGTCGCAAGCCACGCCAATCAGGAAAGTCTGCTTTCGGGCGCCATTACATGGGGCGAGTACAATCGGGAACGAGATCGCCTGGCCAAAATGTTTCTTGACGCGGCCAAAGACTTCTGAGTGCGGCGCAAAGCGCGAAAAAAGCACGCGCCTTGTGCATTTTTTGTTTCTTTCTTCATGCTTTGCCGAGCCTGCATCAGCTTTTATATTCGGTATTTTTGTTTTTTTGCGGCCCTCTGCGGCTTGACGACATTTCATGCCTAAGTCTTCTCGCTTCACGCTGTGCTTCTTGTTGTCAGCGACATGCGCAACTGTTATCGGACTATTCTCAACTTCATCGCTTTGGGCGCGCACCGTGGTCGATCACCTAAACCGCACGGTTGAGGTTCCCGACAAAATCGAACGCATTGTTGTTGCCGACATTTATCCGCTTGCATCTCTTGCTGCCGTGCTGAGCCGTTCTGAAGCAATCGTCGGCATGCATCCAGTATCAATGAGCGCAGCCAAAAACGGTCTTTTAGGAAAAATCCGCCCGCAAGTGCTCAAAGCCGATACAAGCTTTATGAAGGGCTCTGAAGCAAATATTGAGTCGCTCATGGCTCTTGCCCCCGACGTCATCTTCGTCAACGCATCCAACAAGACGCTGGTGTCGCGCCTTGAAGCATCAGGGCTCAATGCCGTGGCTGTCAGCGCCACGCGCGAAAACTACAACGTCTTTGCAACTTTTGAGAGCTGGGTGCAGATGCTGCGCGACGTTCTCGGCGACTCCGTTAATGCCGCCCGCATCAGCAGCTATGCGCAAAGAATCTCCGCACTCGTCAATGAACGCACCAAAGAAATCAAAACCCAGGACAAAAAGCGCGTTCTTTTCCTTGTGCAGTACGATGCCCGCCGCATCGTCACAAGCGGCAGTCGCTTTTTTGGTCAGTTCTGGTGCGATGCAGCCGCTGCCGTCAATGCGGCCGAGTCAATCACGGCTGAAAATGCAAACGCCGTCATCAACATCGAGCAAGTCTATGCCTGGAATCCTGATGTCGTGTTTCTTACTAACTTCACGCGTGCCGCTGCTGAGGACCTCTTGAAGAATCGGATGCATGACTGGTCAAGCGTCAAGGCTGTTCAAGAAAAAGCCGTCTATAAAATGCCGCTTGGGCTCTATCGCAGCTACACGCCTTCGGCAGACTCTCCCCTGACGCTGCTGTGGATGGCAAAGACGCTCTACCCTGATCGTTTTAATGACATTGATATGACCAAAGAAACGCTTGCCTACTACAAAGAGCTCTTTGGCCTTGAGCTTGATCAGGAAACTGCACGCCGCTTATTTGCAGTGCACTAAAGGGTCTCAGCATGCTATCGCAAAACCGCTACCGGCTTTTCATGACGACAGGCATTGCGCTTGGCATTTTGGCTGCGCTTGCTGCTCTTGCCCTGGGGCGTTTTTCCCTGTCGCTTGCGCAGACTGCAACCGTTCTCATTTCGCCCTTTGCCGACAATGCCGACATCACTGCTGCCATGAAGTCGGTCGTCTTCAACGTGAGGCTGCCGCGGGTGTTGCTGGCTCTTGCCGCAGGCGCCGGTCTTGCCTCGGCAGGCGCTGCTTTTCAAGCTTTATTCTCCAACCCGCTCGCAACTCCCGATACGCTCGGCGTAGCTACAGGATCCGCCTTCGGCGCGGTTTTGGGCATCTTGCTTGGCGCCGACGGATTCGGCATTCAAATTGCATCGCTCATCATGGGACTTGCAGCTGTTGCGCTTGTCTACGGCATCAGCAGCGTGCGCAGCAAAACATCCATCCTGATGCTCATACTGTCCGGCTTAGTGATTGCTGCATTTTTCAGCGCGCTGATTGCTCTGGTCAAATATGTGGCCGATCCGCAAGACGAACTTCCAGCCGTAACTTTCTGGCTGATGGGCTCCATGACCGGCGCAACGCTCAAGTCCCTTGCTCTGGGACTGCCTTTTATTCTGGTTGGAGCCTTCGTGCTGTACCTGCTGCGCTGGCGATTGAATGCGCTTTCGCTTCCGGCCGATGAAGCCAAGTCCCTTGGCATCAATCTCGCACAGCTTCGATTTGCCGTGATTGTGTCATGCACGATGATCAGCGCAGCCGTTGTGAGCATGTGCGGACTGATCGGCTGGGTGGGCCTGCTGATTCCTCATTTTGTTCGTCTGGTCGTCGGCAGCAGCAATGAACGCGTCGTGCCTGCAAGTTTCGTCTACGGCGCTCTGTTCGTGCTTTTGTGTGACACCGCTGCAAGATCTGCCACGCAGATGGAAATTCCGGTATGCATTCTGACGGCCATTCTCGGAGCTCCTGTATTTTTGATTCTGCTCAGGCGCAGCGCCGTAGCCAGACTCTAGGAGAGAAAACATCATGGAGCTAGCTGTCTCACACGGATTTTTTAGCTACGCAAGCAATCATCCGCTGCTTGAAGACGTAAATTTTTCCCTTAACTGCAGCACGATTCTGAGCATTCTCGGACGAAACGGCGCAGGCAAAACCACGCTTTTGAAGTGTCTGCTTGGCTTTGAGCGCTGGAATTCGGGCGCAACATTAATTGACGGCGCCGATATCCGCAGCATTGCTGCACGCGACTTTTGGTCTCGCATTGGATATGTTGCTCAGGCAAAAAACTCAATGCTTTCCTTTACCGTCCGAGACATGGTCGTGCTTGGACGCAGCGTTCGCCTTGGAACCTTTGCCAGACCAGGAAAAAAGGATTGGGAAAAAGTCAATGAAGCACTTGAGGCGGTTGGCATCTCGCATCTTGCAAACGCCCGCTGCGACGAGATCTCCGGCGGCCAGTATCAGCTGGCTTTAGTTGCAAGGGCGCTCGCCGGCGAACCTCAGCTGCTCGTGCTTGATGAACCAGAAAGCAATCTTGACTATAAAAACCAGCTTCAGGTGCTCAAAGTTCTTCATCGACTCAAAACCGATTTAGGCATCGGAGCCGTGATCAATACGCACTTTCCTTCGCACGCCATTGAACTGAGCGACCATGCGCTCGTTATGTTGCCCGGATGCAAAACGATTTTTGGTCCAGCCAAAGACGTCATCACCGAAGAAAACCTCACTCAGAGCTTTGGCATTCAAGTTAAAATGCTGCATGAAAACCTTAAAGAGCGTCCAAACTACGCCAGCGTCATTGCTGTTCCAGAAAATACCAACTCTTCTCAATAACAGTCCCCCTGCGCGTTTAAAGACTCTTTTACGGCCCTTTATTTTCTTCAGCGTCAACGAAACTTCGTCAGCAAAAAGCCCGCGCGAAGCGGGCCTTCAGCTCAACCAAACTTTTTGCTGCTATTGCTGGCCGGTCAGGTCTCGGTGCACCTTTTGTTCGTCAACAATCATGCTCCCGGCTGTTTCAGCTGAACGGGTTCTGAATGCCGACCTTGGACAGTCGGTCGGATCGGTGCAGTTATAGGGAACGCCGCGGCGGATTTCCACGTGCACCTCAATAACCTGCTGCCTGAGCAATTCACGCTCGGCGGGAGTCATGCGGCGCACCGGCTTTTTCTCGCGATCCTGATTCGGCGTAAAGTCGATGACGTAGCGCTGCTTGATGGCCCTGCGTTCGCCCGGCGTCATGTTCATGCGCATCTGCCGGCGCTCGTCCTTGGTCATGTACCGCCACTGAAAAAGACGCTGTTCATGCGTCAGAAGCGGCCACAAACGGGCGCGCTGCTGCGCATCCATCTGGTCCCATAGAAGCACCTCGGATGGGCCGGTTCGGGATGCCTGAGGCACAAGAGGCACGAGCGTCGCCTCCGCCGAAGCGATGCCGGCGCAGCCAGCCAGGCAGGCCGTGAAAACGAATTTTCCAATCAAAGAATTCATGTACAGAAAACTCTCCGGTTGTCCTTGAAACGGTACTTTACCGTTATTGCGTGTAAAGATCGCAGAAAGCGCTTGTGAAATTCGCAAAAATGCCCTTGATTTTGTAACAGACAGTGTTAGTCTTGTATCGGGTCGAATTTGTAACAGGCAAAATTCGCAACACCAGAGGACGCCCCGCCGAAAGCATGCGGCCGCTCCTTTTAGAGTTTTTGATTCATTCTCGGAGATAAAAACAACATGGCCGAAACTGAACGCACACCCAAAATTCTCATCGTTGACGACGATCCCCGCCTGCGCGACCTGTTGCGCCGCTATTTCGGCGAAAACGGTTTTTCCGTCACCGTAGCCGAAAATGGTCAGGCCATGAACCGCATCTGGATGCGCGAACGTTTTGATGCACTCATTCTTGATCTGATGATGCCCGGCGAAGACGGCCTGCAGATTCTGCGCCGCCTGCGCGCGAGCAAAGATACGACCCCGGTGCTCATGCTCACAGCCAGAGGCGAGGATGTTGACCGCATTGTGGGGTTGGAGCTCGGCGCCGACGACTACATTCCGAAACCCTTCAACCCGCGTGAGCTTTTGGCTCGCGTGCACGCTGTACTGCGCCGTCGTCCGCGCGCAGACGCTCCAGGCGCCCCTTCGCTTGAAAACGAAGTGGTCGTCTTCGGCGACTTTGAGCTCGACCTTGGCCGGCGTGAACTAAGAAAAAACGGCAAGCCAGTGCCTCTTACCACCGGCGAATTTGCCGTCATGAAAGCTTTCGCTCGCCACCCCCGCGTGCCGCTGTCGCGAGACAAGCTCATGGAAATGGCCCGCGGCCGCGAATATGAAGCATTCGACCGTTCGCTTGACGTGCAGGTGAGCCGCTTGAGAAAACTCATTGAACCCGATCCTTCCAAGCCGCACTATCTGCAGACGGTCTGGGGACTGGGATATGTGTTTATACCCGACGACACGGCGCCTGCAGCTGAATCCAAAAAGTAAGCCAACTTAAAAACCGCGTCCGAAGTATTGCGGCATGGCCTCCATCAGTTCCCGTAGAACGCCGAACCTTTTTTGGCGAACATTCATTCTCTTGATGCTGCTCATCATCTTCTCGGTGATGGGCTGGCTTCAGAGTTTTCGCGTCTTAAGCGAGACTCCGTACGCCATCAGCGCTGCGCGCCAGATCGTCACCATGGCCAATTTGACGCGCTATGCGCTTGTCAGCGCAGATCCCGTCTACCGCCCCGATCTGCTGCTTGTGCTTGCAAGCCGAGAAGGTCTGCGCATTCTGCCCAAAGAAACGAATGATCTCTACGAACCGCTCTCGAGCGAGAGCGGTTCTCCCTGGTCAATCGCCGACGTTGAAAACTATGTTCGAGCCGCTCTTGGAGCAGACACGGTATTGGCCAGAAGCGTCAACGGCGAACGGGGACTCTGGGTTTCGTTTTCAATCGAAGGCGACCATTACTGGCTAATGACGAACTCAACGCTCATCAACCCGTCCTACGGAACGACATGGATGTGGTGGGCTCTTGCTGCATTTGTCGCCTCAATTCTTGGCGCGACGTTGCTCACGCGCCGCGTCGTTGAACCCTTGAGCACGCTTTCGAGCTATGCGCGAGACTTTGGCCGCGGGGTGATGCCTGCTTCACTTCCTGAGGACAGCGGTCCCGAAGAAATTCGAGAAGTCAACTCCAGCTTCAATCGCATGGTGCAGGACATCACGCGCATGGAAAAAGACCGCGAGATGCTGCTCGCAGGGGTAAGCCATGACCTGCGCACCCCCATTACGCGACTGCGTCTTGAAACGGAAATGGCCGATCTTCCTGAAGAAACCCGCCAGAACATGGTGAGTGATCTTGAGCAGATGGAAATGATCGTCAATCAGTTCATGGCCTATGCCCGTCGCAGCACGCAGCCGCTTGAAGCCGTTGACCTTTCGCGCACGGTCAAGCAGGCCATTCATGGCGCCCGACTTGAAATTGATCCGGCGGTTGATCTTAAAGTCGACATCACCGAAGACGTCATCGTGCGCGCTCACCCCATTGAGCTCTCACGCGTCGTGCAAAACCTCATCACCAATGCCCTGCGCTACGGCAAGAGCGATGACGGCATTTTGCACTTGACGATGGAAGTTTTCAGAGAAAAAGACAAGGCCGTGCTCTCAGTGAGCGATCTGGGCCCGGGGCTGGACATGAGCCAAGCCGATCGACTCATGCGGCCCTTTGAGCGCGGCGATGCAGCCCGCGGCGGCGCAACCGGCACGGGACTGGGACTGGCAATCATTGATCGCATCGTGCGCCGCTCCGATGGAACCGTGCAGCTAGCCAACGTGCAGCCTCACGGCCTAAAGGTCATCGCCCGCATGCCGCTTTACGAAAGGAAAAAAGACAAGTCTGCAAAAGCCGCTGCTTGATTGCTGCTGAATGCCGGATGTTATCGTCTCCAAAACTTCAGGCTTTTGAGAAACTTTTTCTTTCTCCCTAATTCGTCTTCAGACTTTCGAATATTCTGTTCAAAGATTCATAAAGCCGGCATATTGACCGGTCAGCACCTGACAAAATTTTTGCCCGCATCCATCCAAAACAAGCAAGTCAAAATTGTCCGACGGCATCATGGCTCTTTTCGCTACAATCTTCACCGATGCGCTGCCAACGAATTCTTACTCGGATTGACGCTCTCAGTCAGGACATTTCTGCCCATGCCGTCACTGCTCTCAATCAGCGAATTGCAGGCAGCAGCACCGCAACCTTCCCAAAAAGAGGATGTAAGGATATGTCTAAAAAGAAACTTTTGACTGTGCTCGCAGGTCTTGTTGCCTTTTGCATCGGCGCCAATGCCGCCGAACTCAACGCCTACTCCGTGATGCCTGAAAAGTATGCCTCGCGCATCTTTGCAGAATTCACAAAGGACACCGGCATCAAAGTCAACTTCCTTCGGTTTTCCACCGGCGAGGCTCTTGCTCGACTCACGGCTGAAAAAGGCAATCCCCAGGTTGACGTGATGCTGGGCGGGCCGGCCGACATGTATGCCGCCGCCATCAAGGAAGGTATTTTCGAAGCTTATCGCCCCGCAGATTCTGACGCCATCGCCGCTGAAATGCGCGACCCGGGCAACCATTGGACAGGCATCGGCGTCATTCCGCTGTGTTTCCTCACCAACACCAAGTTCCTCAAAAAGAACAACATGCAGGCCCCTGCCAAGTGGGCTGATCTGCTTGATCCCCGCTACAAGAAGAACCTGCAGATGGCTGACGCCCGCACTTCCGGCACAGCCACTGAACGCATTTTCTCGCTCGTCAAAATCATGGGTGAGGATGAAGCTTTCAAGTTCCAGAAAAAACTCAATGCCAACATCCAGATGTATACCAAGAGCGGAGCTGGCGGCGCCATGCCGATTGCAACCGGACAGTGCGCTTCGGGCATTTTCTACATCGTAGACGCTCTTGACATCCAGCAGCAGGACTATCCGGTCGTCATCACCTATCCTGAAGACGGCGTGAGCTACGGCATTGAAGCCACAGGCGTCATCAAAGGCGGCAAAAACAACGCAGAAGCCAAAAAGTTCGTCGATTGGGCCGCTTCGAAGAAATTTGCCGAATTCATCGTCAACAACAAAATCAACTACGTCCCGACTCGCAACGACGTCAAGACCAGCAATCCGATTCTTGATCTCACCAAAATCAAGATGGTGCCGACTGATGTCACCTGGAAGGGTGAAAAGCGCAAAGAATACACGCAGCGCTGGATAAACGAAGTCATCAAGTAAACGACTTCTCCTGGAAAAAAGGGCGCTGCCCTGACGCTGCGCCCCATCCCTTTTTATCCTCAGGAACAACACAACGCCATAGTCTCCAAGCTGGCTTAAGCATCGTGTTGAGCAGTTCATCATGACGACATCTTCGAGCGCATCCGGACGCGATGCCGCAACACGCCTTACAGTGGCGATGCTGTGGCTGCTGATCGGCGTCTTCGTGCTTTACCCGTTGTGCCGGCTTCTTGCCATGACCTTTTGGGGCGAGAGCGGCTTTACGCTTGAAAATCTCAAGCCGTTCATTTCAAGCTGGTATGACCAGCAGGCCGCCGTCAACAGCATTTTGCTGGGCTTTTCCGTAGGAATTGCCGGCACCGTTTTAGGCTTCATCTTCGCCTTTGCGGTTACGCGCCTCAACATGCCCGCCTGGCTCAAAATGGCCGTAAGCGGCATTACCATTCTTCCGCTGATTTCGCCGCCCTTCACGAGCAGCATTGCGCTCACGCTGCTGCTTGGTCCCAACGGCATGATCCTTACTTTGTTCGGCATTGAAGATTTCAATTTCTACGGCTTCTGGGGCACCTTTATTTCCGAGACGCTCACATTCTTTCCCGTGGCGTTCATGACATTGTCGACCATTCTGTCGCGCATCGACCCGAACCTTGAAGACGCCGCTTATTCGATGGGAGCTTCAAGCCTCACCGTATTTCGCACCGTCACAATGCCTTTGGCCGTACCGGGCATCGCAAACGCCTTTTTGCTCGTTTTCTCCTGCTCGCTTGCCGACTTTGCAACGCCGCAAGTGTTGGGAGGACACTCCTTCCCCGTGCTTCCCACGCAAGCCTATCTGCAGATTACCGGCATGTATGACTTCAAAGGCGGCGCAGCGCTCTCCTTCATGCTGCTTATTCCCGCGCTAGCCGTCTATCTGCTGCAGCACTATTGGGTCAGCCGCAAAAACTTCGTCACGGTAAGCGGAAAAGCAGGCGGACGAAGCAGCATTCACGGCCCGGGAGCGTTGCTCACAAGCATCATGGGCCTTGTCATTGCAGCCGTCGTCGCCTTGATCATCGCCATCTACTCCGTAATTGTTCTGGGCAGCGTCGTGAAGGTCTGGGGCGTTGACAACTCGCTGACGCTTGCCAATTACGAGTATGTGATGACCCACGGCATGAAGGCCATCAAGGACACGCTTCTTATTGCCTGCATCGGAACGCCTCTGGGCGGCCTCTTGGCCGTGCTGGTCGGCTACGTAACGACGCGCCTGAAGATTCGCGGACGCAAGTCGCTTGAGACCGCATCGCTTTTGAATTACACGCTTCCTGGCACGGTTGTCGGCATCGCCTACATCATTGCTTTCAACGACAAGCCCATCGTGCTGACGGGAACGATCTACATTCTGGTCGCAGCCTACGTCTTTCGCTACTCGTCTGCGGGCATTAGAAACGTCATTGCGGCGCTCTCGCAAATCGATCCTTCGATTGAGGAAGCCAGCCGCAGCTTGGGCGCAACTTCTGTAAAGACCTTTACATCAATCACGATTCCTCTGGTGCTGCCGGCGGTGCTAGCCGGAATGAAATATCTTTTCATTCACTCCATGACGGCTATCAGCGCAACGATTTTTCTCGTCTCCGTTCACTGGACGCTCATTACGACGCGCATTCTGGAATGCATGACGGAGCTGCAGTTTGCTCAGGCCTGTGCATTTTCCATCATTCTGATTCTTCTCGTATTCGCGGCTTCAGGCCTTATGAGCCTGCTTGCCCGCTTTTTCTGCCGCAACGGCGACACCATCGGAGCCCATTAAATGTCCGTATCGCTCACTCTTAAAAACATCTGCCGCCGCTTCATCAAAGACAACGAAGAATTTCTGGCAGTCGACAATGTCAACCTTGAAGTCACCCAAGGCGAGTTTCTCACCTTTCTGGGGCCATCGGGCTGCGGAAAAACGACAACGCTTCGCATGATCGCAGGGTTTGAAACGCCAAGTTCCGGACAGATTCTCATTGACGGAGTCGACATAACAAACGTTCCGGCCAATGAGCGCGGTCTGGGCTTCGTATTTCAAAACTATGCTCTTTTCCCTCACATGACGATTTTCGACAACGTTGCCTACGGTCTGAAAATCCGCGGAGAGTCTGGAGAAACTCTAGCGCAGAAGGTGCGTGAGGCGTTGGCTCTCGTGGGGTTGAGCAAAGCTGAACATCGCTATCCCAACCAGCTCTCCGGGGGCGAACAGCAGCGCGTGGCGCTTGCCCGCGTTCTGGTGCTTCGTCCCAAGCTGCTGCTGATGGATGAACCGCTTTCGAATCTGGACGCGAAGCTGCGGCTGCATATGCGCACGGAAATTCGCCGCATTCAGCAAACGCTGGGCATCACGTGCCTATATGTTACGCACGACCAAAAGGAAGCGCTCACGATGTCAGACCGCATCATGGTGATGCACCGCGGCAAAATTGAACAAATCGGAACTCCGATGCAGCTTTATGAAGATCCGGCTACGGCCTTCGTTGCCGACTTCATCGGCCAAGCCAACCTGATCGAGGGAAAGCTTGAATCAATCGAATCCGACGGCTTTGGCTTCATCTCCGTTTCCGGCCGCAAGCTGCGTGCACGCCTGGGCAAGCAAAATCCCCCGACTGTCGGAGAGTCCGCGTACCTGGTCGTGCGCCCAGAAAACCTCCGTCCGGATGCCGGCTCCGAGAACTTTCCGGTTAAAGTCGTCAACCGCCTTTTCGAAGGCGACCGAATTGACTATCACGTTGAAATCCCTGGCTCAACACAAACCAAGCCCTACAGCATGTCGGTGCCGTTTCTGCCGGGAACAACGCTCATTGACGTC
The DNA here is from genome assembly GCA_944388865.1 of uncultured Duodenibacillus sp. GTDB lineage: Bacteria > Pseudomonadota > Gammaproteobacteria > Burkholderiales > Burkholderiaceae_F > Duodenibacillus. The sequence goes on along the minus strand of CALXKM010000018.1, from coordinate 40,506 downwards.
GGCCAAGAAATTCAAGCTGCATTCACTCCATTGGCTGGCGTCATCATCAAGCGATAAGCGTATTTCTCATCGTCTTTTTGGCATCGCACCGCCAACAAAAACAGCTGCTTGCAGCAAAATTTCAATTTGCTGCAAGCAGCTGTTTCCGTTTTCAAAGCTCGTCATTTCTGCTAAAAGAAAAAACGAGCTTTGCCTACAGCGCCGCTCAAAAAGGCTTGGAGAGCGAACACGAAGACTAGAAGCGGAAGTCGCGCTCGCCCTCTTCGATGCGCTTTAAGCGCTTGATCGAAGCCAAACGCACTTTCTCGTGCGTGATCTTCGGCAGCTCATTTTCAATCACCTGAAGACCAAGTTCACGCGTCTTCGGCGAAGCATAGTCGCAAAGATATTCCTTGATCGTCATCACGGCATTGGCCTGGCAATACATGGCGATTTCGCCGGTCTTGGCATATTCCATGAATCGATCGCCTGTGCGGCCGGCGCGATAGCAGGCCGTGCAGAAGCTAGGCAAATAACCGTTGGCCAGAAGCCAGCCCATGACCTCGTCGAGGCTTCTTCGATCGCTCGTATCAAACTGAGCGGTGTTTTCCACGTCGCGAATGTCCTTGATCGTGTAGCCTCCCACTGAAGTGCGCGAACCGCCTGAAATCTGCGAAATGCCAAGTTTGAGCGCTTCGGTGCGAATGCGCTCGCTTTCACGCGTGGACATGATCATGCCCGTATAGGGCACTGCAAGACGAATCAAAGCGACGATCTTTAAGAAGATTTCATCGGGCACGGCATTGCTGAAAGTCGTCGGATCAATGTCGTCGGCCGGGCAGATGCGCGGCACGGAAATCGTGTGAGGTCCAACACCGTGGACGGCTTCAAGGTGCTCGGCATGCATCAGAAGGCCGATGAAGTCGTATTTGTACAGATTGAGGCCAAAGAGAACGCCCAAGCCCACGTCGTCGATGCCGGCCTGCATGGCGCGGTCGTGCGCTTCAGTATGGTAGGCGTAGTCGCTCTTAGGTCCCTTCGGATGGAGCTCTTCATAGGTCTTCTTGTGGTAAGTCTCCTGAAAGAGCTGATAGGTGCCGATCTGCGCGTCGTGCAGCTTTTTGTAGTTTTCGACCGTCGTTGCTGCAATATTGACGTTGACGCGGCGAATGGCGCCGTTTTTGTGCTTAATCGAGTAGATCGTCTTAATCGACTCGAGAATGTACTCAATCGGATTTTCCTTAGGATGTTCGCCCGCTTCAAGCAACAGTCGCTTGTGGCCCTGGTCCTGAAGCGCAATCACTTCGCGGCGAATTTCTTCCTGCGAGAGTTTCTTGCGAATGATGTTTTTATTTTTGGCGTGATACGGACAGTACGTGCAGGTGTTGATGCAGTGGTTGGAAAGATACAGCGGAGCGAAAAGTACAATGCGCTTGCCATAGATATGTTCCTTGACGGAAATAGCCGTATGAAGAATCTTTTCATTGACTTCAGGCAAATCGCAAGCCATCAAAACAGCGGCTTCACGGTGCGTCATGCCCTTGAAGGAAAGCGCCTTGTCAAGGATCTGATTGATGAGCTCGACATCGTGCTTGTGCTCTTCGCCATAGGCTAGAGAGGCCTGAATCTCTTCATCGTTGATGAACTCTTCGGCCGCAAGCGACCGAGGATCGTACTGCGTCATGAACGTATCTCCTTAGGTTTTTTCGTTTTGCTGTTGTGTTCACAGCGCTGCCGCGGGCAGCGCTGTGAAAAGGACGGCTTGCGCCCACAAAAAAGCCAGCTGGCGGTGCTCGCCAACCGGCCCCAAAAAATTTGCATTACCTCAGTGCGACAGAGCTGGCTGAAGTTCCTCCAGAGCTGACCGTCTCTTGTCGCCCCCGGAAAAAACATCCGTCTCAGATGTCTCGGGGCGTATTTTGAACGATTTGCTATATTACGTAAAGTGCAAAGATTACAAGGTTAATTGCAAAAAATGGAACTAAAATCCAAATCCGTCAAACTCTTCTGCTCGGTTGTTGAAACAGGAAGCCTTCTTGCCGCGGCCAACAAGAATTCTCTGTCGGCCTCGGCCGCCTCGCGCTCCATTACGCAGCTCGAAGACCGACTGGGCGTTCAGCTTTTTGACCGTGCAACAAAAACCCTCACGCTCACGCCCGAAGGAATGGAGTTCTATCGCGTTGCCATGGAATCGGTACGCGCCTGGAGGCGGCTTGAAGACTTCGGTAAAGAGCGGCTTGCAAAAAAGCACCCGCTTCGCATTGCCGTGCTTGCACGCCACTGCTCGGACGTGATCATCCCTGCCGTGGTGAAGATTCTCAAGCGCCATGAAAACACAATGAGCGTGACGATGGATGTTCATGCCAGCCGAGACATCTACTACTCAAAGTATTCTCACCCCTTTGACGTCGGCTTCGGCACGCTTTTGAGCACGCATGACGATCTGCAGAAGGTCCCCATCGCGCACATTCCGTTTCGTCTCGTGGTTTCTGAAGAAAATCCGCTTTCAAAAAAGCACAAAGTCTCTCGCAGCGACTATGCCTCGGAATCCTTCGTCGTGCTCTCGCGTGATACGCCCGAGCGTGAATACTCCGATAGACTTCTGCCCGAACACGGGCTTGAGCACATCACCGCTGAAGTATCGTCAACTCAAGTGGCGCTTCGCTTTGTCAAGCGCAATGTCGGCGTGCACTTCACCGACATGCTCGCCGCCAAGTCTGTAAGCGCCGACTGCAGAGCCTTGGAAATTGAAGATCAACTCACCATCCCCTTTTTCGTTTTCTGGCCCCGAACGAATCAGGCGCTGCCCGATGTCATCATCGAGTGCATCGCGCAAATCGCTTCGAGCATTGAGGCCGCGGGCGTGAGCCTTACCGAGGAAGGGAATAATTTTCTCAAGCTTGCCGACGAACTCGAAGAGACGAGCTCAAATCAAATGAGGCGCTTTGCAGCCTGAGGATTTCTCCCTTTAGCGCAAAACGCCTCATGCCCGAAAGCGAAAGTCTGTAAAGACTACTTCACGCCGCCCTTGGCAAGATCTCCGGCAAGAACAAATGTGATGTTCTTTTCCACAAGCATCTTTCTGACGGCGGCATTGACCTCCTCGAGCGTCAGACGGCCGATGGCGTCTTCAAACTTTTTGCTGTCGGCAAAAGTCTTGCCCGAGTCCATCATGACAACCCAGCTGTGCGCCAGATAGTCGTCCTGAGCACGGCTCACGGCACGACTTTGCAAAATACCCTTCTTTGCCTCGTCAAGTTCGGTCTGCGTAATGCCTTCCTTGACCATGCGCGAGATTTCCTCACGCGCGCATTCTTCGGCCTTCAAAAGGTTCTGCGGAGCCACGATGGCCGACATATTCCAGCTTGCGCGATTGCCGTGGCGCGGCAACCTCACGCGCGAACCCACGCCGTAGGAAAGACCTTCTTTTTGACGCAGGCGATCCACAAGCCTGTTGCTCAGGCCAGTGCCTCCGCCCATGATCCAATCGGCGACGACAAGCGCCGGTGCATCAGCGTCATCAACATTGGCCGGGAAGTCGACTCGAGCAAAGATCGCGGCGTTTTCCTTTGACGGCGTATCAATCAGAATGCGATCAGCCGCCACGGGCTTGTATTCGCTCCAGTAGCGCTTATAGGCATACTTCGGGTCGGCGTTTTTCTTGTTGCCGACGGACTTCGCAAGAGCAGCCTTCACCGCAACGGGATCAAAGTCGCCCACCACGGCAACTTGTCCGTGACCGTTGGAAACGGCCTTGACAAACCAATCATAGACCTCATCGCGATTTACCTTGCCAAGCGCTTTGCGCAAATAGGAATTGCGCGTCGGATTGCGCGGGTCGCCCTGCGGATAGATCTCAAAGTGCTCTAAAAGCGCATCGCGGCCGAGGGCAAGCGGATCATCGCTGCGGCTCTCAAGCATGGTCGAGAGCTGCCGGACAAATTGATCAAACTCCTTTTCCGGGAATGTGCTGCGGGCAATCAAATTGCCCATAAGCTCAATTGCCGAGACCACATTAGGAGCCGTCGTCGTAAAGCCCAGCACATCTCCTTGAACCTTGAGCTCGGTCTGACGGTCGGCAATCTGCTTGCGATTCATCTGATCTGTGCCGCGCGAGAGCATGGGCTCGACCAGATAGTTGAGCACGGTCTTACCGGTCGTCGTCTCGAGATTTCCATATTGAAAAGACGTGAGCACGGTTACCGTCTGACCGCGCGTCTTCTTGGGGAGCAGCGCAACATCGACCCCATTGATGTTGATGCGCTCGGTGCGAGCGTCAATATTGGCCTGACTGACGTCGAACGCCTCTGCTACATCGCCTTCTCGCTTAAAGGTCGTCTTGGCAATAATTTCCTTCACATCGGGCGTCGTCATATAGGGAGCGCGGCGCGGGTGATCATCGGGGATGAACTTGCCCACGACGCGGTTGTCGCGCACGAAGTATGTAGCCGCCGCATCGTTGACGGCCGCAGGCGTCACCTTGGCAGTTGCATCTCGATCTGCAAAGAAAAGTCTCCAGTCGCCCAGCGCAATGTAGTCCGAAAGATCAACAGCAAACTGCTCGGGATCGCTCAACGTGCGTTCATAATCGATAGCGGCCTCGGCCAGACTGGTTTTGACCTCTTCGTCGGTCGCTGGAGTCTTGGCGAACGTACGCTCAATGACATCGAGCATCTTGTTTTTAACAACTTCGATGTTGTCGCCCTTCTTGACCATGGCGCCGAACATCACAAAACCAGGATTTTTTGCCGAAAGCGCCCAACCAAACACCTGACTTGCCTGACCAGTTTCAACGAGCTCCTTGTAGAGGCGTCCGCGCGGAGATTCAGACAAAATATCCACAGCCGTTTCAACGGCATTGCAGTCTTCGGCGAGCGCCGAGGGAATACGATAGCCGACAGCCACAAGCTGCATTTCACCCGGGCGGCGGATTTCGAATTCGCGAGCGCCGTCGGCCGTGGGCTCAACTGTCCACTCGCGCGGGAGCACGCGCTCAGGCCGCTTGATTTTGCCGAAGGTCTCGCTGATCCATTCGAGAACCTTGCCCTCATCGAACTTGCCCGAAACCGTCAGCACCGCATTATCAGGCTGATACCACTTGCGGTAAAAGGCCTGAAGATTTTCAATAGGCACGTTTTCGATGTCGCTGCGCGCGCCAATTGTGCTTCTGCCGTATGCATGCCAATCGAAAAGCACGGACTGCATGCGCTTGAGCATGACGCTGACGGGCTTGTTTTCACCCATCTCATACTCGTTGCGCACCACGGTCATCTCGGTGTCGAGATCCTTCTTGGCGATAAACGAATTGACCATGGCATCTGCGCTCCAGCCCAGAGCCCAGCGCATGTTGTCGTCATTGGCCGTAAAGCTCACAAAGTAGTTGGTGCGGTCAAGCCACGTCGTGCCGTTCATGCGAAAGCCGCGGCGCGTAAATTCCTTGGTCGGATCGGGATAGTTCTTGCTTCCCTTGAACATCAAGTGTTCAAGCAGGTGCGCCATGCCGGTTTCGCCGTAATTTTCCATGCGGCTTCCAACCAGATACGTCGTATTAACGGTGGCCGTGGGTTTGCTTGGGTCGGCAAACAACACAACCTTCAAACCATTGTCGAGTTCATAGCTTTTAATTCCCTCGACCGTGTCGAGCTCCTTGATGCCTGCGGCCGATGCGGCATCCATTGCAGTCACTGCAGCAATTGTCATAAGTAAGGTTTTAATTCCAGTTTGCATAAAAGTCTGTTACCGGTAGATGGCTTGGGAATCTGCTCAGAAATTTCACTTTTTTCCCCATGCTCGAGAAAACGATGTCCTAGCAGAACCGCAAAACCGTTTGTGCGGTCGAGCGTGCGAATCAGTCTGCATCCAATAATGAACGCTTTGCAAACAAAACAGCTCGACGCCGCAAACGGGACGAACATTTGTCGAAGCCTATCGAGATATCGTGGACAAAAGCGCACCAAGCCGCTACAAATTGTGTTCGCATGTTACCTTGCCGCCGCAGGATGCGACAAGAGCATTTGGACGTTTGGAATTCTGCGCATGGTTTGAGACCATTTTTTTGCAGGCAATTCTGAAGCTGCGTCGCAACGTTTAGCAACCTTTGCGAGCAAAATCAGCTCTCGCCGCACACGTATAATTCGGCGCACTTCCACTACCCGCTCCTTTGCTGTTGGAACTATTCGGACAAACATCGTGAAGCTTTTATTTGATTTATTTCCCATTATTTTGTTTTTCGCCGCCTTCAAGTTCGGGCAGAGCGATCCAAAGGCTACCGCAGACATGATCGGCTCGCTCATTGGCGGAGCAACGGTTTCGCCCGATCAAGGTCCAGTGCTGGCAGCTACGCTCGTGGCCATCGCCGCCACCTTCGTGCAAGTCGGGCTTGTCTTCTTAAAAGGCAAGCGCCCCGAGCCTATGCTCTGGATCTCGCTGGCCGTAATCGTTGTCTTCGGCTCTCTGACTCTGTGGCTGCACAACGAGATGTTCATCAAATGGAAGCCCACGATTCTCTACTGGGTATTCGGCTCGATTCTTCTTTTCGGCGAACTCACCTCGAAAAATTTCCTCACCAAGCTGCTCGGCAAGCAAATTGATCTTCCCGCCCGAGCCTGGGGCACGATGCAACGCGCCTGGATCGGCTTTTTCTTTACCACCGGCATCATTAATCTGATTGTTGCCTACACCTGCAGCACCGAAACTTGGGTGAACTTCAAGCTTTTCGGACTTATGGCTCTGACATTCATTTTTACAATTGCGCTCGGCTTCTGGGTCATGCGCACCAACGAATCGCTGACAAAATAGGGTCGCTATTTTTTGATGCAAGGAATCACTTTATGTCTTTGAAGAAAATCATGCTCGGCGCCGCTTCTGCTACGCTCATCATCGGTTCAGCTCAGGCCGCCACCACTTCGTTTACCGTCAACGGAGAACTTGTGAGCAAAGCTCAGCAAGAGCAACTCATCAAGGCCACGACAGCACGCGGTCAAGCCCGCACCCCGCAGCTTGAAAATCAGGTCCGTTATCTGCTTACCCGCGACAAGCTTCTGCTGCAGGAAGCCAAAAAGCAAAAAATCGCCTCACGCGATGATGTACGCCGCATGATTGACAATGCCACCAAAAACATTTTGATGAGCACGGTCATCAATGACTGGGTTGCCAAGAACCCCGTTAAGGACGATGACGTCAAGGCGCTTTTTGAAAGCGAGAAGAAGCGCTGGGGCGACACGGAAGTTTCCGTGCGCCACATTCTCGTCAAGGATGAAAAAACTGCTCGTCAAATCTTGAAGGACGTGCGCAATGGCGGCGACTTCGACAAGCTTGCCCGCGAGAAGTCCATCGACACGCCGCAGAATCGAGCCTTGGGCGGCTTGATCGAATGGAATTCGCCCAATATGTTCGATAAGGAATTCGCGGCAAGCTTCAAAAACCTCAAGCCTGGTCAGATCGCCAAAAATCCGGTGAAAACGCACTTGGGCTGGCACATCGTCAAACTCGAAGGCAAACGCCCGGCGCAACGCTACTCCAACTATGAGGCTGAAGCTCCGCTGCTGCGTCAGCTTCTTACGCAGCAGCGCGTTCAGACCTACGTCGACAATCTGATTAAGTCTGCCAAGATTGAAGACGTTGCTGACGGCAAGAAGAGCAAGAAGTAGTCTTCTCGGTTTTCGGCACTCCAAGGCACGCTTCCGAAAAATTCGGAAGCGTGCCTTTTTTCGTCTTGCCGCATGCTGATCCGTCACTTTTTTGTCACTTTTAGACTTTACATTGCTGGCTCAGCAAAGACCTGCGTCCTCTAGACGGCATGCATCAATACGAACTTGACTTATCAGTATTCTATCCACACCTCTAGTTTGAGCATGCACAGGATGCTCCTTTGTCAACAAATTTCGCCTCTTTTCTTATGGAGTACGTGTTTTCCCTTGTTCTTATTTCTAAGATAGAAAATAATTTTTTCGAAATTTGCAACTTGCACCGAGTATTTTCTATCATTACATCAACCACGAGGACAATGGATTCGCAATCCAACCTCTAGAAACCTCCAACGGATGCAGCGTCTGACGTATCTGAAAGCGAGGTGAAAAATGACAACGAAATTTTTAGCATCTCTTTTTGTCCTGAGTCTGTCTTTTGGCTTATGCACGAGCACTTTTGCCGCAAACAGTGAAAAAGGCGGCAGCACGCTCTCGATTCGATTTGAAGGCCGAATCATTGACTCAGGCTGCGAGCTGAGCACCAATCAAAAAGGCGACAGCGTCTATCTGGGGACATATCCAACCAGGTTTTTCAGAAACTATCGCCCGCAGGTCGAAACCGAGAGCGTCCCCTTTGAGCTTGTCATCAGAAGATGCCGGCTCATCAAAAGCGACAAAAACACAAAACTTGGGACTGAAGACTTTCCGGTTGAACGCGTCAAACTGACCTTTACCGACGAAGGAATCCCCGATGCCAGGCGTGCCCGCGACGGCATCATGTTCGCTTCCAAGGAAGACGAAAGCTGTGCCAGAAACGTTGGCGTGCGAGTCAAATACAAAAATTCCAACAACAAGTTTGCAAACGTGTTTGACGATGCAACATCAAAAGACATTTCGATAAGCGGCATGCAGTACAAACTGACTAGCCGCGAGGGCGTCCCGGAATATCGCCTTCCCTTCAAGGCCAACATGGTTGCTACGGGAACAGGGCCCGTGAGTCACGGATCGGTAAACGGTCGAATGACTGTTACGCTGACGTACGAATAGCCGGCTTTTTCTTTGTTGTTGACGGCGGTTCGTCTTTGCGTCTTATTGCGAATCGTAGAGCTTGCGCCTAGCGAGGCAATGGATTTGGGTTTGCTTGAGGAATCCCGTCAATTTGCTTATTTTCATTGGTGCCTGGCTCTTGCCAGCCGTGGTGTCTGCTGGCGTATAGAGCGAACATCCCGCGAAACCATTGCATGACAGGCTCGTGGTGGCTTCTCTCGTGCCAAATCAATCTTGCCCTGTAAGACAACTCTTCGGACTGATCTCCGTAAGGCAGAACAGTTAAGGGGACTTTGTAGATCTCTTTGAGAATCTGCGCTGTTTCATCGGGCAGCAAAACCGTCAGATCAGTTTTCTCAAGGATGGTCGCCGCAGGGGCAAAATACGGCAGACAGAGTCCAACTTTCTGATAGCCCTCTCCCCCCGTAAAAATCGTTTCGTCAAACTTATAGATCCGATCAGACGTGTTGAGCTGATTGGCAATGGTGATTTTGCGGTACTTCGAAATCTCTTCGAGCGGCAAAAACCCGTGTTTTTCCCAAAAGTGCTCAAGAGGATGCCCCGGCCGCACGCATAAGCTGTAGCGCACCCTGTAGAGCATCATTTCACGAATACGCTGCGGTATTGGCTGCGAATCCGGCAAAAGCGCTACATCAACACAGCCGTCTTCAAGCTTTTTGAAAAGGACCTGATCAATGTGCTGAAACTCCAAGACAGAGTGCGGGCAGGACTCATAAAAAGGAGCGTAGAAATCACGGAGAACAAAGACGACCGTGTTGTCGACAGCGGCGATGCGAAAAGTCCTCTCGAGCGTTGCTGGGTTGAGTTCCTCCAACTCTGCCAGCCCATCGGCCTTCTTCAGAATATCGGATATCAGCGCAGAAAGCTCGTCCATACGAGGTGTCGGCAGCAGGTTGGGATTGGAGCGTACGAAGAGAGGATCCCTGAATGTCTCCCTTAACTTTTTCAACACTCGGGATGCCGCAGATGCCGACAAATCATGCTTTTTTGCCGCGCTCGTCATGGATCGCAGGCGATAGAGCGTCAGCAAGAAATCAAGCTCGGCAAAACTCAGCTGGCGAATTTGTTCGATTTGACCGGACCGAGTTGACATAAATTCGAAATACACCCACACAAAAAGCCACTTACCTCGCTGATTTTAGCGAATTAAGGGAGGGGCGGATAACTACCTTTTATGTTGCCGTTTCTGTGAGCTCTTTGGTTCGAGCGCATCTTGTATGGCGCGGTAAAGAATGTGCAATGCAGCTGACCAACAAGGAATGTTTTCTGCATGCCTTTCTTCCGACAGCCGATGACTGAAATTGATGGCCATTGTCTCTTCCAAAGACATGCTGACAGCCCGTAGAGCGACACCGGCCGCAGTGCCGTTATGGAACCTCCTTTTAGTTCACAGAAAAATTTGAAAGATGAATTTCACACCCAGTTGATGCGATCAGTCCGCTTGCAAAGCCGCAGAAATTCTCGGCAGTTTATCCTTTTTCATCAAAGACATTTTGATTGGGGTCACGCGCTTTTTCCGCGACCGGGAACATTTTGAAAAACTCAAGCGCACGGCTCTAACCAACATTCTCAACAATGGCGATGCGACTGAACCTGTCCGCATCTGGTCGGCCGGCTGCTCCACGGGCGAAGAGGCCTACTCAATTGCCATTTTGGTTCAGGAACTGATGGAAGAGCTTGGCCGCAAACGCGAAGTGAAGATCTTTGCTACCGACATTGACACGCAGGCCATAGAAAAAGCAAGCAAAGGCATTTTCCCGGAAAGCATTTCTGAAGACATCACCCCGGATCGTCTGGCCAAGTACTTCACTGAGAAAAACGACCAGTACCACATCTCCAAAGAAATCCGCAAGATGATCATCTTTGCGCCGCACAATATGTTTTCGGATCCTCCCTTCGGGAAACTCGATCTCATCAGCTGCCGCAATGTCTTGATCTATTTTCAGCCGGTGCTGCAAAAGGCTGTGTTTGCCATTTTCCATACCGCGCTTAAAAACGGCGGATATCTGTTTCTGGGCAAAAGCGAAACAGCCAGCGAATACTCAAGCGTCTTCAAGGCTGTGGCAACAACAGAAAAAATTTACGTTCACTGCGCCAGCGGAAAGGCCGATGACCTGCAGCCGCCGGTTTTCACCGTACCCAACATCCTGCCGCAGGTTCAGATCTGCGGCTCTCGCAGCAATCGAAACAATGACGAGCAAAAAATGGAAGATCTCTACGTACATTTTCTTGAGCGGTTTCTGCCCGCCTCCGTTGTCATCAACAGCAACAATGAGATCATTCACTTTTTCGGCAACAGTTCCGACTTTGTTTCCATTGTGCCCGGAAAGGCATCCTTTAACCTTTTCTCGCTCATCGCCGAAGATTTAAAACTCATTGCCTCAACAGCCGTCAATCGCTGCCGCACCGAACATGCGCCGATCACCTACACCGACATCGTCGTTGATACCAACAATGGGCGCCGACGCATTGATTTTTCGGTGCAGCCCATTGCCGGCACCTCCGAACAAGACGGCCTGATCGCCGTGATCTTTTCAGATCACACTCAGGCCAACACCCAAGGAAGACTTGAAAAGTACGACGTTGACTCTGCAGCAGCCCAGCGCATAGCCGACTTGGAACACGAACTGCAGGGAAGCCGCAGCGAACTGCGCTCGACCATCGGAGAGCTTGAAACGGTCAATGAAGAGCTTCAAGCCTCCAATGAAGAACTCCTGACGGCTAACAAAGAACTGCAAAGCTCCAACGAAGAGCTGCAGTCGGTCAACGAAGAGCTCTACACCGTCAATTCCGAATATCAGCAAAAGCTCGATGAGCTCACGATGATGGACAACGACTTGTCGAACTTCCTGTCTTCGACCATGATCGGCATTCTTTTCGTCGACAGCAAGCTCAATATCCGCAAATTCACCGAATACGTCGGACGCGAATTTCAGCTTGTGCAGCAAGACGTCGGGCGCTCTCTTCAAATATTTGCGCACTCCTTCCCGCAGGAGGACATCATCGCCGATGCCAAGGAAGTGCTCAAAAATCTCGCTCCGATTGACCGCGAAGTGGTCGGAGCCAATGAACGGTACTACACCATGCGCATCGCTCCTTACCGCACGACCGAAAACAATATCCGAGGCCTGGTGATCACCATCATCGATTCGCTGCACCGACCACAGACAGCGTCTTTAAAGGCGCAAGCCAACTCGCAAAACTAAATTTCTTCTCAAAACGCTCTCTCAAGATTTTTTTGAGAGAGCGTTTGCTCAGGTTTTCTTGAGCCTTTTCAATTGAAAATTGAAAACCAACTATTGCGCTCAATCAAGAACAATTATCATTTGCTTTTGTAAATGAGAATTGATCGCATTACAATGCGCAAATGACGTCAAAGGCTCACTTTGGTCATACTGTCAATAAAAATCTTTCTGCCGCAGCTCGTCCTGCACGCAGAAAAGCAAAACCTGGAGAAAGGAAAACATGCGCAAAACATTCAAACTGGCGATGATTGCAGCGGCCGCCGCAGCGGCTATGGGCAGCGTTCAGGCCGCTGAAGTCACACTCTACGGATCCATCTCAACGGGAGTGCTCTACAAGCACTCCGATGAACTCACCGGCGGCCAAGGCACGATTAAGGAACAAGACAGCGTTTCAATGGAAAGCGCCTGGTACGGCGACTCGATCTGGGGCTTGACGGGCACTGAAGAGCTCGGCAACGGCTGGACCGTAGGCTTTACGCTTGAAAATGAGTTCACCTCGGATGACGGAAATATGGCCACGCCCGACGCCATCTTCGACAGTCAGTCCTATCTGCGCATCGGCAACGACATGTTCAACATCGCCGTGGGCAACCTCGGCACTCTTGCAAGCGCGGGCGGCGACTTTGACCTCGTCGGCGGCTTTGATCCGCTTGAGGCAGCCTTTGGCGTGGGCGGCATGGGCGCCTTTGCAAGCCGCGACTTTGCCATGTCCAATACGGCCGTCATGGAAATCACGCCCATTGATGGCCTGAAGGTCTCGGTTATGGGCTCTGTCGGCGATGATGATTCAAACTCTCGCTGGGCTGACCGCAATCACTACTACGGCATCGGCGCTCTTTATGAAAACGGTCCCTTTGCAGCAGCCGCAGTCGTTGAAATGATGCAGTACGACCGCCCTGAAGGACTTGCCGATGACGACAAAGGCATGACCTATACCATTGGCTTGTCTTACGACTTTGACTTCGTCAAGCCCATGTTCATGTACCAGCACGCCGATAAGGTAAGAAGCTGGATGGACGGCGACATCGGTCAGGATGCCTACACGACCGACAGCTTCCTGTTGGGCGCCACCGCTCCGTTGGCCGGCGGCAATCTGCTTGCCAGCGTACAGTACCTCAAGGCCGAAAATGAATCCGCAGCAAACAGCAACAACGAAGCCGATGCCTGGATCCTTGGCGTGGCCTACACCTATGAGTTGAGCAAGCGCACGACGATCTACGCGGGCGCGACTTATGCCCAGGGCGGCGATGGTCTTGACAAAGACCTCGAGACCAACGCCAGCTTCGGCGACTTTATGGATCGCGCCGACTACAACGGCTATCAGTTTGGTCTGGGCTTGAACCACACCTTCTGATTTTCTCCGAAAGAAACTCACACTGAGCTGATGTCTTTTTCAAGCCGGGAGACGCCGAGCAGGCGCTCTCGGCTTTTTTTCTCGCGCGTTGCCGGTAGCCGCAAAAAGGCATAAATTGAGCAGACAAACCCATGACGCACAAGATATAGACATCTGAGAAAGTCAACACTCATCCTTGCTAATCCTTTAGCATTACTACGCCCAATCAAAACCTGTAACAATCGTTCTCCTTAAGTAGCTAAGCCGTTCAAAATAAGTAGAAAAAATACTTATGGGGTATTTTCACACGCGTAGTGTGTCTCTAACATCAAAACAAGCGTCGGACAGCGTATGCCCCTTAAGGGTGCTTGTTTGACAAAATCAACCCCAAATCCTCTGGAGCCTTCTGCGACTCCTAGGCAAAGGAGAAACCAACATGTTTGAGACGCAATACGAAGCGCTGCGGCGCCAAGGCATCAGCCGTCGAAGCTTTCTGCAGTTCTGTTCGCTGACAGCTGCAAGCCTCGGGCTGGGCAGCGCCGGTGCTCAGGAAATTGCTCAAGCCATGCAGACCAAGCCGCGCACGCCTGTTGTGTGGCTGCATGGTCTCGAATGCACCTGCTGCACGGAATCCTTCATCCGCAGCTTTCATCCCATCGCTGCGGACATGGTGCTCAACATGATCAGTCTCGACTACGACGACACGATCATGGCCGCTGCCGGCCACCAGGCCGAAGCTGCTTTGGCCGACACCATTGAAAAATACAAGGGACAGTACATCGTTGCCGTTGAAGGCAACATCCCGCTGGGCGAAAACGGTGCATTCTGCATTCCCGGCGGCGAAACGTTCCTCTCGAAGATCAAGCACGTGTGCGCCAACGCCAAAGCCGTCATCGGCTGGGGCTCTTGCGCGGCCTGGGGCTGCGTGCAGGCTGCCAAGCCCAATCCCACCAAGTCCGTGCCGATTACCGACGTGATCACCGACAAGCCCGTGGTGCTCGTGCCGGGCTGCCCGCCGATCCCCGAAGTGATGACCGGCGTCATTACCTACATCCTCACCTACGACCGTCTGCCGCCTCTGGATCGCCTCGGTCGTCCGAAGATGTTCTACGGTCAGCGCATTCACGACAAGTGCTATCGCCGCGCGCACTTCGACGCCGGCCAGTTCGTCGAAAAATTCGACGACATGGGCGCCAAGCTCGGCTACTGCCTCTACAAGGTCGGCTGCAAGGGACCGACCACCTACAACGCCTGCTCGACCATTGAGTGGAACGAAGGCCTGTCCTGGCCCGTCAAGTCCGGTCACGGCTGCATCGGCTGCTCGGAGAACAACTTCTTCGACAAGGGCAGCTTCTATGAACACGAACCTGAAATTCTGCCGCCGGGCTGGTTCGGCGTTGAGGCCACTGTCGACAAGGTGGGTCTTGCCACCGTCGGCATCGTTGGCGTTGCCGCCGCCGCTCACGCTGCATTGAGCGCCGTGAGTCAGGCTCGCGCCAAGCAAAACAACAAGGATCTCGGAGGTGAATAATGAGTACCAATGCTAACACCCGCCGCGTCGTCGTCGATCCGGTCACCCGCATCGAAGGACATCTGCGCGTTCAGGCCGAGATCGATGCCAACGGCGTGATCGTCGACTCCCAGAGCACCGGCACCATGTGGCGCGGTCTCGAAGTGATTCTCAAGGGCCGCGATCCGCGCGACGCCTGGGCGTTCGTCGAACGCATCTGCGGCGTCTGCACGGGCATTCACGCGCTGGCTGCCGTGCGTTCGGTTGAAGATGCCATCGGCATCAAGATTCCGAAAAACGCCAACATCATCCGCAACCTGATGAACGCCACGCTCTACGTTCAGGACCACCTCGTGCACTTCTATCAGCTGCACGCTCTGGACTGGGTTGACGTCGTGAGCGCTCTGTCTGCCGATCCGCGCGAAACTTCTGAAATTCAGCAGAAGATCAGTCCTCATCACCATCTGGCCACTGCCGGCTACTTCCGCGACATTCAAAACCGCCTGAAGAAGTTCGTCTCTACCGGTCAATTGTCGATCTTCAAGAACGGCTACTGGGGCCACCCGGCCATGAAGCTGCCTCCGGCCGTCAACCTGTTGGCTGTTGCTCACTACCTGGAAGTTCTTGAATTCCATAAGGAAATCGTCAAGATCCACACGATTCTGGGCGGCAAGAACCCGCATCCGAACTATCTCGTCGGCGGCGTTGCCTGCCCGATCAACATGCACGACACGGGCGCTGCCGGCGTCATGGTCAACGAGGTCACCATGAACTACATGCGCGACATCGCCAAGAAGTGCGTCGAGATCGTCAACAATGTCTACGTTCCCGACTGCAAGGCCATCGCGAGCATGTATCCCGAATGGTTCAAGATCGGCGGCGGCATCAGCTCCAAGAATCTGCTGTGCTACGGCGACTTCCCCGAAATCGCCAATGAATGGTCTGAAAAGAGCCTGATGATGCCCATGGGCGCCATCATCGACGGCAAGCTCAACGAAGTGCACGACGTTGATCTGCGCAACCTTGACGAAATTCAGGAATTCGTCGATCACTCTTGGTACAAGTACCCGGGCGAAAAGAAGGGACTGCATCCTTGGGAAGGCATCACCGACCATGCCTTCGCCATGCCCGAAGGCTCCGACGGCACTGCCCAGAAGTACGCCTGGATTTCCAAGAACGGCAAGTACACCTGGGTCAAGAGCCCGCGCTGGAAGGGTCACATGATGGAAGTCGGCCCCCTGGCCCGCGTCGTCATGGGCGTTGCCAAGAACATGCCGCAGTACAAGGATCCGGCCATGGCTGTGCTCACCGAGCTCAACCTGCCGCTTGAGGCAATGTTCTCCACGCTCGGCCGCACGGCTGCCCGCTGCATTGAAACGATCTTCATGGCCGACATGATGGTCAAGTACGTCGACGACCTGATCGCCAACATCAAGGCCGGCGACGAGGCGGCCGCCAACATGGAACTGTGGGAACCCAAGACGTGGCCTGCCAAGTGCCGCGGCGTGGGCGCCTGCGAAGCTCCGCGCGGCGCTCTGGGTCACTGGTGCGTCATCGAAAACGGCAAGATCGCCAATTGGCAGGCTGTCGTTCCTACGACGTGGAATGCCTCTCCGCGCGACGAAGCAGGCAACCACGGCGCCTTCGAGGCCGCCCTGATCGGCACGCAGCTCGCCAAGCCCGAAGAGCCCCTGGAAATCCTTCGCACGATCCACAGCTTCGACCCGTGTTTGGCATGCGCCACGCATGTGCTTGACACCAAGGGCGAAGAACTTGTGAGCGTCAAGGTCCGCTAATCTCTCCTCTGAGGAGTCGCAGGACGGGCAACGCTCTGCTTAGCAGGAAGCTGCCCGTCCCGAAGACAAGTCAGACGGACCGAGATCCTCAGGCATCTCGGTCAAGGAGATCACTAGAAAGGGTTTTGTATGAAAATCGATCCTGTCACCTTTGAAGTGGACGTGTCTGCCGGCATGCACCCGCTTTACGTCTGGGAAGCCCCTGTGCGCATCTGGCACTGGCTGATGGCGGTCTGCATGTTCGTGATGATCGCCACCGGCTTCATGATCGGTGCGCCTCTGGTGGCCAACGTGGGCGATACGTGGGCGACGTACGACTTCGCCTATATCCGTCTGGCGCATTTCATCGCCGGCATCATCTTCACCGTGACCTTCATCGGACGCCTGTACTGGGGCATCGTGGGCAACCGCTACTCGCGCATGATCCTGGTGCCGCCGCTATGGAGCCTCAACTGGTGGAAGATGCTCTTTGAACAGGTCAAATACTATCTGTTCTTCCGTCCGACGTCTCCCGAGTACGCCGGCCACAATCCTCTGGCTCAGTGCGCCATGTTCTTCATGTTCACGCTGGGTTCGATCGGCATCATCATCACTGGGCTCGCGCTTTACGCTCAGGCCTGGGGTTGGGATACCGGCTGGATGGCCTGGTTCGGCTGGGTGTTCTCGGTCTTTGGCGACGCACAAGCCGTACGCACCGTGCACCATGCATTGATGTACGTCTTCATCCTCTTTTCGATTGCTCACATCTACATGAGCTTCCGCGAAGACGTGATGGGCGGCGCCACGACGATCAGCTCGATGACGAGCGGCTTGAGAATGTTCAAGCACGGCGAACACTGATGCATTCGACCACTTGACTGCGAAGCAGCCTCGGGGCTTGCCGGCTGCCGAGCGCTTCGCAGACGTGATTCATCATGCGCCCCTTTCGACGAAAGCCAAACATTTCGGAAAAGGGGCGTTTTCAACAGCACAAAACAACAAATACAACATGCTCGACAATATCTTTGAGAAGACCGACCTGCTCGTCATGGGAGCAGGAAACATCCTCTGGGCCGATGAAGGCTTCGGCGTGCGCTGCGTAGAGCGCTTCAATGAACTTTACCGAGCGCCCGAAAAAGTCAAGGTCATGGATGGCGGTACGCTTGGAATGTACCTGCTGGAGTACGTTGAAGCAACCAAGGATCTCTTCTTTTTTGACTGTGCTGATCTCGGAGCCAAACCCGGCACGCTCAAGCTGCTTACTGACGATGAGGTCGTGCGCTGGTCGAGCACCAAAATTTCCCCGCACCAAACGGGCCTCAATGAAGTTCTCGCGCTTGCTGAAATGCAAGGCAAGGAGCCCGGCCGCATTGCTGTAGTGGCTGTACAGCCTAAGGAGCTTGAAGACTACGGCGGATCGCTGTCTGAGGCTGTTCGGCCTGCTGTTGATGAAGCCGTCGAAATGGCACGCGAGCTTTTGGCTTCATGGGGCTACAAATTTGAAAAACGCGCCGAGGGTGAAAAAGCTCCTGCGCTTTCCTACTCATCGCTCAACCAGGACTACTACGAATCAACGCGGCCTTCGGAAGAAGATGCGCCGCGGGTGGGCGACGTACGCTTTTTCCCCCACGGCTGCGAATAACCCAACCGCCTTTTCATTAGGACGTCCGCTTATGTGCATTGCCATTCCCATGCTGGTGACCAAAGTGCTCTCGCCCACTATGGCTGTTGTTTCCAGAAGCGGCCTTGAGCAGCAGGTCGATACCTCATTTTCCGAAAACGAAGTCGCCCTCGGAGATCATGTGCTCGTTTTCCGCGGCACGGTTCTGCGCACGGTCGATGCCGAACAGGCTCGACAGGTTGAAAAGGCTCTTACCTGCGTTGAAGCGGCCATGCGCACCGATCAAGCCCAGGGCGTGGATGACGCATTTGCCGACATCATCGAAAATACGGGCAAGCTTCCCGAGCATTTGCAAAAGCTCGTGGGACAAAAACAAATGTAGGCGTGCTTTGCTTACAATTGAGCGTTGAGCTCAGACGGGCGCTTTTTGCGTGAAGCATTGCGCCCGTTTTCGTTTTTTTGTTTTCGCATCATCAAACTTGCGCTGAATGCGTCTGGAAATGTTTCTGCGGACGATTTTTTCGTACTGACGACCAAAGAAGAGCTGCACTTTTTTGCTCTGCTTCCCATGACCGAGATGTTTTACGACGGGGCGCTTGCCCCTTATGCTCTACCCAAACCCGGCAGAAAGCTGCGCCTTGAGACTCTCGCGGGCGGCATCGACGCGCTTGCGCTTGCCAGCATCGTGCGCAAGGCCAAAGCCTCGGGCTCCATGGTGCTTGCGGTGTGCGCCGACCCTGCTGATCTGACGAGACTTTCGGACGAACTGGGCTGGCTTGATCCTGCAGTCAAAAGCGCTGTCTTTCCCGACTGGGAAACGCTGCCCTACGACAACATGAGCCCGCACCCGGACTTGGTGAGCGAACGCCTCGAGAGCCTCTACCGGTTGCAGTCTGCCAATCCTGAGGACAAGCCCGATGTCTTCATCGCCTCGGCAATCACGGCTGCGCAGCGCATTGCGCCGCGCAGCTACATTGCTTCGAGCACCTTCTTTTTTGATGCCGGCCAAAAAATCAGCACCGAGGAGCTTGAAAAAAGTTTTGTAGCCGCCGGCTACGGCCGCGTCGAACAAGTCGTCGCCCCCGGCGAATTCTGCGTGCGCGGCGGCATCATCGACATCTTCCCCATGGGAAGTGCCGAGCCCCTGCGGCTTGATCTTTTTGACGATGAGATTGAAGCCATCCGCTATTTTGATCCCGACACGCAGCGAAGCACCTCAAGTACCAAAAGCATCCGCATTCTGCCCGGCCACGAATTTCCGCTCGACGAAGATGCCCGCACGGCTTTTCGCACGCGCTGGCGCGAGCGCTTTTCCGGCGACCCGAACAAGGCCCGAATGTATAAAGACATCGGAAACGGCATTGCAGGTGCGGGCATCGAGTACTATCTGCCGCTTTTTTTCGAATCAACCGCAACGCTTACAGACTATCTGCCCGAAAACGCTGTCGTCGTCTTCATCGGCGACGTGCACGAAGCACTTTCGCGTTTTTTCACCGAAACTTCGCAGCGCGCAAAGTTTCTCTCGCACGATGTCGTGCAGCCCGTACTTGATGCGCACGAGTTGTTTGAGCCAGTCGACGACTTTTTCATTTCCATTGCACGCTTTGGCCGAGCCGTCATTGAATGTCCGCAGCCAGGCATTTCACGCAGCATCGAAATCGATCGCAAGGCAAAAGATCCGACTGCAAAGCTCAAGGCCTTTTTGGACGAGCAGATCGTCTCGGGCGTCAGAACGCTCATCATGGCCTCTTCAGCCGGACGCGCAGCGCGCCTGGACGAACTTCTCTCGGATACAGCCTTAAACATTGAAGAAGTCGACTGTGCTCGCGGATTTGTTCAGGGCCAAGCCGCCGTCAGTCTTTGCGTAGGGCCGCTGCACTGCGGCTTTGTCATTGCATCCGAACGCCTGTGCGTAGTCACCGAAAACGAGCTCTACTCAATTAAGGCAGCCGCTCGCCGTTCGCGCTTAAAGTCCCGCAGCACGAATATCGACGCAATGATTCGCGACATCAGCGAGCTGCGCGAGGGCGACCCCGTAGTGCACGCAGAACACGGTGTGGGCCGCTACAAGGGGCTTGAAGCCATTCAGACAAGCGAGGGCGCAGCAGAATTCGTGCGCATCGACTATGCAGGAGAGGCCAAACTTTACGTGCCTGTTGCGCAGCTTCATCTGATCAGCCGCTACACGGGAGCCGATGTTGAGCACGCGCCGCTGCACGCACTCGGGCGCGGAGACTGGGAAAAAGCCAGGAAAAAAGCTGCGCAGAAGGCGCGCGATACAGCCGCCGAACTCCTGCATTTGTACGCCATGCGCGAGGCGCGCCAAGGATTTGAATTCACTACAGAATCGCGCGACTATGAAGCATTTTGCGAGGGCTTTGCCTTTGAGGAAACGCCCGATCAGGCCGCGGCGATTGACGCCGTCATTGCCGACATGCACTCTCCCCGCCCCATGGATCGACTCATATGCGGCGACGTGGGCTTCGGCAAAACCGAAGTTGCCCTGCGTGCGGCCTTTGTTGCCGTCATGAACGGCAAACAAGTAGCGGTGCTGTGCCCCACGACGCTGCTTGCCGAGCAGCACGCGCAGACATTTCGCGATCGTTTTGCGGCCTGGCCCGTAAAAATCGCACTGCTGTCGCGATTTCGCACAGGCAGACAAACTGAAGAGGCTCTGGCAGGCCTTGCCGACGGGACTGTTGATATTGCCATCGGCACGCATAAGCTTTTGGGAGAAAAAGTCCGCTTCGGCCGACTCGGCCTTGTCGTCATTGACGAAGAACACCGCTTTGGCGTCAGACAAAAGGAGCGCCTTAAGGCGCTTCGCAGCGAAGTCGACGTGCTCACGCTCACCGCTACGCCCATTCCCCGTACGCTTGCCATGAGCTTAGAAGGCATTCGAGACTTTTCCGTCATTGCAACAGCTCCCGAAAAGCGCCTAGCGATCAAGACATTCGTGCGCCGCGAGTCCAAGGAACTCATTCGCGAGGCCGTCGTACGCGAACTCAAGCGCGGCGGTCAGGTTTACTTCCTGCACAATGAGGTCGACACCATTGAAAACCGAGCCGAGATGCTGCGCGAGCTCATCCCGGAGGCTCGCATTGCCGTGGCGCACGGACAAATGAGCGAGCGAGAGCTCGAGCACGTCATGCGCGACTTCTACCGGCAAAATTTCAATATGCTCGTTTGCACGACCATCATTGAAACCGGCATCGACGTTCCGATTGCCAATACGATCTTCATTCATCGTGCAGACAAGTTCGGACTTGCCCAGCTGCATCAGCTGCGCGGCCGCGTAGGCCGCTCGCACCACCAGGCATATGCCTATCTGCTCACGCCCGGCGAAGGGGCCATGACGAAAAATGCACAGCGCCGACTTGAGGCTATTCAAAACCTTGAAGATTTGGGCAGCGGCTTTTATCTCTCGATGCACGACCTCGAAATTAGAGGCGCAGGCGAAGTTCTCGGCGACGAACAAAGCGGTGAAATGGCGCAGGTCGGCTTTGACCTTTATACGCAAATGCTCAAGAACGCCGTCAAAGCCATGCAGCAGGGAAAAGAGCCGCAGTTCGAGCATCCCTTCGAGACGCTTGCTGAAATCAATCTGCACATGCCCGCGCTCTTGCCCGAGGACTATATTGCTGATGTCAGCAGTCGTCTGGGACTTTACAAGCGGCTTGCCGCCTCCGAAAATAGAACCGAACTTGAAGCCGTCGTCGATGATCTCAATGATCGCTTCGGAAAGCTCCCCGAAGCAGCCCGCGCGCTTGTTTCCGCTCATCGACTGAGGCTTTTGTGCCGTGAGCTGGGCATTCGCAAAATTGACGCGGCCGACTCAGCCGTCGTCTTTACGTTTGCTCCACGTCCAAATTTCGAGCCGATGGCGCTCATCAGGCTGCTGCAAAGCCGCACGGATTTGAGAATGATGCCGGGCGAAAAGCTTCGGCTGACGATCAGCTCAAGCGGACTTGATGCACGGCTAAGAGCCGTCTACACAGTCATCAATGCATTGCGGCCGGCGCCGCAAAACTAAAGGAGATCAACCCATGACTGAGGTTTTCGATCTTGTTGTCGTCGCCCCCTGCTCTTTTACACCAAAGAGCCTGGAGGCTGCCCAAGCATTGTGCCGATCCTTAAGCGGCTCGCAGCTGCTCAAGGGAAGTCGCTCACTGCGCCTTGAAGGCGTGACTCTGGCCAATGAGGACATGGCTGCATTTGCAGAAAAAGCCAACGCTGCGGGATTTGATGCCGCGCTCGTTGCCCATGATTTGAAGCTTGAGCACTTTCGCGCGGCCTTCTTTGACATGGATTCCACTTTGGTGGCCAACGAAACGCTCGACGAAATGGCGCGCATGCTCGGACTCGGAGAAAAGTGCGCAGAGATTACGCATCTGGCCATGACGGGAGTGATCAAGGATTACGCTGCAAGCCTCAAGGCCCGCGTTGAACTTCTCGCCGGACTAGATGCTTCCTGCATCGAAACACTGCAAAAAACGCTTTCACTCAATCCGGGCGTTGAAGCTCTCATGCAAAAGCTCAACGCCGCTCACGTCAAAACCTTTGTGGTCAGTTCCGGCTTTACGATCATGACCGAAGTCGTGCGCTCGAAATTGTCGATGAGCGGCACGCATTCCAATGAAATTGAAATCGTTGACGGGCGCTTCACCGGACGCGTCACGGGACCTGCGGGCGGCGCCATCATTGATGCGGCCGGCAAAAAAGCTTTTGTTGAAAAAACCATGCACGAACTCGGACTTGATGCCGCAAGCGCCATCTGCGCGGGCGACGGCAGCAACGATGTCGGCATGGTGAGCGCCGCCGGTTTCGGTGTTGGATTCAGACCCAAAAAAGTGCTCGCGCCACACTGCGCAATGCTGCTCAACATTTGCGGCTTTGACGCCCTTTTGGAAGCCTTTGCCGACACGGCCGAGGTCTACGCTAATTAGAATTGGGTTTTGTTCCACAGCTTTTTTGAATTATTTCGCATGCCCGCCGCCAAGCTCGACTCGACAAAGGAACTCAGCGTCACCATCGTGAGCAAAGCAAACGAGAAGGTCTCGTTTGAATTTTTCTGCGTCCCGCAGCTTGCGGCTGACCTCATCGGTGAAATTCGCATTGATTGGAGCGATGGACGCGTCAATTCTGTTGACTGCGCTATCTCCGACGGCGCGCTCACGGAAATGGTCAACAACCCGCAGCAGACAGCTGCAACGACCATCGAACACAGCTACCCAACCGACGGCAAGCGCACGGTGCGCATCACAAGCACGTCTGGCTTTCTCCCTCTAAAGGAACTTCCGCTTCAGACCATTTCCATTGACAGCGCCCTGCCGGTGCTCACCTGCGGAGAGACTGATGAAAAGGGGGCTCTGACAGCTTGCGACACATTGCCGCGTCTAGTTGGAGACGATCCGATCACTGGCCAATGCGCGCTTGGCTTTGTCTGCCCGGAACTCTTGAGCAACAATCCGCAGCTTGCGTTTTTTGATGAATCATTTCGTCATGCTGGATTTGCGGCGCTTCCTGCTCGCTTTTTCTCGAGCTGCGTGAAAATTAAGTCGCTTGTGCGCACATTTGCCGAATCTGCTTTGGAGAGCGTCCCTGCAGGCTTTCTCGGTCAGGCATCCTACGATACGGTCTGCGAAGAGACTTTTGCTGGCTGCAGCAAGCTTGAACAAATCGAAAATCCTTTTAAAAAAGGCGTACTTCCTTGCTGCCTTGAAGGTTTTCTTCAAGGCGCTCCGAGCCGATTTTTCTTCTGGTGCGAACCCTATCGCCGCGAAGAGCTCGGCTGGATAAGACCTTCAGCCCAAGATTCTGATCCAAGCTTTGACTTTGAATGGACGCCTTCGATTGTCGGAGCCCCCGAGCAGCTTGTCATCTTCTACCCCATAGACCTGGAACTAAAGGGCGACCTCTTGGTTGATTGGGGCGACGGAACTGTTGAGCGCATCGACTGGAATCAAGTCGACGCTCTAGAACACGCCTACGACGCCATCAAGCCATACCGCGTGCGCATTCATTCAACGGCTGATGAACCTGTGCGGCCATTTCAGCTTGGCCGTCATGTGCGAAAAATCTTTTCGCCGCTGCCGATCTTTCACCCGCGTACGGCAGAAGCCCGCGGCGACTTCTGCGGCTGGGCTGCCAACAGGCGCGAACTTACAGATTTGCCCTCTGCATTTTTTGTCAACAACCCGACCATCTGCAACCTGGAGCAAGCCTTTGCCGGCTGCGTCAAGCTTGAGGTTGTTCCAGACGACATTCTGAACGGACTCGAAAACGTCATCGCAGACGGCATGTTTGCCTTTTGCAAGAGCCTGCCGGGACTGCCCGCATCGTTTAGAGCTCTGGCCCGCGACAAGACGCTTGACTACTTCAGCCACGCCTGAGAAATTTCATGACCAAGCTTGTATTAGACATTACGCCCACTAAGCGCGACCCAATCGTGAGCCTGCGCGTCATTGCCGGCAGCGCGATTGCTCCCTCATGCTCAACAATCACCGTCACCTACGGCAATCAAACTGAAGTCAGGCGCCGTCAAGTCGAATCAATGACTGTCATTGAATTTCGCACTCTGTCAAATAAAGAGCGCATGACCATCGACTTCGGCGGACCTCTTCCTTCCGGAACGCTGGTGCTTCCTGAACAGACGACAGCCATCTCGCTGCCCATACCGGTACTTGTTGACGACGCAACCGGAGCGCTTGCCACGCACGCCCACATCTGGCACAGAGACTACCCGCCGCAAAGGCTCTCGACGCTTGTATCGGCGCTTTTTGCACACAACACGCACCTCACGCACTTGGAATATACGTTTGCCGGCCTTCCGGAACTCAAGACAGTTCCCGAATCGCTCTTTTTCCCGCTCATCTATTGCGTCTCTTTTGCCGGCGTCTTTGCTCAGAGCGGTTTAGAGCAAGTCAACCGCCAGCTTTTTGCAGCAAATCTGCAGGCTGAAAATTTTTCAAACGCGTTTTTGCGCTGCAAAAATCTCTCCACCGTCCCTGAGGAACTTTTCAGCAGCAACACGCAGGCACGCAATTTCAACGGCGCTTTTGCAGAAAGCGGACTTACGGACATCCCAGGACGCCTTTTTGCCAACGTGCGGCGCCGCAGCACCTTTATTGAGACATTTGCCCGCACGCCGGCAAGAACCGTTCCCGCCGGACTGATGCACGGGATTGATCCAGCCAATATCGACGGAATGTTTGAGCCCGTCCGGGCCGCCGATCACGACCCGATCAAGATCAAGGCCGGGCCGGCATTTCCTCAGGACTTCTTTGACGATACGCGAAACGCCGTAGGCGTAGCGACTTGCCGCCAACTTTGACGCTCAGTTCGAAAAAAAAAGCTCTCGAAGATCAACGAAACTACCTCCGAGAGCACGCTTTATTGACGTGTCAATTTAGGCGTTCTTAACGGCCTTCACCGTAAAGCCAAGCTCCGTGACGGCCTGAGCGAGCGCCTCGTCGGTAATGGTGCCGTCAACCGTCAGACGCGCGCACTTGTCTTCAAGACTTACTTCGACATGCGATACGCCGGCCATGCCCGAAAGCTTCTTTTGCACGGATCCCTTGCAATGCGAGCATTGCATGCCGTCAATTTCGATAATTTTGTTCATTTCTTGACTCCTTTCTTTTTCCGAGTTTGCTGACAGACCGTCGCAGCCAGCAGCGGTTGATAATTCTTTCAAATTCGCCGTTTTCTTTTCTGCAAGCGGCTTGCCCTCGATTGGGCAAGCACCTGCAGCTGTCGAAACGACTTTTAGTGAGGGCTTAAAAGCTCTTAACCTCAAGGCATTTGAAACCACGGTCACCGAACTCATCGACATGGCCGCTGCAGCGATCATGGGATTAAGAAGCCAACCGAAGGCCGTGTAGAAGACGCCGGCAGCGACAGGGATGCCGATAACGTTGTAGAAAAAGGCCCAAAAGAGATTTTGCGAAACGTTGCGCATCACGGCCTGCGAGAGTTCGACAGCGGCAACAGCATCCGACAAACTGTTCTTGATGAGCACGACATCGGCGCACTCAAGCGCAACGTCGGTGCCGGCGCCAATGGCCATGCCGATGTCGGCCTGCGCAAGAGCCGGTGCGTCATTAATGCCGTCCCCCACCATGAGCACTTTTTCTCCCTTTTGCTGGCGCTCTCTGACAATTGCCGCCTTGTCTGCGGGAAGCACTTCGCTGACGACTTCGTCTACGCCAACCTGGCGCGCCACGGCGCGCGCTGTGCGTTCGTTGTCTCCCGTCACCATCCAGACACGCATGCCGAGCTTCTTAAAGGCGGCAATTGCTGCCTTGCTGTCGTCTTTGACGGCATCAGCAACGGCAATTAAGCCAACGCAAACACCGTCGATGCGCACGACAAGCACTGTTTTGCCTTCTTCCGACAGACGGTTAAGACTTTGCGTCAGAGCTGCATCGTCGGTCAAAAGTCTTTTGTTGCCAATTTCAACAAGCTTGCCTGCGACCTTGCCGCACACGGCGCCCTGTATTTGGGAAAAGTCTGAAGCCTGTTCAAAAGTCAATCCGCGCAACTGAGCCGCATCGAGCACGGCGCGTGCAAGCGGATGTTCGCTTTTGGCCTCAACTGCGGCTGCCAGCTGCAAAAGTGCCTGCGCGCTGATCTGCTCTTTGAAGCCTGGACTTACTTCTACGTCAACCACAACGGGCTTGCCCTCGGTAATTGTTCCGGTTTTGTCGAGAATAACCGTATTGACCGTACGGCACTTTTCGATTGCCTCAGCAGACTTGATCAGAATGCCGTTTTCAGCCCCCTTGCCGGTACCAACCATAATAGCTGTCGGCGTTGCCAAGCCCAAGGCGCACGGACAGGAAATCACCAGCACGGTGACGGCGGCGGTAAAAGCAAACTCAGCGTCAGCTCCAAGCACAAGCCACGCAAGAGCCGTTGCAGCAGCAATGCCTATCACAACAGGCACGAAGACGGCGCTGATCTTGTCGGCAAGCCGCGCCACAGGAGCCTTGGAGGAAGTAGCTTCATCAACGAGACGAATAATCTGCGCGAGCGTTGTGTCTTGCCCCACTCGCGTTGCGCGCAAGACGATGTGGCCCTTTAAAAGAAGCGTTGCTGCCGACATCGACGAATCAGCTGATTTTTCTACCGGAATGCTCTCGCCGGTGAGCGCAGACTCATCGGTCCAGCCCTCTCCCTGCACGACCGATCCGTCAACCGGCACTCGCTCTCCTGTTTTAACAACGACAAGATCGCCTTGAGCAATTGAAGAAATGGCAACAGTCGTCTCGACGCCGTTTTTAATGACCACGGCAGTCTCCGGCACAAGCCTCATCAAGCGGCCGATGGCGTCCGTCGTTTTGGACTTTGCTCTAGCCTCAAAAAACTTCCCGAGCGTGATGAGCGTCAGGATCATGGCTGCCGAGTCAAAGTACAGATTGTGGGCAAAGTGCTCCAAAACGGACATGTCGCCTGCAGCCTGAGCATACAGCATCTTAAAGAGCGCATAGAGGCCAAAAACGACGGAAGCCGCTGAACCAATCGCTACGAGCGCATCCATATTGGGCGCACCGGAAAACAGAGTCTTGAAGCCGACGCGGTAAAACTTGAAGTTGATGAAAACAACAGGAATCGTCAGAAGAAGCTGCGTGAGCGCAAATGCAGGCGCATTTTTCGTCCCCTCAAAAAACGTCGGAATGGCTAGACCTAGCATGGGCGCCATTGCCAGATACATCAGCGGAACGCAAAAAACAATGCTCAAAATCAGCCGCATCCTCATCACGGCAATTTCAGCCTGCGCCGCCGCCTCGGGAGAAGACTTGGCCGAAGAAACACCAGCCGCAGAGGCAGGCTTGTTTTTGAGCTCTGCTCCGTAACCGGCTTTGACGACTGCCTCAATAACCAAGGCATCGGCCTGCTCCGATGCAGCTTCGGCATACGTCACCGTCATTTCGTTTTTGAGCAGATTGACGTTGACCTCTGCAACGCCGGGCACGCTCAAAGCGGCTTTGTTGACTCGTGCAGAACAAGCCGAGCAGCTCATGCCCGACACTAAAAATTGCGTTTTTTTCATGAAGAAAAGGAAAGCTCAAAAGTGCATTTGCAGTGATTCTAAAAATAAGTTTCTAAATTGCAAGAATGTACTATTTTGATATATAGTTTCAAAAAAGTAATCGTAAATGGAGATGCGATATGCCGAGTTGCTGCGAACCAGCAAAAGAAGCTGATGTTTTGTACTGTCCTGTTGAAACGACGCTCAAGCTCATAGGAGGCAAGTACAAAACGCTCATTGTCTGGAATCTGTTTGACAAAACGCTGCGCTTTTCTGAACTGCAGCGTGCCGTGCCGCGTGCGACAGCAAAAATGCTTACGCAGCAGCTGCGGGAACTAGAACGAGACGGCCTGATTGTCAGACGCGTCTACCCGGTCGTGCCGCCAAAGGTCGAATACAAGCTCACAGAAAGAGGGCAAAGTCTGAGACCTATTCTGCAGGCTATCTTCACATGGGGGATGGGCTATCTCAACGACAAAGGACTAAAAGCCAATTGCGGAATGCAGGAACTTTCTCACTAAAGCTCATATATAGTCTTTAATCTATAAGCCAAGAGGTTTTTTTATCGTTTTATCAGCGATTTCAGTGTCAACTTCTTTTTAATTCGTCGCACTCTAAATTCGTTTTGAGACAGTACCGCGAACAAAATTCTGTGTGCGTGGGAAATGCCAAAAAATCACACTTAAGAGACTGCAAATAATCTCTAAAAACGACGGACTCCTATCTGAAAACGTCCGAAGGAACAAAAATAGAAAGCACAAATTCTCAATTCAAGTTTTGACACGCGCTGTTTCGTAATTTTTGATCTGCATTAGGGAAGAAAAAATGTACGATGCTCGCCCAGTATCGAACGATTTATGATCTGCTTTTTCCATCGAATGGCGATTTCAAAACGAACGCTAGTCGCCTTATCTCGAACGGATGTCGCCATCAGCGGACTGCGCATCGATTTCACGCCGAACAGGCGTTGCCAGCCGCCGAATTTTGCACTTTAGCTTGCGTCGCCAATCTCTGAACGGGTTGAGCTTGGAAGACATAAGACTGAAAACTGTCGCAAAAAAATCCCGATGACGTCATCGACCATCGGGATCCTGGAAACTCCTTCAAAGAAGCATCAGAAAGCTGGCAGCACTGCTCCCTTGTAGGTCTTCATAATGAAGTCACGTACTGCAGGGGTGGTCAATGCCGCGCCAAGCTTCTTGATCGAATCACGGCTATCGCCTTCACGAATGGCGACAACGTTTGCATAAGGCGAATCCTTGGCTTCGGTAAAGAGTGAATCCTTAGCAGGATTAAGACCAACCCCCATTGCGAAGTTGGAATTGATCACTGCAAAGTCCACATCGTCGAGCGTGCGCGGTAAAACGGCAGCTTCCATTTCAACGATCTGAACCTTCTTCGGATTGTTGATGATGTCCGCGGGCGTACCATTGACCCCAACGCCATCCTTCAAACCAAAAAAGCCGGCATCGGCAAGAACTTTCAATGCGCGACCGCCATTGGTCGGGTCATTGGGAATCGCAACCTTGATGCCTTCGCCAAAGCTCTTGGCGTCCTTGAACTTCTTGGAATACACGCCCATCGGTTCAATATGCACCGCCGTCAAAACGGCAAGTTTGAGGCCTCTATCTTTTGCAAAGCTGTCGAGATACGGCTTGTGCTGAAAGAAGTTGGCATCGATTTCCTTGTCAGACAAGGCCAGATTAGGCTTGACATAGTCGGAGAACTCGATGATCTTCATGTCCACGCCCTGCTTTTTAAGCTCGGGCTGCACAAACTTCAAAATATCAGCATGAGGAACAGGCGTCGCTCCCACAGTGATCGTCGCCGAAGCCTGCTTGGCCTGAGCAGGAGCTGCATCCTTCTTGTCGCCGCAGCCGGAAAGTCCTACTGCGACAGCAGCGCAAAGGACCGTCATTGTCAGAAATTTTTTCATTGATACTCCAAAGTGATCTTTTGATTCCGGCATTTTATACATTTCGTTATTGTTTGATCTAAATCAGAAGTCAAACCTCTCACTTTTTCTTGTGGTATTGCCAGAATCTTGCTTCATCCTGCGTTGCCAACATCCCACAGAATCAGATTGAGCATGTTCAGACCTCGTAGAAAATTTTTGGTTGAACCTCAGGCTTTGGAACTGAAAGACTGCTACGCCAAAACTCGCCGTTCAGCTACTGGATCAATAGTTTTAGGGCAAACTGTTTTGACGCACTGCTGTCAAACCGGTCTTGTTGCCAAGGCCCTGCTTGATTGTCTGCCAAGCAAAATCTGTCAAAAATGGTTTCCCAAAGGTACGCTTATTGCCGTTGCATGCCACGACAACGGAAAAATTTCTCCCACATTTCAAGAAAAACTTCGGCGCGCGACGACTGATTACTGCATCGGCAGCATCCAAGAGTTGAAGCTTGCTAATCCTGATGCGGAATCCCAATGGTCTGGTCACAGCGGAGCTGGTCAAGTTTCCGCTCGAGAATGGACCTCTGACGAAAGACTATGCGCTATTTTTGGATGCCATCATGGCTACTTTCCGCATACAGGATGCATACGTGCTGACTCACCTGTTCTGGGAGGACCTGCTTGGCAAGCTCAACGAACTCGTCTTGTTGAGAGTCTCAAGAGTATTTTCAAATCCGGTTTTCCCGTTGTTCAAAGTGATATTCACGCTAAGGTTCTAACCGGCCTTACGTCCGTTGCAGATTGGATCGCCTCTTCTGAGCAATTATCTGTGCTAGATGACGCTTCAGACAAAGATGCTGCGATAGCTGTTGAACATGCCGGTTTTTTCCCTGTAAAAGTTCGTCCCAACTTGTCATTTGAAGACATCTTTGGTTTTGCTCCAAACGCTGTCCAAAAAGCCATCAGCCAGCAATGCCGCAGCCCCGGTATATATGTTCTCGAAGCACCCATGGGTGTTGGAAAAACGGAAGCGGCACTTTATGCAGCATACCAAATGCTAGCCTCAGGGCAAGCGACGGGGTTGTATTTCGCTTTGCCCACACAAGCCACCTCCAACGCCATCTTCCGTCGCGCAAACGCTTTTCTCAAGGCAATTATCCCGGAGAAAAGCCCATACCTCTCTGCCAAGCTCATTCACAGCAAGGCGGACCTAGTGCTAGGTTCCATGGGAGCTGAAGCAGGCCCGGGGGGCTCTTGGTTTTCTTCGAAAAAAAGAGCAATCCTGTTTCCTTTCGGCGTAGGCACAATTGACCAAGCACTCATGTCCGTCATGGCGGTTCGTCATTCCACAGTCAGAATGTACGGACTTCTCGGCAAGGTCGTGATCCTTGATGAAGTTCATTCCTACGATCTCTACACAGGAACCATCTTGGATGCCTTGGTAAAAGCGCTCCGAGCACTTGACTGCACGGTCATCATTCTGTCGGCTACATTGACCAAGACTAGACGTGAAGCCCTGCTGCAGACTTCCGCTCAGAGTGAGCAATACCCGTTATTGTCATCAATGTCAACTAGATCAATCAACGCATCTCCGATTGAATGCCCGATATTTCTGCCTTTGACCAAAACAGTTCACACCAGGATCATCAGCGAAAGAGACTTAGCAACCAAGGAAGTTGTTACACGCGCAAAAGAAGGCCAACAAATTCTATGGATCGAAAACACTGTTGAAGATGCGCAGCAAACATACGACAATCTGTTAGCATATTTATGCAAATTCCCGCAGGCCAAAGTTGAAATTGGTTTGCTTCACTCTCGATTTACTGCAGCTGACCGGGAAGCCAATGAAGCCTACTGGCTCAACGTTCTTGGAAAAGGACAAAACGACATCCGAAATCGGAATGGCCGCATTCTTGTGGGAACTCAAGTGCTTGAGCAAAGTCTTGATATTGATGCTGATTTTCTTGTTACCAATGTTTGTCCTACAGACATGCTTTTGCAGCGCATTGGAAGATTGTGGCGGCACCCGAGTACAAAACGACCTGATCAATGTAATTGCGAAGCATGGATCATCGCCCCTGACTTCAATACAGCCGACATGGAGAGCGTTGTTTGCTCTCTAGGAAAGACGGCGAAGGTCTACGCGCCTTATATCCTATGCAGAACTCTTGGAGTTTGGCAAAACCGCCAAACTGTCCATTTACCAGAAGACATACGTTCACTTCTTGAAGACACATATAGAGAACGCTCAGAAGAAGGAGTTTTGTTGCGCTTGCAGACAGAAATTGAAGAAGGAACCGCCAAACGTAAAGGAGCTCGCCAACTTCGTCAACTTGCCCAACTATCCCTATGTCCAGATTTTGGGACCATCAGCGATGATGCCGACAGCAATGCTGTCACACGCTACAGTCAAATCCCGACAGTCGATGTGCTGCTTATCAAAGCCTTTCATCAGGACTCTAGCGGTACAGTCATTACCACATTGGGCGACATCACGCTGCAGCTCAGAACAAATCCTACTCATGCTGATGCAGCGATATTAGCCCGAAAGCTATCCAATGAAATTGTACGAACACCTATTTCCATAGCCCCCTCGTCACTACCATCTAGCAATCTGGCTTGGCTTTCATCCTACTTATACGTTTCAAGAATTGATCAAGAACGAATTCGTATTGGTCTTGTAGATACAACTGGACGAATCCTTTCCTTGAGTGGAAACCAGGCTTTTAACTCCAATTGCAAAGAAGCTCGATACACCAAAACCAGAGGGTACTCACTGCAACTTCCATCAAGCTAGAATCATTTCAACTCATTTTTTATTTTTAACGACAAGGCACCATGACGTCCAACTTTGACAAAAACATTGAAAAAAAATTCAACTGTATTGATGAACCATGGATACCAATTGCCAACCACGGTCAGGTCAGTCTGCGTCAAGTTTTCTCTGACGAGTCTCTGGAGTGTCTGGGAGGCACTCCGATCCAAAAGATTGCCGTTTTTAAACTGCTGCAGGCAATCACTCAAGCCGCCTGTCCCCTGAGCACGGAGTCGGCCTGGGATCAGCTTACGCAAGAAAGTTTTAAAGCTGCGTGTCTTTCCTATCTCGACAAATGGCACGACGCCTTTTGGCTCTATGGTCCCCGCCCTTTCCTTCAAATGCCCGAAATTAAGGAAAAAGCGAAAAAGGTGGTGCCTTTTGGTGCGTTAAATCCAGAAAAAGCCAGCGGCAACACCACTTTTTTGACTGCCTCTCAAATACAAATGCCTTTGAGCGATGCAGAAAAAGCGATGCTCATAGTGACGCTGATGTCCTTTGCTCCCGGAGGAAAAAAAGTCGACAACAGCATCGTTCTCAGCAAGGGATATACCGGAAAAACTTCTTCAGGCAAGCCCGGACCAGGGTTAGGCTTCAAAGGATATCTGCACACTTATGCAATGGGTCAAAACCTGCTTGAAACGCTTCGATTAAATCTCTTTACTGAAGAAAAAATTTCGTCCATGGGGTACCTTTCTGAAGTCGGTACTGCACCTTGGGAAAAAATGCCGCAAAGTGAAGACTGTCCTGTCGCACAAGCACTTAAAAATAGTTTGATGGGACGTCTTGTTTCCCTTAATCGGTTTTGTCTGCTAGCTCCTGACGGAATGTACTACTGCGAAGGCATCGCATACGGTACCTATGCTGATGGTGCATTTGAACCAACTCAATTCATCGGACGCAAAGGAAACAAAAGTCTTAAATATGAAACTCTCTGGGCAGACCCTGACAAGAAACCGTGGAGGTCACTAACCTCGCTTCTAAGTTTTTTGAAAACCAACGCTCAAAATCAAAAAACCTGCCTACAGCTTGAGTTAGGCGTCAAAAGATGCTCAAAGTTGATGAAGGGCGTGACCGTTTGGTCGGGGGGTCAGAGATTTACATCTCAAGCAGGTGAGCAATATATGAGCGGCGGTGATGACGTTGTTGAATCAATAGTCAAACTTGAAGCTGAAGACATTCAAGGGGATCTTTGGTTTTCAAATTTTTCATTGGAAATTTCCAATCTTGAAAAGTATGCCCAAACACTCTACAGCGCAATATTTCACTATTACTCGGACTGTAAAGCCGCAGACAAAGGAAAAGCACTGGCCTCCAAGGCTTGCGCATCATTCTGGCAGGAATCCGAAATTCACCTGCAGGAGCTTATTGAGGCCTGCACCCCAGGAAACAGCACCGTAAACATTCGAGAGAAGTTCAAAATTTTGGTTCATAAAAACTATAACGACTCTTGCCCTCGTGAGACCGCCAAGCAGCTTATGTATTGGGCTAAAAACCGCATCATCTTTACACCGAATTCGTAGGAGCACAATGTCATGCAATCAGAAAAAATTGACCGCGGTGCAAATTTTGTTAACTACATAATTAAACGCTGTGCACAGGACGCTGAAGCTTCTGCTGCCATGCGACGTGCCTTGAATCCCTCTCTGGAATGCAGAGCATGGAACATCCTGATCGATTTTGGAGTTGACCTAGAAAAGCCTTGGGAACGATCTGTTTTTACGCTTATCGGCGCGGCTGTGGCTCAATCAAAAATCACGGCCAACGGTACTGTTCCTCTTACGCAAGCGCTAGCTCAGGCGTACCAAACCAATATCAAACCAGCTGAGTCCAGACTCCGTCGACTTCTAGCGTGCAGCGAAATACAAGAATGCTGTCTCGTCCTGAGGCCTATTTTCAAATTAATTCAAAGCAAAACAAACATTTCTATTGACTACGCCAAACTCTTAAACGAGCTTCTACGTTTCAGTTTTAATGCTGAAGATATAAAAGTTCATTGGGCAATGAACTTTTATCGAAAGGAGAAAAAATCATGATCGCTGGAGTGCTGAGTCTCAATTGGAAAGACATTAAAACGCTCCGGCTGACAGATGATTACTCCATACACCGGATTGTCTACAGTTTGTTTGAAGATATTCGAACTGAATCCGAAAAAAAACAGAGCATTCCCAGCGGATTCATCTATGCGGATAAGGGCGGCGATGCTTCACATAGAGAAATTCTTTTTCTTTCACATCGTCCCCCAAAAGAACCTATTGTCGGAACGCTCCGAGTAAAAAGCATACCGGATGCTTTTCTAGAACATGATGTTTATGCCTTTGAAGTCATCGTAAATCCGACCAAGCGTGTAAATGGTCGACTAATTCCAATCAAAGGCAAGGAAAATATTTGCAAATGGTTCATTAATCGCACTTCTTCTTGGGGGTTTGAAGCGCTCTCATCTGAGGTCATTCACGAGAGACTTCTTCGAACAAGTAAAAATGAAACACAAATCACCATCAAACAAGCGACACTAAAAGGACTGCTGCGCGTAACAGATAGATCTCTTTTTATTCAGCATTTTCGTCAAGGCCTGGGACGTGGAAAAGCTTTTGGCTGCGGTTTACTGCAGATCGTCCCTGTAAATATTTCAAATAGCAACTAGGAGTAATCATGTCCAATCCTTTTTTAAGTACCAAACTTGAATTTCATATCCTTCAGTCCTTTCCCGTCACATGTCTCAATCGTGACGATGTCGGCAGTCCAAAATCGGCAATTGTGGGTGGTGTTACAAGAGCACGTGTAAGTTCCCAATGCTGGAAGCGTCAAGTCCGATTAGCCATGCACGACTTCGGCATCAAACTTGCCCACAGATCCAAGCATTTTGACGAACAGCTCGTCAAGCGTTGCATGGAGCTTGGAGCATCCGAAGAGAAAGCTAAAGATTGTGCTCAAGCAATGGCTGACACCGTTGTCAAAGATGCGCTCTTTTTCTTCACCGACACTGAAATTGATTGTTGTGCCAAGTATGCTCAGGAAAAAGATTTCTGCAGCGACGACATAAAAGCCAAAGAAGTTTTGGCCTTGGTCAAAAAATCTCTGAAGCTTGCCGTTGACGGTCTTGATATTGCTCTATTCGGCCGTATGGTGGCTTTGGCTCCAGACCTCAACATTCAGGCAGCTGCAAGCTTCTCTCATGCCATTTCCACTC
Source organism: uncultured Duodenibacillus sp. (assembly GCA_944388865.1). Classification (GTDB taxonomy): domain Bacteria; phylum Pseudomonadota; class Gammaproteobacteria; order Burkholderiales; family Burkholderiaceae_F; genus Duodenibacillus. The sequence goes on along the minus strand of CALXKM010000018.1, from coordinate 4,353 downwards.
ATGCCGTAAGCACAGAGCTCGATTTCTTCACTGCGCTTGATGATCTTGATCCAACACCTGGTGCAGCACATATGGACAATCTGGAATTCAACTCTGCCACTTACTACCGATACATCTCCCTCGATTTAGGTCAACTATACGAATCTCTCGGCGGGGAAAATGTCGTACCCAGCGTTTGTGCTTTTATTAAAGCGCTTTTTGTCGCTGTACCGAGCGCACGCCAAAACACCTTGTCTGGTGCATGTCCATGGGATTACGCCAAAATTCTTCTTCGCAAAGGGCAAGGCATCCAGCTTTCTTTCGACAAACCCGTAAAAGCAAAAGGCGGATATGTCGCACCCAGCATTGAAGCACTTAAAGCAGATTTGGCTGCGAAAGAAAAATTGTTTGGAAGTCTTTTTGGCAAAATTTCCGAATGTGAAATTGGCGGCAGCGAAAGCACTCTGAGCATTGACGATGTGCTTGAACTGCTCAGTCAGAAAGTGGGAGCGCTCAATGACTAACCCCTTCCTTTTGCTATGGTTGGAAGCACCTATTCAGTCATGGGGCTTCGAATCCCGCTACGGACGTCGCGACACTCTGGATTTTCCAACACGCTCCGGCGTGCTGGGTTTGATTTGCTGTGCTCGTGGCGCTGGCGGCAGAGAAGCCTCCTGGCTTGCAGAAATGGGAAAATTTGGGCAAAACGTGTTGTGCTTTCAACAAAAACCCAGACACAATTCTTTCGAACCAGCAACAGCCAATGGTCGGCTTTTAGACTTCCAGATGGTCGGCAACGGCTATATCAGCTCGGATCCATGGCAGAACCTCATGATTCCTAAAACTGTCGAAGGCAAAAAGCCTACTGGCAGCAATGGAAGCAAACTTACTTACAGGTACTATCTTCAAAACATGGCCTTTGCAGTCATTATGCAAATACCGCATGAACTAGGAGAAGATATCGTTCATTCTCTGCAGTACCCCCACTGGAACATATATCTGGGCCGTAAATGTTGTCCGCCATCTGATATTGTCTACAGAGGCCTTTTCGTCACAAACTCCGAGGCCAAGAGCGTTGCTTTTGAAATTGCTTCAAAAAAGGAGCTCGAGTGTACAAAAGAAATATTAGAAGGATCTTTTCCTGACCAGGGCGAGGTGGTGACATTGCATGATGTTCCCGTCCAGTTTGGTTTTGAAAAACTCTATCGAGATCGACAGGTCACAATCCTCAATGAACCCAGTACCTCCTAAAGCGCCACGGCTTTTTGTCAAAATTACTCGAGAAAACCTTCCGCAAATTAAGGATAGATACCCTTATATCTACCTTGAGCACGGAAGAGTTGAAGTTGACGACAGCAGCATCAAATGGGTTGACTCTGAAGGCGGAACCGTGAAATTGCCAGTTGCTGTTCTGGCCTGTCTGCTGCTCGGCCCTGGAACCTCCATTACTCATGAAGCTATCAAGGTGTTAGCAGCAGCCAACTGCACTGTCATGTGGGTTGGCGAAGACAGTCTTTTGTACTACGCAAACGGCATCTCTCCGACAGCCAACACAAAGAATCTGCTTCGACAACTTAAAGCAGCTTCTGATCCAAAGATGTCCATAGAAGTTGCACGACGAATGTTTGCACGACGATTTCCAGGAATAGACTTGAGCAAGAAAACCCTTGCAGAAATGATGGGAATGGAAGGTGTGAGAGTTCGTCAACTATATTTCCAAAAAGCTAAAAGATATAACGTTGAGTGGCACGGGAGAAAATTTCAACCTGGAGCTTTTTCTCAAAGTGATACGACAAACCGCATTCTCACAGCATGCAACGCAGCGCTGTACGGAATTTTGTGTTCTGTTGTACATTCCTCCGGCTTTTCTCCATACATAGGTTTTATTCATTCAGGTTGTCCTCTGCCATTTATCTATGATCTGGCCGATCTCTACAAAGCCGAACTTTGCATTGATCTCGCCTTTAGCTTAAGCGCTCAACTTGGTAACCATTATGACAAATCTACTGTTTCTACAGCTTTCAGAAACCGCGTTCTTGAAATGGATCTTCTGGGCACAGCTGTTGACGACATTAATGCAATGCTTGGAGACTTGAAATGCTAGTCATAATCGCCAACGACCTGCCTCCCGCCGTGAGAGGGCGATTGAAACTCTACGCAGTAGAGCCCAAACCGAATGTATTTGTTTCAGGCTTAAAAGATACTTTAGCAAATCGACTGATTGATTATTTATCGAGACACTGTTCCAAAAAGAGCGGAATTTTAATCTTCTCCCAAAAAAGAAACGCTCCCGGTTATTCTATTGCAACTATTGGTACTACTGACCGAGAGTTAATCTCCATCAGTGGCTTTCAATTAATCCGAGAACCCCCAAAAAACCGAATTACACCAAATCTATGACTACTTTTTCGCTGTGCAACTAAATCTTGCTGTCCTCTCCACGTGCGTGGAGGTGTTTCTTCAATATAGCGAGTACCACCACGAGCGGATTTGTCCTCTCCACGTGCGTGGAGGTGTTTCCAAAAGAAGTTAACAAAAAACCGTTGTCTTTTCGTCCTCTCCACGTGCGTGGAGGTGTTTCGAATAGCTGGATCGAAATCGGGGTCATACGAGGGTCCTCTCCACGTGCGTGGAGGTGTTTCTATAGCGAGGACGAGAGGGCGCTTCTGCAAGGAGTCCTCTCCACGTGCGTGGAGGTGTTTCTACGACGTATGGCACAGGCGGCACAGGTGCAACGTCCTCTCCACGTGCGTGGAGGTGTTTCTGACATTGATGTTGAATCCGTATCCGCAGTTGCGTCCTCTCCACGTGCGTGGAGGTGTTTCTTTCACCTGCCGTCGGGATGACCACCTGATCAGGTCCTCTCCACGTGCGTGGAGGTGTTTCCTAATCACGGTAAAAAGATGACGGAAAGTGAGAGTCCTCTCCACGTGCGTGGAGGTGTTTCTAAAAAAGCCGCCAAGGGGGCGTTGGTTGTTTGGTCCTCTCCACGTGCGTGGAGGTGTTTCCATGACGCGCGAGGGAATTGACATCCATTGCGAGTCCTCTCCACGTGCGTGGAGGTGTTTCTGCGGCTTCACGTATGCCCCTACAGCTGTCACTAGTCCTCTCCACGTGCGTGGAGGTGTTTCTGTAATCCCTTACACTGAATGGCAGGCATTGACGTCCTCTCCACGTGCGTGGAGGTGTTTCCGATGCCGGCCTTCGCTTTGATCTTGCGATACGGTCCTCTCCACGTGCGTGGAGGTGTTTCCGAGTGGGAGCAGGCTTGCATCTGCACGGATGCGTCCTCTCCACGTGCGTGGAGGTGTTTCCGAGACACGCGTCCAGCTGCTCGCTCACCTTCAGTCCTCTCCACGTGCGTGGAGGTGTTTCCAAAAGTCGATACCTTCCGTTGACTTGATCGACGTCCTCTCCACGTGCGTGGAGGTGTTTCTACAAGCCAAACCAATGCCAAAAATCGAAGAGGGTCCTCTCCACGTGCGTGGAGGTGTTTCTCCGCTATCTTCGGCGCCGAAGTCAAAAACCTCGTCCTCTCCACGTGCGTGGAGGTGTTTCTGGCAATCTGACAAAGCATCGCTGATGGTTGAAGGTCCCTCTCTGTCAAAATACTTCCTAATTGTTAATCAGGAGGGCATGGAGACAGACAAATGGGAAGCCCATATCCTATCGAAAAGAAAAATCAGATCCTCGGAAGAATCCTTTCAAAAGAAATCACAGTTGCACAGGCGCACCGCGAGTATGGGATTGCAGAAAGCTGCCTATACCACTGGTTGAAGGCAGTCAAAACTTCAGGAGCGCAACCCGCACAACGCACTCAGTCCGCTCCTTTGCCGCGCGGTATGAATCTTCGAGCGGCAATCGTTGCCGAAGGGTATTGCCAAGAGGTTGGCTTTGATTCCCCGGCGGCCGGTAAATACTGTCGAACCAAAGGCGTTACCCTGGAAGAGATCAAGCGCTTTAGCGCCTGGCTTGCGCAGAACGATGGCGACGTCGTGCTTTATGCAAGCGCACGAGCACGCGAGCAAGAGCTGATCAACAAGGTCTCGGAGCTTAACGAAGAGCACAAACAGCAAAACCGAGAGCTGCAACGCAAAGAAAAGGCACTGGCTGAAGCCGCGGCTTTGTTGGTGTTGACAAAAAAAGCGCAGGCGATCTGGGGGGACAAGGAAAAATGATCAGCGCCCGGGATCGCCGTAAAGCTGTGGAGCTGGTCACGGAAGCTGTTGCGGCCGGTGCACGTGCTATCGAGGCATGCAAATGCTTGGGCATTGCCTTCAGCAGTTACCTCAAGTGGCGTGATTGCCCGGAAAACGAGGACCAGCGTCCGAAGCGCGAATTTGCAGCCAACCCGCGGGCGCTGTCATCAGAGGA
>CALXKM010000017.1 GCA_944388865.1 uncultured Duodenibacillus sp. | reverse complement strand
CTGTGATTTCTTTTGAAAGGATTCTTCCGAGGATCTGATTTTTCTTTTCGATAGGATATGGGCTTCCCATTTGTCTGTCTCCATGCCCTCCTGATTAACAATTAGGAAGTATTTTGACAGAGAGGGCCGCCCCTCTTTTTGCAAATCCGCAATCCTGATGACGTCGTCTTGCGAGTCTTCGGCGGCGGCACTCTTGCCTTCGCTCTTGCCATCGTTTTCCTGCTCATTTGATTGATCGCTGCTGACAATCTGCAAAGCTGACTGTTCAAACTCGCCGCGTTCGCACGCGTGTCTTTTTCGCCTTTCTTCCCTTACGCGCGCGTCAGACGCCTGCAGCTCGTCGAGATCGGCCGCAGGCATCCCCCGCGCCCAGAGCTTTTGCAGAATTTCAATGCGCGCGAGCGCCTCTTCGCCGTATTTGCTCGTGATTTCATTGATCTCGTCGATAAAAAGCCGTCTGCCCTCTTGAGAGGTGCGGCGGGCGCACTCCTTTTCGATGGCTTCGATTTTCTCAAGGCGCTTAAGTCTTTGGCAAAAATCGTCTTCAAAATAGCCCTTGGCAGCCGCATTCATCACATCTTCGATGAAAAGCTCAAAGCGCTTTTGCAGATCCTTTTTCGAAACGCGCCGCACGAAGGCAAATTCGTCCCAAAGGGGTGCAAAAGCGTCTGACTCTGCCATCTCCTGGGCGAGCCGCAGGCACTCGGGCATGGAAATCAACGCAAGCAAACGCTCTTTTTCCGAGGCATAGGCTCTGGGCCGAATCTCGGCTTTGATGTTGCCGCGCGATGTACGGCGAAAGACCTTTTTGACAGCCTCTGGCTTTTCGGCCAGGCGCGCAAGCTCGCGCTCTTTTAAAAACGCCTCGTAGTCTTCCTTTTGCTTTCTTTGCATGCGCTCCTGATATTGCCGCATGAGCTCTTCGCGCTTTAACGCTTCGGGTGTTTGCAGCGCTGCGGGCTCAATCACGGCAACCGAAGACGACTCTTTGATTTCGATCGGCTCAAGGCTTGCTGCGTCGGAGGCATTTTGAGCCGCCTCAAGCTTTTTCTCTTCGAAGGGTGCGCTGAGCATTCGAGTCGTCTGCGCGCTCTGCTCTTGGGAGCTTGTTTGGCTCGCAGCCGCTGCGCCTGGCTGGCTTTCTTGGCCGGCGCTTATCGCTTCGTCTTGGGGAACATCGCACTGCTTGGCGCTTATTGATTCTTTTGCAGACTTGCGGCCGCGGCCGGCAACATTGGCAGCAGCCGTGCTTTTTGTGCTCTTTGTGCTTTTTGTCGTTTTGGCGCATGAAGCTCGTTTGGGTTTTGCTGCAGCCTCGTTTTTCACTGCGGCATCTGCGGCTTTCTCTGCGAGTTGGTTTTTGCTTTGCGTGGAGTTTTCAATGGATTCGGTCATGCGAATAACTTTTCTATTTTCTTTAAAGCGCCTTCTTGCGGCCGCGCTTTTTTTATAAAAGCAGCCAAAAAATTCGTAAGCCTTAGGACTCAAGCGCCATGCGGCTGACTTCGGCAATGGCCTTTTCGATGGTCAAGCCCGCTTTGCGGGCCTTTTGCACGGCGTCAAAGACTTCGGCCTTGGTTGAATAGGCCGTCATCGAGAAGCGATCGAGCATCAAGCGGCCCACGACGCCTGCCTGATCGCCCACCTTGACGTAGACCTCGCTCCAGAGGCCCGCGTGGGTGGTGAGTCCCGAAAGAAGCTTTGCAGTGCGTGCGTCGCCTGCTGCGTAAGAGGCGATGCCCTCAGGTTTTTGTCTGAGCAAAAACACGCTGTCGGCATTCATCCGCACGGCCCGCGCGGCGCTTGAGGCTTCAAAGTCGCTCATCGACTGACTGATGCACGCAATCCCCGCGCCGTACTTTCTGAGCGTGCGGCAGGCCCACTCGATGAAGCGGCCCGAATTGCCCGACAAAAGCCTCCAGGCCTCATCGATCACAATGAGCTTTTTCTGACTGCGGGGACTTTCTCGAATCTCGCGCAGAATGCGCATGATGACGATGAGCAAAACGACGTTTTGCAGCACGGGCTTATTTGCCAAAGCCTCCATCTCGAGCACAACCAGATTGCTTGCAAAGTCAATGCTGGCTTTTCCCTCAAACCAGTGCGCATAGCGCCCTCCTGCGCAATAGGGCATCAAGCGCACGGCAATGTCTGAGAGCATCGCGTCCTTGCTTTGCATCAGCGACAAGGCAAGCATCGTCACCGTCGGCGTCTTCTTTTGACTGCGCGCAGTTTTGACCACCTCGGCAATGTGCATCTTCAAAAGTTCCAAAGCGGTGAGCTCCATGGGCGCATCGCCGTTTGCCATGGCCGTGATGATCTGCGCGAGCTCATCGAGCATGTCGGCGGGATCTTCGAGCATGTCCAGGGGATTAAGGCAAAGCCGCAAGGAGTTTGACCTTTGCGCGGCCTGCGCCTTTGCCTGCGAGCTCTCTTCGCGCTCAAAGTCAATGAATTGGCCGTGGGCGAGCTCTACGCAGTTTTTGTAGCTCTTGCCGATGTCAAAGACCCATACGCGGCCTCCTAAGCCGATGTGCGAGAGAACGATTTCCTGGGCAAGCACGCTTTTGCCTGAACCCGAGGTGCCGGCTATGACCGCGTTGTAGTTGCCGCTGCGGTTGGCAAAGATGTCTATCGGCAGCAGCTGTCCTTTGCGCGTGACGAGCATCAGCATGGGCGTGCGTGCGTTTGCCGCGGCCCTCGGGCCGCTGCCGCGGCTTTCGGCCATGATGGGAAGCATGTGCGCGGCAGCCTTGCGCGTTTTGGTGGAGGTTTGTCTGGCTGCGCGTGCATCCTGCATCAGGCCGATTGAAGCCTCCAGAGGCAAATTCATCAAAAAAGCCATCATCTGAAGACCGGCGGCCGGGTGCGCATCAAACCCTGCGCCGGAGAGCAGGTCGGCAGCCAAGTGCGCAGCGCTTGGCGCTTCATTCTTTGGCGCAAAAACCGTCATGGCGTGAATCACGCGCGCAAGCCCCGAGCCCTCGTCGCACGCTTTCTGCGCCAAGTCAAAGTCTCTTGCACGCTCGCCCAAATCGGTCAGAAACTGTCCGATTTCGGTATGCATGAGCTGCTTGACGCGTGCGTTTTTCATGGCGATGAGCGCCTTGTCGTCGGCTACCGACGTGGGCTCCACCGCGCAGGTCAAAACATAAGGGTAGGGAAATTTGTCTCCAGCCAAAGCCATGCGCATGCGGTTTAACTGCGCAAAGGCGGGGTAGCCTGCCACCGTAAGGCTTGCCGACTCGAGGGCTTCTTGCGAAGTCTTCGCGCCCGCTTTGCTCGCGTCTGCCCCAAAAGCCGATGAAAAGACGATGCTGCTTTTGCCCACGTCAATGAGCGTATCTCTTCTCACAAAGCCCTCTCGCAGGAGAGTGCTTGGCGCCGTGCGCGGGATATATTCTCCTGCCGCGGTCTTTTGAGGATTGACGAGTTCTCGCATGGTGCGAAACAATTCATACTCGTCCCAGCGAGATTTCAACAAGGAAAACTGCTGCAAGGCTGAGTGCGCCGCTGCAGTCGAGAGCAAAAAGGCATCGACTTGGGCATTTTTTGCGCCCGCGAGAAAATCAGCCACGGCAGCCTCGCCCACGCGCGTGGTGATCGTGATCCAGACGCGATACTCGCGCACGGGGTGAATGCCCGCGCAAGAGGCTCTTGCCATGGCTTCAAGCTTGCGTGCTCGTTCAATAGCCATGCGCAGACAAACGCCTGCGCACTCCTCGCTCCTTAGGCTGCTGCCGCCCTCGACCCCGCAAGAGGCGCGCCTGCTTTGCACGTATTCGGCAAGCGTCCCACGCACGGAGCTCGAAGCAAACAACGTCGCTGCAATGACCGTTTGCGCAGGGTAGGCCGCCCCCAAGAGCCTCTCGATTCCCTGCATGAGCGTGTAGTCGGCTGAAATCAAGGCGTTGAGTTCAAAGACGACGCCAAGCGCGCAAGGCTCGGTGTCGCCCGCGTTGTTGAGAACAAAAACGCCTCGCTCTGGCTCCCAGTAAAGTGCGCTTAGAACGCCCGAGAAGCGATCAACCAATGCATGCTCGCCGCTTCGCGGCAAGTCAAGAACGCCTTCGCCCTTGAGATTCGGAATAAGGAGCATTTTTCGGCGCACGCCTGCGTGCATGTCGCAAATGGCTTTGACTGAAGCCTCAACTTTTTCAAAGATTCGCCCGGCAATCGAAGCAGTTGACTTGCGCTCACTTTTGCCGCCAGATGCTCCCTTATGCAATTTATTTTCAATCACGGCTCAACTCCGCCCGGCACCGAGCGCATCGCTCGGGATCTCACGCGCTCGATTCTCCAGAGAGCATCCTTGACTCTTACCCACACGCGCGAGTCGCCGTGCAGGTCGCCTTCGGCATCAACCCAGGGAAGAACCCAGAGCATCACCACTTTTTCGGGTGCTCGGGCAGGAAGGTGCTTGGGCTTGTCGCCAAGCGCACGCATGCGCGCATCGGTTTTTCTGCCCTGCGCACGCGCCAGAGCATGCGCTGCGCTCATCGTGAGCCCCTCGGTTTCGCGCACCAGCCCCGAGGCTTTGCCGGCGGCAAGCGCTGCGCGCTCTTTTGAGGCGGCACCAGAATCAGCGTTTGGAATTGACTTCTGATGGCCTTGTTCTTCTTTTTCATCGTGGGGCAAGTCCTCTTGCGCAAAGACGGCCCTTTCGGTGAGCGCCTCTTGCGCCCTAGCGCGGCTTCTTGCCTCATCCAGGGCGTGCTCTGCAGCATAGGTTTCCGACAATGTGGCGCAGTTTGCCTTTCCGGGCACGCCGCAGCCGAATTCGTCGTGCGCGTCGATCAGACCCGAAATGTTGCCGCAGCCCGCTAAAAGAAAAGGCAAAAGCAAAGTCGCCTGCACGAGACTCAAGCGGCTGAGTCTGGAAGTTTTATAGGCTCCTGAAATACGCGTGGCGTTTGCCCTCAGGAAGAAGTGGTTGTCTTTTTGATGCATTGCGTTTGTTGTTGAAAATTTGTCTTTTTAAGGATTCTTCTTTTTCAAATGAGCTTTGTCTTTTTTTGCTCATTGATTTGGGCCAAGGCCATCGCGCAGACTTTTTTGCCTGTCGCCGAAGATTTGCGAATGGCTCAATACTTCAGGCTCTTTGGGAGACGGGTCTTCAAATGAAATCGAAAGCCCCTGCGCGAGAACGACGTCGACCTTGCGGCCGCTGTCAAGCTCAAGCACCGGAAAAATCTTGTCGGCAAGCTTCAAGTAGTAGTTGACGATGCGGTCCATGGCGTCGTCAACGCCTTCGCCAAGCCCTGCGGCCCAGGCGTTTTCAACGTTGCTGCCCACGGCGCCCGACGTATAGGTCGTCGTGCTTTGCGCTGAAAGGGAAACCGCCTTGCCGAGCCCCGATATCGCGCCCGTAAAGAGCGCGCTTGCAATGGCTTGTCCGCTTCGCGTCACAAGCCTTGCGCGAACCCCTGCCTTGCCGTCTTCGCCCGTGACGTAGCCCTGCACGCGCACGTCGACCGCCTTGCCCTGCTTATTCATGCAGGAAAGCCGATCGAGCCTCACAAGCACGCGCTCGCTTGAAAGGTCGCCCGTGGCGTTTGCCGTCACGAAGCAGCGCCTGACATTGGCTTTGAAGTCGTTGGGCAGCTGCGCAAACTCCTTAATTTCCAAAAGAAGCGGCATGGGGTTTTGCGCGGCATTTCCCCCCGTGGGCGCGGTGACGCCCGAGAGAACCACGGCGCGGGCAAAGCTTCCCGCCGGCAAATAAGTGTTTTCGCGCTCGTGGCGCGCGCGATTTGCCGCTATCGGTTGGTCGGCGATGCGCCTGGGACCTCGGTAGAGAGGCTCCATCTTTTTGGCGCTCGAAACCCTGACGACGCCCATGCGGGCAGTCGAGGCGTCGGAAGAATTGGCCACGGCGATGCTCGACATGAGCCTTGCTTCTTCTTCGCGAAGCGAGATTTCGTCGCCTATCGGCGGAAGCTCCGCCAAGGGCACATGCTGCGGACCATCAGAGTCAAGCGCTTTGGCTTCACCCGGGCTCTTGGCGTGCTCTTCTTTGGCCAACGCCTTCATGCGGGCATCGAGCTGACTCATGAGCGACTCCATCGACTTCATTTTGATGCCGATGTCGTCGAGCTTTTCCTCGTACTGACGCTGAAAGCTCTGTTTGTCCAGGCTGTCGGGCTCAAGCCGAAAGTCGTTGCGATATGTTTTGACCGCAGGCGCCTTGGGCTGGGCATTTTTTTCGCTCACATAGGCAACCACAAGCGAAAAGAGCAAAATGCCGGCAAAAAGCACCAAAAAGTTTCGCCTTTGCTTGGTCTTTTCGGCCTTTTGATCGGTTACCCTTCCAAGTTCCCCGCGCTCGCGGCGGTTTCTGAGAAGCCTCGCAAACCCATTGGCCGCACGGCGCATTCGGTCAAGAAAAGACTTCTCTAGATGGGGCTTGGTTTGATCAATTTGCGCGGCTTGCTCAAAAAAGTTTTGCTTGGCATCGCTGCCGGCAAGGTGCTCAATATCAAAAGCCGCATCATGAGCCTGCATCGGTTCAAAAATGCCCTGCTCGGCGCGGCGCCTCAATAAATCCTCTTCAAAAATGTCGTCGGTATCGACTCCATCCAAATTGATTCGCGCTGCGCGAGCCTTGACTTCAATGCCTTGCGCGTCAGCTCTCTTTTCAAAACCAAAGCGTTCGCTCTGTGCACCCATTTCTTCCTTATCGTTCTTTTCTTTGTCGAAATCCGTCATGGCTATTTTCTCGCTGTGTGCTTGCTGAAACGATTTAGATGCGCGCTCGGCTTCGATTGCCCCTTCATGTCCAGCCTCTTCGTCTTGAGCGAATGCTTTGTCGTCCTTGGGCTTAATGCCGCGAAAGATTTCGCCTGCGGCCTGAAGCTGCGTGCCGAGCATCCAAAAGCGCGGGTTTTGCACATGGCTGTAGGGAAGCTTGTAAATGCGCGCAAGGCGATCAAAGAGCGGTCTGCAGCCCTCTTCAAACTGTGGGTCGAGCAGGATCTCTTCGAGCTCTTTTTCGTCTTCTTCGCTGATGAGGCCCTTGGCGCGAGCCCTGAGCGCGGCAAGATCTGCTTTTGTCCAAGACATTTCGTCGTCGCTAGAAGCCATCGGCTGCTCCCAGCGACTGATAGGCAAAAACGGCCGGGGCTTCTTCATCGTCCGAAGCGATTCTCTGCGCCGAGCCCAGAGCCAGTCTTTTTTGCATGTCGGCCCGTGCCCGGATGACGTAGACGGTGCTCGTCATGCCGGGATCAAGCTCAAGCACCTGGGCTGCGAGCGCAACGACGCCCGGAATTGATTGCGCAAGACTTCCTAAGTCAATCGTCTTTCTTTGGATATTCATGTTGGCCATGTGAAGCTCTTCACAGACAAAGTCCGTGCCCACCCAAACGCGCGTTTGCCGCACGGAAAAGCCCTCAATTGAAGCTTTTGCCGGCTGCGGGAGCTCAACGAGCTGCAATGAGCTTCCTTCCTGAGAAAAAGCGAGTCCCACGGCTGCAGGCTCACCGCCGGCGGGGGCTCCTGCTGCTGCGCTTTTGACGACTTCCTTTAAGCGCGAGACGAAATCTTCTGAGGCAAGTGGCGTCAAGGGCGCGGCAAAAGCCTCTTGAAGAGAGCGAAGCGCCTGCGCTGCGCCTTGGGCACGGGTATCCGTTTTTGCATGAAGCTCAATGGTTTGGCTTGCCACGTCGGCCGCCACAAAGCGCACGGCGTGGTTTTCGGTTTGCGTATTGAAAAATGCCGAAGTCACTGCCTGTCCCGGATGTGAAGCAAGCCACCTGGGCTTGACCTGCACAAAGACGATGCCGCGCTCTTTGTCGGCCGAAACTTCAAGAGCCTGCGCATCAAAAACGACATCGGTGATCTTGTCGCCCCGAACCTTGACCAAATTGACATGTTCGCGAGACAAAGGGCGAAGCAAAGTCGCGGCATTGGGTTCGCTTACGGCTTCTTCGGATATCGTCATGCTCTCAGGCGCGGCAAAGGACTCGCTTCTGGGCTCCATTGCAAATGCATTGGCTGCCAAGCAAGCTGCCGCCAGAGCAAAAGCTGAAAGGCTGCGGCAAAAAGCCTTTTTTTGTCCCCTACGAACACGAACAGAATGCTTGTTCAAGAGGGCGCATTTCTCAAGCGCAGGCAAATTTCGGGCCTGCCGCGAAAATGAATTCGTTGGCATCGGTATGAAGTATTTGTCGTGAATTTTCAAATGAAAGCGACTTTTTTCCTGATGCGTTCCTGCGGGCTAACCAAGAACGCTTTTAAAACAGAATCGCTTTGAGAGTCAGCGCTTTTCGTGGCTTGTTTGCGTCTTTGCTGCAGCCTCAAGCTTTTTAAAGCCTTTGGGCTCATCATTTAAGCTCAACTGCACGATCATCAAGCGCCCCAGGCGCACAGTGCTCCTTAAGCAGGCCGATACCGGCACGTCTTCGGTGACCGCTCGGCCAATGAGCGTTTTGCGCGTGCCGGCAATGCAAGTCGTCATCGTCTTGTCATCGACCGAAACGGCTTCGGCAAAAAAGGCCGTGCTGGCCTGATTACGCTCAAGGCTTGCCGCAGCGCGCCGCACGCCTGCGGCAATTTCAGCGTAGCTCTCAGGAGCCACATGCTTTAAGAAGGCTTCCGTCTGCCAACGGCCCGTCTGCGGCGACATGTTCATCACCAGCCCTAGGGCACTCACCGAAAAGCGCTCAAGCAGATTAGGACTAACCCGATCCGTCATGGCAATGTAGGGTTCAAGCGAATCGGGCGCAATCACCACCGTTCTCGTTTGGTCCTCCTTCACGAGAAGGTAAAGTGCCAAAAGGGCGTTGGCCAATACGCTCATCGTCAAAAGCACCACGATCAAGCGTCTGATCTGCAGGTGCGCGGCGGCTTCCGTCGTAATGCGCCGATATATCGTCTCTGCGGCCTGTGTCATGTGAATGCGAGTTTCTTTGTACTTGAATCTTTTGTCGGACAAAGCCGATAAAAATGGGACTTCGTCATCGTTCAGAGCATCTGACTGAGCCCTGATGCTGCAGTCAAAATGAAGAGTGCTTTGCAGATGCCGTCTTTTGTTTGAAATAAACGCTTCTTTCAGCAAAAGCATTGCTCACAGCTTCGGCTGAAAGAAAGCGCATAGAGCATCAACAATGCCTCTACCCTGTGAAGTGGCGTCTGGCGCTTGCGGGGACGCGCCCGAAGACGTCAAACGGCAGATGCCAGTACACAAGCGCAAAGGCTCGCGCGACGCCGCCTCCGGCTCTTGCCTTGCTCCAGAGCGCACAGGCTGCCGCAGCAGCCGCGCACCCCAAAAAGGCCCCCGACATGATGATGCCGATTGACAACGCAGCCGAAGCAATCATCACGTAGTCGATTTCCCAAAACAAAAATCTGGGACTGGCGTCAAGCGTTCTAGGCACAGCTGTCCAGCCGCTTTCAGTCGGATCCTTGAGCATTACCGAACCTCACAGAGTTGATGAAGAGTCTTGACGGCACGAGCTCACTAGCCGGCGGCGCCGAAGAGACCTTCGATGATCGTCGGCAGCATCACAAGCGAGACGCCTGCGGCAATCGAGCCCACGGCCGCCATGATGCTGCCGCGGATGATGCCCACGCCGAGCCCCACCAAAAGAAAGGTCACGGCGATGGTTTTGCCCAAAGACCCGGTGCTCCACTGCTTAACGAGATCGTAGAGGTCGTTGAATTCGTCGCCCGTCGGAGCGGCAAGAGCGCTGCCGCTCAATGCCGCCCACAGAAAAAGAGCGCAGACGACGGCAAGGCCCCAATTCAAAATTTTCTGTTCGCGCAAGGCGAAATCAGTGTTCATATTGATTCCTTTTGTAAATTTGAAAAATCCGCAGCCAATGCCTGCGGTGCCCTAGCCTTGCCCGGCAGCTGGTTTTGAGCTTGGGAGGAATTTTTCCAGCCGCCCGAGCAAGGCCGCGCGCATTCTGCACAAGATTGCTTGGGGTTGTCACCACCGTGTCTGGCTTCGCCGCGAATTGTGTCCGACTTTTGCATGGCAAAAAAAACCCAAAATTGGAGCCGAGCAAAAGAACCAAATTCAGTCGTGCTCTGGGATGCACTCGCAAAGTCAAAGCTTTCGGAACCAAAGAGCTCAATGTGAAGATTTTCTGCAAAACGCGGACTCAATAAGGTTTTTGAAGTTGCTATTGTTGATTTCAAGACGAATTTCCTGTAGCAAATATGTTTAGTTTGCATTTCTTGCTTTTTCGTATTTGAATGATTAGCTTTTGATTTTCTTGAAGATTTGCCGTATCTTCACACCCTCCCCCAGTTATTTAAGAAATTCTCTCAATGCACTTTCTAGGTGTTTTCCCGCCTGTTCCGACTTGAAACAAATTCGGCTGCAAAGCATGCTGGGTGATTTTTGATTGTCTCTTTTTAGTGAAATCAAGGATTTAGCCGTATGCGCCTACTAGATCAGTATGCGTTCACATTTGCGCAACGCTTTTGCCGCAGCCGTGAAGCGATATCGCTTTCTCTTGACTCTTTTTCAAAATCCGGTAGCATCGCGGGTCTTTGCCGTCACTCCAGTCAGACAAGACGCAGGTGCGGTTTGATCAATTTCATTGAGTGAAAGGAGAATTTTCGTGCTGTACGCTGCTCGCAACCGAGACGCGCACACGTCTGCCGAAGCTGCCGGCATCCCCAGCTGCGACGGAAAGCAAAAAAATTGTGCAGGACCTGAAAGGAAAGTGTCTGACCACGAAATGTGGCTCGCACTTGATCAGCTTTGTCGCCTTTCGCGTCGATCCTTAGGCATCAAGGGACTCTTTACTGGAGTGCATGTCGAGAAGCTCTTTAAGCTTCTCACCGGCATCGAGGTTTGCCTCAAGACGCTTTTTAGGAGCTGCGACAGACTCAATCTGCGCCCGGGGCCGCCTCTTGCGGCCGTCATGAAGAGACTTGTCGGCATTGAGGCTGCCGAAGCCATCGAATGGGCCATTGCTGCGCACAAAAAGGACCGCAAAGCCAAGCAGGTCTTCCTGCATCGACAGGTCCTTTACTTTGACGGCGCAAGACTGCGTCACGTCGTTGAATTAACGACTGAAGAGCTCGCTCGCCTCAACAGCAAGTCCAAACTGCTCTATCACTACGCCTTCGTGTCGCCCAAAGGCGGGCGCTCGTACTTTTTTCTGACAGTCACGAAGGATCAGAAAAAACGCGAAGCAGAGCTGATGAAAGCTTTGTTTCGAGAATTTGCCGGCATCTCGCACTTGCTTTTGCTTCCCATCGCTCCCATTGGAGCGCTCGCAAAAGCCGGCACATTCACTCCTCAAGAGCAGCTTGAGCTCTACGGGCACTGCAGCAAGCAGAAGATGGTGCTCACCGTACACCCGCTTCTTTGCGGCAACTATGAAGACAAAATGCTCCAGGCGAGCACCCTTTGGAAGAGCATTTGGCCTTTTGACGACAACTTTCCTCTTGCAAACCGCAAAAGCAAGGCTCAGAAAGTTTGATATTTGAATCTTTTGCGGGTGATGCGCAATCGATGCGGTCATTCGTAATTTTCTGCTTACGGGAGGGGCTGTGGCTTAATTGGTCACAGTCCCTTTTTTGATTCACGTGCTTGTCTATCGACTGAATTTCTTGAGTATTTCAACCATCCCCCATGTTTTTACCAAGCCCTTGATCGTAAAAGTGACGAAAAAATTTGACACGCTGGGGGGGGGTGCTAGCGTGCCTTCAACCTTTATCCAACAACGGAGTTCTGAAATGAACAAGACGTTTAAAGTTGTTTTCAACAAAGCCCGCGGCGCCTTGATGGTGGCCAATGAGGCGACTTCTTCGGTGCAGAAGAAGGGGGCCAAACTGGTCGTTGCGGCAGCAGCAGTTGCTGTGCTCACAAGCGGTGCGGCTATCGCTGCTGATGATTACAGCCAGACGGCAGGTAATAGCGGCTTCAGCTCAACAACGGCTGAATCTCCCGTCAAGACCTATGAAGGCACATTAAACATGGCCATCACAGGTGACGACACTCGTGCCTATGGTCTTCTTGCAAACGGCACTGACCACACATACACAAACAAAGGCCAAATCAATCTCAACACGGCGACTCAGAATGCATCTTCGTTCTGGAAAGTCAAAGGCATGATGGCCGATCAAGGCGGCACAGCCGTCAACGATGCCACGATCAACGCCACGAAAGCCTACGGCATGACCGTTGGATCCACTGCTGGCGCCAATGGTGAAGTCAACACAATCATCAACAACGGCACCATCAATGTTGCAGGCGGCGCTGGCATGGAAGCTGCGCCGACAGGAACGGCCGGCACCAACGGTACCGCAAAAGCTGTTGCAGTCAACAATGGAACCATCAGCGTTAAGTCGGGTACAGGCATTCTGATCAGCGGCAACAATGGCGTGATCACCAATGCCGGCACAATTGACGCAGCTGACAACTATGCTGTTTATTTACAGAAAGAATCTGACAAAACAGCTGAGGGCAATGTCGTTAACTTTGAATCAAATTCTGTTGTCATCGGCAACATAGTGGTAGGTCAAGGAGTTGAAGACACTACTATTACATTTAAATCCGGTTCTGAAACAAACGGCGACTTAATTGTTCAGGACACAGAGAAAGGTCTGACAGTCAAAAACACTTCTCTTGTTTTTGAAGAAGGCGCGACCTACAACGGTCGAATTGCTGTTGACCAGAATTCAACTGTCATTGACAACACAAAACTTAATGGTGTACTCAACATCAGCAATCAAACAGCCACCGAAGTAGATAGCGCAGAAGGCTCAGGAGCAGCTGTATTTTTTGGCGACCCCAACGGCAAAGCAACTCTTACAAATTCAAATTTTGTAAACAACAGCTCTATCGTTAACTCCACCTATACGCTGGGCGGTGCCGTCCATGCATATGGATCCTGGGAACAGACTGGGGGCAGTTATATTGGCAACAAAGCTCAATCCTCGGGCGCAACCGGATCTGATGCTGCCGGCGGCGGGGCATTTATGGTCAAGGGCACAAATGTTGTCTTCACCGACGTTGCATTCAACAACAACTCAGCGATTGCACTTGATACCACAACAGGCTATGCATACGGCGGAGCCATTATGGTTGATCATTCAACCGGCAACGCTACAGGCGTTATTAACGATGCTGAGTTGACGATCCGCATTACCAAGGACATGACCTACTCAGGCAATACAGTGTCCTCCACTGCCACTACTAATTTTTATGATACTTACGGTTACCATTTGAACACTCCTACCGCAGGTGGTTTTTTATTCCTTGACAGAGGCTCAGGAGCAATTTTCGATATAGCAGAAGATGCAACGCTGATCATTGGTGAATCCATCACGGACGACGACACCGACAGCATCGCTTCATCGATCCCAAATTCTGATCAACAAGGCGCCGGGAAACCAAGTGGATCAAATTGGCAATCCGCATCAATTGTCAAAAACGGCTCCGGCACCTTGACGATTAATAGTTCTTTGAACAAGTACTACGGAACTCTTTCTGTTGCCGCTGGTTCAGTTAACGTGAATTCCCACTGGGACCTCAAAAACGAAGTCTCTATCGGAAAGAATGCTGCGTTGACCTTGGCATCGTTTAAGGTTTTGAGTGCCAATCAGACCGGGAACTTAGACGCAAATGGCAATAGCGTCGCAGGATCCATCAAGGTCTCCGGCACCCTTGCAACCTTGTCCGACCAGGTTTTCTCTGCCGGACTCGGTGCAGAAGGTGCTGCGACTTCAGCTGAAAGTCTTGTCTATCAGAACAACGAAATCACCTTCAATGAAGGCGCAAAGCTTGCCATTACCGATGCGGTCTACAACCTTGACTATGCTGAGTCCGCAGGCCAACTGCTTCAAAATGTCAACGTAGTCTTCCAAGGCTCTCTGGCCTCAACCGACGGCCTCGTTGATGAAAACAATCAGGCTTCCATTTCCGATCTGGAAAATGTCGGCCCCAATGTCGTACTTGAAAAAGTTACCGCCACGACTGCCTCTGAAGAAAACGCCGACGGCGGCAATCTCCAAATCGGCGGCACAACGACTGATGACGACACCATCGTTCGCTCTGAATCTCTTTCGGTTGGCGCGGTTGACCTCGGCGTCGGCAACACAGTCACAATCACCGAAGGCAAGGCGCTGAATCTGGCCGGAACGGGCGGCGAAATCATCACATCAACTGCTGATGCAACTGGCGATGCTCCGGCAATCACTGTCTCTGTTGCAGCTGATTCCTCGCTCGGTCTCGGCGTTAATGCCCAAACGCCGCAAGGAGGCACCCTGAACGCAACGGTCAAACTTGAGGAGGATACGGCCACATTGGCCGTCACGGGCGGCGCTCATTACGAAGTCGAAGCTGTTACGGGTCCCGGTACGGTTACCGTTGGTGATGCATCTTCTGCCGGCCGTCTGACCATCAACTCCATTGACGGCATGACGGGCATGATCTTCGTCGATCCTGCTTGGGTGAACGGTGAAAACTTAGCTTCCAGCGCTTCTCAGGTTTCTCTTAACTACAGCGCCCCCATCACTGCCGACATCGTCGCCGGACAGAACTCCATCATTGCCTTAGGTACGCCTGCCAGTGACGCTGTTTCTGCTTTTGAGAGCATCGCTGCAGCCAACAATCTCAGCTGGAAGGAAAACGTCACTGCTGCTGTCTATGTCGGCGCTCCTCTGACGCTTGGCGAAGGCAGCATTTTGATTGACGGCAGCCTGACTGATTCGACCCAAGCCGTAGTTACTGAAGGAACCGCTGTCGTCAATGCCAACGGCATGCTCATTGCCAATCAGGCAGCTGCTCCTGCTGATGGCGCACTGATCACGGGGGCAGTTGAGTTTGCCGAAGGAAGCTACCTCGGTCTTGTGAACGCCGAAGAAGGCCAATTCCAGCTCTCAACGAGCTCCACAGGTACTGCACTTGTCGTAACCGACAACCCCTTCATCGTCGGCACTGTCAACAACGGCACGGTGACCTCTGAAGTAAATGCCGAAAGCGGCTTATCAGCCATCTCGTCAACCGGCCTGCAGGCAATGACCCGCCGCGCCGACACGGTGCTCGCTCAGACCATTGCTGACCGCACCTCGGTTGATCAGGAATTGAAGGCAGGGCTCAACCTCTGGGTTGACGTCACGGGCGAAAACTATGAGTCTGACGACTTCGACAACGGCGGAGAATTTACGGCCGACATGGGCTACGGCACGTTCGGCGGCGATGTTGGCTTCGGCAACTTCACCGTTGGCGGCGCCTTCCAGTACGGCACGGGTTCGCTCAGAAGCTCGGTTTCGAACATCAAAAACGAGATCGACAACTATGGCGTATCGCTCTACGGCACCTACAAGGTAACCGATGCCTTCAAGCTTGCCGCAGAACTTGCCTACGTTTGGGGTGAAAACGACATCAGCTCGTCTCAGTCGGCTTTAAACCAGAGCGTCGACACCGAGATGTACTCGTTCGGTCTGCGCGCGATGTACAAGCTCACGGCCGGCAACTTCAGCTTTGTGCCGAGCATCGGTCTGAGAGTCTCGCAGCTGTCGACCGACGAAATGAAGGTCGGAAGCGTCAAGCTTGACGATCAGGATCAGACGCTCGTTCAGGTTCCGATCGCCTTGCGCATCAATGCAGCCGACTTCACGGCCGGCGGCTGGGTTGTCGCTCCGAGCATGAAGATTGCCTATGTGCCGACTTTCGGCGACAAGGACATCGAAGTGCTCCATCACACCCAGGACGTGATCGACACCGCTCCGGTGCAGGCTGACGTTGGTCTTCGCGTCGGCAAGGACAACATGCTCTTTAACGTGAACATGCTCCTTGGCACCGGCGAATACGGCACGTCTGCCATCGGCGGCAAGGTGGGCTTCAAGTACGTCTTTTAATTGACAAGCCCGCAGACTGCGCTTCAAGCTGCTCTTCGCACCATCCCCGCCCGAAGAGCAGCAGTGCGCAGTTAAAAGCTTTGATAAAGGCGGAATACAGGGCGCCGGGAGATGGAAATGCATACGCGGCGCCCTATTCTTTTTTTTTCTGTGCTCAAACCTGATATGTCGAGAACGATCAGCAGAAAAATATTTCCAACAGGAAGCATCTACCGAGACACATCCTCGCGCGGCTCAGGACAAACCAAGCGCGATACGTGGCGCGCCGAAATCTCCTACGCCAATGTGAGGCTCAGAAAACGCGCCGCCAGCAAAAGAGAGCTTTCAAGGTGGCTTAAGAAAACCGCTCTCCTCATCAAAACACGCGCGCTTGCGTTGCCCGATGAGGCTTCAGTCAATAATTACCAGAAAATGATGCTTGCCGTGCGAAAGGAGATAAGCCTTGAGAGCTTCTCATCGCCTCGCGACTCTCAATAGCTGATCCACATTTGTCATCGGCTTCCGGCCGCTTTTTGGTGATTTCGCTGCAATAAAATCGTTGAAAGCTTGGCTTCGCTTTTGACCAAAACTTCAAAACAGAGTCAGCACCATAGACATCACCTTTTTGCCTACCTATACTGCCTTCACTTCAAGCCGAACTCGCTGACAGCGTGATGCTGCACAGCGCAGTCTGCTGATGCTTTGCGCTGAAGACTTCCGGAAAAAAACTCTAAAGATTCAAGTCCGCCTAAGGAGATCGACAAATGGACATCAATGCTCTTCTCATGCATCCAAAGGACAACATCGTGGTCTGCGTCAAGGATGTTGCCGCAGGTTCTGACGTTGTTTTTCAAAAAGCAGGAGCCTTTTGCGCTGTTGCGGCCAAGGAAGACATTCCAGCCTGCCACAAAATTGCCATTGCGCCAATTGCCGAAGGCGCAGATGTCTTAAAGTACGGCGAACTCATCGGGCGCACGACGCGCGCCATTGAACTTGGCGGTCTTGTTGATCACCACAACATCCTGAGCGTGCCGCGCGACTACGACAGCGAACTCGTTGAAGAAACTGACGAAGAGGTCCCCGAATTCGTTCCGACAAAGACGGGCCTGAAGTTCTGGGGCTATCGCCGCGCTGAAGGTCGCCCCGGCATTCGCAACCACATCTTGATTCTTCCGGGCTGCGCCTGCGGCAGCGAAACCGCCCGCATTGTCGCAAGCCAAGTCAAAGGCGCCGTCAACATCGTCTTCAACACCGGATGCTCGGACGTCGCAGCCAACACGGCCATGTCGCAGAAGATTCTCACGGGCTTTGCCTGCAATCCCAACGTCTGGGGTGTAGTGATCATTGGCCTGGGCTGCGAAACCGTGGGCCACAAGGAGCTTCGCGAAAAGATTCAGAAGATGACCTCCAAGCCTGTTGTTTCGTTTGGCATTCAGGAAGAAGGCGGCACGCTCAAGACGATTGAAAAAGCCGTCCGCGCGGCCCGCGAAATGGCCTCTGAAGCCGGCATGCAGCAAAAGGAGCTCTTTGACGTCAATGAGCTTTTGCTTGGCATCGAGTGCGGTGGGTCGGACGCCACAAGCGGCATTGCGAGCAACCCGGCCGTGGGCGAGTTAAGCGATCTTCTCGTTGACTACGGAGCCTCAGCCATGATGAGCGAATCGATCGAGTGGATCGGAGCCGAACACGTTGTGGCGCGCCGCGCAGCCACCACAAAGCTGCACAATCAAGTCATTGAAATCTGCCGCGCGTACGAAGAGCATCTCAAGGCCGCCGGTCAAGACTGCCGCGCGGGTCAGCCCACGCCCGGCAACAAAGCTGGCGGCTTGTCGACTCTTGATGAAAAAAGCCTCGGCTGCATTCGCAAAGGCGGCACGCGTCCCATCGTTGAGGTGCTGCAGCAAGCCGAGCGCCCCACGCGCCGCGGCTCCATCGTGATGGATACGGCGGGCTACGACATCTCTTCGGTCACATCCATGGTCGCAGCTGGCTGTCAGGTCGTCATCTTCACCACGGGCCGCGGCACGCCCACGGGCAACGCCATTGCGCCGGTAATGAAGGTCACTGCCAATGAGCGAACCTACCGGTGCATGCAAGACAACATGGACTACGACCTCTCGCCCATTGTTCGCGGCGAAAAGACCTATCAAGAGATGGGAGCAGAGCTGCTCGAGGAGATCGTCGCCATTGCCAACGGCAAGCTCACCAAGGCCGAAGCCTACGGGTTCTCGGACGTAGCCGTCGATCACGTCTGCCGCTTTGTGTAGAAAAACGCGAAAAAAATTTTCGGCAGCCTGCCGCGCCTGAAGTTGTCTCTCAAGCACGATGCTGCCGAACATGCATTGCATTTTAGCAAACGCCGCGCGCAGGAAGATGCGCCGCAGCATTTAAAGATCAAAGAAATTTTTGCTAGATGGAAAGCGTCTCGTCGCTATCCTGAGGCGTCGCTGCGGCTTCCTCCTCAGCCTTTTTCCTTTCGATCCACTCCCGGCACGTGCTCACGGATACGCCTGTTTGAGCGGCAATCATCCTTAACGAAAGCCCCTGCTTGCGAAGCTCCCAAACCTTTTCGTGCGCATCAGCGCCAAAGCGAAAAATGTGCCCAGCGATTTCTTCGGTAAACTTCCCGCGCTTAAACCTTCTTCCCCAGTCGCGCACAGTATGCATGGACACGCCCACGGCCTTTGCGACGAACTTGTAGCCATGCCCTTCTTCAAACAATTCCTTGGCTTTTTTGCGCTGCTCCAAAGACGCACACTCCTGCGGACGCGTGCGCTCGAACACATCTTTTTGCATCACCTGCTTGTCGCTCACAAATCCCTCTCCCTTGCGTCGTTTTGACCGTACTTCTAGGCCAAAACAAAGACGAGCGTTCATTTTTTATAGCTAGATGATCGCATTCGCACCCCCCCCCAGCAATGCAGGCTATCCTTTATCAGAGCGTCTTTTTTCTCATCATCAGAAATATCGAAAAGACTTCTCCTCGTTTGCTAGCCGCTCCTTGTTTTCCCAGCATCCCGCGTAGTTTTACTTCCCCCCTGATCTTCAAATCCAACAGTTTTTTACTGTCGTCTTCACAATACATCCTCTTTAAACATTGGGATAAAAAGTTGCCCGCGTTGCATGCCTGCTTCTAAATTTACTTAAATACCACTATTTGACTGGGCTTAGTGCAGAATCTTCACTGCATCAATCTTTGGTGAGGAAATTCCGTTGAGAATGGCTCTGCGAGCCGCTGTATTTAAGGATTTTTTGCAAAGCTGCCCGCCTTCTTGAAACACGAGAGAGAAGCGCCTGAAATTCTCTATTTATTGAGATTTTCCGTTAGTACTACAATGGTTTTGGCTCTGTTCTCACCAGAGCTCAACCTACTGAGGAGAATTGATATGCAGAAATTTTGCAAACATTCGCTTCTTGGCCTTGCTGTTGCCGGCACGCTTGCCTGGTCGGGCTCAGTCATGGCCAAAGACGGCGTCTACAAGGCCACGACGCTTGGCCGCAACGGCGACATGACCGTTGAGGTCACCATCGCCAACGACAAGATCGCCGACGTCAAGGTGCTGGAATGGTCGGAAACGCATCCGATTGCGGATCTGCCGAGAACCAAAATTGCCAAGGACATCATTGACAATCAAAGCATTGAGGTTGACGTCGTCTCGGGCGCAACGCTCACGAGTTTTGCCATGAAGCAAGCCGTTCAAGAGTGCCTAAAGCAGGCGGGCCTAAACGTTGAAAAGTTCAATAAGCCCGTCAAAAAGGCAAAGCCTGAAGCCGGCACCGTGACCGAAGAAGCCGATGTCGTCATCGTGGGCGCGGGCGGCGCAGGTCTTTCAGCCGCAGTTGCCGCAGCAGAAAAAGGCAAAAAAGTCATCATCATCGAAAAGAATCACTACGCGGGCGGCAACACCAGCGTCTCAGGCGGCTGCTACAACGCTGCAGACCCTGCCACGCAAAGCTATCTCACGATGACCGATGGGCAGAGAAAGTCCGTTGAAAAGCTTCTTGCTCAAAAGCCTCTCAACAAGCTTCACGGCGAACTGCTTGCCAAGATCCAAAAGCAGTGGGATGAGTACAACGCCAAAGGACACAAGGGACTTTTTGACTCGCCCGAGCTGCACGCCGTGCAGACCTGGTACGCGGGCGACCTCAAAGGCGACCTTTCAGTTGTCTATACCTTGACGCAAAACGTCGTGCCCATGAAGAACTTCCTTGCATCAATCGGCGTCAAGTGGCAGCCGCACGCCACGCAGTTTGTGGGCGCTCTATGGCCGCGCTCGCAGCGCGCTTCGAACTTCAAGTCCGGCGTGGGCTATGTCGACACATTCCTCGATCTCATAAAGCAAAAGAACTATCCGGTCACGTTCTTTATGAGCACGCCTGCTCAAGAACTCATCGTCAAGGACGGCCGCGTCGTCGGCGTTAAGGCCAAGTCGCAAAGCGGCAAGACGCTCAACCTGATGGCCAAAAACGGCGTCATTCTCACTTCCGGCGGTTTCGGCGCCAACGTTGAAATGCGCCAGAAGTACGACACGCTCTGGAACAAAACGCTCGATGAAAAGGTCAAGACCACGAACCTGCCCTCGATCACCGGCGACGGCATCAACATGGCTTTGAAGCTCAATGCCGCCACGGTCGACATGGGCTACATCCAGCTGCTGCCGACGACCGATCCCTACACGGGCGCAACCAACCACAAGGTTGCCGAAGGCACCTGCATCTACGTCAACAAAGACGGCAAGCGCTTTGTAAACGAGCTTGAACGCCGCGACGTTCTTGCCAAGGCGGGTCTCGCCCAGAAGGATCACGTCTTCTATGTGGTTTCCACCACCAAGACGAACCTCACCGACAAGGACGGCCGCAATCCTTACGGCATCAAGGTCTCCGACCTTCTGCGCCAGAAGAAGACCTTCACCGGCAAGACGCTTGACGATCTTGCCAAGGCCGCAGGCATTAATGCCGAAAATCTCAAGAAGACCGTTGCCGCCTGGAACGAGTTCTGCAAGGTGCAAAAAGGCGATCCGCTCGGCCGCAGCACCTGCCTTGCCGAACATCGTCTCGATGAAGGTCCTTATTGGGCCACGTTGATGACGCCCTCCGTGCACCACACCATGGGCGGCTTGAAGATCAACTCCAAGACTCAGGTCATGGGTACCAACGGCAAGCCCATTGAAGGGCTTTATGCCGCTGGCGAAATCACCGGCGGCATTCACGGCACAAACCGCGTGGGATGCAATGCCGTACCCGATGCGCTCGTCTTTGGACGCATTGCCGGCGCAGAGGTGGGCTCTCAGAAGTAGTTAGTCCATTGCTCTGAATCAACACGCGCTATTTGTTGAAGACTCCCGCCCGGATTTTCAGGATTCGGGCGGGTTTTTGCAGATTGGCTCTGAAGTCTCCGAAAGACGGCAGATGAAAACTGTCGGGCGAATGGAACCAAAAATTTAGCTAATGCATACTTTTGATAAGTTCTAATACACAATTTCGGAAAAATCGCATTCCTGACATCATTCCCAGATGGGCACTACAGAGACTTCATAGAAATTCGGCGCGCAAGCCATTGCATTCAATGTTGGGGAGCAAGCGCCGCCTCCTTTCTGATTTGAGTTCCGAAAAACCTGCTCGATGCACTGAAAAAAAGGCCGAGCACTTGTTCATTTCGCACTCGGCCAGACTCCAAAGATTAGGAGAAAAGAGTTTTTGTTATTGGACTCAAGCCTTTCGCTCGGCCATCATGGTCAGCAGCGAAACGCCCATCTTGATGTGCTCTTCAATGCTCTTGAGATCAAGATATTCCTTGTCGCTATGCAGGTTGAATCCCGACGGTCCAAGGCCGTCGAGCGTCGGAATGCCGACGGCCGAAATACGGTTGCCGTCCGAGAGTCCGCCGGCACGGATCCACTGAATTTCTTTGCCCACGCGGCGCGCGGCTTCTTCGAGCATCTTTGCAAAAGCCGCCGTTTCCTCATTGAAGGTCATGGCTGAAGCCGTGTTGATCAAGCGCGTCTCAATGCTGACTCCCGGCTCCCATTGCCTGCCCGCGTAATCAAAAATCGCGTCGCGAATGCGGTCATGGTCCTCGTTTGTCCACGTAAAGAAGCGAAACTGGCAGCGGGCAAAGTCTGCAATTGTGGTCGGCGTTTTTCCACCCTCGACGGGCGAGCAATTGATGACGATGCCGTTGGGACGATCTTCGAGCGCTTTCACTGCTGTGATGAACTTCACCATCGCCATCACGGCGTCGCTGCCAAGTTCCGGGCTGACGCCCGCATGCGCAGCCTTTCCTCTGAAGGTGAATTCGTACGAACTTGCAGCCTTGCGCGCGCAGACAAGCTCTCCGTTTTTGCGTGCCGGTTCAAAAATCAATGCACACTTGGAGCGCTTGGCATAAGACTGCAGCCACTGCGTCGTATAGATGGTGAGTATCTCTTCGTCGCTATTGCAGGTGATGCAGATTGAGAGCTTGTCGAGCACTTCCTTGGGCGTGTTCTTGAGCACATGCAGCATCATGATGCAGCCGCCCTTGCAATCAAGCGCCCCGGGCCCGTAAGCCTTGGCCTCATCATAGGAGAAAGGCCGCTCTGCGGCAGTGCCGTGCGCAAACACCGTATCCATATGCGCATCCATCATGACGTCAAAGTGCTCTGCGTCGGGCTTGTTGGTCACGAAAAGGCAGTCGCCCGCTTTGTCATGCACATGTTCAATGCGCGCCGTGCAGCCGATGGCTTCAAACTTCGCCTTGAGTGTTTCGGCAACCTTTCTCAGTCCGGGCAGGTCGCAGCTTTGCGAATCAATGTTGACGACATCTCGAAGGTCGTCCAGATATTCCTGTATCATCGCCGCACTCCCCTTAAAAGTCCAAAGTGAAGCGAACCGGCGATACCTCACAGGTGTTGCCGGGATAGAAATCAACGATCTTGTCGTTGAGATCCATCAAAACCGTATAGACGGTCATCGTTCGGTCATAGTCAGGTATGGCCGGATCGGCGTGCTTGCAAACGGAGTTCGGATAGTTCGCATGATCTTTGAAAATGGCCTCAATCTTGGGGAAGTCAAGCTTGCCGGCAAGCCGCGTGCGACGCCTGATGACATTGAGTCGAACGAGCGTGTGCGCATGCGTCGAAATGAACTTGAGATCTTCGGCTTGAATCAGAGGCGAAAGATAATGATTGGTGTGGCACAGCGGACGGTCTTCGCACATCAGGACATCAAACTTGTCGGGCGTAAACTCAATGCTGCCCGCAAGCCCGTCGCTGGAGGCGACGTTAAAGCACCCGCAGCCGGCTCTCTGAGCGCGGGTAACGACTTCAACAGCCTCGGAAAAACTCTTTTTGTTGAGAATGCCGCGATAGAGAATGTGCAGCGGCACGCCCACTCGCCCCTTGCCTGTGCTCGTTGCATTGAGCGTCACGCCAAGGCCCTTTGAATTGATGCCCTTGCCGCCGATGATGCCGGCTTCGGTAAAGATCACCATGGCAGGCAAAGGATCTTGCTTGATGCGCAGCGCGACAATGGTGTCAAAAGAGTTCTCCGTCCAGTCCCAGGTCTGAGCAAGCAGCGTATGGCCGTTTTCCGTCATCTCGGGAACAGCAGCAATCGCGCTGCAGCCGTCGGGAACGGCAAAGAGAATTTCGCTGCGGCAGTTGAGCACCAAAATGTCATCGAAGTCAAACCCGCTTCCGGCGGCAATGCCTTCTATTTCAAGAAGCGCATCCGGGTAGATTTCCTTGATGTAGGGAATAAACCGATGAGAAATTTCCCGAGCGGTCTGCCAAGAGATGCCTGCTCGATTGCTAAACAGACACTGATAGTTTTCAATTGAACGCTTGATCTTGTCGCATGCGGCCTGACCATACTGGATGCCTCGTTCTCTGGGCGAGCCGGTGAGCGTAATGCTTACATAAGGGATTTTCATGACTTCCCTCCTTGCCGTCGTCAGCGCCGCTGTCAACAGGTTGACTCAAGCCATCGACACTTTACGTCCGGCTTTTTGGTTTGTCAAATTCTGTCATCTTTATGAATAACAACCTTTTCCAAATACCTTGAATTTGTCATATTTCAGGTAGTCGGCTGTTGTTTTGCCGTGCGACTGCAAAATCAAATTGCTCATGGCTCGGCGAATGTGCATTTCCATAGCGGTGCGAGCCAAAGCGGCGTCTCGGATCAGGATACCGCGCACGATCTCCCGATGCCAGAAGTCCTTGAGCAGGCACAAGTCCTCAGACTTGTTGCCGAAATGCCAGGCAACCTGAGAGATGCTGTCCAAAATCTGCTCGGCGAGCATCTGCATCGCTTGGTAGTAGAAGCGGTTGTGCGCGATGCTTGCGATCGTCAAGTGAAAATTCAAGTCGTTGTGCACATTGTCCTTAACGGATTCTCCCTTGTGCTCGCTCACCTGATCGAGCACCTGCCGCAAAACCGCATGATCCTTCTCATTGCTGTTGACTGCAGCCTGATAGGCAATTTCGGGCTCAAGAATCGCCCGATACTCCATGCACTGTATCGCCTCATGCAGATCGCTGATGGGGGCAAAACGAATCATCGTCGGATCTTTGGTCTGCCTGACGAATGTGCCTGAACCTCGAATTGACTCAACGTAATTTTCCTTGCGAAGCTGCTCGAGGGCGGAACGAATGACCGGGCGCGAAGCATGAAACTCCTCGCTTAATTGGATTTCCGTCGGCAGCTTGTCGCCCTCCTTGTAGACGCCCTGCTGAATGCGTATCAGAAGTTCTTTGTAGATGAATGGACTGCGCGAGTTTCTGGGCATGGCGAGCGCTCCTTAATGCATCGACGAAGGAAGACAAATTTCGCACAGGAACAAATACTTGCCCTGCTGTTTGCTAAGCATAGCAACCTGTCGACTCAATGAGTCACGGCTCTCATTGCGGACGGGCATTTTGTGCAAAAAAAACGAATGAAAGAGCAAAGAAATCGCCCTAGTTGTCATTATAAGTAATTCATAATTATTAGTGAAATTGACATATTTGGAAATAGCTGACAAACTTTGATCACGCCTATAGGAGTTGTCGGATTTGATTTTTCATTTAGTCAATGCCGCTGTCAACGCCAATTTCCTAAAGGCCGCGACTGTTCATAGCCGAATTCGGACATGGCGGCTATGAACAACTCAAAAACAACCAACGAGAGAACTTTGGAGAGCTCTTGCAGAGCATGAACTACAAATGAAGTTAAGAGAAAACGACATCTTTTGACTTTTCATTGAAGCAGCTCTGCAAAAGAGCAGACTCGCGGAGTTCTTTTTATTCGCTCAGCGCAAATCGTGCCTGCGCACCAAAAAGGAGTCGTTAAATGCAAGAGAAACAAGCTAGTCACGTCTACAAAAACGGCGTCATATTGACGATGGATTCTCGCTGCTCAATAGTTTCCTGCATGGCGGTGGCCGGGGACCGGATCTTAGCCGTTGGAAGCGAAGACGAAGTTTCTCAGTTCATCACGCCCGAAACCAAAATCACGGATCTCAACGGGCGCTTCATGATGCCGGGCCTCTATGACGGCCACAGCAACTTCATGCGCGCCGGCATGTACAGCCGCTATTGGGTGGACGTCAATTCCTTCCCGATTGGCGATGTGCGCTGCTTTGACGACATCAAGCGAAAGGTTGCGCAGGCCTGTGAAAAAGCTCAGCCCGGCGAATGGATTCTCTGTACGGGCTACGACGATACGAATGTTGCCGAGCACCGGCATTTCACCATCGCCGAGCTCGATGCGATGGCCCCGAACAACCCGCTCTTTTTGCGCCACATTTCTGGACACTTGGCCGTTGCCAATACGCTCGCCTTCAAGGCCGCCGGCATTACGCCAGAGACGGGCAATCCCGAAGGCGGCATCTTCCGCAAGGACGAGCAAGGCAACCTCACGGGACTTATCGAAGAACCCACCGCCATGGACATGGTTCTGGCCGCCTCTCCGCAAATGACGGACGAAATGTGGCAGAACTCCATTGAAACCGCCACGAAGGACTATCTTGCCAAGGGTTTAACTAGTCGACAAAAAAACGAACAAATTTGTCATAGCCTCTGGAAAGAGGCACGATCAACTTATCATTTAGAATGAATACAGGAGGATCGAGAAGCAAGGTCAACAACTCATTGGAGGCTGCCATGCCGCTGTGCTCGATTGGAGTCGTTGCCCGACAATACGGTGTTTCTGCCAGCACTATTCGCCGATGGGCCGCCAAAGGTCTTCTGACAGTTGCTTTGCGTACTCTTGGCGGGCATCGCCGCTTTGAGCTTGGCAGCACTCCTGTATCCGGCGACTCCGACGGCCGCA
>CALXKM010000016.1 GCA_944388865.1 uncultured Duodenibacillus sp. | reverse complement strand
GATTAAAAAGTCAGTTCAGAAACTTGTAGCCAAACTCAATTTCCACATCGACGAATTTGATTTGAATGCAATGACTCGCTGAGATGGCACGCGACCGAAGTCGCGTACCTAATTCCTAGCGTTACGGTCTAGAAGCTGGTTGTGTCGCAACAAAAAAAGGCAGCGCGCAGTATGGGCTGCCTAAGAAAGCAGGGCGCTTGCCTGAGCGCTATTCAATGTTTTGGAGCTGCTCGCGCATTTGATCAACCGAGAGCTTGAGTGAAATGGCCGCATCGGTCATTTCAATGGAGGCGGCTTTGCTGCCGAGCGTATTGGATTCGCGGTTCATTTCCTGCGTGAGGAAGTCAAGTCTGCGGCCGGCGGCGCCTCCTGCTGCAAGCACGCGGCGCACTTCGGCAACATGCGTGCGAAGCCGATTGATCTCTTCGGCGACATCCATGCGAAGTGCGTAGAGCGTCACTTCCTGACGAATGCGTTCGGCGACATCCTCTTTGGTAAGCGAGCCTGCCTTGGAGAGCGCCTCGCTTAAAGCGGCTTCAAGTCTTTCGGTGAGCTTGGCTTTGATTTGCTCATGAATCTGGGGAATGCACGGAGCCAGAGCGTCAACCGTTTCGAGAATCTTCGTGCAGTTGGCTTCGAGAATCTTCTTTAGAGCTTCGCCTTCGCGGCTGCGGCTGCCGTCGAAGGCGTCCATGGCCTGATTCATCACTGCGCGCAATGATGCCTCTACGGCCTCATTGTCGACGTCTGCTGCTTTGACGATGCCTGGATATTCCAAAATGTCGGTCATGCGCAGAGGCTGAGCCTGCGGCATTTGGGCCAAAATCTGGCTTTGCAGAGCCTGCAGGCTTTGCAGTGCGCCAACATTGACCGAGGGAGCCGTTTGATTCATCATCAAAAAGCCGATGCGGCACTCGAATTTGCCGCGAACAACGCGCGACTTGACGATTTCTTGGAGCATCGGCTCAAAGGGGCGCAGCTCTTCGGGCATGCGCATCGTGATGTCGAGAAAGCGGGAGTTGACGCAGCGCAGTTCAATATGAATAAGGCCCAAAGGAGTTTCGCCCTGCGCGTTGGCAAAACCGGTCATGGAATGAATGACTGACATAAAAAACAAATGATGTAACGAAGGTGTCGCGAACTTAAAGGCGGGCGTCTGAACGAGCAGCATGGGAAGCGCTAACAGCCTTGCACACTAGGACTTCAGGCGCGACGCCTGCAAAAGGCGTGTAGGATTATGCCCGATGTAAACACGGTTGATGCCCAAACGGCAAGGAAGAAAGACATGAACGAGCGACACGACGGGCGCGCTTTCGATGAAAAGCGCGCGGTGAGTTTTGAGCGAGGCTTTACCTGCCACGCCGAAGGCAGCGTGCTGGTAAGTGTCGGACGCACAAAGGTGCTGTGCACGGCAAGCGTTCTTGATGGCGTTCCTAAGTTTTTGAAAGACAAAAACGAAGGGTGGGTGACGGCCGAATACGGACTGCTGCCGCGATCGACCGGCACGCGTACCGATCGCGAGGCGGCCCGCGGCAAGCAGTCGGGCCGTACGCAGGAAATTCAACGACTCATCGGGCGCAGCCTGCGCGGAGTCGTTGACCGTACAAAGCTTGGCCCCTATACCATCACGCTTGATTGCGATGTGCTTCAGGCCGACGGCGGCACGCGCTGCGCTTCGATCAGCGGCGCCTGGGTGGCGCTCTACGATGCCGTACAGTGGATGCTTGCCAAGGGATTGATTGAAGAAAATCCGATTCTCGAGCAGGTCGCCGCCATCAGCGTGGGCATGACCGAAACTGGGGCTGTGCTTGATTTGGATTATGTTGAAGACAGCTCAAGCGATACGGATATGAACGTTGTGATGACCGCAAGCGGCCGCTTCATCGAGCTGCAGGGCACGGCAGAGGGTGCTCCATTTTCGCGCACAGAGCTCGCCGGCATGCTTGATTTGGCAGACAAAGGCTGTCGCGAGATCATGTTGGCCCAGAGGCAAGCTCTGGGACTCGAATAACAGAGCAAGGGCTTTGGCATGTTGAAAAGATTAGTACTGGCCTCCAACAACAAGGGAAAAATTCGCGAATTCAATGCGCTTTTCGGCAGCCGAGGCATTGAAGTGACGGCTCAGGGAGCGCTTGGCGTCGTTGAGTGCGAAGAGCCTTTCGGCACATTTCTAGAAAATGCGCTTGCCAAGGCGCGCAACGCAGCGCGGCAAACAGGACTGCCGGCAATGGCCGATGATTCGGGCATCACGGCGCATGCTCTGGTTACCGAGCCCGGCGTGCATTCGGCGCGCTATGCGGGCAATCACGCCGACGATGCTGCCAACAATGTCAAGCTTGTGGCTGCGCTTAAAAATGTCGCAGACAAGCGTGCGTCCTACACATGCGTGCTTGTGGCGGTGCGCACGGCCGATGATCCTGATCCTGTCGTGGCGCAGGCAAGCTGGGCGGGAGAGATCATTGATTCGCCTCGCGGCACGGGAGGCTTTGGCTACGATCCGCATTTTTATCTGCCCGAATTTGGCAAAACAGCAGCTGAATTGACTGCCGAGGAGAAAAATGCCGTCAGTCACAGAGGCCGCGCCATGGTGCGCATGCTCGAGGCTTTAAAGGAGCGCTGGGGGTGGTAGAAATTAAGCCCGAGACAGGCATTGCGCTTTACGTGCACTGGCCCTGGTGCGTGCGCAAATGCCCGTACTGCGACTTCAATTCGGCGGCTCTGTCCAATCGCAATCACGAAAAAGAGTATTTGAGCGCCTTGCTCATAGATCTCGAAGTCAACCTGCAGCTGGCTGGGCCAAGAACGGTGACGTCGATCTTTTTTGGCGGCGGCACGCCGAGCTTGATGAGCCCTGATGGCTTTGCCGGTTTAATGGAGGGCATTCGCAGCCGCGTTCGGCTTGCATCAGACTGTGAAGTGACGATGGAGGCCAATCCCGGCACCGTTGAGCACGGGCGCTTTGAGGACTACGCTCAGGCTGGCGTCAATCGGTTTTCGATCGGCGTGCAGAGCTTTGATGATCGCTTCTTGAAGGCGCTCGGGCGCATTCATACGGGGCAGGAAGCTCATCGTGCAGTGGAGGCGGCATTGCACTGCACGGACAACGTCAATCTCGACGTGATGTATGCCTTGCCAGGACAGAGGCTTGAGGATGTGCGCCGCGATGTGGATGCGGCTTTGTGCTCTGGAGTCGTGCATCTGTCCTTTTATGAGCTCACGATTGAGGAGGGGACGGCCTTTGCCAAGAGGCCGCCCGCGGGGCTGCCGGACATTGATGCGGCTGCCGATATGGGGGAGCTTGTGCATGCGGCTCTTTGCGAAGCTGGCTTTGAGCACTACGAGATATCTGGGTATGCCAGAGCCGGACGGCGTTGTCGGCACAATCTGACCTATTGGACTTTCGGCGACTATTTGGGCATAGGTGCCGGCGCGCACGGCAAGGTGACCGTCGATGGGGGCATTGTGAGAACCGTGCATCGCGCTTCGCCATTTTTGTACATGGATGATATTGAGCACGGACGCGTGGCCGGACAGCTGCACGATGTTGATGCACAGTCGTTGCCCTTTGAGTTTATGCTCAATGCACTCAGACTTTTCGATGGCGTTCCCGCCGAGCGCTGGCAGCAGACGACGGGACTGAGTTTGTCGGTGATTGATCCCGTGCTCAAGGAGCTTCGTGAAGAAGGACTCTTGGTGCGGGATGCCGGGCGCATTGCGGCAACCGATTTGGGCAGGCGTTTTCTGAGCGATGTGCAGGAGCGCTTTCTTTCTGAAGAAGAGCGCTTTTAGCCTGCCGCAAAACTAAAGGCTGCTCATCCATTTTTATTTTTGTGCGGAGGGCATCAGTGTCAGGTTTCGAGCTTTGGTTCAAACGCGCGGCCATTGCTGGGGCAGTTGTTCTGCTTGCGGCATGCACAACCACGCCGCCAGAAGATGCGCCGGTCATTATTTCCGGCGAGACGATTGTTCCAATTCCTGAAGAAGAACCGGAAGCGACTCTCGTTGAGGCGGCTTATCCGGTGGTTGACGGCGACGTGCGATTTGCCCGGGCTTCATTTTCAGAACTGCCGCCAGTGTCTGAAGCCAGCTGGGAAGCGGCGCTTTCCGCCTTCAAGCGGTCCTGCACTCAGATGGGAACCAAGGCAATTTGGCTTGATGCTTGCTCAAACGCACAGTTTGTGAGGCAAGGCGGAGCACGAGAGTTTTTTCTCACATGGTTTGATCCCTGGCGTGTGGCCTCTCTTGCCGGCAAAAAGGATGAGCAGATCAGCGATGCGGGAATCGCTACGGGCTACTACGAGCCGATGCTCAGAGGAAGCCGCCGCAGGCATGGGCCTTATCAGCATCCCGTCTATCGCGTCCCTGACGATTTGATTGTGGTGGATTTGCAGAGCCTTCATCCTGAGCTCAAAGGCATGCGGCTGCGCGGCAAGCTCGAGGGGCGCAGACTTGTGCCCTACGATACAAGAGAGCAGATTGCGCGTCGCTCTGACATGAGGCGCTATGTGCTTTGTTGGGTGGATGATCCGGTGGAGGCCTTTTTTCTGCAGGTGCAGGGCTCGGGCAGGGTGCTTCTCGATGACGGCACTTTCATGCGTCTGGGCTACGCTGATCAAAACGGACACCCCTACAGGGCAATTGCTAATTGGCTGGTGAAAAATGCCGGATTCTCGCGCTCCGAGATGAGCATGGAGCGCATCAAGCGCTGGGCTAAAGAAAATCCGCAGCGCACGCAGGAACTATTAAACGCAAACCCAAGCTTTGTGTTTTTCAAAGAGCGAAAGGATGCTGATGAAACAGCTGGCCCCATCGGCTCGCAGGGCGTGCCGCTGACGCCTGAGGCCTCAATTGCTGTTGACCGTCGCTACTGGCCTATGGGCATGCCTTTTGTGATTGACATGAAGCAGGATCGTCCGCATTTGGACGCAGCGCGCGCCGTCGTGGCTCAGGACACCGGAAGCGCCATTCGAGGCGTGCTGCGCTTTGACTACTTCTGGGGCTATGGAGATGCAGCTGGGCGCAGGGCGGGCGGACAAAAGAGCGTGGTGCGCGCCTGGATGCTTATGCCCAAGGGTGAGGATCCGCGCAGACGCATGCTTTAGATTTGGTCTGGCAGTACGACAAACAATGGCGCCAAGCAAGCCTGTCCATATCTGACCGACAAGAACTTTTGCACACGAGATGCGCGGGCCCGGGCACTGCTTTGCCTTGCCTTCGATATAATCGGTCGCCAACCTTCTGATGTGTCCGCTTCTGAAAATGAGATCGGACGTGGAGAAAAAATTCATGACTGAAGAAAACAAAGTGCTCGAAAATCCCTCTCCGGATGAAGCGCCCGAACCGCTTGTCTTTACCGATGCTTGCGTGGCTAAAGTCAAGGAGCTTTTGGCCGAAGAGGATGATCCCAACATGCCCTTGCGCGTGTTCGTGCAAGGCGGCGGGTGCCAGGGCTTTCAGTACGGATTTCAGTTCGAGGAAAAGCCGGCCGAAGACGATGCCGTCATAGAGCGCGACGGCGTGACATTCCTTGTTGATTCGCTTTCCATGCAGTACCTTGTGGGTGCGGAAATCGATTTCAAGGAAGACCTTGAAGGCTCGCAATTCGTCATTCGCAATCCCAACGCGGTGACTTCCTGCTCGTGCGGATCATCCTTCTCGGTCTAAAAGCGGCAGGCAAATTTGCTTGGGCTGTCCGACGGCGGTCGAAATCAAAGCAAAAAAGGCGTCGATCTTTTTTCGGGATTCGATGCCTTTTCGCATTCTGAGGCGTTTGCTGGGATTTGCAAAGACAGCACAGATTTTTGATGCTAAAGGCGCAATTTGGGAATTTATTAGAAATCGTATCGAAACGTATCAACTTTGAGCGTTGCCTCGGTTAAACTCGGTTGTAGCAGTAAAAGTCCGAGTCTTGCGAGCGTGTCGTTTTGCGACTGCGGGATTGGACGATAAAAAACAAAAGGATAAAAATCCGACTGGAGGGCAATTCTTATGACCATACTTTCCTGGATTGCAGTCGTTGTCATTTTTGCGACCATATGGGCGCTTGTTAAGCGTTGGGAAACGCGCATGGTGCTCATTGCCGCCGGCTTGTTCCTTTGCTTAATCAGCTGGGACTTCATGGCTGGCGTCAATCAGTTTGCAAAGTCCATGACGAATAATTCGCTCATCATGGCAATCTGCGGCTCGATGGGCTTTGCATTCGTCGCAAGCTACACGCAGTGCGACCGTTCACTCGTTCATTATCTGGCTTCGCCGATTCGCGGCTTGGGCATCTTCCTGATCCCGCTCTGCACGGCCATTACATTCTTTGTCAACATCGCCATTCCTTCGGCCGCCGGCTGTGCGGCTGCCGTGGGTTCGACGCTCATTCCGGTGATGCTTCGGGCAAAAATCAAGCCCGCTGCCGCTGCAGCGGCCGTTCTTGCCGGCACGATCGGTTCGTATCTGTCGCCCGGCACGTCTCACAACCCCTATGTGGCCAAGATGGCCAATATGGAAGTCATTGAGTTCATCGGTACTCATACCCCGTACTCTCTGATGTGCGGCGCGATTCTCATCGTGGGTACGCTGATCGTTTGCCTGATTCTGGGCGACAACAAGGGTGATGAAAACGCTCAGGTTGACGAATCCAAGCTCCAGAAGAATGACGACAACTTCGTTCCGAGCCCGATCAAGGCCATTATTCCGCTGATCCCGATCGGCATTCTGGTGACGGGCAACATGTGGATTCTGGCCATCAAGATGGGCGTGGCGCAGGCCATGCTGATCGGCGCCATCTGCGCTCTGGCTGTGGCGCGCGCCAATCCGCAGGACTTCTCCAAGCAGTTCTTCAACGGCATGGGCAAGGGCTACGCAGACGTAATGGGCATCATCATCGCCGCGGGCGTCTTCGCTGCTGGTCTGCGTGCCACGGGATTGATCGACGTGTTCGTTTCGGCCCTGAAGGAATCCAACGACATCGCCCGCTGGGGCGGATCGTTTGGCCCCTACATCATGGGCGTGATCACGGGTTCGGGCGACGCTGCAACGCTTGCCTTCAATGAAACCGTGACGCCGCACGCCAAGGACTTCGGCATGACGATCGAAGGTCTGGGCGGTCTGGCCTTCCTGACCGGTGCATTGGGCCGCACGATGTCGCCTTTGGCCGGCGTGACGATTCTTGTCTCGGGCATTGCCATGGTCAATCCGCTTGAAGTCGTCAAGCGCACGGCCATTCCGTGCTTCATCGCCGTGCTTGCCTGCGCGCTGCTGATGGTTTGATGCGAAAAAATTGGTGCGCAGCAGTCAAGAGTTTGCGCACCAAGAAAAAAAAGAGCCGACGTTGCACTCTGGGGTGTTTTGAGCAGCAACGGGCGGCTCTTTTTCGTTGTTTTGCGCTGGTTTTCTTTGGGGCTTCGGCAAAGGTTGCGCCATGACAAGCTACATTGATCTCACCCACACTATCGACAAAAAAACGCTCGCCTATCCAGGAGATCCTCAGATCTTTGTTGAGCCTGCGACAACAGTTGAGCTCGATGGTTTTGCCGTGCACAAAATTGCGATGGGCACGCACGCCGGCACGCATGTGGACGCGCCTGCGCATATGATTGACAACGCAAGGCCTTTGAGCGCTTTTGCGCTTGAAAACTTCATGGGTGAGGCTGTCGCCTTGGACTGCACAAACTTTGTGCGTGATGGAGAAATCTCAGCTGATGTTGTTGAACAGGTGGAGTCTGAGCAACTCGACTGGGTGATTCTTTATACGGGGCAATCGCGTCTGTGGCAGAGTGCCGAATATTTTTCGAGCAATATTGCGGTTCCTTCCGAGAAGCTTTTGGCGCGCATGGCCGGCATGAGGCTCAAAGGTTTTGGACTTGATGCCTGCGGGCCAGACAGGCCGGGTGAAGACCTCCGGCACAAGCTGTGGTTTGAGGCTAGCCACGGACTGATTGTGGAAAATCTTGCCAATGTTGAGATGCTTCTTGGTCGGCGCTTTTTCTTTTTTGCTCTTCCGCTGAAAACCTCTGCAAAAGACGGCTCCCCAGTCAGGGCTTTTGGCCGCATGTAACCAGAACTGTTGGATCCAACTTTTCCTCTCTCATCCATATCAATACACTGAAAGCTGCTTTTTCAGCCGTCGAGTAAAGAAAAACGCTGCCAGGCCTTGATGACAAGGAATGGCAGCGTTTTTGGGATTGTTGGCTTGTAGGTACGCTAAATGCCGTGTCTGCACAGCGGCGAAACTGCCTTTACGGACGAACCCAATCTCGTACGCGGACATCAAGCAAGCTCATGCCTACTGCAAGCCTAAGGCAAGTGCTGACGGATTGAATCCGTCAGCACTATCAGATTGACAAAAGTTTCTTGACTAGTGCAGGCGCATGCCGGGCTCGGCTCCTTCAAAGGGCTCGAGCAGATAAACGCCTTCGTCCTTTTTGAGCGCGCTGCTGGCAGCAAGCACCATGCCTTCGCTTACGCCAAAGCGCATCTTGCGAGGCGCCAAGTTGGCAATCATCACAACCAAACGGCCGACGAGATCCTCAGGCTTATACCAGGCTTTGATGCCGGAGAAAACCTGACGCAGACGGTCTTCGCCGACGTCAAGCTCAAGACGCAGAAGCTTGTCGGATCCTTCGACTTCCTCGCACTTGACGATGCGAGCGACGCGAAGATCGGTTTTGATGAAGTCTTCGATTGTGCAGATTTCGGCAATGGGCTCGCCCCCAGGAGCACTCGGGGCGGCGGCAGGGGCCTGCTTTTTGGCTGCCTTGGGGGCTTTGGCGGGCTTGGGTTCCTCGGCCTGCACTGCGCCGACTTCAGGCAGAAGTTTGTCGAGCTGCTTTTCGCGATCGACGCGTCCCATCAGGTGCTCGTACTTGGAAATTGGGCGGCTGCTCGAGAGTACATTTTCAACGCTGTCCCAGGTGAGTTCGCCGCAATTGAGGAATGCTTCGACGCGCTCGGCCGTTGCCGGAAGCACGGGCTTGAGATAAAGCGTCAGAAGTCTGAAGCCTTCGAGCGCAACGGAGGCCACGCGCTGCAAATCGGCTGCGCGCTCAGGGTCTTTGGCAAGCTCCCAGGGCTTTTCGCGGTCAACAAACTCGTTGATGACGTCGGCAAGCTCCATGATGCGGCGCATGGCGCGGGCATATTCGCGCGTTTCGTAGGCTGCCTTGATCTCAGGGGCAGCTTCGCGCAGAGTGCTCAGAATCGGATCGCTCATGGCGGCATCGGATACCTTGCCTTCAAAGCGCTTGAAGATAAAGCCCGCAGCGCGGCTGGCAATGTTGACGTACTTGCCGATAAGGTCGGAATTGACGCGCGCTTGGAAGTCGTTTTTGGTGAAATCGACATCTTCGACGCGGCCGTTGAGTTTGGCCGCGAGATAGTAGCGCAGCCATTCGGCGTTCATGCCGAGCTTGAGGTATTCAAGCGGGCTGATGCCGGTGCCGCGCGACTTGCTCATTTTCTGACCGTTGACGGTCATGAAGCCGTGAACATTGACATGATCCGGAACGCGGAAGGGCTTACCCGCGAAATGCAGCATGGCCGGCCAAAACAGCGTGTGGAAATAGATGATGTCCTTGCCGATGAAATGGATCTGTTCGGTGTCCTCACGGGTAAGCTCGGCCTCAAAG
The DNA here is from genome assembly GCA_944388865.1 of uncultured Duodenibacillus sp. Taxonomy (GTDB): domain Bacteria; phylum Pseudomonadota; class Gammaproteobacteria; order Burkholderiales; family Burkholderiaceae_F; genus Duodenibacillus. The sequence continues at coordinate 42,984 of CALXKM010000016.1, read as the reverse complement.
TCAAGACCGATTTTGGCGCAGTAGGCCTTAAAGCTTGCAAGGTATCCGATGGGAGCGTCGAGCCAGACGTAAAAATACTTGCCCGGCGCATCGGGAATTTCAATGCCGAAATAAGGAGCGTCGCGCGAGATGTCCCAGTCGGCGAGGTTGCCGCCAGAGAGCCATTCCTGATCTTTGGCAAGAACTTCGGCCTGTACGCGGGTTGCACCGTCGGCGCCCTTGCCCTGCGTCCATTCGTGTAGGAACTCGACGGCGCGCGGATCAGAGAGCTTGAAGAAGTAGTGCGTTGAGGTCTTCAGAACCGGCGTCGTGCCCGAGAGCGCGCTCTTGGGATCGACCAGGTCGGTGGGAGAGTAGACCGAGCCGCACTTCTCGCACGAGTCGCCGTACTGATCAGGAGCGCCGCACTTGGGGCAGGTTCCTTTGATGAAGCGGTCGGCCAGAAACATTCCTTTGGCCGTGTCGTAGAACTGCTCGATTTCTTTGGTGTAGATCAAGCCGGCTTCTTTGAGCCGCAGATAGATCATCTGCGAGAGTTCGGTGTTTTCAGGACTGTCGGTGCAATGCCAGTGATCAAACGTGATGTGAAAGCCGTCAAGATACTGTTTGCGACCGGCGGCGATTTCGGCAACAAATTGCTGCGGCGTGATGCCTTTTTTCTGAGCGGCGATCATGATCGGCGCGCCGTGGGCGTCATCGGCGCCCACGAAATGCACCGTATTGCCGCACATTCGCTCATGACGAACCCAGATGTCGGCCTGGATGTACTCCATGATGTGGCCGATGTGAAAGGCCCCGTTGGCATAGGGCAAAGCGGTAGTGACAAAGAGATTGCGCTTTTTGGTTGTCATGAGAAGATGCAGAATGGTTGTAAATAAAAACACAAAAATCAAAAATGCGCCGACAAATAACCTTTCGTAGAAAGGGTCATTTTTGGCGTAACATTCAATTCTATTCCCGCAGGATGGGTTTTGCTTCAAATTGGTCGAGTTTCTCACTGATGAAGTCCCCCTCTCAACGGCGGGCAGTAAGTCGTGCAATCAAAACGAAAGAAATTCCCATGCTGACCAACGATCAAGTCGTCGCCATCGCCGGAGCCGTAGAGGAACCGGTCTGCAACCAACCGCTTAGCAACTACAAAGCCATTAAAAATGTCGTCGTTGACGGCGACAGCGTTGCGCTTACCGTCGCGCCGGGCTATCCCGTCAAGTCGGTGGGCGCCGAAACCGAAAGCCGCGTCAAGAAGGCTCTTCTTGAGGCGGGCGCTAAGAACGTACTCATCACAGTTTCGGGCGAGATCATTTCTCACCGCGTGCAGCGCACGCTCAAAACCCTTGCCAATGTCAAAAACATCATTGCGGTGAGTTCAGGCAAGGGCGGGGTGGGCAAATCAACGGTTGCCGCCAATCTTGCGCTGGCGCTTGCCGCAGAAGGCGCTCGCGTGGGCATGCTCGATGCCGATATTTATGGACCCTCGCAGCCCACGATGCTTGGCGCCGAAGGACAGCCTACAAGCGCCGACGGCGTCAATATGGATCCGATTGAAGCCAAGGGACTGCAGATCAATTCCATCGGCTTCATGATTTCCCCGGATGAGCCCATGATCTGGCGCGGTCCGCTCGTCGCTCAGGCGCTCACGCAGCTTTTGAATCAAACTGCCTGGGACAATTTGGACTATCTGGTCATCGACATGCCGCCGGGAACGGGCGACATTCAGTTGACGCTGTCGCAGTCTGTGCCCGTGACGGGCGCCATTGTCGTCACGACGCCGCAGGATATTGCGCTGCTCGATGCCAAGAAGGGACTGCGCATGTTCGAGAAAGTCAACGTGCCCGTGCTCGGCATCGTGGAAAACATGGCGATGTACGTCTGCCCCAAGTGCGGACACATGGAGCACATTTTCGGAGAAGGCGGCGCGCGCCGCATGAGCGAGCAGTACAAGGTGCCAGTGCTTGGTCAACTACCGCTTGATGCCAAGATTCGCGAACAGGCCGACAGCGGTTGTCCGAGCGTTGCGGCTGATCCCGACGGCACCGCGGCTAAGATTTATCGCGAGATCGCCCTCAAGGCGGCAGCTGCTGTTGCTCAGACGGCCAAGGATATGAGCCGCATCATTCCTTCGGTGAAGGTCGTCAACGACTAGCCTTTGTTTGCTTGTTTTTTCACGGGCCGGCTTCTTTTTGTGGAGCGCGGCCCGTTGTCTTTTGCAGGAGAGCGCTCAGTCGGAAGAGACCGGAACGCGGCTGGCAACGGCGCACAGCAGTTCATAGCCGATGGTGCCGCAGCGGCAAGCGAGGTCGTTGACGCAGATGTGCTCGCCCCAGAGTTCGACGGGGCTACCGATTCGGGCCTGCGGCACATCGGTCACGTCAATTGTGAGCATGTCCATGGAGACGGCGCCGGCAAGGGGCGCCTTTTTGCCTTCAACCCAGACGGGAGCGCCATCGGGCATCGAGCGCGGATAGCCGTCGGCGTAGCCGCAGGCTACGACGGCGATGCGCGAGTCTCTTTGCGCAACCCAACGACTGCCGTAGCCCACAGCTTCGCCGCGGCAGACGGTGCGCAGAGCAATGATGTCGGCGCTAAGCGTCATGGCAGGCCGCAAGCCTAGCTCCTGAGATGAGACTTCACCCAAAGGACTGATGCCGTAGAGGGCAATGCCCGCGCGCAGACCATTTCCTTTAACGTCAGGCTGCAGCAGACCTGCGGCAGAATTGGCCATGCAAAGCTCTTCGGTTGCGGCAATGCTCTGCATGCGTTTGAGCTGCTCGGAAACGCTTGCGGCAGAGTCGCATCCAAAAGGCCGTTCGGCATTGGCAAAGTGCGTCACGGCATCGAGCACTTCAACGCCCGGGATGGAGCCGATCTCGTTGATGACGCCGCAGGCTTCTTCGGGCATGAAGCCCAGTCGGTTCATGCCCGAATTGATCTTGACGTGCACTTTGAGGTTCGAGTGCGGCGCGGACTTCAAAAGTTCAATTTGCCAGCGGGAATGAATGACGGGCTCGGCGCCGAGCCGCTCGAGCTCGTGCGCGTCGGCAGCGTCAAAAAAACCTTCGAGCATTAAAAGACGTTTTTTCCAGCCAGCGGCTCTTGCGCGTCTGGCTTCGCTGGCATCGAGCATGGCGAGTCCGTCGGCCTCGGCAAAGCCGCACACGGCGTTTTCAAGACCGTGCCCGTAGGCATTTGCCTTGACGACGGCCCAAAGCGTGCGGCCGCGGGCGGCCTCGCGCAGCCGTGCGAGGTTGTGCCGCAAGGCATCGATGTGAATCACAACAGAAATAGGTCTGGACATGAGAGGCCTTTGCAAAACTCTATTGAGAGTCTGCAATTATGCGCCGCTCTTAGGTCTAGGATCGTCCTTGGCGGCGTTGTCGATCAATTCGGCGGCCGTCGTGAGGGTGGCCTCGGTAATGACCCGGCCGCCCATCATTCGGGCAATTTCAGAGACGCGCTCCTGCGCCGAGAGAGGCTTAAGGGAGCTTGTCGTCACGTTGTCCTCGGTGTGCTTGTGCACAAGCCACTGCTGGTGCGCACAGGCAGCAACTTGAGGCAAGTGCGTGACGCACAGCACCTGACGCGTGTTGCCGAGCCGGCGAAGAAGACGCCCAACGACTTCGGCGACGGCTCCGCCGATGCCCGTGTCGACTTCATCGAAAATAAGCGTAGGCACGGGCGTGATCTGTGCGGTGATGACGGCAATAGCTAGCGAAATTCGGGCAAGCTCGCCGCCGGAGGCTACCTTGATGAGCGGCCTGGGCGTGGCGCCGGCGTGGCCGCTTACCAAAAACTCACAGGATTCAACGCCGGAGGAGCGTGGCTCGCAGGGGTTGAGGGCGATTTCGAGCTTGCCTCCGACCATCGAAAGCGTCTGCATCTCAGCCGTTACCGCCGCAGACAGTTTGGCGGCAGCCTCGCGTCGCGCATGCGTGAGCTTGGCGGCCTCTTCAAGATAGACTTTCTTGCACTGAGCCTCCGCTTTTTTTAGCGCTTCAATATCGCTTGAAAGCTCAATTTGATGCAGCCTCTCGCGGGTTTCCTGCCAGTGCGCGTAGAGCTCTTCGGGCGTGCGGTGAAATTTGCGCGAGACTCTCCAGTAGCTGTTGAGCCGTTCATCGATTTCGGCAAAGTGCTCTTCATCGACGTCAAAGCGATCGAGGTGGTGCGAGATGTCTCGTGCGGTGTCGTCGATGATCACCGCGGCTTGCGACAGGGCCGCTTCAAACTGTGCGCAGGATTCATCAAAGCGAGAGGCGGCAGCAAGTTCTGTTTGGGCTGTTGAAACGAGCTGCGAGGCGCTCTCTTGTCCCTCGCGCAGACACTCAAGCGCATGGCGGATGTTTTGCACGATGTCGGCGCTGTTTGATAAGAGCTGGTGCTCTTGGCTGATTCGCTCCCATTCGCCTTCCTGGGGCTGGAGCTCTTCGTAGACTTCGTTGATCCAGCCCAGACGCTCGGCTTCGGATTGCAGTTTTTCCTGATCTTCGGTCGCCTCGGTCAGCAGCCGCAGACGGTGCTGCCAGGCAAGCCAGGCGTCGCGAACAGCCGTGCGAAGGGCTTTGGTGGCGCCGAATCCATCAACAAGCTGCGTTTGGTAGGCAGGCTTTAAAAGAGACTGATGCGCGTGCTGGCCGTGAATGTCGACGAGCCGCTCGCCGAGCTCTCTGGCTTGAGTAATCGTCACGGGCGTGGCGTTGATCCAGGCGCGCGAGCGCCCTTTGGTATCAATTGTGCGGCGCAGCAATACTGTGTCGCACTCCTCAAAGCCCGCGTTTTGAAGCCAGCTTCGAGCTCGAGGTACGACCGTAAACTGCGCGCAGACTTCGGTGCGCTGGGCGCCCTCGCGAATCACGGTTGGATCGCCTCTGGCGCCGAGGACAAATTCAAGCGCATCGATGAGAATCGACTTGCCTGCGCCGGTTTCGCCCGTCAGGCAAGTCAGTCCTTTTTCTGCCTCAATGTCGAGCGAAGAGACGATGACGAAGTCTTTTAAAGTCAGAAGTTCAAGCATGCTGCACGCACAAAAGAAAATTATCGGTTTTTGCTGACGGGAACGGGAGCGCGGATGACGGCAGGCGCCGTCTGCTTGTCGACCGGCGTATGAATCGGACGTTCGGCCTTGGGCAGGTAGTTCCACTTGAGCTTGCGTCGAAGCAAGTCGAAGTGGTTGTAGCCCACGGGGTGCAGCATCGTAAAGGTGTAGGGACTTACATAGACGCGCAGCACGTCGCCGGCAACGACGTCAAAGAGCACTTGCGCGTCAAAGCTTGCTACGGCGCTTCGGGTTTCGTTGACTTCGATGTCGATGACCGAGCGAGAGCTCAGAACGATGGGACGGTTTGAAAGGGTGTGCGGCGCCACAGGCACAAGCAGCATGTTTTTGCATTGCGGATGCATGATGGGGCCGCCGGCGGCCATGGCGTAGGCCGTCGATCCCGTGGCCGTGCTCACGATGACGCCGTCGGCGTGCTGCACGGCCATCTGCAGACCGTCGACGTAGACCGTGTATTCGACCATGCCCAGAGCGCGGCCGTGGCTGATGCCGATGTCGTTGACGCTGTGTTCCTGAAAAAGCTTCTCGCCGTTGCGGTAGACCTCGCCGGCGAGCATGCTGCGGCTGTCGACCGTGTAGTGTCCGGTGAGCATGCTCGGAACCAAACGCCGCATGTCCTCAATCACAATGTCGGTGATGAAGCCGAGCCGTCCGGCGTTGATGCCGATCACGGGCAGGCTGTAGGGGGCAAGCATGCGAGCGGCGCCGAGCATCGTGCCGTCGCCGCCGATGGCGATGGCCGCTTCGCATTCACGCGCAATTTCATGTACGGGGCCCGACTCGTAGCGGCCGGGCTGGGGCATGTGGCGGATTGCATTTTCATCGAGATAGGGCTTGCAGCCGTTTTTTTCGATGATTTTGATGAGTTCCTGCACATAGCAGGCAATGTTGCCGTTGGGTTTGGCGATGACGGCAACGTGTTCAAAGCTTTGCATAAAGTGTTCTGTATCGGTCCTGCTGGCGCAGTCTTGTCGGAATCAAGGGCAAGAACTGCAAAAAAGACGCGCGTTCAACAAACTTGCTCCAAGTCTAACAAAACGAAGATTGCTCAAAGGAGCCTGGAAAGCCGCTCATGTTTTTTTGCGTGTACGATTCGCACAAGGAAAGAGTTTTTTAGCAGCAACGGCTGCGGGACGACAGACAATGCTTTGGGGCGCAGTCATCGGCGACATCATCGGATCTCGTTTTGAGTTTGACAACTACAAGTCGAGAAATTTCGTATTTTTTGGTGAAGACTGCCGGTTTACGGACGACACTGTGCTTACGGCCGCGGTGGCCGACGCGCTGGTCATCTGCCGCAGGGATCCTGGGCGCGACTTGTCGGCCGAAACAGTGCAGGCGCTCCGACGCTGGTGCGAGAGCTATCCTGGACGAGGCTACGGCGATCGGTTTTTGCGCTGGGTGCGGCAGAGTTCTCTGCAGCCCTACGGAAGCTGGGGCAACGGAGCATCCATGCGCGTGAGCCCTTGCGCGTGGGCGGCCTCGAGCCTGCAGCAGGCGCAGGAGCTTGCTCGTACGGTAAGCGTCGTCACGCACAACTATCCTCAGGCTGTGCACGGCGCCGAGGCCGTGGCAAGCGCCATTTTCCTTGCCCGAACAGGTGCCCCAAAAGAGCGCATTCGAAACTATATCGAAGCCAACTACTACTGTCTGGAGTTTTCTCTGGATGCCATCCGGCCCTACTATGGCTTTAGCGCAAGCACGCAAGGCTCTGTGCCGCAGGCTCTGGAAGCATTCTTTGAGGGAGTCGACTACAACGACACCATTCGCGGGGCCATCTCCATTGGAGGAGACTCCGACACGATTGCCTGCATTGCCGGGTCGATCGCTGAGGCTGCCTACGGAGTACCTGCCGAAGACATCGAAATTGCGCGGCATTTTCTCGATGCTCCCATCATTGACGCCATAGAACGCTTTGAGGATGCGTTCGGCTCTCAGGCGCGGGAACTGCGCAACCGGGAAATGGCCAAAGTCGGAGAGCAATAAGGCGTAAAAAAGGCCTCGGGCAGATCTTTCGCCTCGAGGCCTTGCTTTGAACTCGCTGACTAATCGTCGAAAGTCGGGGTTTCAACGCCAAGCACCTTGTGCAGCTTCGGACTTGTCGTTGTGTACTGCAAGAAGACCTTCTTTTCGGGGAAGACGTACTTGCTCGCGCCGAAGGCCGCAAGCGCACATTCATGAAAGCCCGAGAGAATGAGCTTTTTCTTGCCGGGGTAGGTGTTGATGTCGCCCACGGCAAAAATGCCCGGGATGGAGCTTTCAAATTTTTCGGTATCGACCACGATTTGCTTGCGTTCAAGCTGCAGCCCCCACTCGGCGATCGGGCCGATCTTGGGCTGCAGACCGAAGAAGACGAGCAGATGGTCAAGCGGCATGCGGCGCACGACGCCGTCGCCGCCCGTGACGCGAATCTCGGTGAGCTTGCCGTCGGCTTCCTCAAAGCCGGTCACCTGACCGACTTCAAACTGCATCTCCCAGTTTTCGCACAGCTCGCGCATGCGCGCTACAGACGATGCTGCGGCTCTAAAGCCGTCGCGTCTGTGCAAAAGCACGACGCTTTCTGCTTTGCCCACAAGGTTGAGCGTCCAGTCAAGCGCCGAGTCTCCGCCGCCGCAGATGACGATGTTTTTGCCGTTGAACATCTCGGGATCGCGCACGCGGTAGTGAAGCTGCGTGCCTTCGAATTTCTCGATGCCCGGCACGCGAAGCGGTCTGGCCTGAAAGGAGCCGACGCCGGCGGCGATGATCACGACCTTGCACAGAAATTTCGTGCCCTTGTCGGTGGCTACGTCAAAAAGTCCGTCTTCGCGCTTGTGCACTTGCGTGACTTCCTCGCCAAGATGGAAAACGGGGCTGAAGGGATGAATCTGCTTTAAGAGGTTCTCGGTGAGTTCGTAGGACGAATACACGGGAACCGCAGGAATGTCGTAAATGGGTTTGGTGGGATAAAGCTCCATGCACTGGCCGCCGACATTTTTAAGCGAGTCGACGACATGGGCCTTGATTTCAAGAAGGCCGAGTTCAAAAACCTGGAAAAGGCCCACAGGGCCGGCGCCGACGATGACGGCATCGGTTTCGATGACCTCGTCGGTAGGTTCAGCAATGGTCAGATAGTCTTCAATAGCCATGGTGGAAATTACAACGAGAAGCGGACACGCACACAATAAGACCGCGAGCCTCACTTTGCCTGCAACGCGGCAGAGGGCGCGGCGCATGTTTTCTGGGAGTGCGGCCCGTTTGAGATAAAAACGATCAAAGTGGCCGTTGACGGGCGCGGCAATGGAAGGCGCCGACGTCAGAGCCGGTTAGGCCCGTATTTTGACACAATCCGTCGCCAAAAGCGCATCAGCAAAAAGGCCGATGTGCATCGGGCGCCAGCACTGGGACTAGTCTTTTTTGTCCAGCGCAAGCACCTGCTCGCGTAGTTCTCGCAGTTTGGCGTCGATTTCGCTCATGACGTAAAAGTCGGCGTCGTTGGCTTTTTGCGCGAGATCGAACTGATACAAGGCCGCGCGCGGATTGTGCATGAGCGCATACATGTCTCCCGTGGCGGCGTAGCTCATGGACTTCTGGCCGAGTGCTTCGTAGCTGCGTGCGAGATAAGCGTAGTAGTCGGGATCGTTTTTACCGAGCGCTTTCTGCTCACGGATGAATTTGACGACGGCGGCATTGTCTCCGGCCTGATAAAGAAGCTCGGCATAGTTTGTGGCCGCAAGGCTCGAGTATGGGTATTTTTGCGCCGTGTCGCGGGCAAGCTCGATGGCTTTCTTTTTTTCTGCATCTGTTTTTGCAGTCAAAAAGACAAGCTCGCTGACATGCTTGTCAATGATGATGTTGGGCGTTGCGGCCAGCGTCTTGGCGCGGCGCACTTCATTGAGGGCTTCGCCGTTGCGGTTCATTTTGCTTAAAGCAACCGACTTGCCGTAGCGAAGTGCGGCTTCGCGCTGGCGATCGGGCTTTTTGGCAAGCTCAAGGTCAAAGCTTTTGAGCGCAGAAAGCCATCCGTCGTAGCGCGTCTCCTGCAGCACGCGCATGCGCGTCTGTATGAGCTTGAAGTCGAGACTGTCGTTGTGGTTGACTGCAGGCAGGGTGCGCGTGCGGTTTTGCATGTCGCTGATGCGTTCGTTCGTGAGCGGATGCGTCGAGATGTAGGAGGTGCTTGCCGACTCGTACCAGCGGTTGTTTTTTTGCAGGCGTTCGAAAAAAGCTTCCATGCCGTGCGGATCAAATCCAGCGTTTTGCAGACTCTGCAAGCCGACGCGATCGGCCTCGCGTTCGGCGTCGCGCGAATACCCAAGCTGGTTTTGGATCATTGCCGCCTGCGTGCCCATCATGATGCCCATGGCGGCGTCTCCTCTGGAGCTGCCGCCGGCGCGGGCCGCGAGCAGGGCAAGCAGAATCGAGCCCAGCGTCATGGCAAGCGACCCTTCGCTTTGCTGCAGCATGCGGGCGATGTGGCGCTGCGTGACGTGTCCGATTTCGTGTCCGATGACGCCGGCAAGCTCGCTTTCATTTTGCGCAGCAATGATGAGTCCGGAGTGCACGGCAATAAAGCCGCCGGGCAGAGCAAAGGCGTTGAGCGCCTTGTTGCGGATCGGAAAGAAGAAAAAGTCGTAGGGCGAGGGATCGGCCGCGGCAACGAGCCGGTAGCCCAGACGATTGAGGTAGTCGGTCGCTTCCGGGTCGCTCATGAAAGAGGCGTCGGCGCGCACGCGGCGCATAAGCTGCTCGCCGAGCTGCCGCTCGTCCATTGTCGTGAGGTCGGCTCCTGCCACCGTGCCCAGACTCGGCAGGTTGTACTGTCCTACGCCGGAACCGGCAGCCAGACAGGAGGGAGCGGGCAGCGCGGCAATCGAGAGGCTGACAGCCAGAGCAATAAGGCGTTTGAACATGAGTCTGCGGCAGACAAAACAAAGGCTTGAAAAAACTTTCTCGGTATCATACCGATCAAAGGTGCACAGCAATGTGGCAAAACTCGCAAGAATCGCAAAAGGATATTACAAAGGAAAGTTTGGTTATGTCCGAACTCACTCATTTTGATGACCACGGCAATGCCCATATGGTCGATGTTGGCGCCAAAAGCCAGACGCACCGCACGGCGGTTGCCGAAGGCTGCATTCGCATGAAGCCCGAGACGTTTGCGCTTATTGCCGAGGGCAAGGCAAAAAAGGGCGACGTGATCGGCGTGGCGCGTGTGGCGGCGATCATGGCAAGCAAGAAAACCGCAGAGCTGATTCCTTTGTGTCATCCGATAGCGCTCACGCACGTGACGGTTGATTTTGCCCTGCAAAAAGAGCAAAGTGCCGTCGTCTGCCGTGCTGTGTGCGAAACGTGCGGTCAAACTGGCGTGGAAATGGAGGCACTGACGGCCGTGCAGGTAGGCCTTTTGACGATTTATGACATGTGCAAGGCCGTTGATCGCTTCATGGTGATGGACGGCATCAGGCTGATTGAAAAACAAGGCGGCAAGTCGGGGCACTGGGTGGCGCCTGATGCGGCTGCGCGATAAAGGCTCAAGAGATGTCTTTTGCAAAAGCAAGCTTGGATCTGCAGCAAAAAGGTTTCGGCAAGCGCATTCGCGTGCTTGAGCAGTCTTCGGCAACCGTTGAGCTTGCCGCTCAAGCTCTCGGTGTTGCGCCTGAGCGCATAGCCAAAACAATTGCGCTCAAAACGCGCGATGGGCGAGCTCTTTTGGTGGTGGCCGCAGGAGATGCCAGAATTGACGGCGGCAAGTTCAAGCGTGCCTTTGGCTTCAAGCCAAAGATGCTTGCCTTCGATGAGGTTGAGCCTCTTGTCGGACACCGTCCCGGAGGAGTGACGCCTTTTGGCAGAAACGAAGGCGTTCAATGCTGGGTTGATGTTTCTGTCGAACGTTTTGAAACGGTTTTTCCGGCGGTGGGCGACGCAGCCAGCGCCGTCGAATTGACGCCTGCTGAGCTTGAGACTGCCTGCGGCTCGATGGGCCGCGTTGATGTCTGCAAGACGATTGAGGTTTTGGCAACAAAGAAGCCGTGAGACGCACTTTGCGCCCAATCCCAATGGCCTTTGTGGTGAGGAAGGGACTGCGCCGGATGCCTCTCTGTTAGAATGCCGGCTCTGATTTTTGCGGTCGGGCGCTCGAACGGGCTTTCGAAGCTCTGAGCGCTCGTTTCTTTTTTTATTTTTTTTGCGCATGAAGACCTCAGAAGACAACAATATCGCTCAGGCTTTCCGGGATTCGATCCCCGTGATGCTGGGCTACGTTCCGCTGGGCATCGTCTTCGGGTTTCTTTTTACGCAGGCCGGAGGCGAAGTCTGGCTCGCACCGGTCGCCTCGGTGATGATTTACGGCGGCGCAGTGCAGTACATGATGGTTCCGATGCTCGCAGCCGGCGCCTCAGTCATTGCCATCGCCTTTGCAACGGCGGTGCTCAACCTGCGGCATGTGTTTTACGGATTGCCGCTTTTGAGGAAAATGCCGGAAAAGGGAATCAAACGATGGTATTGCGTTTTTGCGCTCACCGATGAGACGTTTTCTCTTTTAAGTCTGTATCCGGAAAATGCCCCTAAAGAGCGAGTTTTCTGGCTGAGCCTTTTCAATCACTGCTGGTGGATTGCGGGCAGCGCTCTGGGAGCGATTATCGGCGCATCTGCGCAAATTGATCTCGTCGGCCTGGATTTTGTTCTCACGAGCTTGTTTGCCATGTTGATGTGCGAGCTTTGGAGACAGCGCTTTTCGGCTTGGCCGCTTTGGTCGGCTCTGGCCGGATACGGACTTGCGCGCTGGCTGCTGCCGGAAAATCCTCTGGCTGTTTCAATTGGATTTTGCATGGCCGCAGGGCTCGTCTGGGGACGCTTGCGCACAGGCAAGGGCGACAGTGATGCCCTCGGCGCCGGCAAATAGGTGCGGTGATGAACGATCTTGGTTACCTTTTATGCGTGTTTGTCGCCATGATGCTCGTGTCCTTTGCCGAGCGGGCGGTACCCTTTGTAGCCAGCGACTGGCTCAAAAAACAGAAATGGGTCGATGATCTGGGCAAATTTCTGCCGCTGGCCATCATGGTGCTTTTGGTCGTGCATGCGGCCTTGGGAGCGGCCGCATCCAGGGTCCCGTCAGAACTTTTCGGAAGCTTGCCTGCGCCGGAACTTTTTTCCATTGCGCTCACCTTTGCACTGCAATGGTTTTTCAAGAACGCGCTTGTGTCGATTTTTTCAGGCACGGCCCTGTATGTGGCCATGATCAACGGCTGCATTCCTGGGCTTGCCTGACGCGAGCATTTTTTGTTGGCTACAATCAATCTTTTCTGACTTCGCAAGTTTTTCTTGTTTGGCGCTGAGTCTGACGTTGGAAATCAGACCTGAGGACTTCCGACAAGAATTTTGTCATCATGACTGATACGGTTAATCACGAAGAAAACACGGGCGCGGCCCGTCCGACCAATTTCATTCGCAGCATCATTGAAGCTGATCTGCGTGAAGGCAACAATCGTCCCCGTTTGTGGTGCGGTCATCCTGCTCCCTACAGCGAGCAGGCCGCCGGCGGCGTTGAGGATCCTGCGCGCATCCGCACGAGATTTCCTCCTGAGCCCAACGGCTATCTGCACATCGGTCACGTCAAGAGCATTTGTCTGAATTTCGGACTGGCCCGCGACTACGGCGGCTACTGCCATATGCGCTTTGACGACACCAACCCGGTCAAGGAGGACCAGGAGTACGTTGACGCCATTCTCGAGAGCGTCAACTGGATGGGCTTTGACTGGAAGCACGACGGCGAGGTCAATCTCTATCACGCATCGTCGTACTTTGAATGGATGTACGCCTTTGCCGAGCACCTCATCAAGACAGGCTACGCGTATGTCGACGAGCAGTCTGCCGACGAGATGCGCGCCAATCGCGGCACGCTCATCGAACCCGGAAAGAATTCGCCCTATCGCGACCGTTCGCCTGAGGAAAACCTGCGCATTTTCCGTGAAATGCGCGACGGCAAGCATGCCGAAGGATCAATGGTTCTCAGAGCCAAGATCGACATGGCCTCGCCCAACATCAATCTGCGAGATCCGGCAATTTACCGCATCCGTTTTGCAGAGCATCAGGCCACGGGAAATAAGTGGTGCATCTATCCGATGTACACGTTTGCGCATCCGATTGAAGATTCGCTGGAAAACATCACGCACTCGATCTGCACGCTTGAGTTTGAAGATCAAAGAGCGTTTTATGATTGGGCGCTTGAGCGCATCATTCCGGTGCTGCGCGCGCCGCAGTTTGAAGAAGCCAAGGCGCTTGTCGCGAAGATGGCCGCAGGCGAAGACGACCGTGCGCTTGCCTTTGCGCGCGCTGCCTTCAACGCCGCGGGCAAGCTTGGTCAAAGCGAGCCTGAAAATGCCATGCGCGAGATCTTCGGCCGCTGGGCTGCCACGACCGGCCCTGAGACGCTCGATGGAACCGAGGGCAAGACGTTTTTTGCGCTGCTTGGCCAATACCCCCAAAACTTCACGCCGCTGCTGCAGGCGGCGCTGTCGGCCGTTGTCAGAAAGAATTTCTTCCTGCTCTCGCATCAGTACGAGTTCAATCGTCTGAGCCTGACCTACGTTGTGCTCAGCAAGCGCAAGCTCATTCAGCTTGTGACCGAGGGTTATGTCGACGGCTGGGATGATCCGCGCATGCCGACCATTGTAGGACTGCGTCGTCGCGGCTACACGGCCCGTGCGCTGCAGAACTTTGTCGAACACTGCGGTGTGAGTCGTGTGGCGGGCGGCTGGATCGACTACGGCGTTCTTGAGCAAAGCCTCAGAGAGGATCTTGAGTCAAGCGCCGAGCGCCGCTTTGCCATCGTGCATCCCTTAAAGCTTGTGATTGACAATTATCCCGAAGGCCAAAGCGAAGAGCTCTCGGCACCCAACCATCCGCAAAAGCCTGAAATGGGAGAGCGGCACCTTACGATGAGCCGCGAGCTTTGGATTGAGGCTGACGATTTCGCAGAGGTTCCGCCTAAGGGCTATCGTCGTCTGACGGTGCCTGCCGATGGCTCTCCTGCCAAGCCCGTGCGTTTGCGCTACGGCTACGTGATTGTGCCCACGTCCTTTGAAAAGGATGCCGACGGCAACGTGGTGTGCGTGCATGCCGACTATCTGCCCGAGACCAAGACGGGCTCGGCTGGCGCAGATTCCGTCAAGACCAAGGCTGCCATTCACTGGCTTGATGCCGCAAGCGCCGTGCCCGCTCAATTCCGGCTCTATGACCGGCTCTTTACCGTGGCTCAGCCCGACGCGGAGAAGAATTTCCTTGATGTGCTCAATCACGACAGCAAGAAGACCTATCAGGGATATGTTGAACCGGCACTTGCCCAAGCAGCTCCCGATACGCGCTTTCAGGTTGAGCGCACCGGCTATTTCGTGACCGATAGCAAGGACCATTCGGCTCAGCACCCGGTGCTCAACCTTGCCGTCGGACTCAGGGACAGCTGGGGCAAGCAGCAAAAGAAGTAGGTGCAAGGCATTCAGTCAAAGCCTTCAAAAAAAGCAGTCTCTGAACTCTGACAGTTCGGACGACTGTTTTTTTTGCTGTGCTTGAGCAAGGCGCTGCTGTGTTGCAAATGAGCTGAAGGCAAAGGTTGGCGGCATGCCGATGTTGGTTTTGTAAGGAGCGCCGAGATGGATATGCGTCATGTCAAAAGCGATTAACTTTAATATCCAGGGCGTCTAGGGACAAAGTCTATAATCGGGCGCGTTCATAGAAAGCAGAATGTGCGTGCGCTGCGCGTGCTTGTGCTTTTTGAATATGAAAACAATTAAGAAAATTCCCAGTAGGAGGGGAAAATGAAGAAACTTGTTATCGCTTCGATGATTGCCGCCGCCTTTGGCATGGCTCAGGCTGGTGAAAAGGCCGACGTGGTTGTGATCGGCGCTGGCGGCGCCGGCATGGCCGCAGCTATTACGGCTCACGATGCGGGCGCCAAGGTTGTGATTCTTGAAAAGATGGCCTTCCCTGGCGGCAATACTATTCGCGCAACGGGTGGCATCAATGCTGCTGAAACTCCGCAGCAGGCCAAGCTCGGCATCAAGGACAGCCTTGAGCAGATGTATCAGGATACGATGAAGGGCGGTCACAATCGCAACAATCCTGAACTCGTGCGCACCCTCGTGAAGAATTCCAACGCTGCCGTTCAGTGGCTCATCAGCCTCGGCGGCGACTTCAACGACGTGGGCTTCATGGGCGGCGCCACCAACAAGCGCTGCCACCGTCCCACGGGCGGCGCTTCTGTTGGTCCTGAAGTCGTCAAGACCCTCTACAACACCGTTCAGGCTCGCAAGATTGATCTGCGCACCGAGAGCCAGGTTGTGGATCTGATCCAGGACAAGAAGACGGGCGCTGTGACCGGCGTCAAAGTCAAGAACGACGGCAAGACCTATGAAATCGATGCCAAGGCAGTGGTCAATGCCGCAGGCGGCTTTGCCGGCAACAACGAAATGGTGAGCAAGATCATTCCGCGCCTGAAGGGCTTTGCAACGACCAACCATCCGGGCGCCACGGGCGACGGCATCACGCTGAGCGAAAAGATCGGCGCAGCCTTCGTGGATATGGACCAGATTCAGACGCATCCGACCGTTGTTGAAAAGACGGGCGTGATGGTGACCGAAGCCGTGCGCGGCAACGGCGCTGTGCTGATCAATACCGAAGGCAAGCGCTTCTGCGACGAGCTCGGCACGCGTGACGTTGTTTCCGCAGCCATCCTCAAGCAGCCCACCGGGCACGCCTTCATGTTCTTTGATGAAGACGTCCGCAAGTCTCTGAAGGCTATCGAAGGCTACATCAAGACCCCCGACATGGTCATCCAGGGCAAGACGCTCGATGAAGTTGCCAAGAACATGGGCGTTCCTGCCGATGCTCTTAAGGCCACGATGGCTCAGTACGCCAAGGATCAGAAGGCCGGCAAGGACAGCTGCTGCGGCCGCACCAAGATGGAACGTCCGCTTGACAAGCCGGGCTACTACGCTATTCGCGTTACGCCTGCCGTGCACCACACGATGGGCGGCGTGAAGATCAACACCAAGGCTGAAGTGCTCAATGCCAAGGGCAAGGTGATCCCGGGCTACTTCGCTGCTGGTGAAGTGACGGGCGGCGTGCATGGCGGCAACCGTCTCGGCGGCAATGCTCAGGCCGACATCATCGTCTATGGCCGCATCGCTGGTCAGGGCGCTGCTGCTTACGCCAAGGCTCACTAATCTTGCGTTAAGCAGGGGTGTGCTATTCTTCTTCTTTTCCCGCCTTGGCGGATCGTTCTGTACAAGGCACTGTTGAGAGGATGGCGCAATGGAGCAAAGCTCCCATTGCCGGGAGCGTGCGAGCCCGCAGTCGGTTTGCCATCGGCAGGCCGACGTTTGCGGGCTTTAGCGTTGTTTTGACAAGTCTTTTTCTTGACAGCGCGGCCTGCTTGCGCGCATTATTGCGCGGTGCCGTACTGGCAGAGGCAGTGCTCTGACAGTGCGTTGCAGGACTTCCTTTTTTCTTTCTACTACAGACTTACTTATCTAGGAGTCAAAATGATCAAGCAACTCATCGTTGCAGCTTCTGCTGCCCTTCTGTGCACTGGTGTTTCCGCCGCTTACAAGGATGGCACCTACACGGGCGAAGGCAAGGGCAATGCCAGCCAGATTCAGGTTGAAGTGACCGTTGCCTCCGGCAAGATCACGGGCGTGAAGGTCGTCAAGCACGGCGAAACCGAAATGCTGCTCAAGGCTGCTGAGAAGAACGTCTCCAAGGCAATCGTTGAGAAGAACGGTACCGAAGGCGTGCAGGGCGTGACGGGCGCCACCAATTCCTCCAAGGGAATCATTGAAGCCGTCAACAACGCTCTGAAGAAGGCTCAGTAATTCGAAAAGCCTTTCCGCGCTTTCGGGCGCGAGCTCAAATAAAGCCGGTCTTTTTTGCAGAATGTGCGCTAAAAGGGCCGGCTTTTTGCTGCTTGAAAAAAATCGGCCGCTTCAGAATCAACGGCCGAGTATGTGGGCTTCTGAATGCGTGCAAAAATGACGCGGTCAGAGAAAACCAAGCTTATCTGGACTTGAAAAGAGACAGATCGTCAGACCACTGGCCCTTGAGTTCTCCGTCAATGGTAAAGAGCTTGATTTTCATGGTGTAGTCCACCTGCTTTTGTCCATCGGGAGCGCGCTGGACGATGTCGGTGATCTCAGCGCGCATGATGTAGTCGAAGTTGTTTGCTGAGCTGTCAAGAACGCGAACGGCGCCGGAGTTAAAGAGCACTTCCTGAATGCGGTCCTGAATGTCCCCGACGCGCAGGTTTTCGTCATGCGTGTTCTGGCGCAAAGTGCCGACGACGATGCGCGGCGGCTTCTTTGCCTTGGCGATGACGGGCGAAGCGAGCATCTTGTTGGTGAGATTTTCCGCAAAGGCGATGATGTCCGAAAGAGAGATCTTCGTATCAAGCTTGTTGCGGTCCGAGGAGTCAACGATGGACACGGTGCGGGAGTGCCCGAAGATGGCAGGAGCAAAAGTGCTGCCAGAAGAGTTGCTTCCCGTGGTGGCGCAGCCGGCAAGCAGCAAAGAGCTCGTTGCGGCGCAGACAAGAAAAAGGCGTGTATTCATAACGGTTGCTAAAAGTTATTGCGGTTGCTGAGCGTTTTGCATCATTTGACGGTTGTATTCTTCCTGCATCTTCATCTGCTCCATGGGATCGGGCTCAGGAACAAAGATTTCAACAGGCTGCGGAATGCGCAACGCGATGTTGACCGTCTTGGCATCGGGGCTCTTGCCCATGCTCGTGACGGCGCGAATGGCATTGCCCGAAAGCGTGACCTGCTGCCAGGCGCTCGAGACCATCAGCGGGGCGCCGTCGGCATCAAGCCATTCAATGCGGTACTCAATCGGATAGCGTTGGGAAATCTTGTTTCTGATCTGAAAAGTGAGCTTCGGAAGTCTGCCCGAGGCGTTGATGTTGGCGCGCACAACCTCAAGCGCGCTGGCAACGAGTTCGTTGTCATAGTGAACGGCAACGCCGGGGGCGACATTAGCCGACAGCAGCAAGGGCTCAGGCTCTGGGGCGCTCACAGGGGCGGGCGTTTGGCAGCCGCACAGAACTAAGGCGCCGCAGGCAAGCGCAAGGCAAAGTTTTTTCATATGGACAAAACCTCAATGTTGATGATGCTCGCCTGAGCCGAAAGGTGTGGGCTCAAGCGAGGCTGATTCACGAATTATTTCACCCACGAGAAGGCGTTGGCGTAGGCCTGAATGTGATTGCCGTAATTGACAGCATAAACAACAGTCGGGCCCTTGTCGGCGATCTCAACTTTGGTTGCAGCAAGCGTCTTGCCGTCCTTGTCGACGGTCGTCAGCTCAATGGCGTTTTGATTGGCGGGAACAACAATGCGGCTCACGAGCACCTGATTGGGCAGGCTCAGCCAAGAGCGGGTATCAGGATGCTGAATTGCGCTCGCAAGTGCCCCGCCTAGGACGCCGAGCTGGTCATTGGCAACGGCAGAGCGCAGCAGCGCCAGAGCGATGTCCAGGGTGCGCCACGGCAGGTTGTCCTGTTCATCGCGCAAGATGATCGATTCCATCTTCGTGAGGCTCGACATCTTCACGTTCTTGCCGCCGACCTTGACGTTGGCGGCAACCAAGGGCGACTCAACAGGCGTTGCGCTCGAATAGTTGACTGTGGCGCGGTATTTGCCGACGACGAACTCCTGGCTTTTTTCGAGCTGATAGGGAGCAAAGCCGTCTGACAAGATCACCTGCACGAGCTTTTGATTCTTGCCGATGCCCTTCATGACGGACTTTTGAGCGATCTTCGCTGCTCTGCAGTCCTTATTGTTCTTGACGACTTTTTCATAGGAAATGCGTGCGTTGTCGCGAAGCGACTTGTCTTCAAGGCTGTCGAATTCCTGCAAAACAGCATTCATGTAGTCGCCAAAGGGGTTGACGTAGGCCGACGTGACAAGAGCTGCCTTTTTCTTGACTTCTTCGGTTCGGTCATCAACATTGATGTTGGAGATGATCTGATTCATGTCAGGGGCCTGAGCAGCGGCAGCCTGCTGCTGGGCGGCGGCAGCCTTCGGAGCGGCTGCGCCCTTTACAGGCACCGGTACGCCGTCAGGACCGAGTTCCATGCCGTCCTTGGCAAGTTTTTCCTCAAGTTCGACTTTTTTCTGCTGGAACTTTTCCCATTCCTGCTGCTGCAGGTCAATGGCGCGGCGCGTGACGTTGTAGGCCTTGCGGTCGCCAAGCAGCATGTAGCACAGAGCCTTGTAGTTGAGCAGCATCACCTTTTCGTAGCTGCGCACTTCATAGTCGGACATTTCCGAAGCGCCGGTGAGCATGGCCATGCCCGACTTAAACAGCGAGGCTCCCTTGTCGCCGATGCCTTCATTGTCTTCGGCAAAGTTGAGCTTTTCTTCGGCAATGTCAAAGAAGAACAGGGCGCGTTCAAATTTGCCCAGATTGAGCGACAGCAGGCCGCGCTCCATCAGGGACAGTTCGCTTGCCGACTTAAGAAGCTTTTCGTGAATTTCTTCGTTGGAGAGCTCCTTGCCGTCCTTGTCGAGGACCTGAGTCTTCATCTTTGCTCTCATTTCGTCGAAATTGCCGGCGGTGAGCAGGTCGCGGGCGGGCTGATAGGCTTCAGCGTATGTTTTTACGCCTTCGTTTTCAGCCAGGCCGAGAGAGTCGCTGCGTGTGGTTGCGCAGCCGGCAAGAGCGGCCGTGACTGCAGCTGCAAGCAGAAGTTTTTTGATGTTTCTCATTGCTCTGTTCCTTTTACTGGTTTGATTGAGTTGGTTTAAAAGACGTCAAGCGAAGACTCAACACTTCCTTGACTGCTGATGGCGCCGACCGGGTTCTGGTCCTGCGGCTGAGGTTCTGGCTGACTCTCTTCCTGCGGCCCCTCGAGGATCTTTCGGGCATTTTCTATGCCGGCAAAGCGGTATGCCTTCACGACGCCGACTAGAAGCTGGCCTTCGGGCATCTGCCAGGTCCACTCCTTGAGAGTTTCAACGCCGGAAAGCCGCGCATTGGCTTGAGCTACGCTTTGCTCGCTTAAGCGATCTGTGATGATGTTTTTGGCAATGTCGGCGCCCGCACGTCCCGTCTGCTTGTCTTTTTCAACATAGCGTTCGGCCGATGCGCCTCTGGTGGCTTCAGAGTCGGTGGTAAAGGACACAGAAAGAAAGCGCGCGATTTGTGCGTTGGCATCGGCATTGGCTTGCCGCAGAGCTGCCTGTTCGTATTGGTCTGCCAGAACGTCATCGGTGCCCGTGTACGAAGAGCTCCACAAGCCGAAAGACACGATGACGGGCCCGTAGCTGTCAATCAAAAGACGCGGGCCAAAGTTCTGCGCGAGCTTTTCGGGCTCGTTCAAGGGCAGCAGCTCCTCTAAGGGCTGACCGACAGCGCGGATCAGAGGCTTTTCACCGCGTGCAAGCGACTCGGCAACCGAGGCCATTTTGGGCGAGTAGGCAATCAGAACGCCGACGGCGGCATTGCCCTTTTCATCGCTTTCGATGAAGTTCTGCTGAATGTTGATGCCGCCCAAGGCAAGAGAAGCGTGCTGCACGGTGGTCTGCAGAATCGAGTTCTTGTAAAGGGTCTTCTTTTCGGCCGGCGAAAGGCTCTTGATCTGAGCCTCGGTGGTGCCAAGCTTTCTTAAGGCATCATCGAGCTTTGCTCCAGCAAGCTCAAGCCCCTTGTCGATGAGCGTTTGGATTTTGCTCTGTCCGGGTTCGGCGGCAAACTCTCTGGCGTTGGTGCTGCTGTCGGTGAAGAGATCGCGCTCGAGACGGTCTGCAACGGTTTGCTCGAGCTGTTCGGCAAATTTGGCCAGCGCAGCCATGTAGGCCTCCTGATAGGCCATGGCAAGCGCTTTGCCGTAGTCGGGACTGGCACGGTTGATCTTGACCGTGGCGTAGCCGTCATAGAAGGTCTTTCCATCTTGATTGGTTGCGATCACGATGCCCTTGGATTTCACGTAGGCCGTAATTTTTTCTCGGACAGCATGACTCGGACGCTGCTTTTTAACAGTGGGCTGCTGATCGGCCACAGGGATCTGATTGATGTCTTTGACGGTCTCGACCGTTACGACGGCAACGGGCGCAGCAGAGGCAACCTGCGTCTGAGCGCTGGCCGCTGCTGTCGGGGTTGTCACGACGGTTTGAGGTTGGGCCGCTGAATTTGATGCAAAGCTCACCGACATTGCCAGAAGAACGGAAGCCGAAAGAACGTTGAGTGCAATCTTCATTTCAAAAAACTCTCTCTAATTGATTTCTACCAGGCCGGAGTCATGGTTTTGACGGCAGGTTTGGCAGCTCCGCGCGAGGATCCGGACATTCCGTCGTCAATGGCGCGAAGGACGTACTCCTTGGGGCCCATGCCGGAGAGATCAACGCGGCTGTCGATGACTTCGGCGTAGGAGATCTTGGGACTGACGGAAACGATCCGAACCTTTCCGACAGGAATTTCTTCGCGAGCCATCGGTTCGCGGGTGTAGGGGTCGATTTGGGCTTTTCCGTAGCGATTGAGCGTATAGACGCGGCCGACTTTCATGGAGCCGCCGCCTTGGGCAAGCGAAATGCGGCCGTTGCTGAATTCAAGGGCGACGATCGGATAAATGATGTCGGCAATCTTTTCGGCAATTTCTTCGCCGATCGTGCGGCCGATGTCGGGATCAATCGAGTTGAAGTCCTTTTTGAGCGTGCCGGCGGCCAGTATCTGTCCTGTGGCAGCCTCCAAGACGCGCCAAGCAACCGTAGCCGAAGTTGTTTCCTTTTCGAGAATTTCGTTCGTGTACGGAACTTTGGTTTTTGTCTTGCGAGTCTGATAATTCATGATGTCGCCCACCACGAGGTAGTCCGTGCCGGTGCTGTTGCCGATGCGGGCTCGCTCGTCGCGGTTGACGTCGGGCAGCAAAAGCCGCAGGAATTCAAATATGCGCTCCTTTTCGTAGCTGCGGTCAACAACAGCAAAGTGGCGCGTGCTCGTCACATAGTCGACCGCACCCTGACTGATAAATTGCTGAAACTTTTCGTACTGAGCAGGGGCATCTTCGGGAATGCGAAACGGCACCACGGCAATGCTTCGGCGATTGTTGGACTGATCGGCTTTGTAGACGGAGATGTCGGCAGAAATCTTGGCGTGCAGACGCCCATTTTCTTCCGTCACGCTGATCACTTCATAGCTCTTGACGGAGCCTGCGGTTTCCGAGGCCGTTGCGTCGGCGTTGGATTCGCTCACTGCGCCCATGCGAATCGATTTGCTGCCAAGATTAAAGCCCGTTGAAGTCGAAGCCTTGGCAGAGGCAGAGACGTTGACGATCGACAAACCGCGCACCTTGGCGACAGCCTCGACAAGCGCGGCGTTGACAGCTTCCTTGCGATCGGCGCCGTAGCCTTCGGCATTGACGGTCTTCGTCGTGATGCCTGCGGCCGCAGCGCACCCGATGCAGACGGCAAGCGCGCCCGCTAAAGCCGTCTTGATGGAGGTGTTCAGAAAAGTGTTTTGCATTTGCGTCCCCTGCAGGCAGTTACTTTCCAGCAACCGGGCGGCGCAGGATGAATCCGGCTTCCATCAGGGCGACGTCGCCGTTGGTCACTTCCATGATGGTGAATTTCGGATTGACGCGCACAACCTTGGCGGTTCCAACTTCTTCTTCCGCTGAGCCCAGATTTTCGCCGGTGGTCGGGTCAATCAGAGCTTCACCTGGACGGAAGATGATGAATTTGTCGCCGACCTTGAGGCCGCCGTCAGCGCCGCGGTTGACGTAGAGCTGCTTGCCCTTGGCCTGGATGACGGTAATCGGAAAAATCGTATCGGAGAGCTGGTTGGCCAGGTCGGCAGCTGCGCGATCAAGCGCCTTGTCGAGAATGTCGCGGCTTGGCGAGCCGACGGAGTTGCTCACGCGCGTACCGCTTGATGCCTTGGCCTCTACATTGAAGGACCCCGTCATCGTGCCCTTGGTAGTGTCGAGAATCTGCACGTTGAGCTCGATGTTGGCATAGTCGCTGATGCGGTATTTGTTTTCGATGTTGGGGATCTTGTTTGCCGAGCGGCCGAAGGCGAAGTTTTGGACTTCGACGACGACAAGCGACTGGGCGTTGGACATCTGACCGGTGGCGGCGGCGTCGCCGGCAGCCAAGCCGGACTGGGCAAACTGCTGCTCGGCGCGCAGAGCCTGCATCTTGGCCGTATTGCGCGAGACGACTTCGAATTTGCGGCCGTTGCGAATGGCGTCTTCAATGTCCGTGCGCAGACTCGACTGCTGGACGGTCTTGGCTGCAGAAGCAGAAAGAGCCGGGCTGATTTGAAGCTCGGAGACGGCAACGCGCCATTTGGCAAGTGCCTGAGCATTGGCGTTGATGGAGGCGCCGAACAATCCGATTGACAAAATAACGGCGGTTTTAAGAAGAGCTGTTTTCATTTTTTAGCACGCAAAAAAACCGGCGCAGCAAGCAAGAAGCGCCGAAAAGTTGAAAAGGAAAAGAAATCCGCACAGAAGAATCTGCGGGCGCGGCAAAACGGGCGTCCGCGGACTGAAGCAAGCCGCACGCAGAAAGCCGCGAGCGCAAACGCACTCGTTGAGACGGCAGAACGCTATTTCTCAGCCGTTGCTTTGCTCGCATCACATTGCTCAGCACGCAGAGCCTTGAATCAAGGTGAATGCAAGTCGATGACGGCATGGACAACAAAAAAACGCACAAAAAAGCCGGCCTTGATCAAACCATGAACCCCCATTATCCCACTGTCGAATTGCTCCTGTAAGAAAGTGTTGCAAATCTGTCATAAGGAGGGTGATTTGTTTTTTTTGGGTGCGCTCTGCTTTTTGCCTCTGATAGCAGCGCTTCGTTTGGCGGCAGCCGGCGCTTAGTCGTTTTTCGGAGCTTTTTCCTGGGGCATCTGAGAGAGCATCCAGTCAACGAAGCCTCCGCGGTTGCGCGAGCAGACGAAAAGCTTTCCGCGGCCGGAGAACTTCAGAACAATGCCTTCGCCCGAGGTCTGGCTGTGCAGCAGTTTGCCGAAAAAGCCTTGCTTTGCGGTGTTGAGCGCAAGTTCGTACTCAAGCTCTCGATCCCATGCGACGAGGTGCCCGTTGTCGACGTAGACCGAACGGGACCCGTCAAGTTCGATGGCGCGCATTGAGCCAAAGCCGCTGACGGCAATCTGTCCGTGGCCTTCGGTGCTCATAACGAAAAATCCGCCCGAGTCGCCGAGTAATGCCCGCCCTAGTCCTTGGGACTTTGCCTCGAGTTCAACCGTTTCGGTGCTTGCCAGGTAGGCGCCGTCGGAGATCATGTATTGGTGTTCTCCACAGGTCAGGATGCATACATCGCCCGGAAGCGTCGGCGTCAGAAGGACTTCACCTGCGCCGTCGACGGCTTCGATTTTCTGCTGGAAAAAGCTTTCATCGTTGAGGAATTTACGCGAGAGCGCCGAAAAAATGCCTCCTTTGGCTCGGCCCGTCAATGCCAGCGTCGAATCCATCGACACCATGGCGTTGCGTTCGGCAAAAATCGCCTCGCCCTTTTCGAGAACCACGCTCAAGAGCGGATCTATTGAACCGGAAATCGTCATTTGAGGCATAAGAAGGCTTCCTTATTTGAAGTTGTGAAGCAAAAAACTCCCGCGCAAAAAAATACAAGCACGCGCGCCTTCAGAGGCTAACTGCGTTGCTAGGGCTCAAAGTATTTTGCGGCAACAACGCCGCAGTTGCAACGGTGCAGGCGCGTGCAATGTGCTAAATTGCGTCAGGCATCGTCCCGGCTTTCTGATGTCGCGGACGTTTTTTTGCGGTCGCAGGATTTGCTTCAGGACGCGACCGCTTCTATTTATCGTCAGAAATTCAAGTTTGAGTACATGCGCACAGTCGGCAATTGGCATCTACGCGTAGGGCTCGCCGCGGCCATCAGCAGCGCGGCGTTGTTTTTGACTTTTCCTTTGAGCGCAGCTGCGCAGGCGCAGGGCTCTGCCGCTGGGGCCGTTTCCTCGTCTTCGCCTCAGGCCGATTCGGTTTATGAAGCCAGATATGCAGGGCTTTCGATGGGCACGATTGTCTCGGCCAAGCTCTATGCGGCCGATGAGAAGACGGCAGCCGGCTTTGCCGATGCATTTGAGGCCAAAGTGGCCGAATACGAAAAGCTTTTTACCGTGCACGGCGACGGCCCCTTAAACGAAGTCAATAAGAATGCGGGTCAATGGGTGCCCGTGGACTGCCGCATCGCCGCGCTTGTGCAAACAGCCAAAACGATCGCCCAAAAGTCTGACCGCGCTTTCGAACCGACGATCGGTACGCTCGTCAATGTCTGGAAGATCGGCTTTGGCGGCGACAAGCATCCCAAGCAAGAAGACATTAAAAAGGCGCTCGAAAAGGTCGACTACAAACGCATCGCTGTTGATGAAACTCCTGGGGCCTGCCGCGTGCGTATTGATGCCGGACAAAGTCTGGATCTGGGCGCCATTGCCAAGGGTTGGATCGGTTCGGCGTTGGTCCAAGACATGAAGCGCATCGGAGCTGACCACGGCATCATCGATTTGGGCGGCAACGTGGCGCTCATCGCCAACAATCCGTCCGGTCAGAATTGGCGCATCGGCGTGCAAAGGCCCGATGCCGAGCGCAATACGATTCTTGCCGTGCTTGAAGCAAGCGCAGTATCGGTGATCACAAGCGGCGCTTATGAGCGAAAAATCGAATCGGCAGGCAAAACGTACGGCCATATTCTGAGCGCCGTCACGGGAGAGCCGGCAGCAACGGATCTGGCGAGCGTCACCATCGTCAACGCCGACGGCGCTGCGGCCGATGGCTGGTGCACGGCTCTTTTTGCTATGGGTTCGAAAAAGGCGCTGGCCGCCGCTGAGCGCGAAAAACTGAGCGTCATTCTCGTCTCTTCGGATCTGAAGACGCTCTGGGTGAGCCGCTCCATTGCCGACAATGTGAAAGTTTTGGATAAATCAATGACAATTAAGGTTGTGCCCTGATGCGTTCAGGGTTCGATCGAACATTCTTTTTGCGGGACACTAGACATGACGACAGAAAATCCGCGCACGATCCGCGAGATGCTTGAGCCGGCGATCATGAAGGCCGGCGGCTGGGTCAACACGCATGCGCACGCAGACCGCGCCTTTACGCTCTCGCCCGAGATTCTTGAGATGCGCCGCACCTGCACGCTGCAGCAGAAGTGGGATGCGCTTGATCGCTTGAAGAAAGACTCGACCGAAGAGGACTTCTATCGGCGCTTTTCGATGTTTTTTGAGCTCATGATCAGTCAGGGCTGCACGGCCTGCGCGACGTTTGTCGACATTGATCCGATGACCGAAGACCGCGCCATTCGCGCCGGCATTCGCGCCCGCGAGCATTATGCCGATCAAATCACGGTGAAGTTTGCCAATCAGACGTTGAAGGGCGTCATTGACCCCGAGGCGCGCAAGTGGTTTGACATCGGCTCGGAAATGGTCGACATCATCGGCGGCCTGCCCAAGCGCGACGAGCGCGACTTTGGTCGCGCAGCCGAAGCTTTCGACATATTGCTTGGCACCGCCAAAGCGCAAAACAAGATGGTGCATGTGCATGTCGATCAGTTCAATATGTCAAGCGAGTACGAAACCGAGATGCTTGCGCTCAAAGCCATTGAGCACGGCATGCAGGGGCGCGTCGTCGCCATTCACGGCATCTCGATCGGCGCACACTCCAAGATGTATCGTCAGCGTTTGTACGATCTTCTCAAGAAGGCCGACGTCATGATGGTCTGCTGTCCGACGGCCTGGATTGATACGGCGCGCACCGAAAAGATCGGTCCCATGCACAACTCCATGACGCCTGTCGACGAGCTGGTGCCCGCCGGCGTGACCGTGGCGCTTGGCACGGACAATGTGTGCGATGCCATGGTGCCCTGGAGCGCCGGCGACATGTGGCACGAGCTGCAGCTGCTTGCCACGGGCTGCCGATTTGATGATTTTGAGCAGTTGGTCAACATCGCCAGCGTCAACGGCCGCAAGGTCCTGGGTCTGCAGTAAGCAAAGGAGAGTTTTGTTATGAGCTACAAGCCGAGCTACACGAGCAAGATTGCCGAAGACATCATGGCCGAGCGACTGATTCGCGCTCAGGCAGTGGAGTTTCTCTCCGATGCGCCCATGCGGCTGAAGTCGGGCCTGATTTCTCCCGTTTACGTCGACAATCGCAAGCTTTTCTTTCATCCCGAGGCCTGGAACGATGTCATTGAGACGATGGCAAGCCGCGTCGAAGAGTATGACCTGAAGTTTGACGTCGTCGCAGGCGTGGAGGCCGCAGGCTCCATGCATGCGGCTGCGCTTGCTTACCGTCTTGGACTTCCTGCCATCATGGTGCGTCAGAAGGCAAAGACTTACGGCAACCGTTCTCGTATTGAGGGCGGCGACGTCAAGGGGCTCAACATTTTGCTGCTCGAAGACCATATTTCGACGGGCTTGAGCTGTCTGGATGCCATTCGCGCCTTGCGCGAAGAGGGTGCCGAAGTCACGCAGGTCATGTCGATTACAAACTATGCCATTCCCGAAACCATGCGCTTGTTTGCCGAGCAGGGCATTGCGACTTACGACGTGATCGCCTTCGATCTGGTTGTGAAAAAGGCGCATCAAATGGGCATCATCGATGAGAATCAGACCAAGCTCGTCATGGAATGGCTTAACACTCCCTGGACCTGGGCGGCCATGCACGGCGTGGTGGCCACGGCTCGCGAAAACTGATTTTTGCTTCAGGCTTTTGCGTCTGCGGTGCAATCGGTCGCAGACGCGGAGATATCCATGTCGACGATTCTTTTCGACTCTCCGATTTTTGGACCAGTAAAAAGCCGCAGACTCGGGCGCAGCCTTGGCGTGAATTTGCTGCCGGCCGACGGGAAGATCTGCAGTTTTGACTGCGTGTACTGCGAGTGCGGCCTCAACGCCGAGCGCCGTCCCAAGCTCAGAATGCCTACGCGCGAGGAGGTTGCCGAGGCGCTCGAAAAAAGGCTTAAAGCAATGCATGCTGCGGGTCAGGAAATTGATGCCGTGACCTACGCCGGAAATGGAGAGCCCACCTCGCACCCTGAATTTCTGGGCATCGTCATGGATACGTGCGCGCTGCGCGACAAGTACTTTGCGCAGGCAAAGGTGTGCCTGCTGACCAATGCGACGCATCTGGATCGCGAAGATGTCCGCAAGGCGCTCGGCCTCATTGATCGTCCGTGCCTCAAGCTCGATGCCGTTGACTGCGACTATATTGAGCGCGTCAATCGACCCAATGCGCGCTACGACCTCAATGAGGTCACTGACTGGATGAAGAGCTTTAAAGGCAAGTGCATCATTCAGACGATGTTCATGAAGGGAACGTTTGAGGGAAAAAGCGTGGACAACACGACGGATGCCTTTGTGCTGCCGTGGGCCGATATGGTCGAGGCCATTCATCCCGAAGGCGTCGACATTTATACGCTTGCGCGCGACACCCCGCGCTCGGGCCTTCAAAAGGCAAGCGCTCAGGAGCTTGAGCGCATTGCTGCTATTTTGCGCGAGCGCGGCATCGACGTTCACTGCTATCCCTGATTGACGCAGGCAGGGCGCCTTCTGCATGCAAGTCCTCGCGGGCAGTCAAAGGATGTTCAAAACGGCTGCGGCAAGAGCGCTGTAGCGTGCGCTTTTGCCCGCCGCGGTCCAAAAGAGCGCAGGCCAGAATTTGATTTTCAGCCAGCCCGCGGCAAGCGGCAGCATGTCTCCGACAACAGGCACCCATGCAAAAAAGAGCGCCGCGGCGCCCCAGCGGCGCAGCCGTTCGATTGCCGGCGCACTGGGAAGCCGGTCGGGGAAAAATCTCCCGATGCACCAGGACGTCATGCTCCCCAGCGTGTTGAAGAGGCTTGCTGCGGCAACCAACAGCAGCGTGCGCGAGCTTTCCGCAGACGAGGCAAGGGCAGCCGTCAGAATAGCTTCGGAGCTGCCGGGCAGAATCGTTGCCGACAAAAAGGCCGAAGCGCACAGCGCCCAGATGCCGCCTTCGCCGGCAAAAAAATTCGTCAAAGTTTCAATGAGCATGCGCAAAATAGAACAGAGCGCTGAAAAAACTTGCCGATTGTATCAGCGCCATCAGCCCGTGCTTAATGGAGCATGCAAAGCACGCAAACAAAAAAGACCTCGCCAAGAGAGCGAGGCCTTGAGGTCAATGCGGCAGGCGGCCAGCGCAGTGAGCCGATTGCCAGCGTCCGAGGAGGTTAGGCGGACTTTTTGCGGGTGATGTCACTGAGCTGGTTCTCAAGCACGGCGGCTATCGAGCAGCGGTTGACGAATTCACGAGCAAAGACCAGGAAGTTGAGGTAAAGCTCGCAGCCTCTCACGGAGAGCTTGTCGTCGGGGATGCGGCGCAGTAGTTCGGCCTGCATGGCGTCGATCTTGTCGCTGGCTTCCGTGCTGTGCTCAAGAATGCTCTGGATGTCGAGAGAGCCCTGGGCATTAGTCGAAATCTTGGAGAGGTACTCGGCAAGTTCAATGAGTTCCTTTTTGAGCTCGCCCTGATAGATGCGGTGGCGGTTGGCCACATGCTCGGCGGCAAGCTTGGAGAGAGCCTGCAGCTCGCGGCCGACCTCGCGGATGTTGGTCGAGATGCGGTAATAGCAGTAGCGAGCGTCAAAATCGTCCTTGGTCGGCTTGAAGCTCGAATTTGCCATGCGGTAGTAGAGGCTTCTGTCGGCGCTCATCTTGTCAAAGAGCTCCGAGCTTTCCGTCTTGGCATGACGCAGGGACGACTCTTTGTCGGCAAGAAAATTCTGAACCACATTGCTGAAGATGGAGACGGTCTTGCCGAAATTCTCGTTGGTCTTTTGGTGGGCCAGTTCCTGAACCTTGGCTGCATCGTAGCGCGTATCGAGATCGGCGCGGATGTTGGCAGTCTCCAATTTGGCTCGAAGATTTGAGCGAATCAGCAGGAAGGTCGAGCCGACGGCAAAAATCAACGCGGCAATGCCTTCGCCCCAGAAAGTAAGCCAGCAGATCACGGCGGCCATGGTCGAGGCGCTGATGGCCGTCAGGAACCAGCCGCTGATCACGGTGAGAACGCCCGAGACGCGGTAGACGGCCGTTTCACGATCCCATGCACCGTCGGCAAAGCTCGAGCCCATGGCAACCATGAAGGTCACGTAGGTCGTCGACAGCGGCAGCTTCAGGCTCGTGGCCGAGGCAATCAAAATGGCGCTCACAACGAGATTGATCGAGGCGCGCACATAGTCAAAGGGAAGAGGCGTTTCGCCCTTGACGAGCTTTTTGGGCTCAAAACGCTTGTTGATGCCGTTTTGAATGCCCATCGGGATGATCTGATTGATGATTCGGCCTAGGCCCATGCTGGCGCGCACGATGACGCGGCCTGGGAGCGAACTTCCGAACTGTTCTTGTTCGCCGGAGTTGCTCGAAGAGAGGTTGATCGAGGTTTGAATCACAATCTGAGCCTTGCGCGAGAACCATAATGTGAGCACCATGATGAGGCCGGCAAGCAGCAGCAAGAAGGTGTTGGCCACGGTGGGCTTCAGAAGACTTTCCATCGTAAAGGCATCGGCCGCAGCGCCCGAGGCAATCCACTCGTTGTAGGAGTCGAGCGCTGCCAGCGGCACGCCCACAAAGTTCACAAGGTCGTTGCCCGCAAAGGCAAAAGCCAAGGCAAACGTACCAGCCAAAATGATGATCTTGAAGATGTTGACGTTGGCAAAGATGATGAGTGCTTGAAAGACTGCCGACAGAACAACAAAGAGAGTCGAGACGATCTCGAAGGTGTACTTCGTCATGAATGCAATCCATTCGGGCTGCATGAAGCTCGCGCCCTTGGCGCCCTTCATCACCAGGAAGTAGAAGATGGCCGTGATGGCAAAGCCCGCGTACAGGCCGCCGATGCGCCGGTACATCTTTTCAAAGTTGAAGGTAAAGATCAGGCGAGCGATGTACTGAACGACGGTGCCTGAAACAAAAGCTACCACGACGGAAATCAGAATGCCCGAGATGATGGTCAGCGACTTGGAGCTGTTGATGTATTGGGCGACTTCAACGATCGACTTGCCGTCGGCCAAAAGCGTGTAGGCTGCGGCAGCCAGAGCGCTGCCGAGCAGTTCGAAGACGATCGAGACGGTGGTCGAAGTCGGCAGTCCGAGCGAATTGAAGGTGTCCAGAAGAATGATGTCGGTGACCATCACGGCAAAAAAGATCACCATGATTTCCGAGAATGTGAACATCTGCGGATTGAAAACGCCTGAGCGGGCGATTTCCATCATGCCCGAGGAGAAGGTGGCTCCGAGCATGACGCCGATGCTTGCCACGAGCATTGTTGTTTTAAAGGAAGCGATGCGGCAGCCGAGCGCGGAGTTCAAAAAATTCACGGCGTCGTTGCTGACGCCCACAAATAAGTCGAAAGCCGCTACCAGCGCAAGAAAGGCCAATAGCGCCAAGTAATAGTTTTCCATGGTTTCAGCCTGAAAATTTCTTTTTGGGAATGTGTCGGCATAAGCAGACTCGGCGCGCAGTGTGCTCTTGCAAAATGACGAAACGGCTCGAAACATATGACAAAACGATGACGTGCCCTGACAAAAAGGCTTTTTTGCCGGTTTTGTCTTCAAATTTGTCTTTGTCTCAATGCGATAATTACAAGTTGTCTGAATATGTAAGTACCTCAGATGAGCATCCCGGAAGAGGTGCTTTCGGGCGGCTTGCGGCGACAGGTCGTTGTCGTGGCCGGCGCGAATCTGAAAAGGGCGTTTTTTATCGGCAGAGGCGGCGCGTGAAAGCGCCCGACTTGTTCATCCACACGAAAGGAATCAGGGGCATGTACCACTATTCGAACACCGTCGCAGCCTGCGACAGCGAAGTCTGGAAGTTCATTGCTGCGGAAATGCAGCGCCAAGAGCAGCACATTGAGCTCATTGCAAGCGAAAACTACGCTTCTCCGGCCGTGATGCAGGCTCAGGGCAGTCAGCTCACTAACAAATATGCCGAGGGCTATCCCGGCAAGCGCTACTACGGCGGCTGTCAGTATGTCGATGAAATTGAGCGCATTGCCATCGAGCGTGCCAAAAAGCTCTTTTGCGAGCCTGCGGGCGTCGAGATGGCCGTCAATGTGCAGCCTCACTCCGGTGCTCAGGCCAATGAGGCGGTGCTGATGGCCGTGGCCAATCCGGGCGACACCATTATGGGCATGAGTCTTGCCGACGGCGGACACCTTACCCATGGCATGAAGATCAACTTCTCTGGCAAGTACTTCAACATCGTCAGCTACGGCGTTGATGACGAAAAAGAGGCTATTGACTACGATGAGGTGGAGCGCCTGGCCAAGGAGCACAAGCCCAAACTCATCATCGCCGGAGCTTCGGCCTATTCGCTTCGCATCGACTTCAAGCGCTTTGCCGACATTGCCCACAGCGTGGGCGCTCTTTTGATGGTCGACATGGCTCACTACGCGGGACTTATAGCCGCGGGCGTCTATCCCTCTCCCTTTGGCAGCGCCGACATTGTGACGACCACCACGCACAAGAGCCTGCGCGGTCCGCGCGGCGGCATCATTTTCTGCCGTCCCGATCTGGAAAAGGCCATCAACTCGGCTGTGTTCCCCGGCATGCAGGGCGGGCCCCTCATGCATGTCATTGCAGCTAAGGCTGTTGCTCTGGGCGAAGCGCTCAAGCCCGAATTCAAGGATTATGGCCGGCAGGTGATGAAAAACGCTGCTGTTTTGGCCGAAGAGCTCGAAAAGCGAGGTCTGCGCATTGTCTCGGGCGGAACCCAGAGTCATGTCATGCTTGTGGATCTGCGTCCGATGCACATCACGGGCAAGGCGGCCGAAGCGCTCTTGGGGGCAGCGCACATTACGGTCAACAAGAACGCCATTCACAACGATCCGGAGAAGCCTTTCGTCACCTCGGGCATCCGTCTTGGCACGCCGGCCATGACCACCCGCGGCTTCAAGGAGGCCGAAATGAGAAAGACCGCCAATCTGATGGCCGATCTTCTTGAAGCGCCTGAGGATGCGGCCGTGCTCGAGCGCGTTCGCCGCGAGGTCGATCAACTCACGGCGATGTTCCCGGTCTATCGCGTGTAAAGTCAGGAAACGCAAGGTGTTCGGCGGACTAAAATAGTTAAGTTTCGCCGGCACTTTTGCCCCCGTAGGAAGACTCCAAGAGGATCGCCATGCGATGTCCGTTTTGCAAAGCCAAGGATTCCGCCGTTATTGATTCGCGCTCAAGCGATGACGGCTTTTCAATTCGCCGCCGCCGCGTCTGTTCGGTGTGCGGCAAGAGGTTTACGACGTTTGAGCGGGCCGAGCTCAACATGCCCGTCATCGTCAAGCGCACAGGCGATCGTCGAGAGTACGACCGAGAAAAAATTCGTTCCTCAATACGCCTGGCTCTGAGAAAGCGTCCGGTTTCGTCCGAACGCATTGAAGAGGTGATTTCAAGCATTGAGCAGCAGCTGCGTACGCTGGGCGAGCGCGAGGTTCCATCGGCCAAAGTGGGCGAGCTCGTGCTCAAGGAGCTCAAAAAGCTCGATGCCGTTGCCTATGTTCGCTTTGCCAGCGTCTACTACAACGTGGATGATCCTGAGGGCTTTCATCGTTTGATGCTGGGGCTCGACGAGGCCGAGACGGCTCAGCAAAGCAAAAGTGCCCCGCAAGGCGCGGGAGCTGACAAGTGACGCCTTCCTGTCAGCAGGACCGCCAATGGATGCTTGAGGCCGTTGCGGAAAGCCGCAAGGGACAGTTCGTTGCGCCTCCTAATCCTGCCGTGGGCTGCGTGATCGTGCGCGACGGCATTGAGATTGCTCGCGGCTACACGCATGCGCCGGGCAGCGCGCATGCCGAAATTGACGCCATCAACAACGCTCAGAAGGCTGGCAAGTCTGTTGAGGGCGCTACGTTTTACGTCACGCTTGAACCCTGTTCGCACTATGGCAGAACGCCGCCGTGCGCCCTGCGGTTGATTCAGGAGAAGGCCGGCCGCGTTGTGGCCGCTTTGCGCGACCCCAATCCTTTGGTGGCCGGCAAAGGCCTTGCCATGCTCAAAGATGCCGGCATTGAAGTCGACTGCGGCGTCTGCGAGCAAGAGGCCTATGAGGCCAATATAGGGTTTCTTACCCGCATGCAGAGATCAACGCCCTGGGTGCGCATGAAGACCGCAGCGAGCCTCGATGGACGAACGGCGCTTGCCAACGGGCAAAGTCAGTGGATCACAGGGGCTCAAGCACGCCGCGCCGGGCACTTGCTGCGGGCGCGCGCGCAGGGACTGCTCACCGGCATCGGCACGGTGCTCGCCGACGATCCTCAGATGAATGTGAGGCTCGAGGGCGACTATCCGAGCCCTGTCAAGTACGTGGTGGATCGCTGGGCTCAGACGCCGGTGAATGCAAAGATTCTGCAGGGCCGGCGATGCGTCATTTTTGTTGGAAAAGCAGCCGATCCCATTAAAATCGCAGCGCTTGAAAAGGCGGGCGCCGAGGTGCGCGTCATTGAGGACGCCCAAGAGGGGCTCGATTTGAAGACCGTCATTGCCTCCATCGGTGCTGATGCGGTCAACGAACTTCACGTAGAGGCGGGAGCGGGATTAAATGGCGCGCTGCTTGCGGCCGGGCTGATTGATGAAATCGTGTGCTTTTGTGCGCCCTGCCTGATGGGCGAAGGTTTGCCCATTGCACGCTTGCCTCAATGCCTCAAGATGGATGAGGTGCAGCGCTGGCGCTTTCACGACGTCTGCCGCGTGGGCGAAGATCTGCAGCTGACGCTTCGAAAAAAGTAAAAACTTTAATCACTTAAGGAACAAAAACAAAAATGTTTACCGGAATTATTCAAGCCATCGGCAAAGTGCGCGAACCTGAAAAACTCGGCAACGGCGTGCGTTTGACGATTACGACGCCCGAGGAGTTTCATCTTGAAGAGGTGCGCGTCGGCGACTCTATTGCCGTCAACGGCGCCTGCATGACCGTCACCAAGATCGACGGCCGCGACTTTCAGATTGATGTGAGCGGCGAGAGCCTCTCGAAGACCGCTGGTCTCGATACTTTTGGTGAAGTCAATCTCGAAAAGGCCATGCGCCTGGGTGATCGCGTCGACGGGCATCTCGTCAGCGGCCATGTCGACGGCGTGGGTTCAGTGGAGTCTTTTGAAAAAGTGGCCGAAAGCTACAAGCTTGTCATTCGCGCGCCGCTCAAGCTTTCTCCGTATCTTGCCTACAAGGGCTCGGTCACCGTCAACGGCGTTTCGCTTACCATCAATTCGGTCGAAGACACGGCTATGGGGGCGCTCATCAGCATCAATCTGATTCCGCATACGATTGAGGTGACGACTCTTAAGCATCTCAAGGCCCAGGACTGGGTCAATCTCGAGATCGACACATTGGCGCGCTACATCGAACGCATGGTCTCGCTTCGCGACAAAGAAGGCGACGATCTGTTCTAATTTGGCCGGTGTTTCATGAGCGCACTCTTGTTTACGCCCATTGAAGTCGGCGGCCTGACGATTCCCAACCGCATCTGCGTTCCCCCGATGTGCCAGTGCCGTGCCGATGATGGCCTGGTCGGCGCCTGGCATATGCAGCACTACGCCAAGCTTGTCGACTCGGGAGCCGGTTTGGTGGTTGTTGAGGCAACGGCCGTTTCACCGGAGGGGAGAATTACGACGCGCTGTCTGGGGCTTT
Organism: uncultured Duodenibacillus sp.; assembly: GCA_944388865.1. Classification (GTDB taxonomy): domain Bacteria; phylum Pseudomonadota; class Gammaproteobacteria; order Burkholderiales; family Burkholderiaceae_F; genus Duodenibacillus. The sequence goes on along the minus strand of CALXKM010000016.1, from coordinate 7,299 downwards.
ACAACGATGCTCAGCAGCGGGCGATGGCCGAGCTCGTCGAGAACTGCCGCAAGAAATCTGAAGGCACTCGGCTGTTTGTGCAGCTATCTCACGCCGGCCGCAAGGGCGGACGAGCTGATCCTGCACGGGAAAAAAGAGTGCTCTCGCGCCAGGAGTGGGGGGCAGACCTGCTTGCGCCCTCCGAAGGCAGCTATTTTGCCGATGCATCAGCCCCGAGGGTGATGACCGAAGACGACATTGAGCGGGTCATTGCCGATTTCGCAGCGGCTGCCGTCAGGGCAGCTCGGGCAGGTTTCGACGGCATTCAGCTGCATGCTGCTTACGGCTACTTGCTGCATCAGTTTTTGTCGCCGGCAACCAATCGTCGTGCCGATGCATGGGGCGGGGATGAGCATGCGCGCATGCGTTTTGCGCTTGAAGTCATTCGCGCTGTGCGCGCGGCAGCGCCAGAACTTGTCTTGGCGCTTCGCGTGCCGGCTTGCGACTGGCTGCCCGGCGGCCTTCAAATTGAAGATGTTGCTTTATTTGTAAAGTGCGCCAGAAACGAGGGCGTCAGCGCCGTTGACGTATCTTCGGGCGGCGGGCTTGACCTGGCTCAGCAAATGCCCTCGGGCAGGATTATGGTGCAAAAGTACGCGCGCACGATTCGCGAGCAGACCGGCATTGTGACTTATGCTGCCGGCAACATCACCGAGCCGCTGCAGGCCGAGGCGATCATTGCTGCGGGCGATGCCGACGGCGTATGCATTGGGCGCGAAATGATCCGCAATCCTCAATGGGGGCGGATGGCCGCTCAGGAGCTGCATGCCGTCGTACAAGCACCGGCTCCGTATATTCCAGCTTTTTTCTAGCCGCTCGCTTCAGCCTTGGCGTTGTTCTGTGCGGCTTGTTCGTTTGCGAGCAGCATTTGGCGCACGTGGCTTTGCGTGCGCCAGATGCGGTAGCGCGCCAGATCACCGAACATCATGCCAACGGCTACAAGCACGAGGTCAAGCGCAAGAAGCGGCGCCTCTGCCGGAACATTGTTGGCCGTAAAGCGCAGATACATCAGAAGACCGGTGAAGATGACGATCAGCAGAATGCGGCGGCGAAACTTTACTTGAAAAGGACGCTCTTGTTCGGTGATGTTCTTTTCCTGCATCAGACGGTTAAAGCAGCTTTGCGCCGGGGCGCTGTCGGCGATTTGTCGGGGCGTGGCATAGGGTAGAGCGCGCTCGAGCAGTTCCGTGGCTTCAATTGAATTTTTTTCGTAGCGCCAGGCCCAGACGGGAAAGATCAGCCGCAAAAGCTGAATGACTGTGTAGAAAACAGCAAGCAGAAAGCAAATCGCTGCAATGAACGTGCCGGTATCAGAAGACATGGAAGATGGTAAAAAATTCAAGATCAGTCAGCAAGGCCCATAGTCTAGCAACGTCGATCTCGTCTGGAGCAAGCGGGCTGTCTTAAGGACAACTTACGGCCTGAGTGAGACGAATGCCTTCAAGCTCGAGAAGGAATTTCTTAGCTGCAGCTCCGCCTCCGTAGCTGAGCTTCGATAATTTTTTGCGTAGGCAACAACATCCCGCAAAGAGGCAAATTCATGGAAAAAAGCCTCGAACATGGCTCTTTGCGTTGATTTTGAAGGCTTGCAGGAGGCTTTTTGCGGTCTGTCTCGCTAAAATACCTCCACACAAAACAAAAGAGAGCCCCTGCGGGTTCTCTGATGACCAATAGGAGTACAAACACATGGCAGTTGAGAAGATTGCAGGAAGTCTCGATGGCACCGGCCTGCGTATTGGCGTTGTCGTTTCCCGCTTCAACGAATATGCCGGGAAAGAAGAATTTGAGGCCTGTCTGCAGGAACTCATCAACCTCGGTGTTGACGAAGAAGACATCACGCACGTCTCCGTGCCCGGCGCGCTGGAAATTCCGTTTGCGCTTGAGCATTTAGCCGAAAGCGGCAGCTTTGATGCGCTGATCGCTTTGGGGGCCGTCATTCGCGGCGAGACCTATCATTTTGAGATCGTCTCCAATACGTCGGCAGCTGGCGTGGCCCGCGTCAGCGCTGAGTGCGACATTCCGATTGCCAACGGCATTCTGACCACTGAAAACGACGATCAGTGCAAGGCCCGCACCAAGATGAAGGGTGTGGACTGCGCGCGTTGCGCCGTGGAAATGGCCAATCTCGTCAATGTGCTGCCTGAGTCGGATTTTGATATGTTCGACATGACGGATGACGACGATGAGTGAGCATAACCGCATTCCTTCGGTTGTGGGCAAGCGTCGCAAGGCGCGCGAGTTTGCTCTGCTTGGCATCTACGAGTCAATCATCAATCCGGCTGCAGACTTTGCCGCCATTGATGCCAACCTCGTGTCGGTGATTACCGACGAGGGGCAGCCCGTGTCGGGCTGTGATCTGACGCCTGCAGATTTTGAAGATTGCGATAAGGAGTTTTATCGCGAGATTCTGGGCGGCGTTCTTGAAGAGCGCGCAGCCATTGAGGAGCGTCTTTCTCGACACCTTGACCGCGAGCCTTCAAGACTTTCAGTCGTGGAGCGCGCATGTCTCATGATCGGCGTCTGGGAGCTCATTCACAGAATGGAAAATCCCTATCGCGTCGTGATCAACGAAGCCGTCGAGCTCTCCAAGCAGTTTGGCGCCGACAAGGGCTACAAGCTCGTCAACGGCGTGCTCGACAAGATTGCCGCAGAGGTTCGTCCGGACGAAGTGCAGTCGGCCAAACATTAGTTTTTTCGCAAAAAGGGCGGCGCACTGACGGCGCCATACGACTTGAGCGGATACTCAAAGGGCGCGGCGCAGCCGAAAAAGTCGAATTTTCGGTCGCTCCGTGCCTTTTTGTGCTTGAAGGATTTTTCTCAGAGGTCGAAATGGTTCAAAACGGTGAATTTTCCATCATTGAGCGTTATTTCACGCATGATGCGTTCGGAGCCTGGCGCAGCAAAGGGGTGGGCGATGATTGCGCCATCATTGATATGCCGGCCGGACGCATAGCCGTTACCACCGATATGATGGCCATCGGCACGCATTTTCTGCCCTCGGCGCGTCCCGAAGACGTGGGCTACAAGGCTCTGGCAGTTAATTTGTCCGATTTGGCGGCAGCTGGCGCTGTTCCCCGAGCGTTCTTTTTATCGATTGCGCTTCCAGCGCGCGACGACGCCTGGCTTTCGGGCTTTACCAAAGGCTTGATGGAGCTCTCTTTGGCTTCGGGCTGCCCGCTTTTGGGCGGCGATACGACGCGTACGGCCACGGTCGGAGAGGCTCATGCTCCGGTGACCATCTCGATTACGGCCATGGGTGATTTGCCCTCTGAGATGGGACTGACGCGAGCAGGTGCTCGCCCGGGCGACGATATTTGGGTATCGGGTTCAATTGGCGGGTCGTACGCCGCGCTGATGCATCGCTGGGGCAAGTGGACGCTTCCTCACGAGCTTTTCCCGTCGGCAGCGCACCGCATGGATCGCCCCGAGGCAAGAAATGCGCTGGGAACCGCGCTGTTGAGTTCAGCAAGCGCCTGCGCGGACATTTCTGACGGCCTTGCTCAGGATCTGGGGCATATTCTCGAGCGTAGTCAGGTGGCTGCAGACGTGCAGTGGGAGCTGGTTCCAGTGCATCCGGCCGTCAAAGCGCTTTCGCGCGCCATGCAGCTTGAGGCGGCGATGAGCGGAGGCGATGACTATGAGCTTGTCTTTACAGCGCCGCCCGAAAAGCGAGGTCTCATTGAGCAGGCTTCGATTTCTGCTTTGACGCCGGTGACCCGCATCGGACGCATTATTGAGAAGGCGCCGGAGCCAGATGCCGAGCAGCTTCGGCTTCACGATGAAAGGGGCGAGCTTTTGCTGCTGCCTTCGACAGGTTTTGATCATTTTGCTTGAGGATCGCTCTGAGCACTTTTGAGGTTTGAGCAGAACATGGGATTGCGTGAAAAGTACGCTGCAGACAATCCGGCCAACAGCGTCAGGCCGACGATGAAATTTGTTTTTTCGCATCCGGCCCATGCGCTTGCTCTCTTTTTCGGTGCCGGGCTGCTGCGCCCGGGGCCGGGGACGTGGGGCACGGCTGCCGGCGTGCTCGTCTGGATCGCAATGGTGCAGTTTCTCGACTGGCAGATGCTGCTTGCCGTCATCGCGATGATCTTCATCATTGGCGCCTGGGCTTCGCAGAAGACGAGCGACGATTTGGGGGTGGAGGACGCAGGCTGCATCGTCATTGATGAGGTTGCAGCCGTTTGGCTGGTGTGCGTGATGCTGCCGCAAAATCCTGCAGGGTGGCTGGCTGCATTTGCAGCGTTTCGCATCTTTGACATTGTGAAGCTGCCCCCGGCGAGCATCATTGATGAAAAGATGAAAAACGGCTGGGGAATTATGCTTGACGACTTTTTTGCCGCCGTTTGGGCAACGGCCGTCGTTATTGTTATCGATATGATCGTCTCGCGTCTTCTGCCCGGCATTTCGCTTTTTTCTGGAGTCTTTTAAAACTCAAAAATGCAAAGTGCAGCGGCTACGTCAAGTCGAGATCTTTTTTCGTCGTGGTCCAATACAACGGTTGTGAGAACAAAATATGGCGACAAATCTGCGTGAGATTCAGATGCGCATTGAAGAGGCTGCTCAAGAGCTTGGCCGCATTGCTAATGAAAAGGGGCTTGTGTGCGTGACGGCTGAAAGCTGCACGGCGGGCGGCGTTTCTTTTGTAATCACGCAGATCGCTGGTTCAAGCGGCTGGTTTGACCGTGGCTTTGCAACGTATACCAATGATGCCAAGCACGATCTTTTAGGCGTGCGCGAAGAAACGCTTAAAGCCTATGGGGCGGTGAGCGAGCAGACGGCCTGCGAGATGGCCTCAGGCGCCCTTGCTGCGTGCCCGAAGGCAAATTGCGCCGTGTCCGTTACGGGCATTGCCGGCCCGGGCGGTGCTGTTCCCGGAAAACCTGTCGGCACGGTCTGCTTTGGCTTTGCTGTCCGTGTCGAGAATGCTGCAGCCCCGCTCGTTCAAACCACGACGGAGCATTTTGAGGGAGACCGTCGAGCGGTGCGCATGCAAAGCATTTTGCGTGCGCTTCAGGGACTCATTGAGAGCGCAGAGTCTTTCATGCGATAAGTTGCGGCGTGTTGCTATGTAAGCTGTTGGAAAAAGATCTCTTTTTGTCAGGGTTTTCCCGTTAGTGACAACCCGCCTAGGAAGGTTGTTTCAATGTTGAAAAACCGTATCTTCTTCTTTCGGGTAACAACCTGACGCGGACTGCACAGTTTTGCTTAGATCATTCGGGTAGGTGCTGGTGCTTCGCTGTCTGCGTCTGCGGTAGGCAATAAGACGAAAGAGGCTCAGACATGAGAGCGCCATCAGCTAGTTGGTTCAAGGAAATTGAGAGTTCTCGAGACAAGGAAATTAGGGAAGACGGCAACGGAAATTTCCCAATCTACCCGTGGCTTGCTCCGACGCTGCATCCAAAGCTCCGTTCCTTGATCGAGCGCTGGGGTGTTGAAAAGCAGCTCAATGCGCACGATCCGGTGCTGGGCAAAGTGACCGACAAGGTCGATCGTCTGGTGCTTGTAAAGTTGGGCATTACTGCGCGGTTTTTTGGTTGTGCGTATAGTCAGTCGAGTCCTGCCATGGCTTTTTCGGTGCCTGGCAGACTGGCTTGCGGGAACCTAAATTTTTTCAGCCGTAGTCCCTGCATTGGAAGTTATTTTGCAGTTGTGCCAAGCGTCGTGGTGAGCGTTCCTCATTCACTCGTTATGGGCGTGTGCAAAAACGATCCTGAATTCACGCTTCTTGTCTCAAGCGAATTCGAAAAGATGGCGCTCTCCGATAGGCTCGGCTTTGGCATTCTGGCGCAGATGGATATCGAAGGGCGGCTCTTGGCCTTTTTGCTGTCCTGGGCTGTCGCTTTTGGGCATCTTGAGATTGAACATGACGTTGCTTGGGTGCGCATGCCTTTGCCGTTAAGAGGTGAAGCTCTCAGAGCAGTTCTAAATTGTTCGAGCGCAACGCTCGATCGCAGCGTCAATGCGTTGAAGCTGAGGGGCGACTATGTGGTGAGCGGCGACGTAGCCCGCATCAAACTCGATGTTTTAAAGCCCATCCATAAATGGATCCGGAATCTGGAAGAGGAAACAGATCATCCTCCGCGTGCGACGCTGACGAACTTGTTTTCAGACGACGACAAAGACTGATGACAAGCCCCAAGCAAAACAAAAAAGAAGCAGCGGAGTCAGATTGCGTTGAAGCTTTTTGCCTTGAGCATTTGAAAAATGCGTTGAAAAGTTGCAAAACATCAACGCTTTAGGGCGCCTTTTTTATACGTCTTTTAGATTAGGTGCAGCTCAAAAAGCCTGCATTTGCGCCGAATAAAAATGATACTGAGTGATTAAGTAGTTCTACTAGTTTGATGGCACTCTCATGACTCTCCTCTAAGTTTTTCATCATTTCTAAACTCGTGGGCGTATTAAAACATCCCAATTCCAACCAAAGGAAGAGCAACTATGATGAAAAAGACGCTTCTTGCCTTGTCGGTTGCTGGTGCATTCATCGGTACGGCAAGTGCAGCTCCTCAGATTGAGCTCTACGGCTTGATCAACACGGGCTTTAGCTACGTGCACTCCGATTCGGATCTTGCAGGAGAGGACGCCAAGGATTCCTTCTCAATGGAAACCGGCAAGGAATTCGGCTCGCGCTGGGGCATTCGCGGCAGCGAAGATCTCGGCAACGGTTTGAAGGTGAGCTTTACGCTTGAATCTGGGTTTGCCTCCGATACAGGCGCTTCCGAACAGAGTCGCCTCTTTGGCCGTGAATCGCACGTAGACCTCAGCGGCAGCTTCGGTACTGTTTCCTTCGGCCTGATGCCGATCTTCGGCAGCGTGCTCGGCGCCAACGGTCTTTTCCGTGCTATTGATCCGCTTTTTGCAAACTATACCGTGGGCTTTGGTTCGGGCCACGCCACTGCTTCCATGTGGACGCGCGTGGACAATGCCGTGAGCTACCGCACGCCGACTTTTGCCGGCTTGACGGGCTACGCCATGTATTCGTTTAAGAACGATTCGGTCGGCGCTTCCAAGACCGGCGAAGAAAGCAAGGCTGAGTCTGACCGCTATGCATCTTTGGCTTTGCGCTATCTCAACAGCAACTTTGAAGCTATTCTCGTAGCAGATACGACGCTTTACGGCTCCGTTGACAGCCGTTTATCTAAAACTGCCAAATCTTCCATCCGCGCAGTTTCAAACATTTTTTCGCTCTGTTTACTGGCGGATTGCTCCGTCAGAGCAGTCCGGCGCTCAACGGTATTTTCATTCACAACAGCGCCG